>NZ_JANADR010000001.1:2045357-2727142 GCF_024199925.1 Bradyrhizobium sp. CCGUVB1N3
ATTGCTCTTGAACACGGCGACCGTGCGCGCGATCTCGCCGATCTCGTCCGCCCGGTCCTCGCAATCGATGGTGATGTCGTTCTGGCCGTTGGCCAGCGCCGTCAGCGAGTTCGTCACCGAGCTCAGCGGCTTGGTCACGGGGCGCACGACCAACATGGTCAGAGCGAGCACCAGCAGCGCTGCGATGCCGGCGGCAATTGCCATGTTGCGGATCGCCTCCGCCATCATGCTCTCGAACTGCGCCATGGGAATGCCGACATAGAGGATGCCGACGACCTTGCCGGCCGTATCCGCGACCGGGAAATAGGCGGTCATGAAGGACTTGCCGAACAGCGTCGCCGGCCCCTTGTAGGCCTCGCCCTTGCGCAGGGGGCCCTGGCCGGGGTGATCGGCGGCAAGCTGGGTGCCGACGGCACGGTCGCCGTTCTCCTTCTTCACATTGGTCGAGCGGCGGACGAACTGCCCACTGGCGTCATCGAACACGAACAGCGTGGCATTGCCGCCGACATAGGACACGGCGCGATCGACGATCGCGTGGTCCTTGAAGTCGGGCATTTTGGGGATCTCGGCGCGGACGACCATGCCGTCCTTCATCGTGATCCTGGCGTCGGGAACGATCTCGGCGAAGGCGAGCGCCAGCGTGCGCAGATTGACCTCGATGTCGCGCAACGCGCGATCGTTGAACTCCGACGTGAGAGACCAATAGCCCGCACCGACCACGAGTGCCGTATTCACCGCAATCAGGAGCACCGCGCACAGCACCGCCTTGGTGCCGAGCTTGAACCTGACCTGCGGCAGGAACTTCCCAGTCGAAGAATTGGACATCAAACTCCCCCGAAAAAACGCCGTATATTTGAGGAACCGGCTTACGATCGCATTAACGGTGGTTCGCAACTGCGGCCGGCGGCATGCTTTCCAAAAGGTAAACGAGGATCATTCCCGCATGCCAAGCCCACCGCCGATCATCGTCTGGTTCCGCGATGACCTGCGACTCTCCGACCACCCGGCCCTCCACGCCGCCGCGCGCACTGGCGCACCGGTGATCTGCCTCTATGTCCTCGACGACACCGCCGGACGGCCGCTCGGTGCCGCCGCGCGCTGGTGGCTGGCGCAGTCGCTGCGGTCGCTTGCCGCAGACCTCGCCGCGATCGGCGGCGCGCTCACGCTACGCAGGGGGCCGGCGGTCAAGGTGATCCCCGAGGTGGCACGCGAGAGCGGTGCGGTCACGGTCTATTGGAACGAGATCGCGCAGGTGCCGCATCAAGCGCTTGAGACAAAACTGAAGGGGAGCCTTGCAAAGCTCGGCGTGGACTCAAAAAGCTTCCCCGGCGACCTCCTGGCCTCGCCGGGCACAATCCGCAACAAGGAGGGCCGCGGCTTGCGCGTGTTCACGCCATTCTGGCGGCGCGTGCTTGCGCTGGGCGATCCGCCAAAACCTCTACCCGCACCGACAGCGCTGCGGGTGGGTCCAGCGCTTGCGAGCGATGCCCTCGAAAGCTACGGGCTCGAACCGACGCGGCCCGATTGGGCCGGCGGCTTGCGCGAGAGCTGGCAGCCCGGCGAGAGCAAGGCGCGCGTCCTGCTGCGCGATTTCCTCAAGGCCACCGCGCGCAGCTATGCCGGCGAGCGTGACCGGCCCGACCTGCCAGGCACCTCCAGGCTGTCACCGCATCTGCGCTTCGGCGAGATCAGCCCGCGCCAGCTCTGGCACGCCGCGCGCTTCGCCGCCGCTGAGGACCCCACGCTCGCGAGCGGCGTCGAGAAATTCCTCAGCGAGCTCGGCTGGCGCGAGTTCTGCCGTCACCTCCTGTTCGACCATCCCGATCTCGCGACGGAGAACCTGCAACCAGGGTTCGATGCCTTCCCGTGGAAGCATGATGAGACCGCGCTTGCCGCCTGGCAGCGCGGCCAAACCGGTTATCCGATCGTCGATGCCGGCCTGCGCGAGCTCTGGCACACCGGCGTGATGCACAACCGGGTGCGGATGGTCACGGCCTCCTTCCTGGTCAAGCATCTCCTGGTCGACTGGCGACGGGGCGAAGACTGGTTCTGGGACACGCTGGTCGATGCCGACCCCGGCAGCAACCCCGCCAACTGGCAATGGGTGGCCGGCTGCGGCGCCGATGCCGCACCTTATTTCCGTGTCTTCAACCCGGTGCTCCAGGGCGAGAAGTTCGATCCTGATGGCACCTATGTGCGGCGCTGGGTGCCCGAACTGAAGCATCTGCCGGCGAAGCTGATCCATCAACCCTGGAACGCGACACCGATCGAGCTTGTAAGCGCAGGCGTCGAACTCGGCCACGGCTATCCGCGTCCGATCGTCGAGCATGCCAAGGGACGCGAGCGCGCGCTCGCAGCTTACGCGAAGATCCGCAGAAGTTGAGCGTTGCTTTGACAGGTTGTCGAATCCCGCTATCGTCGTGGCTCCGTTCAAACCTTGGGGGACGATATGAACGACGACACACCCGTCATTGAGCCGGCGATCGAAGCGATGCCCGTCGCCGAGCCGCCCAAAGAGGCTGCAAAGCCAGCGCCGAAGAAGGCCCGGAAAGCCGCCAAGAAGGTCGCAAAGAAAGTAGCGCCGAAGAAGAAGGCAGCAAAGAAGGCCAAGAAGGCTTCCAAGAAGGCGGCCAAGAAGACGGCCAAGAAGAAAGCCGCGAAGAACGCTCCCAAGAAGGCCGTGAAGAAGGCCGCGAAGAAAGCCACCAAGAAAGCCACGAAGAAAAAGAAGAAAGCCAAGCGCTGATCGCGGACCCGAGACCAGGCCTCCGGGTGCCCGGCATCCGGCGGCTCTGCACGCGCTTCTTGCCCGCCGCGCCGAAGTCCGCCCGCGCGGTTAGAGCATGATCCGGAAAAGTGTGAAGCGGTTTTCCCTCGCGACAAACGCGGAACGCGTTTGCGCGGAGATCATGCGCAAACAACAACCTAAAGCGCGATGACGATTCATCCCAATCTCATCGCGCTTTAGAAGCGCCTGTTGACGAGGAATACTGCCGCCGCGCAGATCGCCATGCCGGCCACCGCCACCGCATCAAGCCTTTCGCCGAACAGCAGATAGGCCATCAGCGCCGTGACCGCCGGGACGAGATAGAAAAGACTCGCAACCGCGGTCGCGGCCGAATGGCGGATCAGCCAATACAGCAGGCCGATCGATCCGATCGAGAGCGCCACCGCGAGCCAGGCCAGCCCCAGCACGAACTCCCGCGTCCAGTGCACCACGCGGTCCTCGAAGGCGAAGGCGCCGGCCGCAAAGAACAGCGTCACTGCGACATATTGCACGAGATTGCCGGCGCGCCAGTCGATGTGGTTGCAGTAGCGGCGCTGGTAGAGCGTGCCGAGCGTGATGCTGATCAGCGAGACCACCGAGGCGAGCCATCCGAGGCCCGCCTCCCCCGTCATCGGACGATTGTGCAGGATCAGCACCACGCCACCGAGACCGAGCAAGAGCCCGCCCCATTGCAGCGGCGTCACCCGCTCGCCGAGCCAGCGATTGGCAATGGTCGAGGTCAGGATCGGCTGGAGGCCCGGGATGAGCGCGGAGAGACCGGCTGGAATCGAATGCGCGATCGCAATCGCGGTGCCGCCGAGATAGAAGCCGTGGACGAGAATGCCCGCGACCGCGCTGTGGGCGATTCCGGCCCCATCCGGCCATTTGGGACGTGCAATTGCCACGATGATCGCCATCAACCCGACCACGATCGCCATGCGGATGGCGAGGTAGGTCAAGGGATCGGCGTTGTTGACGACGGATTTGGTGGCGATGAACCCGGTGCTCCACAGCACGACGAAGAGGACCGGCGCCGCGCGTGCGGCCCAAGTTTCTTGATTATGATTCATTGCCGCTCTGATTGCCCGATGACAGGCAGCGCCGCAATGCGAATTTGGGCGGGTCTGATGCTGCGCTGCACGAGAGAGCTGCAGGCTGCATCGAGGACGACGTCAGCTGGGCCGGCCGCTCACCACTCGTCGGGACAGGGATCGACGATCTTCCAGAGATCGGCGCCGTTCTTGATCTTCTTCATCTCGGGGGTGAGCCCACCATTGCGCTGGATCCAGTCCTTCACCGTGTCCGGGTAATAGGACATCAGGTCGGACGTGCCCGCGGCGCTGGTCACCTTGATGCCGAAGGTGAATGCCTTGTCGTAATAGGCCTGATGGAAGCCGAGGCTGGCGCGCGGTGTCACGCAGATCTTGTTCATGGGCACGATGCCCAGGACCAAGGTGCAGGCCGAATTGCAGATGCCGTCGATGATGACCCGCTCGCCCTTTTCGCGGATACGCTTGTACTTGGCCTTGTATTCCTCGACGTAGCCGCCGTGGTCGCGCGTGATGTGCAAATCCGCGCGCGCAGGCGCTGCGGCGACGCAGAACAGCAACAGCAGGCAGGTGGGCGTGATGCGCATTGCGGAGTAACGGCTGAAGCCTGGTTTGAAGTGAGCCGACCTCAAAGAGACCCCAAGGGGCCGGCCACCGGACGCGAACGAACTCTTGGCCAAACTGTGTTGGGAATTCGTTAAGCATCCGGAAAAGGCCAAAAATGGGCAGACCTTGGGGCTCGCCGGCTTTCCCGGGCGCACCAAGGCGTGAATCTGTGGAATTTCACCCGGTCTATGGCCGCAAAGCGGGTGCCCTACGGGTCGCAAATCGCTATAAGATCGTTGTCGGTTAGGTCGGCTTCCGGAGAATCAAGATGAGCAAGTTGAAGTGCCTTGCGGCGGTCGCCGCCCTGTCGGTGGTGACGCTCGCCCCGAGCCTGTCCGAGGCGCGGGTCCATCACCGGTACCACCGCTACTACACCAATCCGCTGCCCTACCCGATCAGCTACATCCACAATTACGGGTCCGGGGGTCACGCCCGGCAGCTTCGCCTATTACGACGGACCGACCAACAGCTGCTACCAGAGCTCGGCCGCCTATATCGGTCAGGATAGGCGCCGGCACCCCTGCTTCTGAGCGACGCCGACGCGCAGCCGGCGGCAACTCCAGGATTGGCGCGGGCGCCGCGAAAGGCTAGCCCGCGCTAATCTGTGCAGTCCGGCCGGTCAGAGATGCCCTTCGAACTCCTCGAAGGACTTGCCGAACTGCGTCATCGCCTCCTCAAGATAGTCCGCGAGCATCGGTGTCGCGATCAGGTAGGAGGCGGTACGATTGTTGTGTGCTTGCGCGGCCTGGGCCTGCAGCTCGCGCCAGCTCGAGAGGTCGCCGTCGCCGCGGCCGAGCCACGTCAGCGCCACGAGATCGATCTGCTCGTCGACATTGAGGTCGCGGATGAAGCCGGCCAGCTCCGCGCGGTCGGTCGCCTCTCCCCGGCCGCCGCGGCCATAGCTCATGTCGTCGTCGCCGCTGTCCAGGATGACGCCGCCACCGTCCGCCCCGCTGTCGGACTGGCGCGACTTCGCGATGATGAAGAAGACCTTCTCGGGCGAGATCGAGAGGCTGGGAATGGTCCGCATGGTGGTGCACCTTCTTGAGGGACCGGCGCGTCGCCGCTCCCACGAGATGCAGACTAGAGGCGCCGGAGCGCGCGCGAATTGCGCAAGATCAAGGATCAAAGCGGCGCCGCACGGGCGCCGATGTCCCGGCTCCATGACCGTCCGGATGAAGATTCATTCATCTGCATTACATTTCGGCCCCGCCACAATTTGATCAGAACCTGTTCGATATCTTGGGGCCGGTAAGCAAAGGAAGACACATCATGAAGTTTGGAATTGGCCTCGTTGCCGCGTCATTGTTCGCCGCAGTCGCGGCATCGCCGGCAGCGGCCATGCCAGTGGCGCCTGCTCCGCAGGTGACCCCAGATGCCGAGCAGGTTCGCTTGGTCTGCGACGCCTGGGGGCGTTGCTGGCGGCAGCCGAGCTACTATTATGGCTACGGCGCACCCTATTACGGACCCAGATATTATGGGCCGGGCTACTACGGCCCGCGCCATTATGGCTGGCGCCGTTGGTGATCTTGAGGGGCCCTTCGGGGCCCCTTCGCATTTGCGGATGTTGCCGTGGAGCTGGGACGATTCTAAAACTGATCTATATCAAGGACGAAATGAGCCATCCATCCATGCTGTCTCGATGGCCGATTTGATCGTTTTTCGTTGCCCTCAGACGGGCATGAATGTGCAAACTCATTTGGAAAAGCAGCAGGGCGCCGAGGGGCGGAGTTTTGAGGCCTTCACCTGCCCCGCCTGCGCGCGCGTCCATTTCATCGATCTGGTATCCGGACAGCCGATCAGCCGGAAGCGCTGAGCAGCCCAATCTCATCGCGCTTTAGCCTGCGAGGCTCGGCAGATCGAGGCCGTTTGCGCGGGCGCAGTCGATCGCCGTTTCGTAGCCTGCATCGGCGTGACGCATGACACCGCTCGCCGGATCATTCCACAGCACGCGTTCGAGGCGGCGACCGGCTTCCGCCGTGCCATCGGCAACGATCACCATGCCGGCATGCTGCGAATAACCGATGCCGACGCCGCCGCCATGATGCAGCGACACCCAGGTGGCTCCGCTGGCGCAATTGAGCAGCGCATTGAGCAGCGGCCAGTCCGACACCGCGTCCGAACCGTCGCGCATCGCCTCGGTCTCGCGGTTCGGGCTTGCTACCGAGCCGCTATCGAGATGGTCGCGGCCGATCACGATCGGTGCTTTCACTTCGCCACGCGCCACCATCTCGTTGAAGGCGAGCCCAAGCCGATGCCGATCGCCGAGGCCGACCCAGCAGATCCGCGCCGGCAACCCTTGGAACTTGATGCGCGCCTTCGCCATGTCGAGCCAGTTGTGCAGGTGCTTGTCGTGCGGCATCAGCTCCTTCACGCGAGCGTCGGTGCGGAAGATATCCTCGGGATCGCCCGACAACGCGGCCCAGCGGAACGGCCCGACGCCGCGGCAGAACAGGGGACGGATATAGGCCGGCACGAAGCCCGGGAAATCGAACGCATTGTTCAGCCCCATGTCCTTCGCCATCTGGCGGATGTTGTTGCCGTAGTCGAGCGTCGGAATGCCCTGCGCGTGGAAATCCAGCATCGCCTTGACGTGGTCGACCATGGAGGACTTTGCCGCGAGCTCCACAGCCTTGGGATCGTCCTTGCGCCTGGCTTCCCACTCCGCAAGCGTCCATCCCTTCGGCAAGTACCCGTTGATCGGATCATGGGCGCTGGTCTGGTCGGTGACGATGTCGGGCTTGACGCCGCGGCGCACGAGTTCGGGGAAGATGTCGGCGGCGTTGCCGAGCAGGCCGACCGAGACCGGCTTTTTGGTTTGCCCAGCCTCCGCCATGATTGCGAGCGCATCATCCAGCGAGCCCGCCTGACGATCGAGATAGCCGGTACGCAGGCGCATCTCGATGCGGCTCGGCTGGCACTCGATCGCGAGCAGCGAAGCACCGGCCATCGTCGCCGCCAGCGGCTGCGCGCCGCCCATGCCGCCGAGGCCGGCGGTCAGAATCCACTTGCCTGCAAGGCTGCCGCCGTAATGGCGCCGCCCGACCTCGACGAAGGTCTCGTAGGTCCCCTGCACGATGCCCTGGCTACCGATATAGATCCAGGAGCCGGCCGTCATCTGGCCGAACATCATCAGGCCGGCCTTGTCGAGCGCATTGAAGTGATCGAGCGTCGCCCAGTGCGGCACGAGATTGGAGTTCGCGATCAGCACCCGCGGCGCATCGGCATGGGTGCGGAAGATACCGACCGGCTTGCCCGACTGAACGAGCAATGTCTGGTCGCCCTCGAGCTTGCGCAGCGAGGTAACGATCCGGTCAAAGCTCTCCCAGTCACGCGCCGCGCGGCCGATCCCGCCATAGACGACGAGCTCGCCCGGCCGCTCGGCCACGTCAGGATCGAGATTGTTCATGAGCATACGGAGCGGCGCCTCCGTCAGCCAGCTCTTGGCGCTGATATCGGAGCCGCGGGGGGCGCGGATCGTCCGTTCGTTGTCCAGTCGGCGGTTCATGAGGTGACCTCTGAGGCAAGCAATGGAAACGGATCTTTCGCGAGCGACGCGCTCGCAATGCGCGGCAACGCGTCGGCCTCGACCATCGCCTTGGCTTTGGCGAGGTCGTCGGCCATGTAGCGGTCGGGCCCGAGCGCCGGCACCTCCTCGCGCAACGCGGCGATGACGGCCCCAAGCGCGGGGCTGGTCAGGTGCGGCAGGCGCAACGTGATGCCCTGCGCAGCGACCAGCAGCTCGATGCCGAGAATGGAGGCGAGATTATCCGCCATGTCGGAGAGCCGCCGTGCGGCGTGCGCGGCCATCGACACGTGGTCTTCCTGGTTGGCGCTGGTCGGCGTCGAATCGATCGAGCATGGCGCGGCGCGCTGCTTGTTCTCGGCGTAGAGCGCGGCCGCGGTGACCTCGGCGATCATGAAGCCGGAGTTGAGGCCGGGATCGGGCGTGAGAAACGGCGGCAGGCCGAAATTCAGCGCGGGATCGACCAGCGTTGCGATGCGCCGTTCGCTGATGGCGCCGATTTCGGATAGCGCGAGCGCGATTCCGTCGGCGGCAAAGGCGACCGGCTCAGCGTGGAAATTGCCGCCCGACACGATCTCGCCGGTCTCGACCAGCACCAGCGGATTGTCCGTGACGGAATTGGCCTCGATCATCAAGGTACGTGCCGCCTGCGCCAGCACATCGAGCGCGGCACCGGCGACCTGCGGCTGGCAGCGCAGGCAATAGGGATCCTGAACCCGCTCGTCGCCCTCAAGATGCGACTGACGGATGTCGCTGCCGTCGAGCAAGGCTGTCAGCGTCGCGCCGGCGGCGATTTGTCCGGGATGGCCGCGCAGCGCGTGGATCTCGGAACGAAACGGCACCGTCGAGGCCATCGCCGCATCGACGGACAGCGCGCCCGTCACCAACGACGCGCAGGCCAGCCCATGCGCGCGCAACAGGCCGGAGATCGCATAGGCCGTGGAGAACTGCGTGCCGTTGATGAGTGCGAGGCCTTCCTTGGGACCAAGCGTCAATGGCGCGAGAGCGGCGCGGGCCAGGGCCTCGCGGCCCGGCATGGTCGTTCCGCCAACCAGCGCCTGCCCCTCACCGATCATCACCGCGGCCATGTGCGCGAGCGGCGCCAGATCGCCGGACGCGCCGACCGAGCCCTGCTGCGGCACCAGCGGGCAGATACCGCGGGCCAGCATCGCTTCGAGCTGCGCGATGACCTCCCGCCTCACCCCCGACGCGCCGCGTCCCAACGAGATGATCTTCAGCGCCATCATCAGCCGCACGACCGACTCCGGCGTCGGCGATCCGACGCCACAGCAATGCGACACGATCAGATTGTGCTGAAGCGTTGCCGTCTGGTCGGGCGAGATACGCTTCGAGGCAAGCTTTCCGAACCCGGTATTGATGCCGTAGGCCGGTGCGGGTGCCTGCGCGGCCGCGGCCACGATCGCCGAGGCCGCGTCGACCGTCGGCCAGAACGAAGGATCGAGCACCACGCTCGCGCCCGCCAGCACTTGCGCGAGATCGCCGAGGCTGACGCGGCCGGGTGTGACAACGATCTGTGTCGCCGCGCCGCTCATTGGCCTCCCCAGACACGTCGATGCAACGGATTGTAGCCGATCCGGTAGACGAGCTCGGCCGGCCGCTCGACATCCCAGATCGCGAGGTCGCACCATTTGCCGGCCTCTAACGTGCCGATCTCGGCAAGCATGCCCAGCGCGCGCGCCCCCTCACGCGTCACGCCGGCGAGGCATTCGACGACCGTCATCCGGAACAACGTCGCGCCCATATTCATCGTGAGCAGAAGCGAGGTGAGCGGCGAGCTGCCGGGATTGCAGTCGGTTGCGAGCGCGATCCTGACGCCATGCTTGCGGAACAGCTCGAGCGGCGGCTTCCGCGTTTCGCGGATGAAATAGAAGGCGCCGGGCAGCAGAACCGCCACCGTCCCCGCCCGGGCCATCGCCACGGCACCGGCCTCATCGGTGTGCTCGAGATGATCCGCGGACAGCGCCGAGAATTTCGCGGCGAGCCCCGCACCGCCGAGATTGGACAGTTGATCGGCGTGCAGCTTCACCGGCAGGCCGAGCGCCCTCGCCGCCGCGAAGACACGCGCCGTTTGCTCTGCCGAGAACGCGATGCCTTCCATGAACGCATCGACGGCGTCGGCAAGCCCTGCCTGCGCCACCGCAGGCAGCATCTCGCGACACACCAGATCGATGTAGCGGTCCTTGTCGCCGCCGGCTTCGACGGGAAGCGCGTGCGCGCCGAGGAAACTCGTGCGGATCGCAACCGGCCGGACGCGCGCGAGCGCACGCGCGGCACCGAGCTGCCGCAGCTCGGTGTCGGTATCGAGGCCATAGCCGGACTTGATCTCCAGCGTGGTCACGCCCTCGCCGAGCAGCGCGTCGAGCCTCGGCAGTGCGCTTTCGATCAGAGCAGCCTCGCTCGCGGCCCGCGTTGCCGCAACCGTCGAGACGATCCCGCCGCCGGCGCGCGCGATCTCCTCGTAGCTCGCTCCCTTAAGTCGCAGTTCGAATTCGTGCGCGCGGTTGCCGCCATAGACCAGATGCGTGTGGCAGTCGACGAAGCCGGGCGTGATCCACCGCCCCGCGCAATCGATCCACTCTGCCGCGTCGGCATCCGCCGGAAAATCGGAGTGTGCGCCTGCAAAGACGATGCGGCCGTCGCGCGCCGCGACCACGCCGTGCGCGGTCTCGCCGAGATCGGGCAGATCGTCTCGCATCGTGGCGAGGCGGGCATTGTGCCAGATCCGATCGAAGCGCTCTGCCATGCAGGTAATCCTTCGCTGCCGGACGCTTGACTTATATGTCTAGACATATAATCGTGGCGCGGTTCTGTCCAGCCGGCAGGAAACATGACACGACTGCATTTCGCATCCGCGCTGCTGCCCTCGGGCTGGGCCGACGACGTGCAGGTCGTCGTCACCGACGGCGCCATCGCCGAGGTGACAGCCGGCGTCGCGCCGGCAGCCGGAGCCGAGCGCCATCAACTCGCCGTTCCCGGACTAGCGAGCCTGCACAGCCACGCGTTCCAGCGCGGCATGGCGGGGCTCGCCGAGACGCGCGGCAACACCGCCGATACGTTCTGGACCTGGCGCGAGACGATGTACCGCTTCGCGCTCACGATGACGCCCGACGACGTCGAGAACGTCGCCACCCTGCTCTATGTCGAAATGCTCGAGCATGGTTTTACCCGCGTCGGCGAGTTTCATTATCTGCATCACGATCATGACGGCGCGCCCTACGCCAACCCGGCGGAGATGGCGACGCGCATCGCGCAGGCCGCCGAGACGTCAGGCATCGGTCTCACCCTGCTGCCGAGCTTTTATGCCCACGGCACGTTCGGCGGCGACGCGCCGCATGCCGGCCAGCGCCGTTTCATCTGCTCGGTCGATCAGTTTGCAAAATTGCTTGCCGCCTCGCGCGAGGCCGTCGGCAGGTTGCCCGGCGCCAATATCGGCATCGCGCCGCACAGCCTGCGCGCCGTGACGCCGGACGAGCTGGCAGCGATCGTGCCGCTTGCGGACGGCGGTCCGGTTCATATCCACGCTGCGGAACAGATCCGGGAAGTCGAGGATTCCCTCGCCTGGTCCGGCAAGCGCCCGGTGGAATGGCTGCTCGAACAAGCGCCCGTCGATCAGCGCTGGTGCCTCATTCACGCGACCCATACGACGCCGACGGAAGTCGCTTCGCTTGCGAAGACGGGCGCAGTCGCGGGCCTCTGCCCCGTCACCGAAGCAAGCCTCGGCGACGGCATTTTTCCGGCCCGCGAATTCCTCGATGCCGGCGGCCGGTTCGGCGTCGGCACCGACTCCAATGTGCTGGTCGGCATTGCCGACGAGTTGCGGCAACTCGAATATGGCCAGCGGCTCAAGCACCGCGAGCGCAACGTGCTGTCGAACGCGCCCGGCGCATCGACCGGACGCGCCCTGCTCGACGGCGCATTGGCCGGTGGCGGCCAGGCACTCGCGCAAGCCGTCGTGGGACTGAAAGTCGGCGCGCGCGCCGACATCGTCACCCTCGACACGACCCATCCTTCGCTCGCCGGGCGCCGTGCTGACGCCGTCCTCGACGGCTGGATCTTTGCGACCGGCGCAGGCGCGGTCGATTGTGTTTGGGCCGGCGGCAGGAAGGCCGTCGAAGGCGGGCAACATGTGCTTCGCCGCTCGGCGCGGGAACGCTTCAACACGGCGGTGCGGAGGCTCATCGCATGAGCCTCGCCACCGACAAGCTCGACGACAAGCCGACGCTTTACAAGCAGATCAGACGCGACATCGAGACCAGGATCCTGACCGGCGAGTGGCCACCCGGTCATCGCATCCCGTTCGAGCATCAATTGATGGCGCGCTATCGCTGCTCGCGCATGACGGTGAACAAGGCGCTGTCGGAGCTCGCACAGGCCGACCTGATCGAGCGGCGGCGACGCGCCGGCACGTTCGTTCGCCGTCCGCAGCATCTGTCCGCGGTGCTCAAGATCGCCGACATTCGCGCGGAAATCACCGCACTTGGCCGCGGCTATGGTTATCAGCTGGTCCAATGCACGCGCCGCACCGCAAGTGCTGCCGATCGCGCCCGCCTCGGGGTGCGGAAGACGGGCAAGGTGATCGCGATCACCTGCCGCCACAGCGCCGACAACGTGCCGTTCGCGCTCGAGGACAGGCTGATCGATCTCGAAGCCGTGCCGGAAGCAGCACACGCCGACTTTGCGGCCGAGCCGCCCGGCTCGTGGCTGCTTCATCATGTCCCATGGACGGAAGCCGAGCACACGATCAGCGCCGTCGTTGCGGATGATCGCACCGCGGAGGCGCTCGGCATCGCGGTCGGCGCGCCCTGCCTCGTCATCGACCGCTACACCTGGCGCAGCGCGCGGACGCTGACCGCGGTGCGGTTGCTCTATCCCGGTGACTCCCACCGTCTCGTCGCCCGCTTCAAGGGAGGTTGAGCAGCGATGTCGCAAGCGGCACAATTCATGCAACGTGATGTGATCAACCAGGTTCAGTACATCGATCGGCAAGAGGACAACAATCATGCGTAATACAAAAGCATTCGCAGCCATCATTGCTCTCGTAGTAGCGACGCCGGCGCTCGCCGATGACGTCAAGGTCGGCGTCGGCATCTCCGGGTGGACCGGCTTTGCGCCGCTGACGCTCGCCAAGGAGGCCGGCATCTTCAAGAAGAATGGCCTCGATGTGACGATCAAGAAGATCCCGCAGAAGGACCGCCATCTGGCCATTGCCTCCGGCGACGTCCAGTGCGCGGCGACAACCGTCGAGACCTGGATCTCGTGGAACGCCAACGGCGTTGCGACCAAGCAGATCTTCCAGCTCGACAAGAGCTACGGGGCCGATGGCATGGCCGTCCGCAACGATCTCCCCGCGATCAAGGACCTGAAGGGCAAGACGGTCGCCGCCTCCGCGCCGGGCACCTCGCCCTATTTCGCGCTCGCATGGATGCTCAAGAAGAATGGCCTGTCGGTGAAGGACGTCACGGTCGTGAACCTCGAGCCGGCCGCCGCCGCGCAGGCCTTCGTCTCCGGCCAGAACGATGCCGCGATGACCTATGAGCCCTACCTCTCGACGGTGCGCGCCGCGCCCGACAAGGGCAAGATCATCGCCACCACGCTCGACTATCCGATGGTGATGGACACGTTCGGCTGCACGCCGAAATTCCTGGGCGAGAATCCCAAGGCCGCCCAGGCGCTGGCCGACAGCTATTTCGAGGCGCTCGACATGATCGCGAAGGATCAGGCCAAGGCCTATGAGATCATGGGCGCCGACGTGAAACAGACCGGCGAGCAGTTTGGCAACTCGGCGAAGTACCTGCGCTGGCAGGACAAGGCCGCGAACCAGAAGTTCTTCGGCGGCGAGTTCCTGGCCTTCAATAAGGACGCCGCGGATCTGCTGCTCGAGATCGGCATCATCAAGGCCGCACCGAAGGTCGACGATCTCTTCGACGCGAGCTTCATCAAGTAAACACCGCCAGCACCAAGCCGGTTCGCTTCGCGCGGAGCGAACCGGTGCAGGATCTCGCCCCGTCTGGAAACCACGCCCGTGATGCGTCCGCTCGATCCCGTGACTGCGAAGCAACGTACGGCTTACGGCCTCGCGTTCTTCGTGCTCTTCGTTGCCTTGTGGTCCTGGGCGACCTTCGGGGGCCATGTATCGAAGACCTTCCTCGCGAACCCGCTGACCATGGTGCAGGAAGGCTTTGAGCTCCTGACCCGGCACGGCTTCCTGTTCGATATCGGCATGACGGTCTGGCGCGTGGTCGGCGGCTTTGCGCTTGCCGCCGTCATTGCCGTGCCGCTCGGCGTGCTGATGGGCGCCTACAAGCCGATCGAAGCTTTCCTTGAGCCATTCGTGTCCTTCGCGCGATATCTGCCGGCCTCCGCCTTCATCCCGCTTCTGATCTTGTGGGCCGGTATCGGCGAATTGCAAAAGCTGCTCGTCATCTTCATCGGCTCGGTGTTTCAGGTCATCCTGATGGTGGCCGTGACCGTCGGCGCCACACGGCGCGACCTGGTCGAGGCGGCCTATACGTTAGGGGCCAGCGATCGCGGCATCATCCGCCGGGTGCTGCTGCCCTCCTCCGCGCCCGAGATCGCCGAAATCCTGCGGCTGGTGCTAGGCTGGGCGTGGACCTACGTCATCGTCGCTGAGCTGATCGGCTCATCGTCAGGCATCGGTCATATGATCACCGACAGCCAGGCCCTGCTCAACACCGGGCAGATCATCTTCGGCATCATCGTCATCGGCTTGATCGGCCTCGTCTCCGACTTCCTGTTCAAGGCGTTCAATGCGTGGCTGTTTCCGTGGAAGCTCGCATGACCAAGCTCAGGATCGATCAGGTTTCACGAACCTTTCCCGCGCGGGCGGGCCACGCCCCGACAAAGGCGATCGAGCCGACCAGCCTGGACGTCGGCGACAACGACTTCGTCACCATCCTCGGTCCGTCCGGCTGCGGCAAATCCACCCTGCTCCGCATCGTCGCCGGTCTCGACCGGCCGACCAGCGGCCGCGTTCTGCTCGACGGGCGCGAGGTAAGCGGTCCCGGCGCGGATCGCGGCATGGTGTTTCAGTCCTACACGCTGTTCCCCTGGCTCACCGTGCGGGAGAACATCGCCTTCGGCCTGCGCGAGCGTGGCATTTCGCAAAGCGAACGCGGCAAGATTGCTGATGCCTTCATCCGCCAGGTGGGGCTGTCCGGCTTTGAAAATCACTGGCCGAAGCAATTGTCGGGCGGCATGCAGCAGCGCACCGCGATCGCACGCGCGCTCGCCAACGATCCAAAGATCCTGCTGCTCGACGAGCCCTTCGGCGCGCTCGACAACCAGACCCGCGCGCTGATGCAGGAGATGCTGCTCGGGATCTGGGAGCGCGACCAGAAGACCGTGCTGTTCGTGACGCACGACATCGAGGAAGCGATCTTCCTCGGCAGCCGGGTCATCGTTATGAGCGCACGACCCGGCCGCATCAAGGCCGAGATTGCAGTCGACCTGCCGCATCCGCGCTCGTACAAGATCAAGACCACGCCGGAGTTCGTCCGTCTCAAGGAGCGCCTCGTCGAGGAGATCCGCACCGAGGCGTTGAAGGTTGCCGAACATGCCTGATCGTTCCGTCGCCAACGGCGAGCGCGTGCTCGCCGACCTCAGTGCGCTCCGCGCCATCGGCGCCTACAAGACCGGCGTGCACAAGCCGACCTTCTCCGAGCCGCATCGCGACTCGCTCGCATGGCTTGTCGAAAAGCTTCCCGAAGCGGGACTCACCGGTACGATCGATGGCATCGGCAACATCCTCGGCACGAGCACGCGTACGGGACCGAAACTGCTGGCCGGATCGCATCTCGAAAGCCAGAACTATGCCGGCTGGCTCGATGGTCCGCTTGGGGTCGTCTATGCGCTCGAGGCTGCCCGTGTCATCAACTCCGATCCGTCGCTGCGCGGCGCCGTCGAAGTCGCGGCATGGTGCGACGAGGAAGGGCATTTCGGTCACTTCCTCGGCTCGCGGTCCTATGTCGGCGGCGTGAGCGAAGCCGACATCGATGCAGCGCGCGACCGCACCACCGGGCAGAGCATGCGCGAGGCGCTATCCGATGCAGGCCTTGCCGGCCTGGCGCGTTTCACGGCTGAACCGAGACGCCACATCGGATATCTGGAGGCCCATATCGAGCAAGGCAACGCGCTCGAGACGGGCGGCCTCGCGATCGGCGTGGTCGCCTCCATCGTGGGGATCTGGCAATACCGCATCAATTTCGTCGGCGAGCAGAACCACGCGGGCACGACCCGCATGGCCGCGCGCAAGGATGCGGGCCTGGCCCTGGCCAAATTCTGCGTGGCGATCGATGCGCGTTTTCCGGCCGTGGCCGGGCCGCGCACGGTCTGGACAACGGGCCGTATCACGCTCGATCCGGGGGCGCCGAGCATCATTCCGGGCGGCGCAGAGATGCTGTTCCAGATCCGCGACGACGATCCGGCCGTGATCGCGCGGCTGGAGGAGCTGCTGCGGACGATGATCGATGAGACCAACTTGAGCGGTCCCTGTCAGGTGACCCTGGAACGGCTACGCACTGGCGTCCCCGCCAAAATGCATCCGCCCTTCCAGGAGGCCATTGAAGCTGCGAGCAAGGCCTTTGCGAACGGACGCTGCGTCCGCATGCCCAGCGGCGCCGGCCACGACGCCCAGGTTCTCGCCACGATCATGCCGGCCGCGATGCTGTTCGTGCCCTCGATCGGCGGCGTCAGCCATCACTGGACCGAGAACACGGCTGACGCTGATATCGTCACCGGCGCCCAGGTGTTTGTCGACGCCTGCCGGCGCATTCTTGCGGAATGAGCGCGATCCCCTTCGGGGTAAACTGACGCTCTGTTGCCCAACACGCATCAGCTAGAACTTCTCATCTTGCAGGGCAACTGAGCGGACCTTTCAACACGTTACGCTCCGTGTTCGCCGGCGTAGAAAGCGTCGTCTTTCCGAGAATCAGATCTGCCGCCTTCTCCGCGATCATGATGGTGGGTGCGTTCGTGTTCGATGACGTGATGCGCGGCATCACCGAGGCGTCGCAAATCCGCAGGCCATCGAGCCCTCGAAGTCTCAGCGACGGATCGACCACCGCCAGCTGGTCGGTGCCCATCCGGCAGGTGCCTACAGGGTGATGATCGGTCTTGCAGGTCCGATACGCATAGTCGACGAGAGCGGCTTCGCTTGTGGCCGCAACACCTGGCATCCGCTCGACCATGACGAACGGCTCGAGCGCGGGTTGCCGGAGAATTTCACGGGCCATCTTCAGCCCCTCGATCGCGGCCGAGCGATCACGGGCATCAGACCAGTAATTTGGATCAATCATGGGCATCGCGGACGGATCGCCGCTTGCGAGCCGCACGGTGCCACGCGAGCGGGGCCGCAGGAATGCCGAATTGAGCGTGACGCCTGCATGCTCAAGCTTCTCCACGCCCGCTTCGATTCCTGAGCCGAGCCCGAGATGGAACTGCACGTCCGGCCATTCCAGCGTTTTTGCCGCCGGGTCGGCGTACCAGAAGCCCCCGGTCTCAAACAGGGTGGACGCGACCGGCCCGCGCTTGAACAGCAGATATTCCAGCCCCGCCCAGATCGTGCGGTGCAGCTTCACATAGCTGTCGTAGGTGAAGTCGCCCTTGCACTCCGCAATCGCATAGAGGTCGAGGTGGTCCTGAAGATTCTCGCCAACACCAGGCAAATCGTGGATCGGCTCAACACCGACTGAATTCAGATGGTCGGCCGGACCGATCCCCGATAGCAGCAGAAGACGAGGCGATCCGATCGCGCCGGACGCAAGGACGACCTCCCGCTCGGCCCGAACGACCTCCCGCTGCCCTCCGCGCACCGACTCGATTCCCACTGCACGCCCATTTTCGACCACGATCCGCGTGCTGTAGGCGCCGGTCAGGACGGTGAGATTCGGTCGGCCACGGATCGGCTTCAGATAGGCGGTGGCGGTCGAGCACCGCCGCGCATCTCGCACCGTCACCTGGTAGTGGCCGACGCCCTCCTGCCGCGCACCGTTGAAATCGGGATTGTAGGGCATTCCATATTCCTGCCCGGCTCGCAGAAAAGCTTCGCCGATCGGCAGCGGGTTGACGGGCATCGAGACGCCCAGGGGACCACCGCGCGCATGGTAGGCGTCGACGAAGCGCTGGTTGTCCTCGGCGCGCTTGAAATAGGGCAAGACATCCGCGTAGCTCCAACCTATCGCGCCATCCGCGGCCCAGCCGTCATAGTCGTGGACATTTCCGCGGGTGTAGACCTGCGCGTTGATGCTGGAGCCGCCGCCGAGCACCTTCGCCTGGGTATAGCGCAGCACCCGCCCGCCAAGGTGGCGCTGGGGCACCGTCGAGTATCCCCAGGAGGCGATGCCCTTGGTCATCTTGGCGAACCCCGCCGGCATGCTGAACAGCGGGTTGTTGTCGCGGCCGCCTGCCTCGATCAGGAGCACCCTGGTCGACGCATCGACGCTCAGGCGGTTCGCGAGCACACAGCCGGCGGAGCCGGCGCCGACGATGATGTAATCGTAAACCGTCATCTCATGTCCCCATGAGTTCGAAGATCGGTCCTCGCAACATGATCCGCGACGCGCAACGCCTGGGCGGCGATCGTCAGTGACGGGTTCACCGCTGCCGAGGTCGGCAGGAACGACGCATCGACAACGAACAGATTGGGGTGATCAACGGCGCGGCAAAACGGATCGAGCGGTGATGTCGCGGGATCGAGACCGATGCGCACCGTCCCGCACTGATGCGAGGGCGTGCGTCGGTCGAACGCCTTTGACAGTACGATCGGATAACCCGCAGCACGCAGCCGTTCCTTCAATGCCGCCACCAGCGCCAGATGGGTCGTCCAGTTCGAACGCTGCCAGTCGAGCCGGATACTGGCACCATCGACCGTCACACGGCTCTCGGCGCTCGGTAGATCCTCGCTCATCGCGTACCAGTCGACCGCATGCCGGCTCATCAGCCCAAGCGCCAATTCCGGCGCGAGCGGCAAGTTGGCCTTCAGAATCGGCGCGGTGACACGTCCAAGCAACTGAATGTTGCCGAGTGGCGGTCCGCCGCGTCCATCATCGAGATAGAAATCATTGATGCCGATCGTCTTCTGGTAGATCGAGTCGTTCACGACGCGCGGATCGATCGCCAGCACGGCCGAGGAATTGTGGTTCATGAAGTAGCGGCCGACCGCATCGGATCGGTTCGCGATGCCGTCCCGTGACGAGCGCAGAAGCAGCGCGGCCGAATTGACGGCGCCCGCCGCGAGCACGACGACGCCGGCGCCGATCATGGTCCGCTCACCGGCCTGGATCACCTCGACGCCGGCGATGCGCTTGCCGTCCGGCTCGACGACAATCCGCTCGACCTTTGCACCTTCACGCAGTTCGACATTGCCGTGAGCGAGAGCACAGGCAAGCCCGCAGGATTCGGCATCCATCTTGCCGTGCCCGGCGTCCGGAAATGCATCCCAGGGCGTCTTGCCACGTTTGAGCCATGGCTCGATGTCGATGCCGAGCGGCAGTGAAAACGGATTGAGCCCGATTTTCTTGAGCCGCTGCCGTACCACGGCGATTGCCGGCTCATCCGGCACCGGGCCGAACGGATAGGGCGCGGAGTGAAAAGGTTCCGAGGAATCGTCCCCGAGCGCGCCGCGCACGTTATAGAGCTGCTCCGCACGACTGTACCACGGCTCCAGTTCGCCATAGCCGAACGGCCAGCCCGGCGTCGTTCCGTCGCGGTGCGCGATAGGCGCGAAGTCCTCCGCGCGATAGCGGATGAGCACTGCCCCGTAGAGCTTGGTATTGCCACCGACGTAATAGTAGTTGCCGGGGTTGAAGGCCTTCCCTGCCCCATCAAGCCAGGACTCCTGCGGCCGGAACACCCCACGCTGAAAGATCGCCCTCGCATCCCGCGCAGCCTCGCAGTCGCGCAAACGCTGGCCGCGCTCGAGGATCACGATCCTTGCGCCTGTAGGCGCCAGACCCGCGGCAAAGGTCGCACCGCCCATGCCCGATCCGATGACGAGGACATCGGCTGTCTCCGTGATCTTCATGCAGCTCTCGCAGCGCTCGATCAGAGGCGGCGCGTGGTCGCTGGGTCGAACAGCACCGCCTTGTCGAGATTGAACGCGAAGGTGTGCGGTTGTCCGAGCCGGACGTCGGCATCGGCTCGCATGCGGGCGGTCACCTCCTTGCCCGCGACCCGGATGACGACATAGGTATCCGATCCGGCAGGCTCGATGATCTCGACGCTCGCGTCGAACCTGACAACCGATCTGGCGTTGCGGTCCATGCTTTCGTCATCGTTCACGGCCTCGGGACGAATGCCGAAGATCACCTTGGCACCGTCCTTGAGCCCGGCAGCATCGGCACTCGCCGGCACCGGCAACATGATCGACGACCCATCCTTGCGCGCCAGCGCGATCCGCTGCTGGCCATCCGCCTGCATGACCGTGCCCTCGAGCAGGTTCATCGCCGGCGATCCCATGAAGTCCGCGACGAACATGTTGGCTGGACGATTATAGATCTCGCTCGGGCTTCCCACCTGCTGCAGTTCGCCATTCTTGAGCACGGCGATCTTCGTCGCCAGCGTCATGGCCTCGATCTGATCATGCGTGACGTAAACGATCGTCGTGCCGGTCGTCTGGTGCAGACGCTTGATCTCGACCCGCATGTCGACGCGCAGCTTGGCATCGAGGTTCGACAACGGCTCGTCGAACAGAAAGACACTGGGTCGTCGGACGAGCGCCCGTCCCATCGCGACCCGCTGTCTTTGTCCGCCGGAAAGCTGGCTCGGCCGGCGCGACAACAGATGTTCGATCTGCAAGGTCTTCGCGACCGAAGCGACCGCCTGGTCGCGCTCCGCTCTCGGAACACCGCGCATCTCCATGCCGAACCCGATGTTCTCGGCGACGGACATGTTCGGGTAGAGCGCATAGGACTGGAACACCATTGCGATGTCCCGCTTTGACGGGTGCAGATCATTGACGACGGCGCCGCCGATGCGGATCTCGCCCGAAGAGATCCCCTCCAGACCCGCAATAGTGTTGAGCAGGGTCGACTTACCGCAGCCCGACGGGCCGACCAGCACCAGAAAGCCGCCCTTCTCGAGCGTGATGTCGATCCCCTTCAGAACCTCGATCGTCCCGAAGCGTTTGCGAAGCGAGCTGATCTCGAGCGTGGCCATCTCTTCATCCCTTTACGGCGCCAGCCATCAGGCCGCGGACAAAATATCGACCGGCAATGACATAGACGAGCAGCGTCGGCGCGGCGGCAATGATCGCAGCCGCCATGTTGACGTTGTATTCGACCACACCCGTCGAGGTGTTGACGAGATTGTTGAGCGCGACCGTCATCGGCGCGGTATCGCCGGCCGCAAAGGTCGAGCCGAACAGGAAATCGTTCCAGATGTTGGTGAACTGATAGATCACGGTGACGATGATGATCGGCGTGGAGTTCGGCAGCAGGATCCGGCGGAAGATCTGGAAGAAGCTCGCACCGTCGATCATGGCGGCCTTGATGAGTTCGGACGGAAACGCCGCGTAATAGTTGCGGAAGAACAGGGTGGTGAATCCCAGGCCATAGATGACGTGCACGATCACCAGATTGACCGTCGCGTTGCCGAGACCGAACGACCAGCCGGTCAGGTCAGCGAGGTTGACTCCGATGCGGCCGAGCATACCGAGGATCACGGCCATCGGAATGATGACCGACTGGAAAGGGATGAAGCAGGCGAACAGCATCATCCCGAACACGAGCTTGTGGCCGGGAAAGCTCCACTTGGTCAGGACGTAGCCGTTCAATGCGCCGAGCAGCGTCGAGATCAGGACTGCCGGAACGACCATCTTCACCGAGTTGAAGAAATAGCCGCTGATCCCGCGTGTGTCCGACACGCCGATGCGTGCCTCGCCCCACGCCATGGACCAGGGCGCGAACGTCAAGTGCCGCGGGAGAGCGAACATGTTGCCGCCCGTGACCTCGTCCAGCGGCTTGAGCGACGTCATCACCATGACGACGAGCGGCACGAGATAGACGAGCGCAAAGAGAAACAGCAGGCCATAGATGACGATCCGTGTCGTCGGGGAATGGCCCGGACGGCGGCGCGGCGGCGCTGACGTGACCAGATCGGCGGCGCTCATCGGTTCTGCTCCCTGGTTTCCGAGTAGATGTAGGGAACCATGATCGCCGCGATCGTCATCAGCATGATCACCGCGCTGGCCGATCCGATCGCCATCTGGTTGCGGGTGAACGTATAGGAGTACATGAAGGTTGACGGCAGCTCCGCGGCCCCTCCGGGGTTCTTGCCGGTCACCGACAGCACGAGGTCGTAGGATTTGATCGCCATGTGGGCCAGCACGATCAGAGCCGAGAAGAAGACGGGGCGGATGATCGGAATGACGATGCGGCGATAGGTCTGGTAGGTCGAGGCACCGTCGATCTGCGCAGCCTTGAGGATTTCGCCGTCGACACCGCGCAGTCCCGCAAGAAACATCGCCATGACGAAACCCGAGCTCTGCCAGATGCCGGCGATCGCGACGCAATAGATCATCATCTTCGGATCGACCACCCAGTCGAAATGGAAGCTGGTCCATCCCCAATCGTGCAAGGCGTTTTCGAGTCCGATGCGCGGGTCCAGAAACAGCTTCCAGGCCGTGCCGGTGACGATGAACGACAGCGCCAAGGGATAGAGATAGATCGGCCGCAGAATGCCTTCGCCGCGAATCTTCTGATCGAGCAGGATCGCGAGCAGCAGGCCGAGGAACAGGCAGAAGAAGATGTAGAGGCCACCGAACAGACCCATGTTGACGAGGGCGGTGTACCAGTTCGACGGCGGATCGGTCTCGAAGGTCCAGTTCCACAGCCTCAAATAGTTGGTAAAGCCGATGAGGTTTGTGGTCGGAAACGCCTTCGAACTCGTGAACGACAGAAACAGGGTCCAGAGATTGAAGCCGTAGACGAAGACCAGCACGAGCAGGAATGACGGCGCCAGCACAAGCCTTGGCAGCCAGTCCTGGAACCACCCGCGCAGAGACGGGCCGAGCTTCCGCCGGGCCATTGCGGTTGCCGCCTCGCGTTCGGTCATCGCGGTCATGATGATCCTCCGAAAGCCACGCCCCGTCGCCGCGACGAGCCCTGGACGGCGACGCAGGCGTAGCGATGACTTCGATTCCGATGGCCTCTCCCGTTTACAGAGCAGCGCAAACGGGAGAGGAGCCTCCGAGCCACTACTACTTGGCGGCGTTGATTGATTTCACCAGCTCAGTCACGGCGATGTCCGACGTCTTGATCCCGCCATGCATGAACTTGGTCACGACGTCGTAGTACGCCGTGGCGATGGCCGGCGGCTGGGCGTAGTTCTGGGCGAGCGAGCCGAAGAACGTTCCCTTCGCGTTGGCCGTCTTGACGTCCGCGATGCCCTTCTTGCCGCAGATATCGAACGCCGCATCGGAGACGTCCAATCTCGCCGGAACCGAGCCCTTGATGACGTTGAACGCCGACTGGACTTCGGGGCTTATCGTCACCTCCGCGAGTGCAAGCTGCGCCGCCTGGCGATCCGCCGGGACTTTGAAGAAGGCGAACATGTCGGAGTTATAGAACACCGAGCCGTCCGTCCCCGGGAAGCGGTAGCAGAGGAAGTCCTTGCCGGCTTCCTTGTGGGCTGCTGCGAACTCGCCCTTGGCCCAGTCGCCCATCACCTGCACGAGCGCATCGCCCTTGATCACCATCGCAGTGGCGAGGTTCCAGTCGCGGCCGGTGTAGTTCGGGTCGACATAGTCGCGCAACTTGGCGAGGTTGTCGAACGCCTTCTTCATCGTGTCCGACTTGAGCGCGCCCTCGTCGAGATCCACGAACGCCTTCTTGTAGAACTCGGTGCCGCCGGTCGACGCGACGATCGAATCGAACATCGTCGCTTCCTGCCAGGGCTGGCCGCCAAGCGCGAGCGGAACGACCCCGGCTTTTTTCGCCTTGTCGAGCAGTGCAACGAATTCATCGAAGTTCTTCGGCTCCGTGCCGCCAATCTTCTCCATGACGGCCTTGTTGAGCCAGATCCAGTTGACGGAGTGGATGTTGACGGGAACGGCGCCCCATTTGCCGTTGGTCTTGGCAAACTTCTGCAGCGCTGCCGGGATGAGCTTGTCCCAGCCTTCCTTGTCGGCAAGATTAGAGATATCGGCAAGCGAACCTTGCTCGGCGTACTCCAGCGCGTAGTAGCCGAGGATCTGCGATGCCGTCGGCGGATTACCCGCGGCGACATTGGCCTTCAGCGTGGTCATTGCCGCACCACCGCCGCCGCCGGCGACCGGCACGTCCTTCCAGGCATATCCCTGCTTGGCGACGGCCTGCTTGATGACATCGAGCGCAGCCGCTTCGCCACCTGACGTCCACCAATGCAGCATCTGCACTTCCTTGACGTCCGCCGCGTGCGCCAGCGTCCCATAGCTGATGGTGACGGCAGTCAGAGCCGTCGAGATCAGAAATGCGCGGAACTTCATACGCGTGTCCCTTCCCTTTTTTGGTCGTTTCCTGCCGGAAGCGGTCCGGCACCGTTTCGAGAGGCCTGTTCGGCTCTTGAATTTCATTATCGTTGTCGTCCGCGGTTACCGCCGAACCCATTGGAGCGGCCCGCCTTCAAAGCTCCTTTCCTAGTGTCCAACAAAACGAGGGGCGCGCTTGCCCCTGAAGGCGGCAACGCCTTCGGCGAGATCGTCGGTCGTGGCGGTGAGCGCGCCAGCAAGCCCTTCGATGGGGGCGTCACTGTCCTCCCCTTCGGCCGCATTGATCATGGCCTTGACGATCTGCACGGCGAGCGGACCGCGCGCGGCAACGTCGGACGCCAGGCTTTCGGCGCGCATCAGCGCCTGGCCGCCATCGGTCACCTCGTCGACCAGCCCGAGTTCGCAGCCTTCTTCGGCGGTGAACAGACAGCCCGTGAGCGCCATGCGGCGCACCACGGAGGCGCCGAAGCGGCGAACCAGGCGCTGCGTTCCCGACCAGCCCGGCGCCATGCCCAGTCCCGTCTCCGGAAGTCCGAGCTTGATGCCACGTTCGGCGATACGTATGTCCGCCACCGCGGCGAGCTCCAGTCCGCCGCCGAAGGCGTGGCCGGTGAGCGCCGCTATGAGCGGCACGCGCAGGCGCGCCAGCGCCTCGAACGCGCGATGGCCCGCACGCGTCCAATCGCGCCACATGTCGAGCGCCGGCAAGCCGCCCCAGGCCGCAATATCGCCGCCGGCGCAAAATGCCTTGCCTTCGCCAAACAGGATCGCCACGCGGGTCTCGCGCGAGGCCTCGATGGCCCGCGCCGCCTCGCCAAGCGCCTCGACCATGTCGCGATCAAGCGCATTGAGCTTGTCGGGGCGCTTGAGGGCGAGCCGGGCGATCGATCCCTGGAAGGTCAATTCGACAAACGGGCTCAAGCTGCCCTCCGCAATTCGAGGCCAATCGGTTCGGGACGGAACAGCACGGCCGGCATCAACTTGAGATTGCCCGCCACTCGCAGTGGGAACTCCGATTGTGCAAGCACGTCGCGTTGCAAGTCAACACCGGGCGCAATCTCGACGACGGTGACGCCTTCCGGCTCGAGCCTCAAGACGCAACGTTCGGTGACGTAGACGATCTCCTGCCCCTGCGCGACCGCCCGCCTGCCCGAGAAGGACACCTGCTCGACCTCGTTGACGAGCTTCCTGACCTTCCCTTCCCTGGCAATCCGCAGTGAGCCATCGGCGATCTCCAGGCCCGCGCCCGCCGTGAAGTAGCCGGAGAACACGATGCGCTTGGCTCGCGCCGTGATGTCGACAAAGCCGCCGGCCCCGGCCGTCACATGGGGGCGGAGGCCGAGCTTCGAGACGTTGACCGAGCCCGAGCGGTCGATCTGCAGAAACGACAGCAGCGACATGTCGAAGCCACCGCCCTGGAAATAGGTGAATTGATGCGGCGATTGGACGATCGCCTCGGCATTGGACGCACAGCCGAACTGGAAATCGAGCAGCGGAACGCCGCCGATGGCGCCCTGCTCGATCACCCAGGTGACCGCACCGTGCCGGCCTTCCTCGATCAGAATACGCGGGACGTTGGCCGAAATGCCGAATCCGATGTTGACGGCGTCGCCGTCGCGAAGCTCCATCGCGACGCGACGCGCGATGGCTTTGCCGACGTCGAATTTCGGCATCTCGAACGAGGCGATTGGTCGAAAGATCTCGCCGGAAATCGCGGGCTCATAGGGTGTGTTTGTGGTCTGGAGCTGGTCCGGGGCCACGACGATGACGTCGACGAGCACGCCGGGCACGACGACGTCGTGAGGACGCAAGGTGCCGGCAGCCGCCAGGCGCTTGACCTGCGCGATCACGAGGCCGCCATTGTTGCGCACGCTCAGCGCCTGATCGAGCGGTCCGAGTATGCCGCCCTCGTGCTCATAGGAGAGGTTGCCGCGCTCGTCGGCGGTGGTGGCGCGAATGATCGCGACCTGCGGAACGATGCTTGGGAAGAACAACCAGTCCTCGCCGGCGAAGTTCACACGACTGACGATCGGCTCGGCGGCAGCCTTGGCGTTCATCGCGCAGCCTTCGCGCATCGGGTCGACGAAGGTGTCCATGCCGACCTTGGTCAGCACGCCCGGGCGCTTCGCGGCGGCTTCACGATGCAAGTCGAACAGGATTCCCGACGGCACATTGTAGGCGGGAATGGTGTCCCCCGAGATCATCTCCCAGATCGCAGGGGGAGCGGCCGAGGAAGGACCGGACGGATAAGAGCCGGCCAGGACCTTCCTGAGGCATCCAGGCTTTGCGATGTGATCGATGCCTTTGACGCCCCACATGTCGCCGGCAGCGATCGGATGCAGCGTCGTCAGGTTGCGCGGGTGGCCTTCCGCATCAAATCTTGCGCCGATGGCGGCGAGCACCGCATCCGGGCAGCCCAGCCCGGACGACGAGGAGACCGTCACGACGGCACCGTCGGGGATCAGATGCGCCGCCTCCGAAGCGGTCAAGACCTTCGTTCGTGCCATATCCGCCTCAGGTCGTCAGATCGATGGGAGTCTCGTGTCCCGTTCGCGCAGCCTCGCGCGTCGACAACGCGACGCTCAAGGACTTCATTCCATCCTCGCCCGTAGCCGACGGCGCCCCTCGGCCAGCAACCGCATCGCCGAACAGGCGCACCGCCCGCAGATAGAGATTCTCGTGCGCGACCGGGAGCTGCCTCTCGCCGTCCTTGGTCCGCAGCAGGACTTCGCCCTTGGGCTGCTGGGTCATGCAATCGGTCCCTATCAGCGATCCCTCTTCGCCATGGACCTCGAAGCCGGTCACCGCGTATCGGGTCGTGAAGGCATCGTGGAACTGGGCAATCAACCCGCTTTCGAAGCGGACCACCCCCATGACGCCGTCTTCGAGACCTGCCTGGCCCATACCACCCCGCGACATCATTGCGGTCACGGCGACAGGATTGTCGTCGAGCACGAAACGCATGGTGTCGGCGTCATGAACGGTGATGTCGAGCACCACACCGCCACCCGAGTGAGGCCGCTCGATCCGCCAGCCCTGCAGGTGCGGCGGAAGATAGACCGCATGAAATACGCGGGCGAACAGAGGCTTGCCGATATGGCCCGCCTTGATCGCGGCATGAATTGCGCGATGGGTGGCCGCATTGCGCAAATGATGGTTCGTCCCCATCTGCACCCCCGCCGCCCTGCAGGCCGCGACCATTCGCCTGGCGTCCGCCAGGTTCAACGTGAGCGGCTTCTCGCACAGCACGTGCTTGCCGGCCGCAGCTGCGGCAAGCGTTTGCGAGCAATGATGCTCGTTGGTCGTCGAGATGTAGACCGCATCGATACCGCTTCCGAGCAACGCGTCGAGGTTGGTCGTTGCGGCCGCGATGCCGTTCTCGCCGGCAAATCGCTGCGCGCGCTCCGGATCGCTGCTCATCACGGCCACCACCTCGCCGCCCGCTCCGCGGATGGCCTCGATCATCCACTCGCGCGCGATCGTACTTGCACCGATCAATCCCCAACGCAGGTCACTCAAGATGCGATCCTCCGTTTGAACGTCGCTCCACAACTCTCCCGAACGACCAACCGCGCTTCGCCCACGTAGCTGTCGAGCCGGCGCTCGCCCTCGTTGATCTGCCTCAGCAGCATCTGAGCGGCGCGTTCTCCGAGACTGCCGGCATCGACCGACACGGTGGTCAGAGCGGGAGAAACATGACGGGCCTCGGCGGTATCATCGAAACCGACGACGGCAACATCGCGCCCGACGGTCAGCCCCTGGCGCGCGATCGCCAACATCGCGCCGATGGCCACGACGTCGTTGAAGCAAACCACCGCCGTTGGCCGCCCCTCCGACGAGAGCAGGCGCTTCATGGCGTCGAAGCCGCCATCCTTCGTCGGCATGCTCTCAATGATCCGCGCGGGCTCGACGGCAAGTCGCGCCTTCTCCATGGCGCCCGCAAACCCGGCAACACGATCCTGGAAGACGACCATCCGGCCGACGCCGCCGACGAAAGCGATATCGCGATGGCCGAGCTCGATGAGATGCTCGGTCGCCCGCGCTGCACCGGCCAGATTGTCGGAAACCACCAGCGAAGCCCGGGTCCCGATGATCCGCCGGATCGCGAGCACGATGGGCAGGCGCGCCTCGAGCCGCGAGATCTCCGCCACGTCAGTGTCGAGCGCCGGACAGAG
Organism: Bradyrhizobium sp. CCGUVB1N3; assembly: GCF_024199925.1. Taxonomy (NCBI): domain Bacteria; kingdom Pseudomonadati; phylum Pseudomonadota; class Alphaproteobacteria; order Hyphomicrobiales; family Nitrobacteraceae; genus Bradyrhizobium; species Bradyrhizobium sp. CCGUVB1N3. Next base: position 2,073,985 of record NZ_JANADR010000001.1, read on the forward strand.
GATCAGGCCGGCGGCGCCATGCTCCCGCATTGAGCGCACCACCTCGGCCTGCCGGACAACGCTCTCGGCGGTATTGGCGATGAACGGAACGAAGCCGGAGTTTTGCAGGGCGCGCTCGATGCCAATGGCAAGCTCGGCAAAAAACGGGTTCGATAGATCATTGATGACCATTCCAACGATGTCGGCCCTCGCGCGCCGCAAGCTCGCAGCACCGCGATTGTAGACATAGCCGAGAGCGTCCATCGCCCCCGCCACGCGCTGGCGCGTCTCCTCCCTGACGAGAGGACTTCTCTTGAGCACGAGCGAAACCGTCGACTTCGACACGCCCGCCGACTTGGCAATGTCGAGAATCGTCACCGCACGAGATTTACGCCCCGCACGCACCATGCCCTTCGCGAGCCTCCTGAAATTTGGAACGTTCCAAATACTCCCATTCTCCTCGATGCGCAAGGCTATAAACTGCGGCGGATATAGAATATTGGCCTCGAACGTCAGACCCTTCATATTATAGAACGTTCCAAATATGACGATGCCCATTCGCTTGGGCTCGAGCGCGTGGAGGGAAACCGATATGGACGATCAGCGACGACCTAGCGCTCTGGTGACAGGAGCGGGGCGCGGTATCGGCCGCGCCATCGCGCTCGCGCTATCGAGCGCCGGCTTCTCGATCATCGTGAATGATCTTCCTGGCTCGGAAGATCTCGACGAGACCCTGGCAGCGATCCGCCAAAGCGGTGGGGATGCGAGGGCCGTCAACCTGGATATCTCGCAGGTCGAGCAGCACCATCAATTTGTGGACGAAGCCTGGAATGCCTTTGGCGGCATCGACTGCCTCGTCAACAATGCTGGCGTATCCGTGAGCGTCCGCGACGATCTCTTGAGGATGACGCCGGAGAGCTATGACCGCGTCATGAAGATCAACCTGCGCGGTCCTTTCTTCCTGACCCAGGAGGTCGCGCGGCGGATGATCGGCGCGCAATCGCCCCACTTTCGCAGCATCATCACGATCTCGTCGATCAATGCCGAATTCGCCTCGATTGACCGCGGCGAGTACTGCGTCTCGAAGACGGGCTTGTCCATGATGGCCCGGCTTTTCGCGATCCGGCTCGCCGATCACGGCATCGGGTCCTACGAGCTTCGGCCAGGGATCATCCGAACGCAGATGACTGCAGTCGCCAAGGACAAGTACGACCGGCTCATTGGCGAAGGTCTCACGCCCATCAAGCGCTGGGGTGAGCCCGAGGATATCGGAAAGGCCGTCGCCACCTTGGCGACAGGCCAGCTCGGCTATTCGACGGGAGACGTCATCCACGTCGATGGCGGCCTGGCGCTGCGGAAACTCTGACGGCGGAAGCAAGCCTCTCGCCTACACAATCCCCGCCGACGTCCCGGCGATGGCGGGACGCTCCCTAGCCTTTTGCGCCCGATAGCCTGATGCGCGATAGGCCGCGATCGGCGCGATCGCACCGCCGGCGCGCAGGCGGGCAATGGCGAGCAGCGGCGAGACGTCGGTCGTGAAGGCGCGTTTCAATTCGAGATGCGCACCGAGCGCGTCATTGGCTTCTTGCGCCGCTTCGAGCGCCGCGCGATCGACGATCAGCGCCTGCGCATAGGCGCGCTGTAACTCGATCGCGGATTGCATGAGGCTCTCGATCGGATCGGTCACGTTATGCGACTGGTCAATCATATAAGCGGGGGCGAAGCCTTTTGCCTTGCGGCGTTCGGCATCGATCAGCTCGTTGAAGACGAGAAACAGTCGGAACGGCTCGACCGAGCCGCTGTCGAGATCGTCGTCGCCATACTTTGAATCGTTGAAATGGAAGCCTGCGAGCTTCCCGAAGCGAACGAGCCGGGCGACGACCTGCTCGATGTTCACGTTCGGCGCATGATGGCCGAGGTCGACGAGGCAATGCGCCTTGGGCCCGAGCTCCTGCGCGACCGCAAAACTCGTGCCCCAATCCGAGATCACGGTCGAGTAGAACGCCGGCTCGTAGAGCTTGTGCTCGAGGAACACCCGCCAGTCGGCGGGGAGTGCGGCGACGATCTCGCGCATCGCGTCGATATAACGGTCGAGCGCCTTGGTCAGATTCGATTGGCCGGCAAAGTTCGAGCCGTCGGCGATCCAGACAGTCAGCGCCTTCGAGCCGAGCTTGCGGCCGATCTCGATGCATTCGATATTGTGCGCGATCGCCTGAGCGCGCACGCGCGCATCCGTATGCGACAGCGAACCGAACTTGTACGAAAGCTCCTGTCCCGGCTGGTCCTGGAACGTATTGGAGTTGACCGCGTCGAAGGCAAGGCCGTGCGTCGCGGCCTTTTCACGCAAGGCGGCATAGTCGTCGACCTTGTCCCACGGAATGTGCGGCGAGATGGTCGGAGTCGCCCGCGCCAATTGTTGGATCACGGCACAATCGTCGATTTTCTCGAAGACATTGCGCGGCTCACCCGGCCCTGGAAAGCGGGCGAACCGCGTGCCACCTGTGCCGACGCCCAGGTCGGAATGGCGACGCCGAAGGCCATGACTTTCTGCACCAACGCGTCCGCGTCGATCCCGTGCCGCGCCAGCGCGCGCTTCAGAGCGTCGAAGTCTTCGGTGGTCGCGTCTTCGAGCCGCGCGTTCTGGTCGGCGATGAAATCGGCGCTGATCGAGAACGGCGTGCTCATCGCGTGAAGGCCTGGGCATTGCCGGCGTCGACATTGAGGATGTTGCCGGTCGATTTGGCCGAAAGGTCGGACGCGAAGAAATAGACACCCTCGGCGATATCCTCGGGGAAAACCGACAGTTTGAGCATCGAGCGCTGGCGATAGACTTCCTCGAGTTGGTCTTCGGCGACCTTGTTGGACGCCGCACGCTGCTGACGCCACTCGCCTTCCCAGATCTTCGAACCGCGCAGCACCGCATCCGGATTGACGGTGTTGACGCGGATGCCATGCGCCGCGCCTTCCAGCGCCAAGCAGCGGGCGAGATGGATCTCCGACGCCTTGGCGGCGCAATAGGCCGAAGCGCCAGCCGAAGCGGCAAGGCCGTTCTTCGAAGCGACGAAGATGATGGCGCCGCCGATGTTCTGGCGCTGCATCAGCCGGAACGCCTCGCGCGAGACGAGGAAATAGCCCGTGGCGAGAATGTCCATGTTCTTCTGCCACAGCCCAAGACTCGTGTCCTCGACCGGCGAGGCCGAGGCGATCCCGGCATTCGAGACGACGATGTCGACACCGCCAAAGGCGCGAGCGGTCTCTTCGAACGAGGCGACAACCCCCGCCTCGTCGGTAACATCAAGCTTCACGCCGATCGCCGCGTCGCGGCCATGGCGCTTCGTAATCGCCGCAACGCGCTCGCTCAGCGCCTTCTCGTCGATATCGGCAACGACGAGGCACGCGCCTTCGCCGAGCAGCCGCTGCGCGGTCGCCCCGCCAATGCCGCCGGCACCGCCGGTCACATAGGCGATCCGCCCGGCAAGCGATTTCGGCTTGGGCATGCGCTGGAGCTTGGCCTCTTCCAGCAGCCAGTATTCGATGTTGAAGGCCTCCTGCTCGGCGAGGCCGACATAGGCGCTGACGCCCGAGGCGCCGCGCATGACGTTGATGGCGTTCACGTAGAACTCGGCCGCAACGCGCGCCGTCGCCTTGTCCTTGGCAAACGTGAACATGCCGATTCCCGGCACGAGATATACGACCGCATTGGGATCGCGCATCGCCGGCGAGTTCGGATGCTTGCAGCGCTCGTAATAGGCGGCGTAGTCGCGCCGGTAGGCGGCGAGAACGTCGTCGAGGCCGGCGATCACCTCGTCGAGATTGTCGCGCACGGGATCGTAGGGCAGCAGCAATGGTCGGATCTTGGTGCGCAGAAAGTGATCCGGACAGGAGGTGCCGAGCGGCGCCAGCTTCGTGAGCGCGCTGGAGTTGACGAACTCCAGCACTTCCGGGGCATCGGTGAAATGGCCGATCTTGCGCTCGTCGGTGGAGATCTTGCCGCGGATCAGCGGCATTAGCCTGGCCGCGATCGCGCGACGCTTCTCCGGCAAGGCCGTTTGGACCTTGGCGCCGCCGAAAGCCGGCTTCCGCTCATGCGCCGCAAGCCAATCGGCGGCCTGCTGGATCACGCGCAAGGTCATCTCGTAACAGGCTTTCGACGTCTCGGCCCAGGTGAAGAGCCCGTGCCCGCCAAGAACGACGCCGACATAGTCGGGATGGCGCGCGGCCATCTCGCCGAGTTTCAGGCCGAGATCGAAACCCGGCCGCTGCCACGGCAGGAACCCGAGCTTGCCGCCGAAAACCTCGCGGGTCAGACGCTCGGCGTCGACTGAGGCGGCAATGGCGATGACCGCGTCGGCATGGACATGATCGACATGCCGGTGCGGCACGAAGGCGTGCAAGGGCGTATCGATCGAAGTCGCGCGCGGATTGAGATCGAAGGTGCAGTGATTGAACAAGGCGACCATCTCGTCCTCATGGGCGAGGCCGCGATAGAGGCCTTTCAGGCTCTCGAGCTTGTCGAGGTACAGCGTCGAAAAACCATCGCGCTTCATCGAGCCGAGGTCGCCGCCCGACCCTTTGACCCAGAGCACGCGAACGTTCGCACGCGTCAGCGGATCCTTCATCTCGATCTTGGCCGAGGTGTTGCCGCCGCCGAAATTGGTGATGCGCAGATCGGCCCCGAGCAGGTTCGAGCGATACAGCAATTGACCTGCTTCATCGAGTCCGGCGGCGAGCGCGTCGTCCCATAGATTTGGCAGGGGCGTGGCCGCGACCTCGCTCATTAGGCATCCTCCCTGTGCTTGATCTCTGGGCAGCTTAGGCCACGGATTCAATCAAGGTCAATCACCGACACTCAACACTGCGACGCAATATGATTGACGCAGCGCGATATTGATCGAATTTGACGGTTTGCAGTTGACCGCTGGTCGAGAGCGTGACCTATTTGCGGGCAAAAGGGAGGACGACGTGCACGAGCGGGAACGCTGGCAGGTCATCAAGGCACTCTTGCGCGAGCGGTCGCTGGTGCGCATCGCCGACGCTTGTCGCGCGACCGGCGTCTCAGAGGCTTCCATACGACGCGATTTCGCCAGGCTCGCCGAGCAAGGCGTCGCGATAAGGGTGCACGGCGGACTCGAAGCCCTGCCGGAAACCGCCAGCGCACCGGGCGACGTCCTCTCCCTTGCCACCCGCTCCTTTGACGTCAGCCAGACCCTCAATATCGATGCCAAGCGCGCCATTGCGAAAGCGGCAGTCGCCCTGTGCGCCGACGGCGAGACGATCATCATCAATGGCGGCACGACCACCTATCAGATGGGCGAATATCTGCGCGAGCGCCGCCTGAAGGTGTTGACCAATTCCTATCTGCTCGCCGACGCGCTGATCCACACGTCGAAATGCCGCGTCGCCTTGCCGGGCGGCGAGGTCTATCGTGAGCAGGGCATGATCGTCTCGCCCTTTGACGAGGATGCGATCCAGCACTATTCGGCGACGCGGATGTTCATGAGTGCGATCTCGATCGGACCGCTCGGCGTGATCGAGGGCGATCCCCTGCTCGCCCGCGCCGAATCCAAACTGCTGAAGCGTGCCGACAAGCTGATCGTGCTCGCCGATTCCTCGAAATTCGTCTCGCGCGGCAGCCTCGTCGTCTGTCCCCTCTCGCGCATCGATACGCTGATCACCGATTCCGATGCGCCGAGCGACGCACTCGACATGCTGCGCGCGCACGGTGTCCGCGTCGTGGTCGTCGATGCAGCCGCTCAAACAGATGCGGCGGCGTGACCATGACAACGGACGCGCACAGTGAAACTCCCAAGGCGCCGCTTCTGTCGGTGCGCGCGGTCGAGAAGACCTTTCCGGGCGTACGGGCGCTGTCCGGCGTCTCGTTCGATGCTGCCAGGGGCGAAGTCCACGCCTTGCTCGGCGAGAACGGCGCCGGCAAGTCGACGCTGATCAAGATCGTCTCCGGCGTATTCCCGCCCGATCGCGGCGAGGTGCTCGTGGACGGCAAGCCGGTCGACCTCGCGCGGCCGGACGATGCACGGCGCACCGGCATCGCCACGATCTATCAAGAGCTGCTGCTGTTCCCGGAGCTCACGGTTGCCGAAAATATCTTCATGGGGCATGCGCCGCGCGCTGGCCTCCGCCGGATCGACTGGCGGGCGATGCGGGAGAAGACGAATGCGCTGCTCGCCTCGCTCGAGATTCATGACCTGGAGCCAGACCGCATCGTCGGCTCGCTCAGCGTCGGCAATCGCCAGCGCGTCGAAATCCTGCGCGCGCTGTCGCAAGACGCGCGCATCCTGATCATGGACGAGCCCACCGCGGCCCTGACCGAGTACGACGTGACGCGGCTCTTCGACATCGTGCGCAAGCTGAAAGCCCGCGGGGTCGCCGTGATCTATATCAGCCATCGGCTCGATGAGATCTTCGCGATCGCCGATCGTGTCACTGTGCTGCGCGATGGCGCGCATGTCGCGACCAAGCGCGTCGCCGATACGGACTCGGCCGAGCTCGTCCAATTGATGGTCGGCCGCAGGATCGAAAGCCTGTTCCCCAAGATCACGGTTCCGATCGGCAAGCCGGTGCTGGAGGTGAAAGACCTCGAACGACGGCCGCTGACGAGAAGCGTCTCGCTCACGGTGCGCGCCGGCGAGATCGTCGGCCTTGCCGGCCTGGTCGGCTCGGGTCGCAGCGAGCTCGCGCAAACCATTTTCGGCGTCACGCCGGCCGATGACGGCGAAATCCGGATCACCGGGCAGCAAGTCGACATTCGCTCGCCGGCACAGGCGCGGTCCCTGGGCCTCGCCTATGTCCCCGAGGATCGCGGCACACAGGGCCTGGTGCGGCCGATGACGGTGCGCGAGAACTTCAGCCTCGCTGCGCTTGGCAAGGTCGCATTCGGCGGCTTCATCGATCGCGGCGCCGAGCGCAAGCTCGCAAGCGACGGTGTCAAGCGCTTTGCGGTCAAGACGAGCTCGCTCGAGCAGAGCGCAGGCAAGCTCTCCGGCGGCAATCAACAGAAGATCGTGCTCGGCAAATGGCTGGCCAACGGGCCGAAACTGTTGATCCTCGACGAGCCGACGCGCGGCATCGATGTAGGCGCCAAGGCGGAGATCCATCGGCTGATGGGCGAGCTTGCGGCCCAGGGACTTGCCATCCTGATGATTTCGAGCGAGCTGCCAGAGGTGCTCGGCATGAGCGACCGCATCCTCGTGATGCGCGAAGGCCGTATCGTAGCCGAATTCTCGCGCGAAGCAGCAACCCAGGAGTCGATCGGCGCAGCGATGATGGGCAGTCATGAAAACGCGGAGAAAGCGGCATGACGGCGGTGACCATAACCGGTGCCGAGGCTGATCCACGGCGGCGGCTGAAGGTGCTTGCCTCGCAGGAAGCTCTGCTCGCAATCGCGGTGATCGGCCTTGCCATCGCCGTCGGCCTTTACAATCCGCGCTTTCTGGCGGCGCGCAATCTTTCCGACGTGTTGCTCGGCAACGCCTATATCGCCGTCGCCGCAGTCGGCATGTCGATGGTGATCGTTTCCGGCAACATCGATATTTCCGTTGGCGCGCTGATCGGCGTCCTGGCGACGATCAGCGGCACTCTGGCGGTGAACGGCGCGCCGATTGTGGTCGCCTGGCTGGCAGCGCTCGTTGCCGGCGTCCTCGTGATGGCCTTGCAGGGCGCCATCATCGCCTATCTGCGCATTCCGGCGATCGTGGTTACTCTCGGTATGCTGTCGATCCTCAAAGGCGGCCTGATCAGCGTCACCGGCGGCAAATGGATCACCGACCTGCCCGACAGTTTCCATCTCGCCGATATTGAACTTTTCGGTGTGCTGCCCTTTCCGGTTTTTCTCATGATCCTGGCAACGATCCTGGCCGCCTTGTGGATGCGCTATTCGGCCTCGGGCCGCGCCATCTACGCGGTCGGCGGCAACGCCGAAGCGGCGCGGCTCTGCGGCATTTCGCAGCCACGCACGATCGTAATGGTCTTCGCGCTGCACGGCTTCTTTGCCGGGGCGGCCGCCCTGCTCTATGCAACGCAGTTGCGCGTCATCCAGTCGACCGTGCCGCCCAATCTCGAGCTGACGATCATCACCGCATCGGTCGTCGGAGGCGTCAGCATCCTCGGCGGCGTCGGCACGGTAGTCGGCTCGACCCTTGCCGCCGTACTGATCGCCGAGATCGCCAGCGCGCTGGTCTTCATCGACGTCTCGCCCTACTGGATCCGCGCGGTCCAGGGTGTGCTCATCCTCGTGACCGTGATCGCCGACATTCTGCGGCGCCGGCGCATGGCCGGAGCATGAGCGCCATGAGCGAAATCCCCCTCCCCCACACCGCCAAGCGTGTCGTGCCATGGTGGCTGCTGCGCCACGAGACCATGCTCGCAGTGATCCTGCTCGTTGCGTTGATCGTGCTCGGGGGCTTGAACAACCGCTTTCTCACGCTCGACAATCTGCTCAATCAAGGCAGGCTGACGACCGAGGTCGGGCTGATCGCGCTGCCGATGACCTTCATCATCATCACCGGCGGCATCGACCTCTCGGTCGGCTCGATCGTCGGGCTCTGCGCGATCCTGCTCGGCTATTCCTGGAAGATTTTCGGCTTTCCCTTGCCGCTGGCGATCTGCTTCTCGTTGCTCGTCGGTGCCGCGGCGGGTTTCCTCAACGGGATCGTCATCACCAAAGTGAAAGTGCCGCCGCTGATCATGACGATCGCGACGCTCGCCCTCTACCGCGGCCTCGCCGAGGGGATCAGCCAGGCGCGTTCGGTGCGCGGCTACCCGGAATGGTTCTACTTCATCGGACAGGAAAATTTTTTCGGCGTGCCGGCGCAGCTCTGGCTCTTGCTGATCGCGATCGTGGTCGCGGCAATCGTTCTTGACCGCACCACTTTCGGCCGGACGCTCTATGCGATCGGCAACAACGAGACCGCCGCGCGCTTTTCCGGTTTGCCGGTCGATCGCGTCAAGCTGATCATCTACACGCTATCGGGCTTCATGGCCGGCCTTTCCGCTTGTGTTCTCGTCTCGCGCGTGACCACGACCCGCTCGGACATGGGGATCGGCTATGAGCTCGACGTGATCGCAGCGGTGGTGCTCGGCGGCACCAGCATCTTCGGAGGCGTCGGCACGATCTGGGGCACGGTGGTCGGCCTAGCGATGATCCAGCTCTTGAAGAACGGCCTGGCCCTGACCGGCGTCAAGGGCGACGCGACGATCGTGGTCATCGGCACGGTGCTCATCCTTTCAACTCTTGTGGCGAGTTCGCTCCAGCGGCGACGCGAGGGCGTTTGATGGCGTGTCTGGCCGCGAAAAAAGCGGCTTCAACATGGGAGGAAAACAAAATGAAACTCGGATTAGCTGCTGCATTCCTCGGCGCGACGCTGCTGGCCGGAACGGCCTCGGCCGCGGACAAGAGATGGGACGGTGCGGACGACCTGCCGGTCAATCCGCTTGCCTGTTCGGCTGGCGAGGCCAACGCCGCGCCCGCGGCCAAGCCTTATGACGGCGGCCGGCCAACCAACGCGGCCGACAAGGCCGGCAAACCGATCACGCTGGTCGACGTGCCGAAGCTGATCGGCATCGGTTATTTCAACGCGACGTCGAAAGGCATGCAGGACGCCGCCAAGGCGCTCGGCAATGTCACGGTGAAGACCGACGGCCCGACCGAAGCCAAGATCGACGAGCAGATCAAGTTCATCGACAATTACATCACCAGCGGCGTCGACGGCATTCTCTTCGCCGCCAACGATCCAGTGGCGATCGCGCCGGTGCTTAAGAAGGCGCTGTCGAAGGGCATCCATGTCGTCGGCTATGACGCCAACTCGACGCCGGATGCGCGCGAATGGTTCGTCAACCAGGCCGAGTTCAACGGCATCGCCAAGGCGATGATGGACTCGATGGCCACGGAGGCCGGCGAGGACAAGAGCTTTGCGATCGTCACCTCGACCTTCACCACGCCGAACCAGGCACGCTGGATCGCCGAGATGTGGGCCTATGCGCAGAAGTGTCATCCCAAGCTGAAATGGCTTGAGACAGTCGAGGCGCAGGAGGACAACAACCTGTCCTTCAACCAGGCGACGACGCTGATCAACAAGCATGGCGACAAGCTCGCTGGCCTGTTCGGCATGACCTCGGTCGCGACGCCCGCTTCGGCGGAAGCCGTGACCAAGGCCAAGCTCTGCGGCAAGGTGGCGGTGGTCGGCCTTGCCACCCCCAATGCGATGAAGCCGTATGTCAACGCGGACTGCGTCAAGTCGGTCGTGCTCTGGAATCCAGTCGATCTCGGCTATGCCGCGACCTACGTGATGCGTGCCGTGGTCGACGGCAGCCTGAAGCCCGGCGCGACCTCGGTGGACGCGGGCAAGCTCGGCAAGCTGAACGTGGTCAATGGCAGCGAGATCCTGCTTGGCTCGCCCTTCATCTTCACGAAGCAGAACATCAAGGACTTCGACTTCTGATCCGGACAGGTCGCCCGGCCGCAGAACGCGGTCGGGCGACGCACTCTTGTCCTCCGCTGTCATGGCCGTAAGGCCATGACACGGCGGTGATGTTTGCTTGTCGAGATGTTCCATCTGCCTTGAGCTTGACGATGAGCCAGACGGTCGCAGTCCTTGACATCGGCAAGACCAACGTAAAGCTTGCCTTGTTCGACGACGGCCGACTTCTCTGGGAAAAGTCGGCGCCCAACTGCATTCGGCCGGGCCCACCCTATCCGCACGAAGATGTCGAGAGCGCGTGGAACTTCTTCCTCGATGCGCTTCGTGAGGCCGCACGCACGCATCAGATCAGTGCGATCGTTCCGACCGCTCATGGCGCAGCCGGCGCTTTGATTGGCGAGAGCGAACTCGCCGCTCCGGTCATGGACTACGAATTCACGGGCGTAGAAGCGATCGAGCCAGACTATGCAAGGCTGCGGCCGCCCTTTTCGGAGAGCCTGTCGCCGAAACTGCCGGCCGGTCTCAATCTCGGTCTACAACTCGCCTATCAGAAGTGGCGCTGTCCCGACCTCTTCGCCAAAGCGAGGCATTTCGTTGGCTATCCGCAATATTGGACCTGGCGCCTGAGCGGCGTCGCGGTCTCTGAAGTCACGACCCTCGGCGCCCATACCGATCTCTGGGCGCCGCGACAGGGGCAGGTCTCGAGTCTCGTCAAAGCTCTCGACGTCGACCACTTGCTGCCGCCGCTGCGCCGCGCCTTCGATCCGCTCGGTCCGATCAAGCCCGAAATCGCCGCGCGAACCGGGCTCGCGCCTGAAACCCAGGTCTTTTGCGGTATCCACGATTCCAACGCTTCACTTCTGCCCTACCTCGTCTCGCGCCAGGCGCCGTTCAGCGTGTTGTCGACCGGCACCTGGGTGATCCTGATGTGCGTGGGCCTTTCGCTCGATCGGCTCGATCCTCGCGACGACACGCTCGCCAACGTCGACGCGCAGGGCCGACCCATCGCCTGCGGACGCTTCATGGGCGGACGCGAATACGCCGCCATCGCGGGCGGCGGCGGCAATCCGGATCTTGACGCGATCGAGCGCGTCATCGTCTCGGGCACGATGGCACTACCCTGCTTCTCCGGCCATGGCGGACCTTATGCGACGACCAAAGGCGTGATCCGCGGCGAAGTCGCACCGCGCGATCGGACCGCACTTGCGACGCTCTATTGCGCTCTGGTCAGCGATCTAATGCTGACGCGCATGGGAGCGACCGGCGGCGATCTCATCGTAGAAGGGACCTTCGCCGGCAATCTTCTTTTCTGTCAGACGCTCGGCGCGCTACGACCAACCCAGCGCGTCTTTGCGGCGGAGGACGCCGCGGGCACGGCGCGCGGTGCCGCAATGCTTGCGCAATGGCCGCCTTCCTACCCCATCGCGGCGCCGATGCCCGTCCCCGCAGCCCCGATCGCCGGCCTTGGCGCGTATCGTGACGTTTGGACGGCGCAGATCGGCCTGATCGGTCGCTAACCCGATCGCCGCATTTGGCTTCTCGTGCCTTGGTCTTCGCTGCCGTAAGCTGCGAAATGTGACGCCTAAGTTATTGATTTTACTGGCGCGCTCGGAGAGATTCGAACTCCCGACCCTCGGAATCGAAATCCGATGCTCTATCCAGCTGAGCTACGAGCGCGTCCTGCCCGGGACCGGGCGGGTTCCGAGTTTCGTCAGGCTGGGGGCCCGACCGTTCGGATGCATTGGGATTAGCAGAGAGGCTAGCCGAGCAAAAGCCCCACCTGCCCGATCCGGGCAGGTCGACGGACGCTCACCAGGTCGTGTTGAAGAGCCCGAAATGGGGCTGTTGCGCCACGCGCATCGGCCTGCCGAACATCGGCTGCCCAAAACCATAAGTCGGCTGCCCATAGTAGTATGGCTGCGGAGACCGCCTGGCGACCTTGCGCTTCGGCTGGACCTTCTTGACCGACGCCGCATTCGGTTCCGTTGGGATGAACTGGGCGAAGGTTTCGCGGACCCGTGCCTTGGCGGACATATCGCCGGGTGCCGGGGAGACGTTCGGCTGCGGTTGCGGAGCAGCGCTCGCCGTGTTCACCGGCGCGGTCGACGCAATCGTTGGCTGGCTGGTATCGAGCACCACACGTTCCGGCAGCTTGCGATCCGAGCGAATCCGGATCAGCGGCGCCTCGTTGCTCGATGTCACAACGCTCTGGGCGATCGGCCCTTCGGGCAGCACGAAATTCACGGCCAATAGCAGCGCAAGCAAAGCGCCACCGACAAACATGAAATACCGAAGGATGGGCATCTGGGAGCGCTCCACCCCGCACAGCAGCACGCGGGCCCTTCGCCTCAACCGGCGATCCTTTAATTGGTTCCTGTGCCGCCCGTCCGGTTCAACGAGAACGCGAACTTTTTTCGACGGCGTGACGGTAACTTTTCCGCTACCGCGACAAATGCCCCTTTTAGACGCGTCGCGCTGCGGCGAGCGAGCATTTGGCCTGACTGGCGTTTACGTTAACGAAGCCGACTTGCACATGCGCAAACGTCTTACGGCTTTTCATGTTCACGGTTTCGCCGAGCACGCGCCTGCGATCGGTGAGATGGCTGCCATCACGGCGGGTGAAGGCGCAGAGGATCTCGACGTCCTTCACGGCATAGTCGTTGTCATTTCGCAGCGTGAAGGTGACCAGTGCTCGCGATCCGAGCCCGCCACGGCGCCAAGTTTGCGATGAAATCCGCAAGCGATCGAGTTCGGCCGGCACTGAAACCCGGGCGGCTACGGCTGCCGGTGGCACAGACTGCGCAGGCTCAGGCTGGACGGTTGCCAATTCGATCCCGTCGCTCTCATTGCCTTCAGAGGCGGACATCAGCCCCCACGCGCCGCCGCCAGCCAGAACCGCTGCCGCAAGCCACAACGGGCTTTTTCGCCCCACTGAGAAAGCCGGCCTCAGCAACGCACCGAGTTTGACGAGACCGTTGAGATCGACGCGATAGAGCCCTGCGAGCATGGATGCGTCACCCAATATGCGACGACGCGCGTCTCGCGCGTGCCGTCTCCTACCTAACGCGCCAATACGGCCCGTTCTGCGGCGATTCCTCGGGCCAATCCTTCAACCCGCAAGGCAGATTTGGGTTCCCGTGGGCAGCCGAATCTCGGGTAACAGGAATGCGCAAGTGGCGATCGGCCAAGGGGATCGCTAACATGGCCGCAACGCCGCAAAGCCCGACGGGAGGAATGAAATGCCGGAAGTCACCTGGGACCACGTCCATCTGCGCAGCCCCGATCCGGAGGCGACGGCGGCCTGGCTGCGGGACGTGCTGGGTGGCGAGATCGTACGCGGCCCGGCGCGCATCGACGTCAAGCTCGGCGGCGCCAACATCTTCATTGCTCCGCTCGAGCCCGGCAAGCCCATGAACCCGCCCCCGCCCCATCCCCATCAGGGACTCGACCATTTCGGCGTCACCGTGAAGGACATCGACGCCGTCGCCGCCGAAATGAAGGCGAAAGGCGTCGAGTTCACCCGCGAACCGACCACGATCCGGCCCGGTGTTCGCGTCTGCTTCATCCGCGGCCCCGAAGGTATTTCAGTCGAGCTGCTCGAGCGCGACAAGAAATACACCTGAGACGTACGACATCGCCCGATCGATCTGGCGCAGCTCCACCGAGCTACGCCGGATCAGACATCGTCATGTCATGTCATGCTGCCCGGCATGAAGCAGCGGATCGCGACGCCCATGTAGCCGTAGATCGGCCATACCATGGTGCGTCCGACCCGGTTCGGCTCCGAAATCACGGCTTCTTCCGGGACATCGACCCACACCAGTTCCTGCTGCTGGCCGTTGATCATGAAGCCATAGCGCGGCACGCGGACACGGTAGTGCCCGTCCTTGCTTTCCCAATCGGAATCCGAGATCGCCGACCCGTCGGCATCGGAGCAACATGGCCCTTTGCCGCTGCGCAAGCCGTCAAACCACGCCTTCAATTCGGCATTGGTGTTGACGAATTGGCCGCGGTCGCGCGCGTGCCCGAACGGGGCCGCAAGCACCACCAGGAGTATGGCACAGCCGAGTTTCGCTGCGCGTCTCCAGCGCGTTGAACCGCCGATCTGCCCATGACTTGCTTCACAACAGCTTGCTTCACAACAGCTTGCTTCACAACAGCTTGTTTCACAACCGCTTGCTTCGCAACTGACATTGTCTACACGCGCACTGCATAGACGCGGCTCATCGCCGCCGGAATTGATCCAGTTGGTCATTCGTCTTGCTCCAGCACCCCGCGGCCGGTGCAACTAGGGTTTATGCATTTCGCGGGCCAACTTGATTCGCTTCATCGGGCCTCGCTGCACTATGAGGCCGTCATACCCCTGTCATGCGCAAGCCGGGACAACTACGGCTTGGCGCGAAGGGTGCGGGCGAACTGCCGCGTTGCACGAGCGATGGCGCTTTGGCATAAACATCAGACCGGCGCGCCGAGCGCGCAGGCAGCCGGCCACGGGACGTCATGAAGAACGGTCTTTATTCGATTCACGTGACGCTGCTCGATGGACGCGTCGGCAAAGGCAGCGGCGTGATCCTGTTTCGCGACGGCCAGATTCTCGGCGGCGATGCCTATCTCTATTACACCGGCAGCTACACGGTGAAGGACAACACCTTCAAGGGTGAAGTGCTGGTGCAGCGGCACACCTCCCCGCGCGGCGACGACAATCCCCTGTTCGGTGGTCCGGCGCCGGTCGGCGTCGGCGTCAGCGGCACCTTCACAGGTGGGCGCGCGGAGATGACGGGAACCGCGCTCGTCGGCAAGGCGAGCCAGATCTTTGGCGCCACGCTGCGCAAGCTCGCAGACATCGACTAGGGATGCGCTATTCCGCGGCCTGTTCCAGCGGCGCGACGCGCGGCAGGATCATCTGGATGCGCGTGCCGCCGCCGGGTTCGGAGTCGAGATCGAGCCGCCCGCCCAGCCGGTTGGTGACGATGCTGTAGACGATGTGCAAGCCCAGGCCAGTGCCGCCCTGGTCGCGCCGCGTGGTGAAGAACGGATCGAAGGCGCGGCGGCGGACGTCGAGCGACATGCCACAGCCATTGTCGGAGAAGATGATCTCGACATTGTCCTTGCCGGACTCGCGCACCTGGATGTCGATGGTCCCGGGCCGGCCGTCCGGAAAGGCGTGCGCGACCGCATTGAGGAACAGGTTGGTCAGCACCTGACCGTACGGGCCGGGATAGCTGTTCATGGTCAGATCGGGTTGGCATTCGACATTGAGCGTCAAGTTGTGCTTGCGCAGGCCCGGCCGCAGGCTCAGCACCACCTGCTCGGTGAGGTCGGCAAGGTCAAAGGTGCGCTGATCCGAATAGTTACGGTCGGCGGCCACCTGCTTGAACGACTGGATCAGCTCGGCCGCGCGATTGAGATTGGCGACGAGCTGCCCGGACGCATCGCGGCTGGTGTTGAGGTATTCATTCAGCGTGGAGCGGCGCAGCTCGCCACGCTCGACCGCGGACGAGAACACCGCGGTCTTGCGCTCCAGCGCGGACGCCACCGTCAGGCTGATGCCGACGGGATTGTTGACCTCGTGCGCGACGCCGGCAACCAGCCGCCCGAGGGCGGCGAGCTTCTCCGCCTCGATCAGCGAGGCCTGGGTCTCGCGCAGATTGCGCAGCGCAGTTTCGGCGGCCTCCTTCGCTTTGCGCATCTCCTGCTCGCCGCGCTTGCGCTCGCCGATGTCGAGCGCCACGGTGACGATCCGCTCGATCTCGCCGTCGGCATCGAGCAGCGGCAGCTTGTTGACCAGCCACTGCCGCATGTTGCCGGAGGAATCCTTGTACTCCTCCTCGTAGAAGCCGAGACCCTTGCGGAACTTCAGCACCCGCTTGTCGTTCTCGTCGGTCTTGGCCGCGCCATAGCGCGACATCAGGTCGGCGGTGGTGCGACCAAGCGCGTCACCTGCCTCGATGCCGAAGATGCCGGCCATGTAGCGGTTCATCAGCACGTAGCGGAGGTCGCGGTCCTTGACGTTGATGACGGCCGGCACGGTGTCGATGACCTGCTGCAACAGCCGCCGGCCTTCGGCGATGGCGTCTTCCGCGCGCTTCTGGTCGGTGATGTCGCGCAGCGTGCCCTCGTAACGGACGATCTTGCCCTCCTCGTCCCGCACGCCGGTCGCGCTGTCGGATAGCCACAGGATGTCGCCGCTGCGCTGGCGCACCTGGTACTCGAACTCGCGCACCATGCCGTCGCGCTCCATCAGCCGCTGATACTCCGCGCGCGCCTCCGGGTGGACGTAGATGGTATGGGCAATGTCGTTGATGCTGTCGATGAGGTGCTGCGGGCTGTCATAGCCCATCATCCGCGCCAGCGCCGGATTGGCGTTGAGGAGATCGCCGGCCGGCGTGGTGACGTAAATGCCGTCGACCGAACCCTCGAACAGCTTGCGATAGCTTTCTTCCGCGAGGCGCTGCTCGGTGAGCGCGCGAACCGCCGCTTCGCGCGCGGTGTCTGCCTCCTCCAGCGCCCGGCGGAAGACTTCCGCGGCGCGCGCGATGTCGCCGATCTCGTTGTCGAGATCGGCGGACGGGATGGACGTGTTCTTCTCACCTGCCGCAAGGGCGCGGATCGATCGCGCGATCTGGGCCAACGGACGCACCGTCCGGCGCACCACGAAGCCTGCGGCAATGATGCCGATCAGCACGCCGATGGTGCCGAGCACGATGCTCTGCCATCTCGCCTCCGCCAGCGTCCGGGCGAAATCGCGCGACAGCACATGCCCGCGCCGGGCGCTGACCTCGCGCAGCAAGTCGGTGACGCGCCCGATCAGGCGCCCCTCGGTACCCAGCACCTCGCTGTCGATATCGGCGATCTGACGTTCGCGGACCGCGACGGCGATGATGGCTTCGGAATAGTTACCGACCGCTGATCTCAGCCTGGCATCAGGAATGGTCAACGTCCGCATGCTTTGCGCCGCCTGCTCGGCGGCTGACGGATTGCGGGCCAGCAAGCCGAGCGCGATCCGGCTCTGAGCTTCGGACAGCCGGGATGCGAGCTCCCGGTCCGCGGTTTGGGAAACGGCCGCATCGAACGCCTCGCGCAGCGGCGGCAGGCCGGCGAGCAACTGGGCGCGGCGGTCGATCAAGGTCGAGATCCGGTCCAGGCCGCTACGATAGGTTGCAAGCCGCGCGCTGACCCCGTCAATCATGTCCTGCTGCTCGGGGGCGAGCTCGATACGGGTCTTCTTCAGGATGTCACTCAGCGTCGAGGCGGCTTCGCCCACCTGCTTGAACTGGATGCCGGCGCCGGGATCGGTGACGAAGTCGCGCGCGGCGAGCCGCAGATCGTTCATGCGGCGGTCGATATCCTCGGCGAGGTCGCCGACGCTTTGCAGGCGCTGCAGCTCGGCGAAGGTCGAATCGATGTGGCGGATCGCGATCACGCTCGCGGTGGAGGTGACGATGATCACGGCCAGCACCAGGATGAAGCTGCCGAATGTCAGTTGACCGATCGAAAGCGAAAATGCTCGCTTCGGGTGCGAATTCGGCGTCAGTTCGGCAGGCATTTGGTCAGGACCGGACTCCATACGGCCCCAATATACGACGTATTCCACCCCCGGGGGAACATGCCTCGACCGGTCGTACGGCCCGGTTTTTATGATACTTTAGCCATCGGCGCGACCCTCACCGGGATGGTCATGGCGGCGACGCCGATGACGACCGAGGCGAGCCCGATCCACGCCGTCCGGCTCAGGCTCTCGCCGAGGAACGCCACGCTGATGGCGACGCCGATCGGCACGCGCAAATACGCCTGCGCGGTGGTGCCGACCGAGCCGAGGGTCTGGATCAGCCGGAAATAGATCACGAAGGCCGCCGCGGTCGAAAACACGGCGAGCGCCAGCAGCGCGAGGACGGAACCCGCCGATGGCGACAGCGTCCAGGGCTGCTCGATGGCAAGCGAGGCCGGGATCAGGACCGCGGCGCCCGCGAGCAGCGAGCCCGCGGCGGGCGCCATAGGATCGAGCCCCCTGAAGCCGCGGCTGAAGATGGCCGCGCAGGCATAGCAGAGCGTTGCCGCGACGATCGCAGCTTCGGCCGCGAGGCCGCGGCCGATGTCATAGAATGCATCGACGCCGACGATCAGGCAGATGCCGGCCATGCCGGCGACGACGCCGAACAGTTTTCGCGCCGTGGTGGCTTCGTGCCGGGTCACCAGGGCCGTGAACAGGAAGGTGAAGATCGGCGCGGCCGAGTTGAGGATGGTGGCGAGCGACGCATCGACATAGCGCTCGCCCCAGGCGATCAGGGTCCAGGGGACCACGCTGTTGAGGCAGGCCTGGAAGGCGAAGCGGCGCCAGGTCGCAAGATCAGTCGGCATGGCGGTGCCGCGCAGGCGCATGACCAGCAGCAGCAACGTGCCCGCGATCGCGGTGCGTGCCGCGATCAGCGTGATCGGCGCAATGGTGGCGACGCCGAGCTTGATGAAGGTGTAGGAGCCGCCCCAGAGCGTCGCAAGCAGGAGCAGCAATGCGAGCTCGAAGGTGATCGTCGATTGCCGCTGTGAGGCGTCCATGGCGCGCGTTCCGTCCGGATATGACCGGAGCGGACTCTACAGCGCCGCCAGCAAGAAATAGTTCGTCGTCTATCGAAGTGTCTCAGCCGAGGGCGCCGACCTCGAACACCTCGCCGTCATAGCCGGCCTCGCGGGGGATGCGGAGCTGGCGACCCGTTTCGGTCTTCGTCATCACCGGCATCACCGTGACGATGGACATGCCGCGGGCATGATCGAGAGCGGACGTCACCGTCGGCTGCTTAGCAAGCCGGATCAGGTTGCGCGTCGTCGGGAACGGCAGCTTGAACCGGCCACTCTCGCCGCCTTCGACGGCTTCGCGCGGCGACACCCAGATCGAGTCCGTCGACTCACGCCCGTCATGAGCGCCGAGCTGATCGGGCGGCGCAGCGGCGAGGAAGAACCAGGTGTCGAAGCGCTTTGGCATGCCCTCCGGCGTGATCCAGTGCGCATAGGGCACCAGCGCGTCGAGCGCGAGCTGAAGGCTGTTGTCGGAGAGGATGCTGAGGAAGCTGATCTTGTGCTCGTTGAGCGCGACGCGATGAGCGTCCGCGATCGCACCGGCACGCTTGGCGTCGACCGGCGCGGAGGAGCCCTTCTCCCGCGCCAGCAAGATGCCGCTCTCCTCAAACGTCTCGCGGATCGCCGCGATCCTGAAGCCGAGATCGGATTCGGAGAGCCCCTCGCCGCCCGCGTAAAGCGCAGGCCGCGCGATGATCTCCTTGTCGCCGGCATCGACGCTGCCGCCGGGAAACACCAGCGCACCCGAGTTGAACTCGATCTGATGGTGACGCACCATCATGAAGACTTCAACCTCGGCGCAGCTCTTGCCGTCGACACCCGTGCCGTCGCGCAGCAGGAGGATCGTCGACGCGGGGCGTGATGCTGATGTCTCGGGCATGCAACTAACCTGCGGCGCTCGATTGCGGCTGGAGATTGGCCCGCTTGTCGATGCGGGCCACGCGCGACAGCAGATACTCGACCTCCGCCTTCGCCGCAGGCGTGATCGTCGCGCCGGGCTTGCGCTGCGCGCTGGAGGCGATGATGCCGCGCTTCTGGAGCACGTATTTGCGCACCGCGAGGCCGGCGCCCGGCTGCTGCTCGTAGCGCATCAGCGGCAGATGGGCGTCGAACAGATCATGCGCGGCATCGCGCTTGCCTTCCTTGGAGAGGCGCACGACGTCGATCAGGAGCTCGGGGAAGGCATAGCCGGTCATCGCACCGTCGGCGCCGCGCTCCATCTCGAAGTCCAGGAACATGCCGCCATTGCCGCAGAGGATCGAGAGCGGCCGCAGCGAGCCGTCCCTCTGGAAGTTGCGCAGCGTCGAGATCTTCTCCAGCCCCGGCCAGTCCTCGTGCTTGAGCATCACGCAGTTCGGATTGTCCATGACGATCTTGCGGATCACTGCGGGGGTGAACACGACGGAGAGCGTCAGCGGATAATCCTGAAGCACCCACGGCACGTCCGGCCCGATCGCTTCGGCTGCCTGCTTGAAATAGCCGACGATCTGATCGTCAGTGCGCAGGGACGGCGGCGGCGCGATCATCACGCCGGCGGCACCCGCATCCATCGAGGCACGCGCCAGCGAGCGCATGGTGGCAAAGCCCGGCGCGGAGACGCCGACGATCACCTGCATCTTCTTCGCCCGTTTGACGAAGCGCACCGCCACCTGCTCGGCCTCGGCGGCATCGAGCTTCGGCGCCTCACCGAGAATGCCGAGCACGGTGACGCCGTCGCAGCCGACCTGCTCGTAGAAATCGGTCAGGCGGTCGATCGAGCGCTCGTCGATGCGACCGTCATCTTGGAACGGCGTCGGCGCGATCGCGAAGGTGCCCTTGGCTTCGGCGGTGAGTTTCATAAGTGCTCTATCCTTTCATTCGTCATTCCGGGCGGCTCGCAGAGCCGAACCCGGAATCTCGAGGTTCTCAGGTGCGCAATTGCGCACCGTAGTTCGTGCTTCGCACGCCCCGGAATGACAGAAAAGCCTAAAACCGCCGCGCCGACTTCTTGATCTCCTCCTCGGAGAAGAAGATCTCCTTGGCGTGATCGGCGATGTCCTGGGCCTTCCAGCCCGTGTGCGGCGGTTTCCAGCCTTCCATCTCCATCATCCGCATTTCGCGCACGCCGCGGGGCCCGGACACGCCCAGCACCTTGCCGGTCTGGTCGCCCGACAAATCGCTGACCATGTATAGCACGGCCGGCGCGATGCCGTCCGGCCCCAGCGCCGCACCGGGGTTCTCCTTATAGCGGGGCAGGTCTGCGGTCATGCGGGTCAGCGCGCCCGGTGCCAGCGTCCAGATCCGGATGTTGTATTTGCGGCCCTCGATCGCCAGCACGTTGGACAGGCCCCAGATCCCGCCCTTGGCCGCGCCATAATTGCTCTGGCCGAAATTGCCGATCAGGCCCGAGGTGGAGGACGTGTTGACGATGACGCCGCCGCCATTTTCCCGCATCCAGCGAAACACCGGCAACGTGCAACAGAAGGTGCCCTTCAGATGCACCTTGATCACCTTGTCCCAGTCGGCTTCTGCGGCCTTGGCAAAAGTCTGGTCGCGCAAGATGCCGGCATTGTTGACGAGGATATCGGCGCGGCCAAAGTGCTTGATGGCGTCGTCGAACACGGACTGGCCGCCCTCCATGGTGGAGATATCAGCGCCGTTGGCGACGGCGCGGCCGCCTTCGGCCTTGATCGCGTCGACCACCTGCTGCGCCATCGAAGTGTCGGCACCGGAACCGTCGCGGGGACCGCCGAGGTCGTTGACGACGACCGCCGCCCCTTCCCGCGCGAACAGTCTTGCGTAGGCCTCACCGAGCCCGCCGCCCGCGCCGGTGATCAGCGCAACCTTGCCGTCGAGTAGTCCCATGGTGGCTTCTCCCTGTTCTTGTTCTCTCGTGTCCCGGACGCGATGCAGCGTGAAACGCTGCGTCGCGGAACCGGGACCCAGTTTTCGCGAACCCTCTGGGCCCCGGCTCTGCAGCGCACCGCTGAAGAAGCGCTGCGCTGCGTCCGGGGCACGAGAGCTAACCCAGCACCGTCTTGCCGTTCTTGATCACGGTGACGCCGCGCGATTTCACCTTGGCTTCGAACGAGATCACATTGCCGTCCTTCCACATGTCCATGGTCACGATCTCGCCAGGATAGACGGGCGATGAGAACCGCGCGATGTGCTGGCGGAAGGCACTTGGATCGTAGTCGGCATAAGTCTGGAGCACGGCGCGACAAGTGATGCCGTAGGTGCACATGCCGTGCAGGATCGGGCGCGGGAAGCCGGCCTTCTTGGCGAACTCGGGATCGCTGTGCAGCGGGTTGCGGTCGCCGCAGAGGCGATAGACCAGCGCCTGGTCGGGGCGCGTGGAGATGTCGACTGTTCTATCCGGCGCGCGCGACGGGATCTTGTGCGGATCAGGCTGCGTCAGGTTCGGCCCGCCAAAGCCGCCGTCGCCGCGGGCAAAGCGCGAGGCGACGAGGGTCGCGAGCTTCTCCCCCTTCTCGTTCTTCAGCACGGTCTGGTGGCTGATCACCACGCCCTTGTCCTTGTCCTTGCCCTTGTCGTAGACTTCGAGCACCGAGGAGTCGGCGGTGATGTGAGCCGCGGCCGGCAATGGCTGGTGGAAGGTGATGTCGCGCTCACCGTCGACCACCATGACGCGGTTGAGATTCATCTCGCCTGGCCCCGAACCCCAGGCCGCGACGGAGGCAAAGGTCGGCACCACCTTGAGCGGCCGCGGCGTCAGTGTGCCCTCGTTGACGAAGGCGAGCTCGTTCTCGTCCATGGGATCGGCGCCGAGCCCGATGCCATAGGCGTAGAGCATCACCTCGCGGTCGCTGTAGGCGTATTTCTGGCCGAGGTTTTTGAGGTTCTTCAGCTCTTCGTATCTGGCGGACATGTTTTTCGGTTTCCTCCCCGGATAGTTCAGCGCCGCTGCCAGTTGAAGTGCCCTCTCCCCTTGTGGGAGAGGGCAGCGAGGACGGTGCGGCAAATTCGTTTGGGTGAGAGGTTGCTTCCGCGTTGAGTAATCTCTCTATGGAGAGAACCCCTCATCCAGCGCTTCGCGCCACCTTCTCCCACAAGGGGAGAAGGGAAGAAGTTAGACCGGCGTGAAGAACGGCAATGGTGCGCCGTCGGTGGACTTCCACACCACCTTCACCTTCTGGCCGATCTTCAGCGTCGTGAGATCGCAATCGACGAAGTTGGTCTGGAGCGAGGGACCTTCCTTCAGCGTGACGTAGCCGATCGCATACGGTCCCGTCGGCGACTTCCGCATCAGGCTGTAGGTATAGATGGTGCCCTCGCCCGAAGACTCCTCCCACACCGTCTTGTCGGAGAAGCAGAACGGACAGATCGCCCGCGGGAAGTAGTGGGCTTCGCCGCAAGACGTGCAGCGCTTGATCATGAACTTGCCTTGGCGAGCCGCTTCCCAGAACGGCGCGGTCTCGGGGTTGGTCATCGGGGCCAGATATTTTTTTGTCTCGCTCATCACACACGCTCCAGAATGGCCGTCGAGGCAGCATGACGCACGCCCAGGAGTCCGCCGGTGCCGTGGGCGATGGCGAGATCGCAATTCGGAACCTGCACCTTCGGATGCGCTTGCCCGCGCAACTGCCGGACAGCCTCGATGATCTTCGTCATGCCGCCGCGATTGACGGGATGATTGCTGCAGAGGCCGCCGCCATCGGTGTTGAACGGCAGCTTGCCGACGCCCGAGATCAGATTGCCGTCGGCGACGAATTTTCCGCCTTCGCCCTTCTTGCAGAAGCCGAGGTCCTCGAGCTGCATCAAGACGGTGATGGTGAAGCTGTCATAGATCGAAGCGTACTTGATGTCCTTTGGCGTGATGCCCGCTTCGTCGAAGGCGCGCGGACCGGACCAGATTCCGGCGGAGTAAGTGAGGTCGAGATCCTTGCCGCCGCGCGGGCCCTTCATCGCTTCGCCATGGCCGATCAGTCTGACCTGCGGCTTCTTCAGGCTCTTGGCAATCTCCGGCGTCGTCACGATCAGCGCGCCGCCGCCGTCGGAGACCACGCAGCAATCCATGCGATGCAGGGGATCGGAGATCATTGGCGAGTTCAGCACGTCCTCGACGGTGACGACGTCCTTCAGCATCGCATGCGGATTGTATTGCGCGTGATGGGAGGCTGCGACCTTGATCCAGGCGAGCTGCTCGGGGTGGTGCCATAGTCGTGCATGTGGCGCATGGCACACATGCCGTAGGCATTGTGGGTGGTCGCGCCGTACGCGGACTCGAAATCAAGTTCGGCACCGGCCGCGCGCGGCGGCATCACCCCCGTGCGTGGCTTGCCCGCGAGCGTGATCAGCGCGATCGAGCATTTTCCCGCGGCGATCGCTTCTGCCGCATGGCCGAGATGGATGATGTAGGAACAGCCGCCAGTCTCGGTGGAATCGACGTGGCGCAGCTTCTTGGTGTTCAGGCCGAGATAATCGACCATCGGCCAGGCGCCGCCCGGCGCATCGCCCGCGCAGAAATAGCCGTCGACGTCGTCCTTGCTGAGCCCGGCATCCTCGATTGCGCCCTTGGCGACCTCGGCGTGGAGCTGCGCGGTTGATTTGTCCGGCGCATGCCGGGTCGGGTGCTCAAAAATCCCGGCAATGTAGGCCTTGCCCTTGATGGTCAAAACTCTGGTCTCCGCTGGCGTTTCTTCTTGCTCCGTTTTTCTGACGCGCTGCGGCGGCCTTGGCAAGCGCGGAAATATTCCGCCGCGCGAGAGGGTAGCGGGTTGGCGCAAGCGCACACTCTCGTGTCCCGGACGCGCTGCAACGCGCCAGCGTTGCTGCGTAGAGCCGGGACCCACGCCGCTGCGCAGATCATTGCAATATGGGCCCCGGCTCTGCAGCGCACCGCTTCTGGACGATGCTTCGCATCGCCAGGGAAGCGCTGCGCTGCGTCCGGGGCACGAGAGTTTCGATCGGGCAAAACCGTAAAGGTGATTTGCCCGACGACACAAGCGATTTCTCTTTTATCGAACTCAAACCCATTTTGTCGAAATCAACCCCATGCAAAGTAGCGGTGGTGTGTGTTGCCCGTTGGGCGGCACAACGAATAGTACCCTTCCCGGTTGAACCAGCTCGCGCGCGGCGGCCACAAATGGCACCGGCCGGGCGCCATCACCGCGCGAGGGAGACTGCACTGACCAAGACTTCGATCGGCGTGTCCTGCGTCGGCCTGATCCTGCTGTTGGCCTCACCTGGCCAGGCGATCGCCGAGGACGTTCGCGTGAAGGCCTGCTTCGATCGCGGGTCGAACGCCGAGCAGCGCGAGTGTCTGCACGATCTCTATCGCGCAGCGCAAGCCGAACTCGAAAAGACCTATCGTCAAAGAATCGACCAAGCGACCGCTCTTGAAGCAGACGCGCGAGCAAGAGGCACGTGGCCTCCTCCCCTTCAAGGCCCGAGCTGGGCGGAACGGATTGCCTCGAGCCAGAAGGCTTGGGACGGCTACCGCGAGGCCGAGTGCTGGGGCGTGATCGGGCAGCCCGGCGGCTCGGGACGACTGGGCTGGGCGTATGGATGTCTTGCCGAGAAGACGTTCGAACGGATCGACGAGCTGAAGGTGCCGTTCGATCAGCGGTAGCGAAAAGCAGGATTCCGTAGGGTGGGCGAAGGCGGAAGCGTGCCCACCTCTTCTGCCGAGGTGTTGGAGAGATGCTGGGCACGGCGCTTTGCGCCTTTGCCCACCCTACGGCAGATGCGTTTTGGGGTGCGACCGCCCTACTCCG
Source organism: Bradyrhizobium sp. CCGUVB1N3 (assembly GCF_024199925.1). Classification (NCBI taxonomy): domain Bacteria; kingdom Pseudomonadati; phylum Pseudomonadota; class Alphaproteobacteria; order Hyphomicrobiales; family Nitrobacteraceae; genus Bradyrhizobium; species Bradyrhizobium sp. CCGUVB1N3. The sequence goes on from NZ_JANADR010000001.1 coordinate 2,099,687, forward strand.
CCGCGATCTGCCTTGGTGCCGGTGGCGGGCTCGCAAGATCAGCGGCGAGCTGGGCGTAGCGGGCTTTGGCGGCCTGCACTGCCTTGTCCTTCACGGGGCCGTAGCCGCGGATGCGGTCGGGGAGCGACAACAGCTCCACTGCGGTGTCGTGCGTGACGGGCGACAACAGGCCGAGCACGGTGGCGACGTCCTTCTCGTAGCCGCGGATCAGGTCGCGCTCGAGCTTGCGGTCGGCCGAGTAGCCAAAAATGTCCAGCGGGGTACCGCGCAGGAAGCGGAATTTGGCCAGCCAGCGGAACACGCCGAGCATCCACGGGCCGAAGGCGCGCTTCTTCGGGCGGCCCTGTGCATCGACGCCTTTCGCCAGAATGGGCGGGGCAAGATTGAAGCTGAACTTGAAGTCGCCTTCGAACTGGTCGCGAAGCTGCTGCTCGAACTGGCCGTCAGTGAAGAGCCGCGCGACCTCGTATTCGTCCTTGTAGGCGAGCAGCTTGGCGTAGTTGATCGCCACCGCGCGCGGCAGCGCATCACTATGGCCGCCCTTCACCGCGGCGTCGCGGACCTGGTCGACCAGCTTGCGATAGCGCTTTGCGAGGCGGCCGTTCTGGTAGGCGGTAAGATGCTTGGCGCGATGCTCGATGATCTCGTCCAGCGTCATCGCCTCCAGACTCTTCGGCGCGACCACCTCGTCCTGCCCCTTCAGCATGTCGGCGAGCCGCTTCGGGTCCGCGACCGCAAGCCGGCCGAGGCGGAAGGCTTCCTTGTTCATCTTGATCGCGACGCCGTTGACCTCGATCGCCTGCTCGATCGCCTCGGCGCCGACCGGCAGCAGCCCCTTCTGATAGGCGTAGCCCATCATCATCATGTTGGTGGCGATGGCATCGCCAAGAAGCTGTTCCGCGGGCTTGGTGAAGTCGAAGAAAGTGGAGTCCTTGTGCAGCGCCGTCTCCAGCACCGCGTTCAGCTTGCGGGTCTGGAAGTTGAAGTCGCGGTTGAGGATGAAGTCGGCGGTGGGAATGACGTGGCTGTTGATGATGCCGCGGGTGCGGCTGGAGTCACAGAGCGAGATCGTGTCCTTGGCGACCGCGACGACCTCGTCGGCTGCGAGCACGAGATCGGCCGTGCCGGTGACGATGCGCGAGCACGTCACCTCGGCCGGATGATCCGACAGGCGGACGTGGCTCAGCACCGCCCCGCCCTTTTGCGCGAGGCCGGACATGTCGAGGATCATCGAGGCCTTGCCCTCGATATGGGCGGCCATGCCGAGCAGCGCGCCGATGGTCAGGACACCAGTGCCGCCAACGCCGCCGACGGCGATGTTGTAGGGCTTGTCCAGGGCCGGGCGCGAGGTGGGCTCCGGCAGCTCACCGATATCAGCAAGCTCCGCCGGTGCGCGATGGCGCGGCGCGCCGCCGTCGATGGTGACGAAGGACGGGCAGAAGCCTTTGAGGCAGGAATAGTCCTTGTTGCAGGAGGACTGGTTGATGGTGCGCTTGCGGCCGAACTCGGTTTCCAGCGGCTCGACCGAGATGCAGTTCGACTGCACCGAGCAGTCGCCGCAGCCCTCGCAGACCGCCGGGTTGATCATCACGCGGCGTGGCGGATCCTCCATCAGGCCACGCTTGCGGCGGCGGCGCTTTTCGGCGGCGCAGGTCTGGACGAAGACGATCGCGGATGTGCCCTTGTATTCCCGGCACATCTTCATGACGTTCTCGAGCTCGTCGCGATGATACTTCTTCACGCCGGGCGCGATGGTGTTGGCCGGATAGGCGTCGGGATTTTCGGAGACCAGGTAGATCTCGCTGATGCCCTCGGCGTGAAGCTGGGCCATGATCTTCTGCGGCGAGAGATCGCCGTCATGGCGCTGGCCACCGGTCATGGCGACGGCGTCGTTGTAGAGAATCTTGTAGGTGATGTTGGCCTTGGAGGCGATCGCCTGGCGGATGGCGAGAATTCCCGAGTGGAAATAGGTGCCGTCGCCGAGGTTCGCAAAAATGTGGTTCTCGTTGGTGAAGGGCGCGATGCCGACCCACGGCACGCCCTCGCCGCCCATATGCGTGAACGTCTCGGTCGAGCGGTCCATCCACAGCGCCATGAAATGGCAGCCGATGCCGGCAAGCGCGCGGCTGCCTTCGGGGACCTTCGTGGATGTGTTGTGGGGACAGCCGGAGCAGAAATAAGGGGTTCGGGAAACGGGCGCGGTGGCCTGCATCTGGGTCGCCTGGCGGCCGTTGAACCAGTCGGCCTTGGCGCGGAGCATTTCCGCAATCTCAGGGTTGAGATTAAGTCGAAGGAGCCGTTCGGTGATCGAGCTTGCAAGCGAGGCGACACTGAGCTCGGCGGCGAAGGTGAGGAAGCGCTTGTCGTGGTCGTCCATCTTGCCGACGATGCGTGGGCGGACGTCGTCGCGCCAATTGAACAGCTCCTGCTTGACCTGGTTCTCGACGATCTCGCGGCGTTCCTCGACGATGAAGATTTCCTCGAGACCGACGGCAAACTGCCTTACGCCCTCCGGCTCCAGCGGCCAGGGCATGCCGATCTTGTAGAGGCGAAGGCCGATCTTGGCGGCGACCTCCTCGGTGACCCCTAACTCGCGCAGCGCCTGGCGCACGTCCTCGTAGCTCTTGCCCGACGCCATGATGCCGTAGCGGGCGTTCGGGCTATCCATCGTGACGCGGTTGACCTTGTTGGCGCGCGCAAAGGCGATCGCCGCATAGCCCTTGTAGTCCTGGAGGCGCCGGTCCTGCTCGAAGCGATCGTCGGGCCAGCGCAGATTGAGGCCTCCGGGCGGCAGCTCGAAGTCTGAGGGAATGATGAAGGGCTTCATCTCGTCGGTGAGATCGATCTCGGCGGTGGTCTCCACCGTCTCGGTGATCACCTTCATGCCGACCCAGCAGCCCGAGTAGCGCGACATCGCGATACCCAGGAGGCCCATCTCGATCATCTCGTGGATGCTGGAGGGATAGAGATACGGCATCAGCGCCGAGATGAAGGCATGGTCGGACTGATGCGGAACGGTCGACGACTTTGCGCCGTGGTCGTCGCCGGCAAGGCACAGCACGCCGCCGTTCTTGGCGGAGCCAGCGGCATTGCCGTGGCGGAAGACGTCGCCGCAGCGGTCGACGCCGGGGCCCTTGCCGTACCAGATGCCGACCACGCCATCGTACTTGGCGCCGGGCGAGAGATTGAGCTGCTGTGAGCCCCAGATCGCGGTGGCGGCGAGATCCTCGTTCACGCCGGGCTGGAACTTGATGTTGTACTGCTCGAGATGCTTGCGGGCGGCGAAGAGCTGCTGGTCATAGCCGCCAAGCGGCGAGCCGCGATAGCCGGAGATGAAGCCGGCGGTGTTCAGCCCTGCGGCGCGGTCGCTCCGGATCTGGGCCATGGGCAGGCGGACCAGCGCCTGGATTCCCGTGGTGAAGACGTGTCCGGTGGACTGGGTGTATTTCTGATCGAGACTGATCGGACCCTGGTTGATGCCCATTTTTGTCCTCTTCGCCCTCTTAAGTCGTTGGCGTGCCCGTTGTTTTTAGCTAGGGCGCCCCGGGTGCCCGCGCCACTCTATGTCGGAATTTTAAGCCTCCGCATCACAAATCTGGACCAAAGCGGGCTACTCTCGAAAATCGCAATTTCGTGGCGGCAAGTCCGCCCGCCTTTTCAATTTGTGTCAGCATACCCTGGGCGTCGCGAAACGACGTAACGCGTCTATAATGCGTCCCATGGCGGTTGGTCGCAGGGGGAGGCCGGGAATGCGGACGATTCTGGCGTCTCTGGTATCAGGGCTTACGTTGTGCAGTGCAGTCGCAGCGACCGCCAGCGAGCCGTCGCCGGAGGCGATCGCCCACGGCAAGGCGCTGGTGGAAGCCGGCGACTGTGCGAGCTGCCACACCGCCGATCCCGCAAAACCGTTCGCGGGCGGCAAGCGCATCGATACACCCTTTGGCGGGATCTATGCGCCGAACCTGACGCCGGATCGCGACACCGGAATCGGCGCCTGGACGGATGCCGAGTTCACCCGCGCGCTGCGCTTCGGCATCGCGCCGGATGGCTCCTATTATTATCCGGCGTTCCCCTACCCCTACTTCACCAAGATGACCAAGGACGACACGCTGTCGATCCGCGCATATCTTTCGACGCAGGCGCCCGTTGCGAACCGCGTCAAGCCGCCGGAGTTGCGCTGGCCGTTTGGCTATCGATCCCTGATGCGCGCCTGGAACTGGCTGTTCTTCAAGCCCGGCCTGTTCGAGCCCGACCAGTTCAAGACCGCGGCCTGGAATCGCGGCGGCTATCTCGTCACCGGGCTCGGCCATTGCGGCGCCTGCCACACGCCGAAGAACTATTTCGGCGCCGACAAGCGCGAGCTGGCGTTTTCGGGCAACGAGGTGGGTGGCTGGTTCGCACCAAGGCTCGATAGTGCCGCGCGGAGCGGGTTGAAGTCGTGGAGCGTCGACGAGATCGCCGAATATCTCCAAAGCGGACGCAACGCCAAGAGCCATGCCGACGGGCTGATGGCCGAGGTCATCGTCAACTCGACCTCGAAGATGAGCGATGCCGACGTGCGCGCCATGGCGATCTATCTGAAGGGGTTGCCGCCGGGACCGAGCGAGCCCGCGGCGACGCCACCATTGGAGAGCGAGATGAAGGTGGGACAAGCGGTCTATGCGAAGTTCTGCATCGCCTGCCATGAAACCGACGGCTCCGGCGCGCCGCGCATCTACCCGCCGCTGCCGGGCAATGCGCTGCTGCAATCCGAAAATCCGTCCTCCACGCTCCGCGTCATCCTCGACGGTGCCCATACCGTGACGACGCCGCGCGCACCCAACACCGGCGAGATGCCCGCCTATGCCAGGCAATTGTCGGACGAACAGATCGCAGCAGTGACGAACTATATCCGCAACTCCTGGGGCAATGCGGCGCCGCTGGTCACGGCGGCTCAGGTCGGGAAGGCACGGAGCCAGGGGCCGTAGTCAGCTCCCTCTCCCCGTTCTTACGGGGAGAGGGTTGGGGTGAGGGGCTGCTTCCGCAAAAACGGTGAGAGTTGGACGCGCGGAGAGTGCCCCTCACCCGGATTGCATCTGGCGATGCAATCCGACCTCTCCCCGCAAGCGGGGCGAGGTAAGAAAGAGCAGCTACTTCTCATCTCCCGTGAAGACGAACTTCGGCATCTCCCATTTGTAGTGGACCGCGAGCAGGCGGAAGCTGATGCCGAGCACGAAGGTGAGAATGGTCCAGAGCTCGTCGTTGATCTTCAGCCCGAACGCGGTGGCATAGAACAGGCCCGTCACCACCGAGACGCTGGCGTAGAGCTCCGAGCGAAACAGCAGCGGCACGTCGTTGCAGAGGACATCGCGGAGCACGCCGCCGGCGCAGCCCGTCACCATGCCGGAAACGATCACGATCGGCAGCGAGGCATCCATTTGCCAGGCGACGTCGCAGCCCGCCATGGTGAAGACCACAAGGCCGATCGCGTCGAACACGATGAAGGCCAGCTTGAGCCGATGCACGAGGCGCGCGATCAGGATCGTGATGAAGGCCGCTCCGCCGCTCAGCGCGAGATAGACGGGGTTTTGCACCCAGGCGAGCGGATAATGGCCGAGGAAGAGATCGCGCAGCGTGCCGCCGCCGAGCGCGGTGATGCAGCCGAGGAAGCAGACGCCGAGCCAGTCCATGCTGCGCCGGCCCGCGGCCAGCGCCGCCGTCATCCCCTGCGCCGCGACCGCGACCAGGGAAAGTAAATGCAGCACGCTGTCGCTCGGTGGCAGGCTCCACATCGCTCGTCATCCCATCTCAAGGTGGAACTTTACGTCACCGGTTCCAGGATGAACAAGGTTCATCCGGAATCAACAGGTTCCCGATTCCCGCGCGCGCGGCAACATGCGACGAAAGCATGAGATCCTCCGGAACTGAACTTCGCATCCCCGGGTTGTCTTGCCAGTCCATTCGAGGAGATCAAGCGATGGCCGACGACCGTTTTCCGAATGACCCCTATCGCCCCATCGGCGAGGATGAGTATCTCCGCGCGGCGCGGCGGGATGCCGACCTTCAGGCAGATCCCGAGCTCGGCGAAGGCCCCGCCTCCAGCGGCAAGATCGCGCTGTTTGCGGTCGCGATCGCGCTGGTGCTCGGCGCAGTGTTCTACGGCTTGAACAACACCAGCGTGAACCAGGCCTCGACCGAGCCGCCGGCGAAGACCGCGCAGACGGCACCGGCAAATCCGGCCGCGCCTCCCGGCATGCGCGACGTGACGCCGAAGGGCAACGCTTCGCCGGGCGTGACCACCGGCGCCGCGCCGAGCCAGCCGGCTTCGCCAGCCCCGTCTCCGAACGCGCCGTCTGACGCCGGCAAGGCGCAGTAACGCTCCTGAAAAACGAAAGCGGCGGGACGATAACGTCCCGCCGCTTTTGTCATGCGTCAGCCGAACATCTTGTTGAGCTCGCCGCCGGGATAGCCGCTCCCGAGTTCGGCAAACGTGCCCTTCTCCGCCATCTCCTTCGCCGCGCGCATGAAACCGCCCCAGGCGACGCGGGCGAGCGAGCCGCCGACGCTGATCCTGCGCACGCCGAGATCGGCGGCCTCCTGCAGCGACAGGCCGGAGGCGCCGATCAGGAGATTGAACGGCCTTGGATGCACCGCCTTCACGACGGCAGCGATGTCTTCGCGCGTCTTCAGGCCCGGCGCATAGAGACAATCGGCACCGGCGTCGGCGTAGGCTGTGAGCCGGTCGATGACGAGCTTGAGGTCGCTCACGCCCCACAGATAGGCCTCGCAGCGACCAACCAGCAGCGTGCCGCTGTCACCGACCGCCTTGCGCGCGGCCTTGATGCGCTCGACCGCAAGCGCGCGATCGTACAGCGGCTTGTCCTTGTCGCCGGTGGAATCCTCGATCGAAAGCCCGGCAACGCCGGTCCGCACACCGCGTTCGACATTTTCCGCGACCTTGTCCGGCTCGACCGCGAAGCCGCCCTCGAAATCCGCGTTCACGGGAATGTCGACCGCCGAGCACAATGCTGCCAGATGCTGACAGACATCTTCCACGGTGACGCGGTTGTCGGCGCGCCCGATGGTCCAGGCAAAGCCGGCGCTCGAGGAGGCGATCGCCTTGAAGCCGAGATGCTGCAAGGCCTTGGCACTGCCGACATCGAACGGATTGGGCAGGATGAAGCAGCCGCTCTCGTGCATCTTCCGGAATGTCGCGCGCTTGTCCGCAGTCGTGACGTGCATGTTTCTCTCCCTTGTTGGCCGCGCAGACATAGGCACGCGCCCGGTACAGCGCCAGTGCGCGCCCGGGGCATACGCTAGTGCGCGTCGTGCACGGCGCGGCTGTCCCTCGGCGCCTCATCGCGATTCTGCATGCCGTAATCTCGGATGACGCTGGCAATCCGCAGGCGATAATCGGCAAAGAAGTTTCCGCGGCCTTTGGCCTGCGCGCGGCGATGCTCCATGGTCTTGCGCCAGGCCTCCACGGCCGCCTCGTCACGCCAGAACGAGACCGACAGGATCTTGCCCTTTTCGGTCAGGCTTTCGAAGCGCTCGACCGAGACGAAGCCGTCAATGGTCTGGAGGATCGGCTTCAGATCGGCCGCGAGATCGAAATAGTGCTGCCGGTGCTCCGGCTTCGGCCAGACCTCGAAGATCACGGCGATCATGGGCGCCTCCCTTGTTTTGGTTTGCGCCTACAATACCACCTTGCGCAAGAACGTCCGCTCCTCCGCGAGGATAAACCTGTTCTCCTCGGCAAAATGGAAGTTCGCCATCCCCTCGGCGTCCTGGCGCAGCCGCGCGCGATAGGCCTCGTAGGCCGCCAGGCTTTCGAAGGCGATCAGCGCAAAGGCGATGTTGTTGGTTCCCTCATGCGGCATGAAGTAGCCGATCAGATCGCCACCGCATTTCGGGATGATGGTGAGCCAGCGCTTCGAATACTCCTCGAACTGCGCACGCTTGAAGGGATCGAGCTGATAGCGGATGAAGACGGTGATGGACATGAATTGCTCCTGAAGTTCCCACATCGTCATTGCGAGCGAAGCGAAGCGACGAAGCAATCCAGACTGCCCATCCCTCATCCTGAGGAGCTTGCGCAGCAAGCGTCTCGATGGATGAAGGCCCCACCGGTGGCCTCGCCGTTCGAGACGCGCGCAAAAGGGCGCGCTCCTCAGGGTGAGGATCGACGTTCGTGGATTGCTGCGCTCGCAATGACGCGTTTGTGGCGGCACCGTACGCCCTTGCCCGACCGCAATGCTTCGGCTATCATCGAAGCATGAAAGCAGGACCGGACATCGCCATGGTCGCCTCGCTCGTCGGCGACCCGGCCCGCGCCAATATGCTGACAGCGCTGATGAACGGCCGCGCGCTCACTGCAAGCGAGCTTGCGCAGGAGGCCGGGATCACGCCGCAGACCGCGAGCTCGCATCTTTCAAAGCTCGAGGCCGGCGGGCTGATCGAGCCGGAGAAGCAGGGCCGGCACCGCTACTACCGCCTCACCGACCCCGATGTCGCCGGCGTGCTTGAAGGGCTTGCGGGACTTGCCGCCCGCGCCGGCCATATGCGCGTACGCACCGGGCCAAAGGATCCGGCGCTGCGGCGGGCGCGGATCTGCTACGACCATCTCGCCGGCGATCTCGGCGTGCAGATGCTCGACTCCTTACGCGAGCGGCGCCTGGTGAGGCAAAAGAAGCAGGACATCGAGCTCACGGCCGAGGGCGAACGCTTTCTCGCAAGACATTTGCAGATCTCGCCAGACATGCTCGCCCATCCGCGGCGGCCGGTCTGCAAGGCGTGCCTGGACTGGAGCGAGCGGCGACATCATCTCGCCGGCACGCTGGGCGCGGCCATGATGAAGCGCTTCACCGAATTGAAATGGGCGGCGCGCGATACGACCCCCGGCAGCCGCGTGGTGAATTTCACCCGCACCGGCGAGAAGCAGTTTGCCGCGCTGTTCGGCAACGGGCACGAGTAGGCCACCTACTCATAGACCGTGCCGCGCACATAGGTCGCCGCCCGCTCGACGAGCTCATCGAGCGAGCTACCGGCACTGTCGAGCACAACCCTCCTTGTCGCTTTAAGCAGCATGAACGGGGGCATTCATGCCGCATTCAGGTCACGATTGCCATTTTGGATCGCACCGCTTCGGCATGTCGCCAAAATTTAACATGCCGAGTCGTACCTTTTAATTCATTGTGCGCCGCAAGCGCGTGACCCAAGGACCAGAGAGGGAGCCCAGATGAAATATCTTTTTGCCGCCGTCTTGCTCGCCGGCGCCGTTGCAGGTTTCAGCGAAGCAGCCAGCGCCGCCGGCGGTTGCGGGCCCGGCTGGTATCGCGGCCCCTACGGCGGCTGCCGCCCGATGGGCGGTGCGGTTGTGGTGGCGCCGGCGCCGGTCGTGGTCGCCCCGGTCGTCGTCGCCCGCCCGCGCGTCTGTCCGTGGGGCTTCCGCTGGTGGGCCGGCCGCTGCCGCCCGGTCTGATTTTATCTTGCATTGCAAAATGGCCGCGGCACCTGCCACGGCCATTTTCTTTTTGAACGCCTGCCAATATCGCAGGCATGAAAAAGGGGATCGCCACCGCGATCCCCTTTCTGATTCGACTGGCGGCTTGCTGCACGCCCTACCAGTGACGCCAGTGGCGGCGGTGCCAGCGATGCCGCCAGCCCCTGTGACGATGATGCCAACCCCAGTGACGGCGGCGCCAGCCCCAATGGCGGTGATGATGCCAGCCCCAGTGATGGCCGCCGCCGTGCCAACGCACCTGCTCAGGCTTGAGCTGGCCGACCTCCTCGCTGCTGGTGACTGCAGGATGGACCTCGGGATTGCCGCGCGGCAGGTTGGCCGGGCCTTCGATGGGCTGTGGTGCCAGCGGCGCGGCCTGCGCGGCCGCCGTCAATGCAGCGGCACCGGCCGCTACACCGAATGCGAGCTTCAGAAAATCCCGGCGTTCCATGATGTCGTCCTCTTCAATCAGCGTTGAATGATGCGGAGGAAGTTTCGCGCCGAGGAAATGAACTCAGGCTGAACCTTGCATTCAGGTAGATCGCCCGAAGCTGACACGCCCGCGCACGGCCGGGATGGCACAACGGCCGTCATACTTTCCTCAAAGAAGGGATCGAACATTCCGAACAAGAACGGGGTGCGTGGGGCCGTCCTGCATGGATCAATCCAGCAGATCAGAGGAGACAGCCATGGCAACACAGGTGAAGCCGGTTCCCGAAGGATACCACACCGTCACGCCCTATCTCGTCGTCGACGGCGCGGAGAAGATCATCCGCTTCATGAAGGACGCCTTCGGCGCCCAGCCCTTGTTCGAGCCGATGATGCGGCCCGACGGCAAGGTCATGCATGCGGAGTTCAAAATAGGAAGTTCCATTGTGATGATTGCCGACGCCTCGGAGCAAGCACAGGCAACGTCCACGATGCTGTATCTCTACGTGCCCAACGTCGATGCGGTCTATCAGAAGGCCATCAAGGCTGGCGGCACGTCATTGACGGAGCCAACGGACCAATTCTATGGCGACCGCAGCGGCGGCGTAAAGGATCCGGCCGGCAACCGCTGGCACATCGGCACCCACATCGAGGACGTATCGCCGGCTGAGCTGAAGAAGCGCGCGGCTGAAGTCATGAAACGGCAGAACAAGGCGGCGTAAGTACCGCCGGCTTCGTAGGGCGGATTAGCGAAGCGTAGTCCGCCAGTGTGCCTGCGATAAAAGGGGCGGGTTACGCTTCACTAACCCGCCCTATGCACTCCAATGGCCTTGAACAGAGTGCCGCGCAGGTGAACAGAGTGTGCCGCGCAGGTGCTTTCGTACGCGCAAGGTCTCCCTCACCCCTGTCAGGCAGGGCGAGGCTTGCTTGAGCTCAGCTGCCCTCGAACTTGAACGACACGTTGAGTTTGGCGCGATAGGCTTCTACTTTTCCCTTCGCGTCCAGCTGCATATCGAGTTTGACGACCTCAGCGACACGAAGCTCCCGTAGAGATTTTGCCGCTTGCTCGACCGCATTGCTGGCGGCCTTTTCCCAGGAGTCGGAGCTGGTACCGATCAGTTCTATGACCTTGTAGATGCTCTCAGGCATGTCGTTCTCCCGTTCGGTATGAAGCAGGAAGCAGGTGCTCCCTGCCGCGTTCGAACCTAGCACGGTATCGGCGCTCGGAGGACGCGCATGTCGCAGGGCTGACAGGCCCAGGCCGCTTGGCGGTGTTGTTGGTGTCCGCTATCGAGGTCGCGCCGCAGCGGCGGGCCGCTAGCCCGTATTCCTCACCGCTTCCGCCAGCATGGCGTAAAGCTGGCGCTTGCTGAATTCCTTGGGCTGCTTGTCTGTTATCTTCCGCGACACCTTCTTGGCTGCCGGCTGGACACAGGCAACCAACAACGCCGGCTCCTGCTTCCGGACCGACCTTATCTGGGGTTTTGCTGTCGGCGGCTTGTGGCCACGCTTCAGGCCCAAGCGAGTTAGCCTGCCGCAGACCGCGTTACGGCTACACCCGAGACGGCGCGCGATCTGCGCGGCACTCTGTCCTTGGACCCAGAGCTTTTTGAGCAGCGCTACGTCTTTCGCATCCCAACTCATGGGAGACAGTGTACGCCACTGCCATCAACTTTTCTAGTCTTCGTCCGGCTCGCGTACCTCCGCCGGTTCGTCGTCGTCCTCCTCCTCTTCTCCCTCCTCGTCCTCGTCATCATCCTCTTCATCGTCATCAGGATCGCGGGGCGGCATCGTGCTGCTCGTGATCACAACGCTATTCCAATCCATCAAGCCGGTGGAAAATTCTTCGGGGATGTCTTGCTTCATGTTGTTGCTCCTCGGGTCTGGAGCTGAGAGCGCCGGTGGTTAACGTGCCGCGCCTCACGCTTGTGGGTTCGACGATATGTCGATGCAAACCCGTCATTTCGGCTGCATCCAGCCACTACAGCTTGTAGCCGATCTTTCGCAGCAGGTCTTTCCGCCACGCAATGTCCGCGTCGGTTTCGACACCCAGCGGTGAGGCGCCATCCACGACGCCGAGCACGCCGCGGCCCAGCTCCGTTTGCGCAACGATCACCTCGGTCGGGTTGGCCGTTGCGCAGTAGATACGGCAGACCTCCGGCACAGCACGCACCGCAGCCAGCACGTTAACGGGAAAGAACCCGTCGCCCAGGAAGATCAGGAAAGTGTGGCCGGCGCCGATGGTCAACGCGTTGTTGCGCGCCAGGGCGAGTGAGGCTTCGTCATTACCCGACCAACGCACCAGCCGCTTGCCGGAGGCCTCGCAAAAGGCCAGCCCGAAGCGGATACCCGGGACGGCGCCCACCAGCGCTTCGTGGAGGTCTTCCACGGTCTTGATGAAATGCGACTGGCCGAAGATGAAGTTGGCGGCGTCCGGCTTGATGATGGGCACCACGGTGAGTTCCATGGCTGCGCTCCTTCAAGGTAGACACGCAAATCATGGTAGGCCAACGGAAGGCGATTGCAAGCGGCCAGAGGCGGATGGCGGGTTACGGCTCCGCCACCCCCCATGCGCTAGACCCACCCTCCTCGCGCCATGATGGCCGCGCAGAGCACGATGATGACGATGGCGGCAAGCTCGCCATGGATGATCGACGTCACCAGCCTCTTCCGCTTCGCATCGATCACCGGCACCTGCCCCGCCTTCAGCGCCGCATTCCACGACAGAAATTCGCGCGTCGGAATGATCGACAACAGCCCGATGATGATGAACAGCGCGAATTTGGTCAGGAAGGCATGACTGTGAAAATAGTAATCCCAGCCCTTCTCAAAGAAGAATACGCGGAGCAGTCCGACAATGAACAGCCCGCCTGCCGCAATGCCGAGCACGAGATCGGTGACCTGGAGCCGCCGCGCGATGGCAGCCGTGATCTCCTGCCGGATCAGCGTGAACTCGATCGCGACGGCCGAGACCAGCGTGAAGGCGCAGAGGTGATGGAGGAAGGCGAAAAGCGTGGACATGGTTGGATTTCCCCGGAGAGATGTCGACCTCGTCGACCGCAATGTTGGGCCGTGACGTACCACGGGTTGGGCGCAGCCGTAACCCGCCGCACGGAAAAGACGGCGGGTTACGCCGACGCTAACCCGCCCTACGCACCGTGCACGTGGCAGCGCCTCACATCAGCTTCATCGGCGCATCATGCACCACATGGAGATCGATCCGGCCGATCAACTCCGCCCGTAGCGCCTCGGCGGCTCCGATGGCGTCATCTGTCTGGCGTAACGTGCTGATATTCGATCCGAGCGACACGATCCCGCCCAAGACCAAGGCGATCGATCCGAGTGCAACCTGCCCCGATCCGATCAGACCAAGGATCGTAATGAGCAACAATGCGGCGCCGCCCGCGATCGCTATCTTCGAAGCCAGAATGAATTTCCGGCATCGCTCCGCGATCTCGGCCAGCACCTCGATCCGGGCTTCGATCTGTGAAATCTCGTCGGTTGGATCGTCTTCGGTCATTGGATTCGAGATCGCGCCCGTCGTGCGTAGGGTGGGTTAGCGTAGCGTAACCCACCGAAGCCTTGACGCGTTGTTGGATTGGCCGGTGGGTTACGGCTTCGCCTAACCCACCCTACGCATTCCGCCTATAACGGCAAATTGTCGTGCTTCTTCGCCGGCATTTCGACCTTCTTGTCCCTGAGCATCGCCAGCGCCCGCGCGATCCGCCGCCGCGTCGAGTGCGGCATGATGACATCGTCGATATAGCCGCGCTCTGCTGCAATGAAGGGCGACAGGAAGCGGTCCTCGTATTCCTTGGTGCGGGCGGCGATCTTGTCGGGGTCGCCGATGTCGCTGCGGAAGATGATCTCGACCGCGCCCTTGGCGCCCATAACGGCGATCTGGGCGGTCGGCCAGGCGTAGTTCATGTCGGCGCCGATCTCCTTGGACGCCATGACGTCGAAGGCGCCGCCATAGGCTTTGCGGGTGATGATGGTCACCAGCGGCACCGTGCACTGCGAGTAGGCGAACAGCAGTTTTGCGCCGTGCTTGATCAGGCCGCCATATTCCTGCGCGGTGCCGGGCAAAAAGCCGGGCACGTCGACGAAGGTGACGATCGGGATGTTGAAGGCGTCGCAGAAGCGGACGAAGCGCGCCGCTTTCCGTGAGGCATCGCTGTCGAGCACACCGGCGAGCACCATCGGCTGGTTGGCGACGAAGCCGACGGTGCGGCCGGCGATGCGGCCGAAGCCGGTGATGATGTTCTTGGCAAAGGCTTCCGAGATCTCGAAGAAGTCGCCCTCGTCCACGACCTTCAGCACCAGCTCCTTCATGTCGTAGGGCTTGTTCGGATTGTCGGGGATCAGCGTGTCGAGCGACATGTCGATGCGCTCGATGGAATCGAAGCTCGGCCATTCCGGCACGCCGTCACTGTTGTTCGACGGCAGGAAGTCGATCAGGCGGCGCATCTGCAAGATCGCCTCGACGTCGTTCTCGAACGCGCCGTCGGAGATCGAGGAGCGCGTGGTGTGCACGGAGGCGCCGCCGAGCTCTTCCGCAGTGACCACCTCGTTGGTCACGGTCTTCACCACGTCTGGCCCGGTGACGAACATGTAGCTGGTGTTCTTCACCATGAAGATGAAGTCGGTCATCGCCGGCGAATAGACGTCGCCGCCGGCGCAGGGGCCCATGATGACGGAGATCTGCGGGATCACGCCGGAGGCGATGACGTTGCGGCGGAAGACGTAGGAATAGCCCGCGAGCGCCGCGACGCCCTCCTGGATGCGCGCCCCGCCGGCGTCATAGAGGCCGATGATGGGCGCCCTCGCCTTCATCGCCATGTCCTGAAGCTTTGTGATCTTCAGCGCATGCGTCTCCGACAGCGAACCGCCGAACACGGTGAAATCCTTGGCGAACACGAAGGTCTTGCGGCCGTTGACGGTGCCCCAACCGGTGACGACGCCATCGCCCGGCACCTTGTTCTTCTCCATGCCGAACTCGATGGAGCGGTGCTCGACGAACATGTCGAATTCCTCGAACGATCCCTTGTCGAGCAACAGCTCGATGCGCTCGCGCGCCGTCAGCTTGCCGCGGGCATGCTGCGCCTCGATGCGCTTCTCCCCGCCGCCGAGCTTGGCGCCGGCGCGACGTTCTTCAAGGGCGTCCAGGATATGTTTCATTTGCTCCCGCCAGTTCTTAAGATGCGATTGGCTGCGGGTTCTAACACGGCATTTTGCGGGCCGGAAAGCCGCTTTGCGCATGCCCGCCGCGCCCGGACGGGCTAAAAAGCCCAAGGAATTACAGGGGCCTGCCCCAGGAGACAGAGATGGACGATGCAGTCACAGCAACCGGCGAGGTGACCGGAGGCATCAAGGTTCTGCTCCGGCTGGAGGGGCTAACGCTGTTTGCCGGCATGGTGCTGCTCTATGCGGTCTGGGGCGGGTCGTGGCTGGTCTTCGCCCTGCTCTTCCTCGCGCCCGACCTGAGCTTCCTGGCATACCTTGCCGACAGCCGGTTTGGCGCGATCGTCTACAATGCCGCGCACAGCTACATGGTCCCGGTGGCGCTGCTCACAGCGGGTTTTGCACTGGAATGGCCGCTGCTGCTCTCCATCGCCATGATCTGGCTCGCCCATATCGGCATCGACCGGGCGCTGGGTTATGGGCTGAAATATCAGGCAGGCTTCGGCTTCACCCATCTGGGGCGGATCGGACGCATGGGGAAAGCGTGAATGGCTGGCCCGGGCCGCGCGTTTCCGCGCGATTTGGACCTCCGGGCGGATTGACCGATTCAGCCGATTCAGGCTTGTTTCTATTCTACGATCAGCGCCGATGGGTTCGCGTGAGCTTTCAGTCGGTACGGCGGCGGTCAATTGCGCTCTGCTGTTTTCTTCGGCTGTTCTTGGCCCCCGCTCCCAGGCATCACCGATGTCCGCCACGGTCGTATCCCTGCCGCCCCAAACCGGTGACGAAACGGTCGATTTCCTGCGGCGGATGGCCAGCATGGTCTCGGGCCGCAACGGCGAGATGCTGATGCGCGCCGCCGCCACGATCGAAGCGCTGTCACAGCGGGCAATGTCGGCCGAGCAGCTCTATCGCCGCCAGCTTGAAGCGAGCACGCGCAATGCCGAGCTGCGCGAGGTCGCCGAGGTCACCTCCGACGGCCTGTTGCGGGAGGTCGAGGCGCTGCGCGCGCAGCTTGCGGAGATCACCACGACCAATGCGAGTGAGCGTGCGCAATTCGAGGCGGAGCGCGCGCGGATGATAAAGCTGATGCAGAACGCCGAAGCCCATGTCGCAGATGTAACCGCCGAGCTCGACGCGCTCCGCAAGTCCGTCGATACCTTCAACGAGACCGCGGTCGCCGTGCCGATCGTGATGCTCCGCCTTGCCCGCTCTCAGTTCGACATCCTGTCGGACGGCTTTGCCAAGAACGGCGACGTGATCTCACGCGCCATCAGCGAGATCGGCGGCTGCGCGATCGACCAGGCGCTGGCGGCGAAGAAGACGGCTGAGTAGCGGCCTCTTCGCCTCTCCCCGCCTGCGGCTGCGAGGAGGCTCCTGTAGGCTGGGCAAAGCGAAGCGTGCCCACCATTCACGCCGCGATGACCGGATAGATGGTGGGCACGGCGCAAGAGCGCCTTTGCCCACCCTTGTATTAGCGCGCCGGATTACAATGGCCTGGTTCCGTGAGGAATGGCCCAGCCCGGGCGGCCACCCGAGCTGGGCCGCCGATCGATCGGATCGATGCCCACCGAAGCCTTGAGGGCTGCGTTTCGTAGCAAGATCGCGATCGGCACTTCATCGGGACCCGCATGGTTGAACGAACTTCAGGTTCGCATCACAAGGGAGGGTCGAGGAAGATGGCCAAGCGTATCACGATCTGTGCCGGGATCGATACCGGCAAGCGCAAACTTGACGTGGCAGTCGATGGCTGTTCGGAGCCGTTGCAGGTCGAGAACACACCGGAAGGCTACAAGGTGCTGGTGGAATGGTTGCAGCGCCGGAAGGTCAAACGGGTCGGGATCGAGGCGAGCGGGGGCTATGAGCGGGCGGTCGTCGCCGAGCTGCGACGCAAACGTTTTGTCGTCGTGGTCTTTCAGCCGGTCCAGGTGCGCGCCTTTGCCATGTTCCACCTGCAGCGGGCCAAGAATGACAAGATCGATGCAGCGCTGATTGCAGCCTGCACCGCCGCGGCCAAGAAGATCCACCCCGCTCCGGATCCTCGGCTGGGGCCCTTTGCCGAGCATCTGACAATGATCGAGCAGATCGGAGAGGATATTGCAAAGCTCAAAAACCGGTTGGAGAGCTGCCGCAACGCGCGTATCCAGAAGCTCTGGAAGGAGCAGATTGCTCTCTTGGCCAGGCACAAACGAGCCGAGTTCAAGGCTCTGGTGGCAGCGATCCGCAAGCATCGCGATCTCGCCGAACGGCTCGATCTGATCTACGGCGTCGCCGGCAGCGGCCTTCCGACTGCGGTTTCCATCCTGATCAGGATGCCCGAGATTGGCCAGGTCACGCGCGAGCAAGCCGCAGCCCTCGTCGGGCTTGCGCCTTACGACAACGACAGCGGCGATCACGTTGGCGTCCGTCACATCGAAGGCGGGCGCGAACGCTTGCGCCGGGCGCTCTACACCGCGGCTCTACCGGCATCATTCCGCTGGAATCCGCAGCTCATGGCCCTGTACAACCGGCTGATCGCCGCCGGCAAGGGCCACAAGCGCGCGCTCATCGCCTGTGCCAGGAAGCTGCTCGTCGTCATCAACGCCGTCGTCGCACGCGGAACGCCGTGGCTCGCCGAACCGCCCAAAATCGCGAGCGTGCCCGCCACCTGATCGCGTTTCTTTGTTCGGCCGAAGCACCGTTTCTTCGTCCCGACCTGCCCTCGCAAATGACGCCGCGCACAGCGGCCGTCAAGGCTGGCCGTCGTGCCGGCCTCGCCTCACATCCGCCGCTGCCAGGCCACGCCTTGACGGCCACGAGCACGGCGTCATCCTCCCGGCAATCGGACGTCGTCTTAATGGTTGCTACGGCACTACCCAACCCAGGCGCCGACGTTACGGCTCACCAACCTTGAACGGCTCTTCCTTGCCGGGCGGCACCGTCTCCTCCGCCATGGCAAGCAGCATCGCGACCATCACGTAGTTGCCGGCGACCGCGGTGAGATCGACGATCTGCTGATCGTTGAAGGCCTTCTTGGCCCGCGCATAGGTCTCGTCCGAGACCTTCTTCGTCGTGGTGAGCTCGGTGACGAAGTCGTAGACCACCGCCTCCTCCTCGCTCATCGTCACCGGCCGCTTGTTGGTCTTGAGCTCGGCGATGAGCGCGGGCGAAAGCCCCGCCTTGGCCGCGATCGGCGCGTGCGCGAACCATTCCACCTGCGAACGCCACTGCCGCGCGATGACGAGGATGGCGAACTCGTTCAGCCTGGCCGGGACCGAGGTCTCCCAGCGCAAATAGTAGAACAGGTCGAACAGGCGCTGGCCAAGCACGGGACTGCGGATTATCGGGTTGTAGGGACCGCCGATGCCCACGCTCGACACCTTCATGATCTGCTCGCCGAGCGGCCGCTGCTTCTCGTCGAGCTGATCCATGGTGAGCTGCGGGAAGCGCGGCTCCCTGCTGGTGGCGGGGGTTGCGAACATCGTAGCGGCGAACCAGCCGCCGGCTGCTGCGAGCGTCAGCGACGACAACCAGAGCGGCGTCGAATTCATGCAGTCCTCCCGGCCGGTTTTTGTTATGTGGCCGAAAGGATGCTAGTTGAGTGACGCGACAGACACCAGAGTTGCTACGTCAAATTGCGCCGATATCGGCAAGGCAGGCTTGCGTCAGCGTCATGCGGTCGGCGATGTGGCGGGGCTCGCGACAATCCATGTTGAGCGCGAACACGGTGCGCGCATCGTCCTTCTCGGCCCAGCCGACCATCCAGCCGAGCGAGCCCTGCTCCTTGCCCGTGAGGCCGGACTTGGCACGGATGATGGAGGAGCCGACTTTCGTCACCGGCAGGATATCGCAGACGAGGTCCTGGCTGCGTTTCGAGATCGGCAGCGCGCGGCGCCGCAGCCGGTCGACGAAGTCGATCTGGTCCATGGGATCGATGCGCAAATTGCCGGTCAGCCAGAACTGGTCGATGCCGCCACCGATGTCGCGATTGCCGTATTCGAAGAGGTCGACATAATTCTGCATCCGCTCCTGCCCGATGCGACGCGCGATCTCCTGATAGACCGGCACCGCGCTGACCGCGACGGCGCTGCGCAGCGTGTGATCCCTGTTCCAGGCCTCGATGTCGCGCTTCACGCCGTCCCAGGCGAAGACATCCTTGTCGGGGTCCTGCACCACGCCGGTTTCGAGTGCGATCAGCGAGTTCGGGATCTTGAAGGTCGAGGCCGGCAGCCGCGGCTCGGCAGAGCGTTCCTTGTCGCTCAGGATGATCATGTAGTCGTCGACCTTGTAGCCGACGAAGGTGCCGGCCGTGCCCGCATCCGCAAAGCGCCTGGCGAGGCTGTCGCGGACTTCGCTGAGCGGCGGCGCGACATTGGCGAGCGCGCGCGATGGCAGGATGGCGCTAGCTGCGAGAAGGCCGAGGGTGGAGCGACGGTTCAGCAAAGGCGATATCCGGTCAATGATCTCAGCGACAGTGCAGCCGATTTCGTGGTGAAACGATGACAGCGTTTTGGCGCGGTCTAACGCACCCGGCCTGACAGCCGCAGCACGAACACGAGCACCTCGGCGACGGCCTTGTAGAGGTCCGGCGGTATCTCGTCGCCGAGCTCGACCTTGGACAACGCACCGGCCAGCACCTCGTTCTCCTCGATCGGGATGTCGTGGGACTTTGCCAGTTCCACGATCTTAGCGCCGATCGTGCCCTTGCCCTTGGCGACGACCCGCGGCGCACCGCTGCCCTTCTCGTAGTGCAGGGCAATGGCGAGCTTGCTCTCCTCGCTCATGTCGCGCGATCCAGAAAATGCCCGGCGCGGGCCGGTTGCGGCTGCGGCGGCGTGCCGTCGCGGATCACGATATCACCGGGCTTGAGATCGGCTTTGGCCAGCGCCTGGCTGAGCTCGCCGGCGCCGTCGCGCAATTGCTGCGCGGTGGCAGGGCGTTCCGCCCACATCCGCACAAAGGTCTTGTCGCCATTGAGCGTGATCAGCGCATGCACGGGACCGGCCGGCTCGACGTTGAGCGAGAAGCGCGCACGCCAGGCTTTTTTTGCTGGATCGTTCTCGCTGCCGCCACCGTCACGCGAGATCTCGAACTGCGCCATCGCGGTGCCTTGCGGCGTCGCGAAGGGAATTTCGAACGCCCATTGCGGCACGGACGGATCGACGCGATGGCCGCTGGCATCGACGCGGTCCGGGAGCGAAGCGACCTGCAACAGCGTCTGCCGCGCGATCGCGGCTTCGGTGTCGTCGAGCAGCCGGTGCACAGTCTGGCTCAGCGGTGCATCCGATGCGAGCGAGGCCGTTGCGATCGTCTGCGGCGACGGCAGCGCACCGCGGAATGGCGGCGGCGCGGTGGCGGCGCGCAGCGTGACGTCGAAGCTGTGCGCGTCCTGCGCCGCCGCTTTGGGCACGGCGAAAGCGGCGCCCATCGCGTGCGGCAAGTCCTGCACGGCTTCCTGAAGCAGGCTCAGCGCGACGCCGGCGGACACGGCGCGCGGCAGCGCGCCTTCGGTCACCGCCTCGGCGAGCGCGGCGGCTGCGATGTTGGCGCCGCGCGGCGCTTGCAGCGTCTGGCCCGGGCTGGCTTCAGGTGATAGCGGCAGCGCCTGGAGCGCTTCGCCTGCGATGTGCTCGAACGATGTCACGGCCTGCGCGACGGCTGCGGATGCGGCACGAAACGCGGTTGCCGGTGCCGCCACTTGCGGCACGGAGGTTTCAAGCGCGCCCGATGTTGCCGCCAACGTCTGGCGCAACACCAGCAGCGCCGCCTTCAGATCAGGAACGCTGCCGCTTGTAGGCATTGTGCCCGACGCCAGCGAGGCCTCGAGGAACAGCCCGGATTTCTGGAACGCGGACTCGATGTCTCCACCGTCGAGCTGCGGACTGAGCGGTGTCTGCTGCGCCAGCACGTCCAGCACGGCCTGCTTCAGCCCGGCCGGCAGATCGCTGCCGGTGACGACCGAGGCGAGATTGGCAAACAGCGGCGCCTGGCTGCCCTGCCTGGTCACGGCCTCAGTGGAGGCCACGGAGACGGCGATCTGCTCGAGCGGCGTCAGGAGATTACGCCCAGCGGTCGCGGCCGGCACAAGCGTGGGAGCGTCGGTGAGCGCGACCGCACCTGGCGTCAGCGTGACCTGATCGGTCGCCGCCCCGCCTGCCCCGTTGACGATCGCGAGCCGCACGGTGCCATCGTTCTGCGACACCGCAAGCTGGAGGTTCTGGCCCGGCGACAGCGCCACCTCCGACATCACGTCGATCGAGAGGTTGGCGATCGCGATGCGCACGAGATTGTCGGCCGTCACGCTGACGACCTTGGCGTCGACGACGGAGCCCGCCTGGAGCACGAGCTCGGGCGTCGCCGCATCGGCCACGGAGGTGGCGGCGCTGACGGGAACGATCGAGCTTATCGGCGTCGGCATGTTTTCAGGGCCCGCGGAACGCGATCGACCCTAGCCGTCCGTCGTAAACCTCTCGTTAAGAACCTTGGGTCGGAAGCCCGTTCACGGCCTCGAGGACGGTCACCGCTGCGGCAAAATCCTTCAGCCGGGCGGCGCGGCGGCCGGCCGCCTCCTCATCCACGCCCCACTGATCGGCGTTCCAGTCCTCGTCGACATGGGCGGCGGCCCAGACCTGGTCGGCGTCGCGCGCCCGATGGGCCAGTGCGAGGGCCAGCAGCGCCGAGCCCGTCAGCGTCGTGATCACGTGCAGTGCCGCCACCGCCCAGGGATCGCTCGGCAGCGCCGCCCGCGCGACCGCGATCGCCTGCTCCGGCTGGGTGACATGCATGATGCCCTCGGACAGGATGAAATGCGCGCCAAGCGTCTCGGCCGCCCAGAACAGCACGGGGTCCCAATGCGCGGCCTCGCGCGCCACCAGGCCCTCGGGATGGCCGGCGCGGTAGAACAACAGGTCGGACTGGAAGTATTTTGCGAGGTTGTCGCGCACGAGATCGACGCGGTCGACCACGCCCTCGACGACGCTGTTGGCGAGCCGGGTCAGCGGCATGGTCATGGGATCGATCGTCTCCGCCTGGCCGGCCCATTCCGCGGCGACCGCGTCGGCAAGCAGCTTTGCTGGGATGACGACCTGGCGGCCGGAGGGCGTCTTAATCGGCTTGCCGTCGAGCGTGATGGCAAAGCCGCCCTCGGCCTCCGCAGCGCCCGCCACCGCATAGAAGCGCTTGCGCAGGGGCGCACGGGAGGCAGCCCGCGCCGCCTCCTGTGGATCGAGCCGGGACTGGCCCGCAACCTCGTCAAACAATTCGCGCATTCGGTTTTCGACCCTGATCCCTGGATGCTAGGCTTCTAAAGTAAGTCCGGCGGCCGATAAAGCGAGCGGCAGGCATGAGGGAAATCGCGGGCATTTTGACCCTGTTCGCCGGGTTCTGGCCGGCCATCGCCGAGGCTGGTTTCCGCTCGCCGGAATCGCTGGTGCGCAACGTCTATGGCTATTACGGGCGGGGTGCGCCGGAGCTCTCGAAAGGCCTGCCGCGGGATGCCGCGACCGCACGCCAGTTCTTCGATCCCAGCCTGCGCAAGGCCTGGAGCAGCCCGCGCAGCGAGCCCTACGATTTCCTGGTGCAGAGCCCGCGCTGGACGCTCGGCCCGGTGGCGATCTCGGTGCTTCGCAAGCAATATGACAAGACCTACGTCGCGGCGCTGTTCGACAATAACGGCCGCCGGGTGACGCTGAACTTCATCCTGGTCAACGGACCGGAAGGCTGGCTGATCACCGACGTCGAGAGCCCGCATGACAGTCTGCGGATGTTTCTGGAGCAGTTTCGGAACTGATAGCATCGCGAGTGACGCGGTCTACCTCGTAGTCGGTGTCGTCCTGGCGAAAGCCAGGACCCATACCGCGTGATCCATCGAAAGGACATCGCGGCCAGTACCGACCACCTCATTAGATCCTGGGGCAATGGGTCCTGGCTTTCGCCAGGACGACATTGAGGAAGCAACCAGGCTACCGGTTCGCGCACATGGCCGAATAGGTGCCGCGATCGGCGGGGCTCAGGCCTGCCCCGGCAGCGTCATCGAGGCATTTGCTGATGCGGTCGCTGAATGAGGGCCGTGGCGGCTGCCTGTAATCGTAGCTCGGCTTCGCATTGATCTGCGGGACTTTCGGTATCTCGATCTTCGGCGGCGGCGGCGGCGGGGGCGGCGGCGGCAACAGCGGCGAGGTGCCCGGCACCAGCGTCTGCGCGAAGCTGCCCTGCCCCGCCGCGAGCGCGGCCAGAACCACCAGGATGGATAGCGTGGCCTTCATGGAGGACATGTCGTGCGCCTCCGACAGTCTCACAACCCGATTACTCTTCCGGCGCGTTCTCGATCGGATCAAATCTTGTTGCGTCGAGGCCAAGCAGGTTCCAGGACTGCTGCATGTGCTGCGGCAGTGGGGCGCTGGCGTCGATCACCCCGCCGCGCGGGTGCGGGATCACGATGCGGCGCGCGAGCAGATGCAGCCGGTTTTGCAGGCCACCCGGCAATTCCCAGTTCTCGATGTTGAAATATTTGGGATCGCCGATGATGGGATGGCCGATATGGGCCATGTGGGCGCGGAGCTGGTGCGTACGCCCGGTCACCGGCTTCAGCGACACCCAGGTCAGCTTGTTGCCGGCGGTCTCGACCACCGCGTAGTAGGTCACCGCGTGGCTCGCGCCCTCATCGCCATGTTGGGCGATGCGCATGATGGTGTCGTCCTCGCTCTCCTCCTTGGCGAGGAAGGTCGAGATGCGGCCCTGCTTCGGCTTTGGCAGCCCCGGCACCAGCGCCCAATAGATCTTGCGCGCCGAGCGCGAGCGGAAGGCGCCGGTGAGATGGGTCGCGGCAAAGCGCGTCTTCGCGACCAACAGGCACCCCGACGTGTCCTTGTCGATGCGATGCACCAGGCGGGGCTTCTGCCCCTTGGCGTCGCGCATCACCTCCAGCATCTGGTCGATGTGCCGCGTGGTGCCGGAGCCGCCTTGAACGGCAAGCCCCGCCGGCTTGTTCAGCACGAGGACGTCGTCGTCCTCGTAGAGCGTCATCTCCTTGAGCGCCTGAAGCGTCTTTTGGGCGGCTTCGGAGAGCGCTCCGGGCAGTTTGGGCGCATCAAGCTTCAACGGCGGAATTCGGACGCTCTGCCCCTCCTCCAACCGGTCCTTGCTGTCGACGCGCTTGCCGTCGACGCGCAGCTCGCCTTTGCGCACGACGCGCTGAATGTGGGAGAACGACAGCCCCGGGAAACGCGCTTCCAGAAAGCGGTCGACGCGCATGTTGTTCTCGTCGGCCGTCACGGTGACCGTCTGCACCTTGGTCGGCAGCAGCGCCTCGACGGGCTTTGCGGTCGTCGGCTCAGGCACACGCCGCTCGGCGCGCTCGCTAGCGAAACGCGGCGGCTTCGAACCCGGCTTGCCGCCCGGCCTCGGCCCTGCCTTCTGCGCGCTACGCGCCTTGAACGGACGCGCCTCCTTGCGCTCGTCGCGCGAGCGGGGCTTCGGATTGGTTCTCTTGATGCGGCGGCTCATGCGGTCTTTCCAAGCTTTCGTACCGACTGCGCTCTGGCATGACGCGGCAATGAAGCAACCTGCGCCCCTACCTCTTTTTCCGCCAGCCGTAGCTCATATTGCTGCTGCAGGTTCATCCAGAATTGCGGGCTGGTGCCGAACCAGTGGCCCAACCGCAGCGCGGTATCGGCGGTGATGCCGCGCTGACCATTGATGATGCTCGTCACACGGTTCACCGGCACATCGATCTGGCGCGACAGCTCCGCAGCGGTGACGCCGATCTCCCGCAATTCTTCGGCGAGATGTTCGCCGGGATGAATGGGAGTACGGGGCATAAGGCCCTCCTTCAATGATAGTCCACGATCTCCACATCGACCGGACCCGGCGATCCCTCCGGCCAACTGAAGCAAATCCGCCATTGATCGTTGATCCGGATCGAAAACTGTCCGGCGCGATCGCCTTTCAGGGCTTCGAGCCGGTTGCCCGGCAATGCCGCCAAATCCGCCACGCTTGTTGCTGCGTCAAGGCGATCGAGACGTGTTTCGGCCTGCCGGGCAAATCCGGAAAATTCCCTGACGTGCTGGCCGGCGGCAAATCGCTCCGTGCGCTTGTCGCGGTAGCCGACGATCATGCATGAGGCGTAGCATGATTTACGAGTTACGTAAACAGTAAATATGGATACCGACGCAAGTTTTGAGAAGTCTATTTCCCGCCCCGCTCCTTCCGCAGCTTCGCCCAATAGTCCAGCCGCTTCCTGATCTCCCGCTCAAAGCCGCGCTCGGGCGGGTCGTAGAAGGTCTGGCGTCCCATGGCTTCCGGAAAGTAGTCCTGGCCGGAGAAGGCGTCGGGCGCGTCGTGGTCGTATTCGTAAGCTGCGCCATAGCCTTCCGACTTCATCAAACCGGTCGGGGCGTTGAGGATGTGCTTCGGCGGCAGCAGCGAGCCGGCCTGTTTTGCGGCCTGCATCGCCGCACCGAAGGCGGTGTAGACCGCGTTCGATTTCGGCGCGGTGGCGAGATAGACGACGGCCTGGGCGATCGCGAGCTCGCCCTCGGGATGGCCGAGAAAATCGAAGGCGTCCTTCGCTGCATTCGCAATGACGAGCGCCTGCGGATCGGCAAGGCCGATGTCCTCGACCGCCATCCGCACCACACGCCGCGCCAGGAACAGCGGGTCCTCGCCGGCGTCCAGCATGCGCGCCAGATAATAGAGCGCGGCATCGGGATCTGAGCCGCGCACGGATTTATGCAAGGCCGAGATCAAATTGTAGTGGCCGTCGGCGGACTTGTCGTAGATCGGCGCACGGCGCTGCAAAATGTCCTGCAATTGCGCGGCGGTGAAGATCTCGCCGGCCCGCGCCGAGCGCCAGACTTCCTCGACCAGCGTCAATGCGGCGCGACCATCGCCATCTGCCATGCGTGCGAGCGCAGAACGCGCCTCCGCATCCAGCGGCAGCTTCTTGCCCTCGACCGCCTCGGCATGCGCGAACAGTTTTTCAATCGCGGCGGCGTCGAGCGAATGGAACACCAGCACGCGTGCGCGCGAGAGCAACGCCGCGTTGAGCTCGAAGGACGGATTTTCGGTGGTGGCGCCGACCATCACCACCGTGCCGTCTTCCATCACCGGCAGGAAGGAATCCTGCTGCGCGCGGTTGAAGCGGTGCACCTCGTCGACGAACAGCAGCGTACCCTTGCCCATCTCGCGGCGGGCGCGCGCGGCATCGAAAGCCTTTTTCAGGTCGGCGACGCCGGAGAACACCGCGGAAATCTGCTCGAAATGCAGGTCGGTCGCATCCGCGAGCAGCCGCGCCACGGTGGTCTTGCCGGTGCCGGGCGGTCCCCAGAACACCAGCGAGCCGAGCGTGCGCGTCTCCAGCATACGCGTCAGCGCGCCGTCGGGGCCGAGAATGTGGTCCTGGCCGACAACCTCCGACAGCGCGCGCGGGCGCAGGCGGTCCGGCAGCGGATGCGGGGCATCGTGATCGAGCCCCGCCGCGGCAAAGAGCGTTGGCGTCTCCTGTGGTCGCTTCGCGCTCATCCGCCGAGTGTGACGTTGATCTGCTGGCCGCCGCGCACCAGCGTGATGCGCCAGAGCCGCGCGGAGGCGCCCGCCAGCTTCTCCAGATCGCTGGTCTGGCCGATCTTCTGGTTGTTGACCGAGAGGATGATGTCGCCCTTCTGGAAGCCGACGCCGGCGGCCGTGGTGCCGTCGCCGATGTCGGTGATCACGACGCCTTCGGTGTCGGCATCGAGATGCAATTCGTCGGCAACCGCCGGCGTGATGATCGAGACTTTAGCGCCCTGGAACGGCGAGCGCGCGGTGATCACGATCTCATTGCGGCCGGTGTCAGGAGCAGTCTCGAGCTGCACCGTGAGCTTGACCGGCTTGCCGGCGCGCTGCACGTCGAGCTGCGCGGTACCGCCGAGCGGACGGGTGGCGAGACGGTAGTCGAACGCATTGAGATCGTCGATCGCCTGCCCGTCGATCGCGACGATCAGATCGGAGGATTTCAGGCCGGCTTTCGCCGCAGGCCCGTTCGGCACGACGCTTGCGACCAGCGCGCCGGTCGGCGCGCGCAGGCCGAGACTCTCCGCGATGTCGGGCGTCACCGTCTGGAGCCGCGCACCGAGCCACGGCCGCTTCACCGCCTTGCCGCCGCTCTTGGCCGAGGCAACGACGACGCGCACCATGTTGGCAGGGATCGCAAAGCCGATGCCCTGCGAGCCGCCGGAGCGCGAATAAATCGCCGTGTTGATACCGGCGAGCTTGCCGTTCATGTCGACCAGCGCACCGCCGGAATTGCCGGGATTGATCGCCGCATCGGTCTGGATGAAGAACTGGTAGTCGGTGATGCCGACCTGCGTGCGCGCGAGTGCCGAGATGATGCCGTGGGTCACGGTCTGGCCGACGCCGAAGGGGTTGCCGATCGCCAGCACGACGTCGCCGACCATCAATTCATCCGAGTTGGTGAAGTCGAGGGTCGGGAATTTCTCCTTGGCGTCCTTCAGGCGCAGCACCGCCAGATCAGTGCGGGAATCCTTCAGCAGAATCTCGGCCTCGAACTCCCGCTTGTCCGAGAGCGACACCTTCACCTGGTCGGCGCCCTCGATGACGTGGACGTTGGTGACGACGAGGCCCGAGGGATCGACGATGACGCCGGAGCCGAGCGAGCGCTGCATCTGCTCGGGCTGCTGGCCCGGCACGCCGAAGAAGCGGCGGAAGATCGGGTCATCAAGCAGCGGATTGCGGTTCTGTACCACCTTGGCGGCATAGACGTTGACCACGGCCGGCTGCACCCGCTGCACGATCGGCGCATAGGACAGCTTGAGCTCCGCCGGAGACGACGGGACGCGACGGTCCTGCGCGACGGCGGGATCGAGACTACCCAGAAGGGTCACGCAGCTTGCGGCAATAACAGTGGCACGGATCAATCGAAACATTCCTACCTCTCGGAAAAGACGCCGGAATATAGGCATGTTCGATCGCCAATAGAAGGGCGGCAGCCGCCAATATTCGCCCTCTTTTCTCCCCGCCCCGGCGTGCAAGTTCTGCGCGAGGAACAGCCATTTTGCGGCTCGCGCGGGATTGGCATGACACCCATCATCCTCCAGAGTGGACGCAGGCACGATTCGGTTGCGGCGAATTTACATCAGTGGGAACCGGCAACCGTAACGCGTTTCGTCGCGGGGCAGCCATCATGCGCTCTTACGACTCTCCGTGGTGAAGTGGGGACGTTGATCAGCAAGGGAGTGGATGACGTGAGCAGGACAAGATTCACAAGCGTCGCGCTCGGCCTCGCCGGTGCGCTCGTGGCCTCGCAAGGCCATGCCCAATCGGCAAACAGCAGCGAACAGGAGATTGCGCTTCTGAAGCAGCAATTGAAGCTGCTCGAGCAGAAGCTCGACAAGCTGCAAAGTCAGACCGCCGCGAACACGGCGGCCACGGCGAAGGCCAAGGCCGAAGCGAAGGCCGAGGCCAAGGCAGAAGCGAGGTCGGAGGCGAAGGCCGCGGTCGCCAGCGCCAACGCCGCCATTCCGGTCAAGGGTCCGGTGGCCCCGTCCGGTGTCGTCGTGACCATGCCGAACAACCGGCCGACGATTTGCACCGCGGACGAACAGAACTGCGTCGCGATCACGAGCCGGGTGCACTGGGACGTCGGCGGGTACGACTACCGTCCCAACACCGCAGCGACGGTGCCGCAGAAGCTCGACAGCGGAGAAAATCTCCGACGCGCGCGCATCGGCGTCGTTGGCAAATTCTTCGGTGACTGGAATTATGCGCTCATCTACGACTTCGGCGGCACCTCCGACGGCTTCGGCGGCGCGGCGGCTGGATCACTTCCGGGGGGCGCCCTCTCCGGCGTCGAGAACGCCTATCTGAGCTACACGGGATTGAAGCCGTTCGGCGGCAAGATGGCGATCGAGGCCGGCATCATGGACCTGCCCTACACGCTCGATGAGGCCACCAGTTCCAATGACATCTTGTTCATGGAGCGCGCCTCGTCCGGCGTCATCGCAACCAACATCGCCGCCGGCGACTTCCGCTCCGCCGTCGGCGCGCGTTGGTGGAACGACGTGCTCTGGGCGGGAGCTTACGTCACCGGTCCGGCAACGGGCGCCATCCATTCGGCGTCCAGCGTCTCGCCGAACGGCACGACCGAACAATATGGCGCGGTCGCGCGTGTCGCTGGTCAGGTCGTCAGCGGAAGGGATTACTCGCTGCATCTCGGTGCCGACGCCGAATGGCTGATCCAGCCGTCGCGCAATCTGGTGACGAGCGCGCAGACGCTCACGCTCAGCGATCGTCCGGAGCTGCGCATCGATCCGACGGTGCTGGCGACGACCGGCGCGATCGCCAACGCTTCCGGCGCACAGGTCTACAGCGTCGAAGCGGCGGCGACCTATGGACCACTGATCCTCCAGGGCGAGTACTTCTGGTTCAATGTCGATCGCAGCGCGAATACCGGCTTGCCGCCCTTCGGTGCGCCGAGCCTGAGATTCCAGGGCGGCTATGCCCAGGCCGGCTACGTGCTGACCGGCGAAACCCATCCCTACAATCCGGCGAGCGCCTCATACGGCGGCATCAAGCCGGCGCATCCGTTCTCGCTCGACGGCGGCGGCTGGGGTGCGTGGGAGATCGCCGGCCGTTACTCGACGATCGACCTCAACAACCAGTTGGGCACGACGACCGGCATCGCCGGCGGACGGCAGAACGTCTATACGCTCGCGCTCAACTGGTACGTCAATGGCAACGTCCGCTTCATGCTCGACTACCTGCATGGCACCGTGTCCAGGCAGGCCTCGCCTGTGTCCACGGCGGATGTCGGCTCGAAGTTCGACGCGATCGCCATGCGCACGCAGGTCGCGTTCTGATTCTCGCTCGTCGTCCCGGGGCGCGCGCAAGCGCGAGCCCGGGACCCATAGCCACAGGATTGAGTTAGGCAAAGACTCGCTAACTCAGATCTCGCGCCTCAACTTCTCCCTGTGGTTATGGGTCCCCGCCTGCGCGGGGACGACACCGAGTTTGCGAAGCCAGCTCGCGCCCCCTCACGCCGCGCGCTTCGGCTTCCTCACCACCGCCGGCGGCGGCGCGCAGGACAACGGCTCCTAGTGGCTCTCGCCCCAGGCTTTCAGGATATCGATCACCGGCCGCAGGCTCTCTTGGTAGTCACGGACTTTGCGGCTTTGTCGGGTGGGTTAGCGCAGCGTAACCCACCAACTACTCTCAACGTTGACGGAAAAGAGGTGGGTTACGCTGCGCTCACCCACCCTGCGATCTCTACGCCTCTACTTCGCCTGGGCGGCCGTCTGGAGCGCCTTCCAGTCGAATTTCTCGGCAAGCGCCAGCCCTTCCTCCTCGGTGAGGCCGTCATAGGAAAGGTTGAACAGCGCGTCCTTGCCCAGCGCCACGATGAGCGTGCCTGATTTCTGCGGGTTGTTGTAGTTCTTGAGCACCTGCATGCCATGCATGGTCGCAGACATGACGTGGCCGTCCGGAGTTTGAATGTTCATTCCGCTCTGGATCGGCGCCAAGGCTCCAGTGGCGGTCTGCCCGACCATGACCGCGGCTTGCAGACGCGCCGAGCCGCGCGTGTATTCGCGCGTCGCCGTGGTCATGCTCGTATCGGACATCTGCATCGACATGCCGCCCGGCTTCTTGCCTTCCCATCCGGCAAGATCAACCAGGAGTGGCAGCAGCCGCTGAAATGGCTGGTCGGCGTGTGACGGCGAAAGCGGCCATAAGATCGCCAGTGCAACGAAGAAACAAAAAACCTTGAATCGCGACTGAAGCATTCTCTTCTCCCGGTTGGGCTAACCGGACGAGCATAGCAACCCTTCGTTGCGCCAGAAAGACCTCACACAGGCAGCACGCCCTCGACAAACATCAGCCGCCGCTCCAGTGCGATCCTCCGCAGCTTCAGCGCCTCGGCATATTCGGCCGAGGCGTACCATTCGCGCAGGCGCGCCATCGAGGGAAACTCGACGATGATGATCGTCTTCGGCGGAGGTCCGCCCTCCACGACCTCGGCGGCGGCGCCCCGCGCGAGGTAGCGGCCGCCATATTGCGCGATCGTCTTCGCGGCAAGCGTGCGATAGGCCTCCATGGCCGCCGCATCGCGGACCTCGACCTCGGAGATGACATAGGCCGGCATGCGCGCACCCTCATGCGATGACGTTGACGATGGAGATATCGGCTGCGATCGATGGCACCGCAATTGGCGCTCACTCACGCGTGAGGGAGACATGCCCCACGTAGCTTCGTAGGGTGGGCAAAGGCGCTCTTGCGCCGTGCCCACCACTTCTCGTGCGGCGAGTAAAGTGGTGGGCACGCTTCGCTTTGCCCACCCTACGATTCAAAACAAAAACGGCGCCCGAAGGCGCCGCTTTCTCAAATCTCAATGCCAGCCGGCTTACGCCGCTTCGGCTTCCTTCGCCTGGGACGGACCGGAGTCCTGGCCCTTGGCGTCGACGTCGCGATCGACGAACTCGATCACGGCCATCGCGGCGTTGTCGCCGTAGCGGAAGCCGGCCTTGATGATGCGGGTGTAGCCGCCCTGGCGGTCCTTGTAGCGGGTCGCCAACACGTCGAACAGCTTCTTGACCTGGTCCTTGTCGCGCATCTCGGAGATCGCCTGGCGGCGCATGGCCAGCCCGCCCTTCTTGCCGAGGGTGACGAGCTTCTCGACGATCGGGCGCAATTCCTTCGCCTTCGGCAGCGTGGTGACGATCTGCTCGTGCTTGATCAGCGCCGCACACATGTTGGCGAACATCGCGCGGCGATGCTCCGCAGTGCGGTTGAGCTTCCGATGAACCTTGCCGTGACGCATGTAATTATTCCTTAGTTTGAAACTGCCGCGACGGTTCGTCGGACATGTTGCTCAGGTGGGCTGCCTGCGTTCGCCCGATCGTCATTCCGGACGTCGCGAAGCGGCGATCCGGAATCTCGAGATTCCGGGTTCGGTCCTGCGGACCGCCCCGGAATGACGAAATTAGTAGTGATCCTCGAAGCGCTTGGCGAGCTCGTCGATGTTCTCCGGCGGCCAGCCCGGCACTTCCATGCCGAGGTGCAGACCCATCTGGGCCAGCACTTCCTTGATCTCGTTCAGCGACTTGCGGCCGAAGTTCGGGGTGCGAAGCATTTCCGCTTCGCTCTTCTGCACGAGGTCGCCGATGTAGACGATGTTGTCGTTCTTCAGGCAGTTGGCCGAACGCACCGACAGCTCGAGCTCGTCCACCTTCTTGAGGAAGGCCGGGTTGAAGGCGAGGTCCGGGATGATCTCCTGGGCAACTTCCTTGCGCGGCTCTTCGAAGTTGACGAACACGTTGAGCTGATCCTGGAGGATACGCGCAGCATAGGCCACGGAGTCATCCGGCGTGATCGCGCCATTGGTCTCGATCGTCATGGTCAGCTTGTCGTAGTCGAGGATCTGGCCCTCGCGGGTGTTCTCGACCTTGTAGGAGACCTTGCGGACCGGCGAGTAGAGGCTGTCGACCGGGATCAGGCCGATCGGCGCGTCCTCGGGGCGGTTGCGCTCGGCGGGCACGTAACCCTTGCCGGTTGCGACCGTGAACTCCATGCGGATCTCGGCACCCTCGTCGAGCGTGCAGATCTGCAGGTCCGGATTGAGCACGACGACGTCGCCGACGGTCTGGATGTCGCCGGCGGTGACGACACCAGGGCCCTGCTTCTTCACGACCATGCGCTTGGGGCCTTCGCCCTGCATCTTGATCGAGATGTCCTTGATGTTCAGCACGATGTCGGTGACGTCCTCACGGACGCCCGCGATCGAGGAGAACTCGTGCAGCACGCCGTCGATGTGCACCGACTGCACGGCCGCGCCCTGGAGCGAGGACAGCAGGATGCGGCGCAGGGCGTTGCCGAGCGTCTGGCCGAAACCGCGCTCGAGCGGTTCGGCAACGATGGTCGCAAAACGGGCCGGGTCGCTGCCGGGGGACACCTGGAGCTTGTTCGGCCGAATCAGTTCTTGCCAATTTTTCTGGATCGTCACTGTTTCACCCATACAGGCCAGTCAGTCTGCCATTGCGGACACTGGCGTTGGAGAAAGGCCGCAAGTCGCGCTTGCGGCTTCGCAAAGCAAAGTCATCGCGGACGATGATGGCGTCCGCGACTCGTATCAAACGCGCCGACGCTTGCGCGGGCGGCAACCATTGTGCGGGATCGTGGTCACGTCGCGGATCGAGGTGACGGTGAAGCCCGCAGCCTGCAACGCGCGGAGCGCCGACTCGCGGCCCGAACCGGGACCGGCGACCTCGACTTCCAGCGTGCGCATGCCGTGCTCCTGCGCCTTCTTGGAAACGTCCTCCGCAGCGACCTGCGCTGCATACGGGGTCGACTTGCGCGATCCCTTGAAACCCATGGTGCCCGCCGACGACCAGGCGATCGTGTTGCCCTGCGCATCGGTGATGGTGATCGTCGTGTTGTTGAACGACGAGTTCACGTGCGCAACGCCGGAGGCGATGTTCTTGCGCTCACGACGGCGAACGCGGGTGGCTTCCTTGCCCATAGAGTACCTTTCCTGAAGATCTCAAACGCCGCCGTAATGCCAGCGGCTACACCTGTGGAACGAAAAGCGTGTGGCGAGCGGGTTATCCCCTCTTCGCCACACGCCGCGATTGAATTCGAAAGCTTACTTCTTCTTGCCGGCGATCGCCTTGGCCGGCCCCTTACGCGTGCGCGCATTGGTGTGGGTGCGCTGACCGCGCACCGGCAGACCGCGACGATGACGCAGGCCGCGATAGCAGCCGAGGTCCATCAGACGCTTGATGTTGATGCCGACCTCGCGACGCAGATCGCCCTCGACGAGATAGTCGCGGTCGATCACTTCGCGGATCTGGAGCACTTCCTGGTCGCTCAGCTGATTGACGCGACGATCCTCGGGGATCTTCACCTTCTCCATGATCTCACCGGCGACCTTCGCGCCGATGCCATGGATGTACTGCAGCGCGATCAGCACGCGCTTGTTGGTGGGAATGTTTACGCCGGCAATACGGGCCACGGCCTTCTCTCCTGTTGCCGATCCCTCGTCAGGAATCGGGCTTTAAGTGCTTGCTTTCTCGGGCAGGTGTTCACAAACGCGAACACGACGCCCACCCCCGGTCTTCCTGGGGCCCGGCATCGTCTGAAACTATCCGACTTGGATGCGGGGCTTATTAAGGGATTCCAGGGGGTTTCGTCAACCGCTGCTAGCGCTTAGCTCGCTTTTTCGTGACCTTTTTTGAGGCCTTCTTCGGACCCTTTTTGGCGGTCTTTTTGGCCGCTTTCTTGGCAGCTTTCTTGGTAGCTTTCTTAGTAGCCTTCTTGGCTACCTTCTTTGGTGCTTTGGCGGCCTTCTTGACCGCTTTGGCGGCCTTTTTCGCGGGCTTTTTGGCCGATTTGGCCTTGTTGGCACCCGTCTTGGCGGGAGCCGGGTTGGCTGCCGTCCTGGCGTGGGTTTTGGGCTCGACCGCCCCCAGCGCCAAGAGAAGGCGGTGGATGGCGCGGGTGACCTCCTCGATGGTCATCATGCCATCGATGGTCGAGAGCTTGCGCCGCTCGGAGTAATAGTGAATCAGCGGTTCCGTCTGGCTGCGGTAGCTGGCGAGCCGCTTGGACAGGACCTCCGGAGTGTCGTCGACCCGGACCTCCTCGCCGCGTTCCCGCATCTGGGCGACGCGGGTCTCGACGCGATCGAGCAGCGCGCTCTCGTTGACCCTGAGCTCGATCACCCCATCGAGCTTGAGGTGCCTTTGCTTCAGCAGCTCGTCCAGCGCCTCGGCCTGCGGCACGGTGCGCGGGAAGCCATCGAGGATGAAACCCTTCTTGGCATCGGGCAGCTCGATCCGGTCGGCGATGATTCCGACCACGACATCGTCGGGCACGAGGCCGCCGCTCGCCATGATCTCCTTCGCCTTCAGCCCGACCGGCGTTCCCGCCGCAACCGCAGCGCGAAGCATCTCACCGGTGGAAAGCTGCACGATGCCATAGCGCTCGACCAGCCGTAGCGCCTGGGTCCCCTTGCCCGACCCCGGCGGTCCCAGAAGGATAATTCTCATTGGCGTTCGCCCCCCGGATCGGTGAGCGATAGGTCGCGCACCTGTGATTGAAGATCGAGAATAGTGCAAACCACAACCAGCGCCGCACCACCACCCATATTATACGGCAGCGCATGGCCAGAGGCCACGAAGGCCTCCGGAATCAGCTGCAGCACAGTCAGGTAGACGGCTCCGACCACCGTCGTCAACGACACCACGCGATCGAGGTAATCCGCTGTGGGCTCGCCCGGCGCAACGCCGGGAATGACGCCGCCATGCTTGGCCAACGAATCGGCGGCGTGCTCGGGATCGACGACGTAGGCTGTGTAGAAGAGCGCGAGCACGAATACGGCGATCGAGATCAGGATCATGTGGGCGGGCCGGCCCAGCTGAAGATGTACATAGGCGGCCGCGACCCAGGGCGTACTGGCGCCGAAGACGAAACTCGCAAATGCCAGCGGCAGATAGAAGATCCAGGGCGCTACAGTGACGGGTATCAGGTAGCCGGCGTTGTTGATCTTGATCGGCAGGACCGCCGCGCGCGGGGACAGCACACGCTTCCCTACGCGGCGTTCGGAAAATTCGACTCGGACATTTCGCCGCGCGCCTTCGACAAAGACAATCAAGACAACCACCACGACCCAGAAGATCATGTGAGCCAGGACGAGATTGCCGGAGACCGCGCCACGCTGCACCAAGTCTACGATGCCGGCGACGTCGTTCGGGAGATCGACGAGAATGCCGACGCTCAGAATCAGCGCGAGACCGTTACCGACTCCATGGCTCGTGATCTGCTCGCTGAGCCAAATCAGCAGGACCACACCACCGACCATCGAGGCGGTAGCCGAAACCGCGAACCAGCCGTCGGCGCCGGCGGCGATTTCCGGAATCCTCTGAATCGCGGAGGCGATGCCGTAGGCCTGGAACGTGGCGAATGCCAAGGTGAGAATCAGCGTGTGGCGGGCGATTCTACGCCGGCCGTGCTCGCCCGACCGTTCGAGCGAGCTGAGACCTCGCCACACCACCGACAACAATCGAATGACGATCGCCGCGCTCAGATAGGGAATGAGACCGAGAGCGAAGATCGACAGACGGGCCACTGCGCCCGGTGGCAGCGAACCGCTCGACGTCCACATGCCCGTGACAGGCACGCGGGTACCGAGAAGGAAAAGGAGCAGCGCGCCAATCGTGAGTGCGATCCGGCGCGCAAGCTCCTGTGTCATCTACGGCGGCCCCTCAGCTTCGACTTCCTGATCAGCCCTTCATACTGGTGGGCGAGCAGATAACCCTGAACCTGCGCCACCGTGTCCATGGTGACACTGACCACGATCAACAGCGACGTGCCACCAAAGTAGAAGGGCACCGAGGCGTAGGAAATCAGGATTTCCGGGATCAAGCAGACAATCGCGAGGTAAATCGCGCCGATCACGGTGATGCGCGACAGCACATAGTCGATGTATTCGGCGGTGCGCTCGCCGGGACGGATGCCCGGGATGAAGCCGCCGTGCTTCTTCAAATTGTCCGCGGTCTCGGTCGGGTTGAACACGATCGCGGTATAGAAGAACGCGAAGAACACGATCAGTGCCAGATACATGATCAGGAACAGCGGCCGGCCGTGGCCGAGCTGCGTCGTGAGCCACTGGAACCATTCCGGCCCCTTGCCCGCGTTGAAGTTCGCGACCGTCGTCGGCAACAGGAGCAGCGAAGATGCGAAGATCGGCGGGATGACGCCCGAGGTGTTGAGCTTGAGCGGCAGATGCGAGGACTGTCCCTCGAACATCTTGTTGCCAACCTGGCGCTTCGGATACTGGATCAGGAGGCGGCGTTGCGCGCGCTCCATGAACACGATGAAGGCGATCACCGCGACCGCCATGATGATGACGATCAGGATCAGGCCGGTCGACATCGCGCCCTGACGGCCAAGCTCGAGCATGTTGGCGAGCGCCGAGGGCAGCTCGGCGACGATGCCGGAGAGAATGATCAGCGAGATACCGTTGCCGATGCCGCGCGAGGTCACCTGCTCGCCCAGCCACATCAGGAACATGGTGCCGCCGGTGAGCGTGATGGCGGTCGAGAGACGGAAGAACAGGCCCGGATCGCTGACGACGTTGCCGGCGCCTTCGAGGCCGACCGCAATGCCGTAGGACTGGAAGGCGGCCAGGATGACCGTGAGGTAGCGGGTGTACTGGTTCAGCGTCTTGCGGCCCGCCTCGCCTTCCTTCTTCAGCGCCTCGAGCTGCGGCGAGACGGTGGTGAGGAGCTGGATGATGATCGAGGCCGAGATATACGGCATGATGTTCAACGCGAAGATCGCCATGCGGTGGATGCCGCCGCCGGCGAACATGTTGAACATGCCGAGGATGCCGCCCGCCTGCGAACGGAACACCTGCTCCCAGATGTTGGGATCGATGCCGGGCAGCGGAATGTAGGTGCCGAGCCGATAAACGAGCAGCGCACCCAGGGTGAACCAGATGCGCTTCTTCAGTTCGTCGGCCTTGGCAAGCGCGCCGAAATTGAGATTGGCTGCCAGTTGTTCCGCTGCTGAGACCATGTTGGGCTTTCTCCCGCCGCCTACTGCGCCGTCATGCCCGCGGCCGGGCTACTTGGGCGGACGCCGGACATTATCTGGTGCACGGCTTCGATAAGTCCATCGTCCCGCATGCGTAAAGGCCCGCGTGCCGCGGGCCAATGACGCAGATGTTACGCCGCCTCGCCTTCTTCGGTGGCGGGCGCGAGGATCTTCACCGAGCCGCCGGCCTTCTCGAC
The DNA here is from genome assembly GCF_024199925.1 of Bradyrhizobium sp. CCGUVB1N3. Classification (NCBI taxonomy): domain Bacteria; kingdom Pseudomonadati; phylum Pseudomonadota; class Alphaproteobacteria; order Hyphomicrobiales; family Nitrobacteraceae; genus Bradyrhizobium; species Bradyrhizobium sp. CCGUVB1N3. Next base: position 2,137,538 of record NZ_JANADR010000001.1, read on the forward strand.
GGCCGCGATTGCGGACTTCGTAGCGCCGTGCACTTCGATGTTGAGCTTGGCCTTGAGCTCGCCGCGGCCGAGCAGCCGGACGCCGGCCTTGGCGCGGCGCAGCACGCCGGCCTTCACGAGCGCTTCGGCGTTCACGACGCTGCCGGTATCGAGCTTCTTGGCATCGACGGCGTCCTGGAGCCGGTCGAGATTGATCTCGGCGAACTCGACGCGGAAGATGTTGTTGAAGCCGCGCTTGGGCAGACGGCGATGCATCGGCATCTGGCCGCCTTCAAAACCCTTGATGCGCACGCCCGAACGCGCGGTCTGGCCCTTGCCGCCGCGGCCGGACTGCTTGCCCTTGCCCGAACCGATGCCGCGGCCGACGCGCATGCGCTTCTTGCGCGAGCCGGGGTTGTCGGCGATATCGCTGAGCTTCATCGCCCTTCTCCTTGTTTCTTGCGCATGATCTTGCCCGAAGACCGGTACCGGCTTTTCGGGATCATGCGCCCTTGCTTACTTCCCGTCGACGATGCGGACGAGATGGTGAACCTTCTCGATCATGCCGCGAACCGCCGGGGTGTCCGGCAGTTCGGCGACGCGGCCGATCTTGTTGAGCTTGAGCCCGATCAGCGTCGAGCGCTGCGAGTGATGGCGGCGGATCGCGCTGCCGATCTGCTCGATCTTGATCGTCTTGGCGGCCTTGGCCATTTTTTGAACTCCGAAAAGCTTCCGTTAGTCGGCAGCCGCCTCGGCATCGCCGCCGATGCGGCGGGACTGCAGGGTGGACACCTTGATGTTGCGGCGGGCTGCGACCGAACGCGGCGAATCCTGGTGCTTAAGCGCATCGAAGGTCGCGCGCACCATGTTGTAGGGGTTCGACGAGCCGATCGACTTCGCCACCACGTCCTGGACGCCGAGCGTCTCGAACACGGCGCGCATCGGACCGCCGGCGATGATGCCGGTACCAGCCGGAGCGGCACGCAGATAGACACGGCCCGCGCCGTGACGGCCGGCGATGTCGTGGTGAAGCGTGCGGCCCTCGCGCAATGACACGCGGGTCAGGTTGCGCTTGGCGGATTCGGTTGCCTTGCGGATCGCCTCAGGCACTTCGCGCGCCTTGCCGTGGCCGAAACCGGCGCGGCCCTTCTGGTCGCCGATCACGACCAGCGCTGCGAAACCGAAGCGCTTGCCGCCCTTGACGACCTTGGCGACGCGGTTGATGTGGACGAGCTTGTCGACGAACTCGCTGTCGCGCTCCTCGCGCTCCTTGCGTTCACGTCCGCCGCGGTGTTCGCGTTCACCTGCCATGGTTTTTCCAATCCTTCAGAGGCTTACGCCTCAATCCTCAAATTCCGTTAGAAGCTCAGCCCGCTCTCACGCGCCGCGTCGGCAAGAGCCTTGACGCGCCCGTGATAGAGGTAGCTGCCGCGATCGAACACGACTTCCTTGACGCCCTTCTCCGCCGCGCGCTCGGCGAGCAACTTGCCGACCGCCTTCGCAGCATCGATGTCGGCGCCGGTCTTGCCGCCGTCGCGCATCGACTTCTCGAGCGAGGAGGCAGAGGCCAGCGTCTCGCCCTTCAGGTCGTCGATGACCTGGGCGTAGATGTGCTTGGACGAGCGGAACACCGACAGGCGCGGACGGCCGCCACCCGAGCGGCGCAGCTTCAGCCGCACACTCCGCTTGCGCCGGGCATTCGTAACCTTGGCTTTCGACATGACCGGCTCCGTTACTTCTTCTTGCCTTCCTTGCGGAAGATGAATTCGCCAACATACTTCACGCCCTTGCCCTTGTAGGGCTCCGGCGGGCGATAGGCGCGGATTTCGGCCGCGACCTGGCCGACGCGCTGGATGTCGCTGCCCGTCACCGTGATCTCGGTCGGCTTCGGCACGGTGATCGTGATCCCTTCCGGGATCGCGTAGACCACGTCGTGGCTGTAGCCGAGCGCGAGCTGCAGGTTCTTGCCCTGCATCGCGGCGCGGTAACCGACGCCGGTGATTTCGAGCTTCTTCTCGAAGCCCTTGGTGACGCCTTCGACCAGATTCGCGACCTGGGCGCGAGCGGTGCCGTAAAGCGCCCGCGCGCGGTTGGTCTCGGCCCGCGGCTTGACCTTGACCTGGCCGTTCTCGAGCTTCACCTCGACGTCGTCATGGACGACGAACTGAAGCTGGCCCTTCGGCCCCTTCATCTTGACGGTCTGACCGTCGACGGTCGCGGTAACGCCCGACGGCACGGCCACAGGTCTTTTGCCAACACGTGACATGGATCAAAAATCCTTCTCAGAACACCGTGAAGAGGACTTCACCGCCCACATTCGCGTCGCGCGCGCTGTGGTCGGCCATGATCCCCTTCGGCGTCGACAACACCGAAATGCCGAGCCCGTTGTTGACCCGCGGCAGAGCCTTCACCGAGGCGTAGACACGACGCCCGGGCTTGGAGACCCGCTCGATCTCGCGGATGACGGGCTCGCCGTCGAAATACTTCAGCTCGATCTCGATCTCGCTGCGGCCCGAGGAATGCTCGACCGTGGCGTAGCCGCGGATGTAGCCCTCGCTCTTCAGCACCTCGAGCACATTCTCGCGCATCTTCGAGCCAGGCGTGGAGACCTTGCTCTTGGAGCGCATCTGCGCATTGCGGATGCGGGTGATCAGATCGCTGATTGGGTCGTGCGTAGACATCTAAACGACCCTCCTTACCAGCTCGACTTCACGAGGCCCGGGACCATGCCCTTGGAGCCAAGTTCACGCAGCGCGATACGGGACAGCTTGTTCTTGCGGTAGTTCGAGCGCGGGCGGCCCGACAGTTCGCAACGCAGGCGGATGCGGGTCGCCGACGAGTTGCGCGGCATTTCCGCCAGCTTCAACGTCGCAGCGAAGCGCTCCTCCATCGGGAGCTTCTTGTCGGCGATGATCGCCTTCAACCGCTCGCGCTTGGGGGCGGCGTTCTTCACCATCCGCTTGCGCCGGTTGTTCTTCTCGATTGAACTCTTCTTTGCCATGCTTGGCTCCTGGGTATCCGCGTTTGAGAGGCTTTAGGTCAGCGTCTCACTGCCGGAACGGGAAATTGAAAGCGGTCAACAAGGCCCTCGCCTCTTCGTCGGTCTTGGCCGTGGTGCAGACGGTGATGTCCATACCGCGGGCTTCCGTGACCTTGTCGAAGTCGATCTCGGGGAAAATGATGTGCTCCTTGATGCCGAGCGAGTAGTTGCCGCGGCCATCGAAGCTCTTCGGGTTCAGGCCGCGGAAGTCGCGGACGCGCGGCAGCGCGACCGTCACCAGGCGATCGATGAACTCGTACATGCGGGCCTTGCGCAGCGTGACCTTGCAGCCGATCGGCTGGTTCTCACGCAGCTTGAAGGTCGCGATCGCGATACGCGAATAGGTCACGATCGCCTTCTGGCCGGCGATCTGGGTCAATTCGGCGGCGGCGGTCTCGGCCTTCTTGCGGTCGTTGACGGAATCGCCAACGCCCATGTTCAGCACGACCTTGTCCAGACGCGGAACCTGCATGACGTTCTCGTAACCGAACTTCTCGGTCATCGCCGTGCGGATCTTCGCGTCGTATTCCGCGCGCAAGCGCGGCGTGTAAGCAGTCTCAGCCATCGATCTCAGCTCCCGAGCTCTTGGCGATGCGAACCTTCTTGCCGTCCGCCTGAATCTTGAATCCGACGCGCGTCGGCTTTCCGTCCTTGCCGAGATACGCGATATTGGACAGTTGGATCGGCGCCTCTTTCGAAATGATGCCGCCCTCCTGGTTCTGGGTCTGCTTCTGGTGGCGCTTCACCATGTTGATGCCACGCACCAGAGCCGTGCCGGCGTCCGGACGCACCTCGAACACCTCGCCGGTGCGGCCCTTGTCGCGGCCGGTCAGCACGACGACCTTGTCGCCCTTGCGGATCTTCGCAGCCATCACAACACCTCCGGCGCGAGCGAAATGATCTTCATGTGGTTCTTGGCGCGCAGCTCGCGCGGCACGGGCCCGAAGATACGGGTGCCGACCGGCTCGGCCTGATTGTTGATCAGGACGGCGGCGTTGCGGTCGAAGCGGATGACCGACCCGTCGGGGCGGCGGATGTCCTTGCGGACCCGCACCACGACGGCCTTCATCACGTCACCCTTCTTCACCTTGCCACGCGGAATCGCTTCCTTGATCGACACCACGATGATGTCGCCGATGGTGGCGTAGCGGCGCTTGGAGCCTCCGAGCACCTTGATACACATGACACGGCGTGCGCCAGAATTGTCGGCCACGTCGAGGTTGGTCTGCATCTGAATCATTGATGCACCTCGTCCTCTTTCTCTTTTGCGCCAGCCTGGCCAGCGCTCAACATTTCCCTGAAGTCAGTCGGCTAAGTGCCGGCAGCTCAGGCGCTTTTCTTGTGTTCGCCCCGGATCACGACCCAGCGCTTCAACTTCGAAATCGGCTTCGATTCCTCGATCCACACCATATCGCCCGGCTTGAACTCGTTGCTCTCGTCGTGCGCGTGATAGTTCTTCGAACGGCGGATCGTCTTCTTGTAGATCGGGTGCGTGAAGCGGCGATCGACGCGCACAACGACCGTCTTGGCTGTCTTGTCGCTGACGACCACGCCCTGCAAAGTACGTTTCGGCATCTTCGTAAGCCTCTTACTTCTTCTTCGCGCGCTTTTGCGCGGCGACGGTCTTGATCCGGGCGATGTCACGGCGAGCCTCGCGCAGGCGCGAGGTGTTCTCGAGCTGCCCGGTGGCACGCTGGAAGCGCAGGTTAAAGCGCTCCTTCTTCAGGTTCAGGACGGCATCATCCTGCTGGTCGGGGCTCATCGCACGGATGTCTTCGATCTTCATCTGGGCCATGGCCATTACTCCGCAATTCGCTCGACGAAGCGCGTCTTGATCGGCAGCTTGGCGGCTGCCAGGGTCAGCGCTTCACGCGCAGTCTGGGTGTTGACGCCGTCGATCTCGAACAGCACCCGGCCCGGCTTGACGCGCGCCACCCACAGTTCCGGCGAACCCTTGCCGGAGCCCATGCGGACTTCGGCCGGCTTCTTCGACACCGGAACGTCGGGGAATACGCGGATCCAGACGCGGCCGGCGCGCTTCATGTGGCGGGTCAGCGCGCGGCGGGCGGCCTCGATCTGACGCGCGGTGACGCGCTCAGGCTCGGTCGCTTTCAGGCCGAACTGGCCGAACGCCAACGTCGCGCCTGAAGACGCAACGCCGTGGATGCGGCCCTTATGCGCCTTCCGGAACTTCGTTTTCTTAGGTTGCATCATGGCTTTAAGCCCTCAAATTCCTGTGCTGGCTCAGGCCGCAGCGTCGCGACGCTGCCGGCCGCCACCGCTGCCACTACCCTCGCCTTCGGCCATTCTCTTGTCCTGGGCCATCGGATCGTGCTCGAGGATCTCGCCCTTGAAGATCCAGACCTTGACACCGCAGGTGCCGAAGGTCGTGAACGCGGTCGCGACGCCGTAGTCGATGTCGGCGCGCAGCGTGTGCAGCGGCACGCGACCTTCGCGGTACCACTCCATGCGCGCGATTTCCGCACCGCCCAGGCGACCCGAGCAGTTGATGCGGATGCCTTCCGCGCCGAGACGCATCGCCGACTGCACGGCGCGCTTCATGGCGCGGCGGAACGCAACGCGGCGCTCGAGCTGCTGAGCGATCGATTCGGCGACCAGCGTCGCATCGAGCTCCGGCTTGCGGATCTCGACGATGTTGATCACGACGTCCGACGAGGTGATGTCGGCCACCTTCTTGCGGAGCCTGTCGATGTCGGCGCCCTTCTTGCCGATCACCACGCCCGGACGGGCCGAGTGGATGGTGACGCGGCACTTCTTGTGCGGACGCTCGATCACGATGCGGGCGACCGCCGCCTGCTTGAGCTCCTTGTGCAGGATCTCGCGGATCTTGACGTCCTCGTGCAGCAGCTTGCCGTATTCCTGCTTGCCGGCGAACCAGCGGGAATCCCAGGTCCGGTTGATGCCGAGACGCAGACCGATCGGATTGATCTTTTGACCCATCGTTTTCTCCTGCGTCCTTAAGCGGCCGCTTCGGCTTCGACCTGACGAACGATGATCGTCAGCTGCGAAAATGGTTTGTAGACACGGCCCGAGCGACCACGGCCGCGGGCAGCAAAGCGCTTCATCACGAGCCCGTTGCCGACGAAGGCCTGCGCCACGACGAGATCGTCGACGTCGAGGTCGTGATTGTTCTCGGCGTTGGCGATAGCCGATTCCAGGCACTTTTTCACGTCCACCGCGATCCGCTTGCGCGAAAACTGCAAATCGGCGAGCGCAGCAGACGCCTTGCGGCCACGAATGAGCTGGGCCACCAGGTTGAGCTTCTGCGGGCTCACCCGCAGCATCCGGGCGACCGCCTTGGCCTCGTTGTCGGCGAGGCTCCGTTCGCGCTTAGGTTTGCTCATGACTTAATCCTCAAGCCTTCTTGGCTTTCTTGTCGCCGGAGTGGCCATGGAAGGTCCGGGTCGGCGAGAACTCGCCGAACTTGTGACCGACCATTTCCTCGTTGACCGCCACCGGCACGTGCTTCTGACCGTTGTAGACGCCGAAGGTCAGACCGACGAACTGCGGCAGGATGGTCGAGCGACGGCTCCAGATCTTGATGACGTCGTGACGGCCGGACGCGCGCGCGGCATCTGCCTTCTTGAGCAGAGAACCCTCGACGAACGGGCCTTTCCAGACTGAACGAACCATGTCCGGCGTTCCTTACTTCTTCCGCTTGTGGCGGCTTAGGAGAATGAATTTGTTGGTCGACTTGTTGGTGCGGGTCTTCTTGCCCTTGGTCGGCTTGCCCCACGGGGTGACCGGGTGGCGACCGCCCGAGGTACGACCTTCACCACCGCCGTGCGGATGGTCGATCGGGTTCATGGCAACACCGCGGTTGTGCGGGCGACGGCCCATCCAGCGCTTGCGACCGGCCTTGCCGATCGAGGTGTTCATGTGATCCGGGTTCGACACCGCACCGATGGTGCCACGGCAACGACCGTGCACCAGGCGCTGCTCGCCCGAGTTCAGGCGGATGATCACGTAATCCTGGTCGCGACCGACGAGCTGGGCGTAGGTGCCGGCCGAACGCGCGAGCTGGCCACCCTTGCCGATCTTGGTCTCGATGTTGTGGATGATCGTGCCGACCGGCATGTTGCCGAGCGGCATGACGTTGCCCGGCTTCACGTCGACATAGTTGCCGGCGATGATGGTGTCACCCACGGCCAGGCGCTGCGGCGCCAGGATGTAGGCCTGCTCGCCGTCCTGGTACTTGATCAGAGCGATGAAGCCGGTGCGGTTCGGATCGTATTCCAGCCGCTCAACGGTCGCGGGAACGTCGATCTTCTCGCGCTTGAAGTCGACGGTACGCAGCGTCTGCTTGTGACCGCCGCCGCGGAAGCGCACGGTGATGCGTCCGGTGTTGTTGCGGCCGCCCGAGGACTTCTTGCCTTCGGTGAGCGCCTTGACCGGCTTGCCCTTGTACAGGGCTGAACGATCGACCATCACCAGCTGGCGCTGGCCCGGCGTCGTGGGATTGAATGTCTTCAGTGCCATCGTCGTAGGACCTTACAGACCGGTGGTCACGTCGATCCGATGGCCCTCTTCGAGGGTCACGATCGCGCGCTTGGTGTTCGACTGCGAGCCGAGATTGCCGCGGAAGGCCTTGGTCTTGCCCTTGCGGACCAGCGTGTTGACGCTCTTGACCTTGACGTCGAACAGCTTCTCGATCGCTTCCTTGATCTGCGGCTTGGTCGCCTTCGCGGCCACCTTGAACAGAACCTTGTTGTGCTCCGAAGCGATCGTCGCCTTCTCGGTCACGACCGGCGACAGGATCACGTCGTAGTGGCGAGCCTCGATGTTCTTCGTCATTTGAAGCGCGCCTCCAGCGCATCGATGGCGGCCTTGGTCAGAACGAGCTTCTGACGGCGCAGGATGTCGTAGACGTTGATGCCCTGGATCGGCAGCACGTCCATGTTCGGGATGTTGCGGGCCGCCGCGGCGAAGCCCTGATTGAGCTCGGCGCCGTCGATGATCAGCGCGTTGGTCAGGCCCAGCCCCGAGAAGTGGCCGAGCAGCGCCTTGGTCTTGGCGGCCTCGAGCGCGGCCTTCTCGATCACGACGAGATCACCGTCCTTGGCCTTGGCCGACAGCGCATGCTTCAGCGCGAGCGCGCGGACCTTCTTCGGCAGATCGGAGGCGTGCGAGCGCACCACCGGACCGAAGGCACGGCCGCCGCCGCGGAACTGCGGCACGCGGGCCGAGCCGTGACGAGCACCGCCGGTGCCCTTCTGCTTGTACATCTTCTTGCCGGTGCGCCAGATCTCGGCGCGGCCCTTGGCCTTGTGGGTGCCGGCCTGACGCTTGTCGAGCTGCCACTTCACGCAGCGCGCGATGATGTCCTCGCGCGGCTCGAGGCCGAAAATGGTGTCGGAGAGCTGGACGGAGCCGGCTTCCTTGCCCTCAAGGGTCGTGACTTTCAGTTCCATCTCACGCACCCTCCTGCTGGGCCGCAGCCTCGGCCTCGCCGCCGGCAACCTTGAACTTGCCGGGCTTCGGAGCTTCCTTCGGCAGCGGCTTCTTGACGGCGTCGCGCACGCGGATCCAGCCGCCCTTGGAGCCGGGAACGGCGCCTTCGACGAGGATCAGGCCGCGCTCGACATCGGTCTGGACGACGCGAAGGTTGAGCGTGGTGATGCGGTCGACACCCATGTGGCCGGGCATCTTCTTGTTCTTCCAGGTCTTGCCGGGATCCTGACGGCCGCCGGTCGAACCGATCGAGCGGTGCGAGATCGACACACCGTGCGTGGCGCGCAGACCGCCGAAGTTCCAGCGCTTCATACCGCCGGCAAAGCCCTTACCGACCGAGGTGCCGGTGACGTCGACGAACTGGCCGACGACGAAGTGATCGGCCAGGATCTCGGCGCCGACCGGGATCATGGCATCCGCAGTGACGCGGAACTCCTCGACCTGCCGCTTCGGCTCGACCTTGGCGACCGCGAACTGGCCGCGCTCAGCCTTGGGCATGTACACGGTCTTGCGGCTGCCAGAACCAAGCTGGAGCGCGACATAACCGTTCTTCTCTTCGGTGCGGTGGCCTACGACCTGGCAATTGCCGAGCTTCAGCACGGTCACGGGGATATGTTCACCGGTCTCCGTGAAGACCCGCGTCATCCCGACCTTTTGTGCGATCACTCCGGAGCGCATCGGCTTGCTTCCTGTTCTTTCTGTCCGCTTTCGCGAACGGGATCCAAAAATCTTAGAGCTTGATCTCGACGTCGACACCGGCGGCCAGGTCGAGCTTCATCAAAGCATCGACGGTCTGCGGGGTCGGATCGACGATGTCGAGCAGACGCTTGTGGGTGCGCATCTCGAACTGTTCGCGGCTCTTCTTGTCGACGTGCGGCGAACGGTTGACGGTGAACTTCTCGATGCGGGTCGGCAGCGGAATGGGTCCGCGAACCTGCGCGCCGGTGCGCTTCGCCGTATTCACGATCTCACGGGTCGACGTATCGAGGATACGATGGTCGAACGCCTTGAGACGGATGCGAATATTTTGGCCGTTCATTGCCGTGGTCTTTCTTCAATCAGAGTGGCGAATAGCGAATAGCGAATGCTGCCATCCGCTACTCGCCAATCTCTAGTCTCGTAATTACTCGATGATCGAGGCGACGACGCCGGCGCCGACGGTACGGCCGCCTTCGCGGATCGCGAAGCGGAGCTTCTCTTCCATCGCGATCGGCACGATCAGGTGCACTTCCATCGCGATGTTGTCGCCCGGCATCACCATCTCGGTGCCTTCCGGCAGGTGCACGACACCGGTCACGTCGGTGGTGCGGAAGTAGAACTGCGGACGGTAGTTGGTGAAGAACGGGGTGTGGCGGCCGCCCTCGTCCTTGGTGAGGATGTAGGCCTCAGCCTTGAACTTGGTGTGCGGCTTGACCGAACCGGGCTTGCAGAGCACCTGGCCGCGCTCGACGTCCTCGCGCTTGGTGCCGCGGAGCAGCGCGCCGATGTTGTCGCCGGCCTGGCCCTGATCGAGCAGCTTGCGGAACATTTCGACGCCGGTGACCGTGGTCTTCTGGGTCGCACGCAGACCGACGATTTCGATTTCCTCGCCGACCTTGACGATGCCGCGCTCGACACGGCCGGTCACGACGGTGCCGCGGCCGGAGATCGAGAACACGTCTTCAACCGGCATCAGGAACGGCTGGTCGATCGGACGCTCCGGCTGCGGGATGTACTCGTCGACGTTGCGCATCAGCTCGAGGATTGCGTCATGGCCGAGCTTCTTGTCGGAGTCTTCGAGAGCGGCGAGCGCCGAACCCTTGATGATCGGGATCTTGTCGCCGGGGAATTCGTACTTCGAGAGCAACTCGCGGACTTCGAGCTCGACGAGCTCGAGCAGCTCCGGATCGTCGACCATGTCGCACTTGTTGAGGAACACGACGAGCGCGGGAACGCCGACCTGGCGGGCGAGCAGGATGTGCTCGCGGGTCTGCGGCATCGGGCCGTCAGCGGCCGACACGACCAGGATCGCGCCGTCCATCTGGGCAGCGCCGGTGATCATGTTCTTCACGTAGTCGGCGTGGCCGGGGCAGTCGACGTGCGCGTAGTGGCGGTTCTTGGTCTCGTACTCGACGTGCGCGGTCGAGATGGTGATGCCGCGCGCCTTCTCTTCCGGCGCCTTGTCGATCTGGTCGTACGCCGTGAACGTCGCACCACCGGTTTCAGCGAGGATCTTGGTGATCGCCGCGGTCAGCGACGTCTTGCCATGGTCGACGTGACCGATGGTGCCGATGTTGCAGTGGGGCTTGTTACGTTCAAACTTTGCTTTGGCCATTTGACTCTCCGTTCAATCGTCAGCTCGAGACCGACGACAATCAGGCAAACTTCTTCTGGACTTCTGCCGACACGTTAGCCGGCGCTTCTGCGTAGTGGTCGAACTGCATGGTGAAGGTCGCGCGCCCCTGGCTCATCGAGCGCAGGTTATTCACGTAACCGAACATGTTCATGAGCGGCACCATCGCGTTGATGACGTTGGCGTTGCCGCGCATGTCTTGACCCTGGATCTGACCGCGCCGGGAGTTCAGGTCGCCGATGACCGAGCCGGTGTAGTCTTCCGGGGTCACCACTTCGACCTTCATGATCGGCTCGAGCAGGACGGACTTGCCCTTCTGCAAGGCCTCGCGGAATGCAGCACGCGAAGCGATTTCGAAGGCGAGCGCCGACGAGTCGACGTCGTGATACTTGCCGTCGACGAGCTGCACCTTGACGTCGACAACGGGGAAGCCCGCGACGACACCAGAGCTCATCACGCTGTTGAGGCCCTTTTCGACGCCGGGGACGTATTCCTTCGGAACTGCACCGCCGACGATCTTGGACTCGAACTCGTAGCCCTTGCCGGGCTCGTTCGGCTCGACCACGATCGACACTTCCGCGAACTGACCGGTACCGCCGGTCTGCTTCTTGTGGGTGTACTTGACCTCGGCCTTCTTGGTGACGCGCTCACGGAACGCAACCTGCGGCGCACCGATGTTGGCGTCGACCTTGTAGGTACGCTTGAGGATGTCGACCTTGATGTCGAGATGGAGTTCGCCCATGCCCTTGAGGATGGTCTGGCCGGACTCCTGGTCGGTCGACACGCGGAAGGACGGATCCTCCGCAGCGAGCTTGGCCAGCGCCACGCCCAGCTTTTCCTGGTCGGCCTTCGACTTCGGCTCGATCGCGATCTCGATGACCGGCTCGGGGAATTCCATCTTCTCCAGGATCACCTGCTTGTCGGGATCGCACAGCGTGTCACCGGTGCGCGCTTCCTTCAGGCCTGCCAGCGCGACGATGTCGCCGGCATAGGCTTCCTTGATGTCTTCGCGGTTGTTCGCATGCATCAGCAGCATGCGCCCGATGCGCTCCTTCTTCTCGCGCGTCGAGTTCACGACGCCGGTGCCGCTCTGCAGGATGCCCGAGTAGATGCGGCAGAAGGTGATGGTGCCGACGAACGGGTCGTCCATGATCTTGAACGCGAGCAGCGCGAGCGGCTCCTTGTCGTCAGCCTTGCGCACGACTTCGTTGCCACGGTCGTCCGTGCCCTTGATCGCGGGCACGTCAATCGGCGACGGCAGATAGTCGACGACGGCGTCGAGCAGCGGCTGCACGCCCTTGTTCTTGAAGGCCGAGCCGCACAGCACGGGATAGAACGCGCCAGTCAAGACCGCCTTGCGGATCAGCCGCTTCAGCGTCGCCTCGTCCGGCTCGTTGCCGTCGAGGAAGGCGGCCAATGCGTCGTCGTCGAGCTCGACGGCGGCTTCCACCATCTTCTCGCGGTATTCCTTGGCCTGGTCGACGAGATCTTCCGGAATGTCGACATAGTCGAACTTCGCGCCGAGTGATTCATCGTTCCAGACGATGCCCTTCATCTTCACGAGGTCGACGAGGCCCTTGAAGTTGTTCTCGGCGCCGATCGGAAGCTGGATCGCGATCGGCTTGGCGCCGAGGCGGTCGACGATGTCGGACAGGCACTTGAAGAAGTCAGCGCCGGTCTTGTCCATCTTGTTGGCGAAGACGATGCGCGGAACCTTGTACTTGTCGCCCTGACGCCAGACCGTCTCGGTCTGGGGCTCGACGCCCTGGTTCGAGTCGAGCACGCAGACGGCGCCGTCGAGCACGCGGAGCGAACGCTCGACCTCGATGGTGAAGTCGACGTGGCCGGGCGTGTCGATGATGTTCAGGCGCTTGCCGGCCCAGAACGCGGTGGTCGCAGCCGAGGTGATCGTGATGCCACGCTCCTGCTCCTGCTCCATCCAGTCCATCGTCGCGGCACCTTCGTGCACTTCGCCGATCTTGTGGCTCTTGCCGGTGTAATAGAGGATGCGCTCGGTCGTCGTGGTCTTGCCGGCGTCGATATGCGCCATGATACCGAAGTTACGGTAGTCCTCGATGGCATGTTGGCGGGGCATGGGTCGTTCCTTGCAAGTCCGTTAGGTGTCGCCGTTACCAGCGATAATGCGAGAAGGCGCGGTTGGCTTCCGCCATCCGATGAACGTCTTCACGCTTCTTGACGGCGTTCCCCCGGTTGTTCGATGCGTCCAGGAGCTCCGCGGAGAGCCGCTCGGTCATCGTCTTCTCGTTGCGCTCGCGCGCGGCCGAGATCAGCCAGCGGATGCCCAGCGCCTGACGGCGCACCGAGCGAACCTCGACCGGAACCTGGTAGGTCGCGCCGCCGACGCGGCGGGAGCGCACTTCGATCGTCGGCATGACGTTCTCAAGTGCCTGCTCGAACACGCCGAGCGGGTTCTGCTTGGTCTTGGTTTCGATGAGGCCGAGCGCACCGTAGACGATGCCTTCGGCGACCGACTTCTTGCCGGCGTACATCACCGAGTTCATGAACTTCGTGATCACGATGTTCCCGAACTTGGGATCCGGCAGAACTTCGCGCTTTTCCGCTGAGTGGCGACGAGACATGGAAGAGGTTCCCGCTTATTTCGGACGCTTCGCGCCGTACTTCGAACGACGCTGCTTACGGTTCTTGACGCCCTGGGTATCCAGCACGCCGCGGAGGATGTGGTAGCGCACGCCGGGCAAGTCCTTGACGCGACCGCCGCGGATCATGACCACCGAGTGCTCCTGGAGGTTATGGCCCTCACCAGGGATGTAGCCGATCACCTCGAAGCCGTTGGTCAGACGCACCTTGGCGACCTTACGAAGCGCCGAGTTCGGCTTCTTCGGCGTCGTGGTGTAGACGCGCGTGCACACGCCGCGCTTCTGCGGCGACTGCTGCAGCGCCGGCACCTTCTTGCGCGACTTCTGCACTTCACGCGGTTGTGCGATCAGCTGGTTGATCGTCGGCATCCTGGCCTTCACCCTTTTTCTGCCGCGGTCCCTTTCGGGCCCGCAAATTCTTCTTCCGGACTACCCGCCCGATGGGGCCGCCTGGCGCGGAACGATCCGCGCAAAGCGAAATTGCGCCAACCGCTCCATCAACGAGCGGAAAGCGCTTCGACGCCACAGAGGACCGCAGTCTTGGAGCCAATCGGCGTAGAGCCGACGGCCGCGTACCGAGGTCATGCATCCGAGTTTGATCTCAAGAGAACGAGCTCTAGAGAACTAAAATCGCACTGGCATTGCCTAGCTATGATCGACAGCGTTTGAGCGGCATTCGTCGAGGTTGGTGCCCGCCTTACGACCCCAAAAGGATCAGGCGGGTGGCCCGTTCCGACGTTGGCGATGCTCACCGCCTGTCGTTAAGTGACGCGCTTTCTATAAGTGGGAATCACCTGAGTCAAGGCGAAACCACAGCAAGCGAAGGGCTTCTCGCGCTTAAAGAATTAGCTTGTTCGGCGCCCTCGCCGCCTCCCTGATCTAGGTTCCCACATTCCGTTCCGCCAGCCCCAAGACCTATTTACATCCGGGTAAAATATACTTTTATGGCGTCCGCTAAGGTTTTCTTTCCTGTTCGTGCGGCAGGGTGCCGCGCCGGGCGGAGAAATACCCATGCGGTATACTGACATTGCGATCATCGGCGGGGGTATGGCCGGCTCCGCCGCCGCCGCGATGCTGGGTCGAGCCGGTATCCAGGCCCTCCTCATCGACCCCCATACCGACTATCCGCCGGACTTCCGGGTCGAAAAAATCAGCGGTGATGCCCAGCTCGAGCGCTTCTGGCGGACCGGAATCGCAGAATCAGTGCTGCGCCGCACGACGTTTTGCGGTGAGAACTGGATCGCGCGATTCGGCCACCTGCTCGACAAGGCGCCAAGCCGGCAGTTCGGCTTCCGCTACGAGGCCTTCGTCAACGCGATCCGCGCTGAAATCCCCGACGCGGTCGGGCGGGTCTGCGCCAAGGCCTTGTCGATCGCGACGAGCCCCGACCGGCAGAAGATCACGCTCTCCAATGACGAGGTCGTCTCCGCCCGCCTCGTCGTGCTCGCCAATGGATTGAACGTCGGACTGCGCCACCAGCTCGGTATCGAACGCGAGATCGTCAGCGCCTGTCATTCGATCTCGGTCGGATTCGACGTCGTGCCGGTCGGGCGCGCCGCGTTCGATTTTCCGGCGATGACGTATTTCTCGGAGCGGCCGAGCGACCGCATCCCCTACATCACGCTGTTTCCGATCGGCACGCGGATGCGGGCAAACCTGTTCGTCTACCGCGCCTTCGACGATCCCTGGCTGCGCAACTTGCGGCAGGCGCCGGTCGCGACCCTGAACGCCGCCCTGCCGCGTCTGTCCTGCATCACCGGGGCCCTCGACGTCGCGAGCGAGATCAAGATCCGCCCCGTCGATCTCTATGTGCACCGGGCCTGCCGCCAGGCGGGCATCGTGCTGGTCGGCGATGCCTTCGCGACCTCATGCCCTGTCGCCGGCACCGGCACCGACAAGGTGTTCACCGACGTCGAACGGCTCTGCGGGGTGCACATCCCGGCCTGGCTTGCGACCGAGGGTATGGACGAGGACAAGATCGCCGCCTTCTACGATGACCCGGTCAAGCGGGCCTGCGATGCCTGGTCGGCGGCCAAGGCATTCGACTTCCGTGAAGTGTCGCTGGCAACGAGCCCCTACTGGACGGCGCAGCGCTGGGCGCGCTTCGTGGCCTGGTTTGCCCAAGGTGCGGTCCGGCGGGTGGCGCGACGGGTTCGCCTCGAGCCGAACTTCCTCGGTCACTCCTCGTCGCCATCCTCCTCGTCGTCCTCCTCCTCATCATCATCACCGTCGTCGCTGTCGTCGTCATCGACCTGAGCCGCGCTGCGATGCGGCTGGTGGATCTGGTCGTCCCACAGCTTGCGATAGGTGCCGTTCTTGGCGAGCAGCTCGGCATGCGAGCCGCGCTCGATGGCGCGGCCGCCTGAAATCACGATGATCTCGTCCATCTCGACGACAGAGGTCAGACGGTGGGTCGACCAGATCATGGTGCGGCCCTTGGCGACCTTGAGCAGCGTGCGGTTGATCGCCGCTTCCGTGGTCTGGTCGAGCGCCGAGGTCGCTTCATCCAGGAGCAGCACGGAGGGGTTACGAATGATCGCGCGCGCGATCGCGAGGCGCTGGCGCTGGCCGCCCGACAGCGTATCGCCGCGCTCGCCGACCGGAGTGTCGTATTTCTGCGGCAGGCTCATGATGTAGCGGTGGATTTCGGCCTTCTTCGCCGCCTCGGCCACCTCCTCGTCGGTGGCGCCCTCCTTGCCGAGCCGGATGTTGTCGCGGATCGACATATTGAACAGCATGTTCTCCTGGAACACCACGGCCATGCTCTGGCGCAGCGAATCCAGCGTCACTTTCCGCACATCAACGCCGTCGATGGTGACGCGACCTTCGTCGGGGACGTAGAGGCGCAGGATCAAATTGAGCAGTGTGCTCTTGCCCGAGCCGCTGGGGCCGACGATCGCGATGCTCTTGCCAACGTTGAGCTTGAGGCTGAGGTTGTCCAGCACCGGCGTCTCGCTGCCTTCGTACTGGAAGGTGACATGGTCGAAAGTGATGTCGTTGGTGATGCGCGGCAGATCCGGCGCGCCGGGGCGATCGGCGCCCCGCGTCGGCTCGTCCAGCAGCTCCTGGATATGGCGCACGGCCGCAGCCGAGGAGATCGACACCGGGATGAAGTGCATCACATGGGCGATGTTGTAGGAGACCTCCCAGAACGCGCTCTCGAAGGTGACGAAGGTGCCGATGGTGATCTGCCCCTTGGTCGCAAGATACGCGCCGATTGCGAGCACCACGAGATGCAGGAGCAGGACCGAGATCGTGACCGTCCGCTCCACCATGGTCGACAGGAACGCGGCTGACGCGATCCGGCTGCGGGTCTCGTCGTTGCGGAAGGCGAAGAAGCCGAACATCTTGCGCTGCAGGCTGAACGCCTTGATCACGGCCTGTGCCGCCACGTTCTCCTGCACCATGCCGAGCAGCGCGCTCTCGTTGAGCTTCTGCTCGTAATTCGCCTGCACCGCCTTCGGGGTGAGGATGCGCGGTCCGATCAGCGTGATCGGAAACACCAGCAGCGCGACCACCGCGAGCTGCCAGTTCAAGAACAGCATCAGGATGATGCCGGCGATCAGCTCAAAGAACGGAAGCGCCGCGCTGTTGGCGAAGGTCTTGACCGATCCTTCGAAGGCCGAAAGATCGACGGAGAAGCGCGACAGGATCTCGCCCCGCTTGGTGCGGCCGAAATAGGCCGCCGGCAGATCCTGCACGTGATCGAACAGCCGCTTGCGCACGTCGGAGATGATGCAGGCCGCGAGCCGCGCGTCCCAGCGCTCGTACCAGACCGCGACGATCGAGGTGAAGATGCCGGCGACCGCGAGCACGCCGAGAATCTTGTAGAGCGCCTGGAAATCTTCTTCGCCGAGCGCGTCGTCGATCAGGAACTTCAGGCTGAGCGGCATGATGACGTTGAACAGCGTCTCGATCAGGACGCCGAACGAGACGAAGGCCATGATCCGCTTGTAGTTGGCGAGGTAGGGCTTGACGAAGCCCCAGATGGTTGCGAGCGCGCCGGCGGCTTCGCGCGCGGTGAAGACGACGAGATCCTCGTCCTCATCGTCATCATCGAGCTCCAGCTCGTCGTCCTCGTCCTCGTCGTCCTCTTCCAGGTCCGCCTTGGTGCCGGATGCGAGCTTGTCCTCGAGCTCGGTCGCTTCTTCCGCGGCGAGCTTCTGTTTGTCGGGCGAGAGGGGCCTGGATGCCATGAAACCAACCGATGCTGACGGCCGGCATGACCGCAGAAAATCAGGAAAACAGCGGAGAACCGCTATTGCACCGATTCTATGCGATCAGGATCAATTCGGCAAAGCAATTGGCGAATTCGCGAGGCTATTCGTCGTCCTCGTCCTCGATCTTGTCGAAGAAGGAATAGCGCAAGCTGTCGGCGTCGGCGTACCACTGCCCCGGCCCCTTGTTGGCGGCGAGCGTCGCCGCCCACAGCGCATCGGTGCAGTCGTTGCGGTGCATCGACAGGTCGAACCCGTTGCCGAAGAACAATTCCGACCATTCCCACCAGGTGCCGAGCTTCTTGACCCCGCGCAGGAGATCGTAGCGATCGATCAGGCCAGGCGCCATGTCGGAGGTGATCGAGCCGAACACCAGGCCCGTCTTGACCACGCGGTTCAATTCCCTGATGGCGCGGACGACCTGCTTCTCGGAGACGTGGCAGAGGCTGGTCTCGAACACGAAATCGAACGCGCCGTCCTTGAACGGCATGTCCGCGATCGATCCGAGCTTGTTGTACTTCCTCAGCGCCTTCGGCGTCCTGGCGTGGATGGTGCGGTTGTTCTCGATGCCGAAGGCGTCGATCCCACGCTCGCGCAGCGCGCCGACGAGCTCGCCGCTGGCAGAGCCCGCCACCAGCAGCTTGGCGCTCTTCACCTTGCCCCAGACGATGCCGATGAGCTTCATCAGATAGTCTGGGTCGGTGAACTGGCGCCACGCTTCGCCATAGGGACCCTGGCCACGGTAATTGTCGAAATAATCGCGGTCGATCTTGTCGGACAGCGGCGTCTCGCTCTGGCTGCGCGCGCGGCGCAGGCGCATCATCTCGGTCAGGATGATGTCGGTCGCGGCGTCCGAGGAGTCGAGCAGACCGTTCAGCGTCGAATCGAACAGATAGTCGCCGACCACAACGATGCCGGGATGCTCCTTCGGCTCCGGCCGGTGATTGGTCATGACGTCGCGCACGGGCAAGCCGCCCGGCAACGCGTTCACCGAAGACAGCCAGCGGTGAATCTTGCCTTCCATGAAATGTGCACGCGCGTCACCGAGCGCGGCCGGCAGCGATTTCAGCGCGGCGTCGATCAGCTCCTGGTCGGAGAGATTGGCAAAGGCCAGCGCATCCGAGCCCGGAATGAGCCAGTTCAACACGCCGTGCTTGCCAACGTCGTGGCGGGCGCCCTCGTTGTAGACGCAGCAGCCGCCGAAGGCTTCCGACATGAACCAGGCGCCGGGGATCTTGTCGCCCCAGAACGGTGTGTCGAACAGGATCGAGACGCGCAGGTAATGCGCGGGACGGTCGAAATACGAGACGTGCTTGACCATCGACTTGCGGAGCTGCTCGCCTTCCCAGCCGAGCGTGGCGAGCCAGGAATGCGGCAGGCAGACCAGCACGAGGTCGAAGTCGCGCGTCTCCGGTCCCTTGCCGTTCATCATCTTGAGCTGGTAGCGCCCGGTCGGCGCCTTGCCGACGGCAAGCACGCGATGATTGAGCTGGATGTCGGCGTTGACCTCCGACTGGATGCACTCGACGAGCTGCTCGTTGCCGTTCTGGATGGAATAGAGGCCGATATAGCCGTCGACATCCATCAGATAGTTCTTGAGCGCGTTGAGCCCATTGGTGTTGTGGCTCTCGGTCGCGATGTCGGAGCGCGCCATCACCTTGAAGAATCGCCTGGCGGTCGCATCATCGACCTCCTCGTCAAGCACCTGCTCGGCGGTCTTGAAGGCCCAGGGATGTTCGTTGTCGTGCGCGCCGACGCCCTCGTAGTATTCGATCGGCGACATCAGGTCGGAGCAGCGCTTGCGGAAAGCTTCGATGGCGGCCGCAGTCTTGGCGCCGTATCTGCGGCGCATGCCGGGCACGTCGTTCAGGAGCTCGCCGCCGAACTGGACCTGCTCGGCATCCATCGGAATGGTCTGAAGCCCGAAATGCTGGATCAGTTCCCGCAATGGATCGGGACCAGTCATCGAGTAATCGTAGATCTCGGCAACGCCCGCCTCGTACATCGCCGGCGCAGAATCGAATTTCCGCGTGACGATCTTGCCGCCGAGCCGATCGGAGGCCTCATAGATGGTGATGCGGCAGAGATCACCGAGTTTGCGCTTCAGATACCAGGCGCTCATCAGCCCGCCGGGGCCGCCGCCTACGATTGCGAGGTCAAGCATGTCAGTTCCGTGGTCTCCGGCCGCCCCCCGCGTCGGGACCACCGGTCTAAGCTCTCCTAACAGAAGCGCTTTTCAGGCTGAAGGAAAGATGAACAAACGACGTCCCTGCACCGCAGCAAGGGAACAAAGCAGCAAAAAGGCCGGCAAAAGCCGGCCCTTTCATTGTCATCAGTATTCGTACGGATGAACCATCATTCCGCAGGCGGCAACGCCACCGGCTCCGCTTCCGGCGCTGGCGAGACGATCGAGGTCTGCTTCTCGCGCTCGTCGAGGATCAGCTTGTCGCGCTTCATGGCGACTTCGCGGATCTTGGCCATGGAGGCGCCGGTGCCCGCCGGGATCAGCCGGCCGACGATGACGTTCTCCTTGAGGCCCTCGAGCGGGTCGACCTTGCCGTTGACCGCCGCCTCCGTGAGGACGCGGGTGGTCTCCTGGAACGAGGCCGCCGAGAAGAACGAGCGGGTCTGGAGGCTCGCCTTGGTGATGCCGAGCAGAACCGGCGTTCCCGTGGCGGGCTTCTTGCCCTCTTCCTTGGCCTTCTCGTTAAGCGCGTCGAACTCGATCTTGTCGACCTGCTCGCCGGAGATCATGTCGGTCTCGCCCTGGTCGGTGATTTCCACCTTCTGGAGCATCTGACGGACAATCACCTCGATGTGCTTGTCGTTGATGAGCACGCCCTGAAGCCGGTAGACCTCCTGGATCTCGTTGACCAGATAGGCCGCGAGCTCCTCAATGCCCTTGATCGCCAGGATGTCGTGCGGCGCCGGGTTGCCTTCCACGATAAAGTCGCCCTTTTCGACGACGTCGCCGTCCTGAAGATGGATGTGCTTGCCCTTCGGGATCAGGTACTCGCGCGCCTCCTCGGTCTTGTCCATCGGCTCGATCGAGATGCGACGCTTGTTCTTGTAGTCGCGGCCGAAGCGGATGGTACCCGCGATCTCGGCGATGATCGCAGCATCCTTCGGACGCCGTGCCTCGAACAGTTCCGCCACGCGCGGCAGACCGCCCGTGATGTCACGCGTCTTGGCGCTCTCGGTCGAGACACGGGCGAGGATGTCGCCCGACTGGACCTTGGAGCCGATGTCCACCGAGAGGATCGCGTCGACCGACAGCATGTAGCGGGCATCGCCACCGCGGGCGAGCTTGAGCACCTTGCCGTCCTTGCCCTTGATCACGATGGCCGGACGCAGGTCCGAGCCGCCGCGGGTCGAGCGCCAGTCGATGACCACGCGCTTGGCGATACCGGTGGATTCGTCGAGCGTTTCCGAGATCGACTGCCCCTCGACCAGATCCTCGAAGCCGATGGTGCCTTCCACCTCGGTGAGAACCGGACGGGTATAGGGGTCCCACTCGGCGATGCGCTGGCCGCGCTTGACCATGTCGCCCTCGTCGATGTGCAGGCGCGAACCGTACTGGATACGGTGCGTCGCACGCTCGGTGCCGTCGGCATCGACGATCGCCACCACCATGTTGCGGACCATCGCGACGAGGTGACCCTCGCTGTTGCGGGCGATGGCCTTGTTCCTGATCACGATCTTGCCGTCGAAGTTGGATTCGACGAAAGACTGCTCGTTGAGCTGCGCCGCACCGCCGATGTGGAAGGTACGCATGGTGAGCTGGGTGCCGGGCTCGCCGATCGACTGAGCCGCGATGACGCCAACCGCTTCGCCGTGGTTGACCGGCGTGCCGCGGGCGAGGTCGCGGCCGTAGCACTTGCCGCAGATGCCGTTGACGAGCTCGCAGGTCAACGCCGAGCGGATCTTCACCTCCTGGACGCCACCCTGCTGGATGGCTTCCAAGTGGCTCTCTTCCATCAGCGTGCCGCGCTTGATGATCACCTTGCCCGAGTTGTCGCGCACGTCTTCGCAGGCCGTGCGTCCGAGGATGCGCGAGCCGAGCGAGGCGACCACGGTGCCGGCATCGACGATGGCGCGCATCTTGATGCCGAGCTTGGTGCCGCAGTCGTCCTGCGTGATGATGCAATCCTGCGCGACGTCGACCAGACGGCGGGTCAGGTAACCGGAGTTTGCGGTCTTCAACGCGGTGTCCGCGAGGCCCTTACGGGCGCCGTGGGTCGAGTTGAAGTACTCGAGCACCGAGAGGCCTTCCTTGAAGTTCGAGATGATCGGCGTCTCGATGATCTCGCCCGAGGGCTTGGCCATCAGGCCGCGCATGCCGGCGAGCTGGCGCATCTGCGCCGGCGAACCACGCGCGCCGGAGTGCGCCATCATGTAGATCGAGTTGATGTCCGCATCCGCTCCGCTCGCCGTCTTCTTGGTCGCGGAAATCTCCTTCATCATCGCCTTGGCGATTTCTTCCGTCGCCTTCGACCAGGCGTCGACGACCTTGTTGTACTTCTCGCCATGGGTGATCAGGCCGTCATTGTACTGCTGCTCGAAATCCTTCGCTAGCGTACGGGTGGTGTCGACGATCTTCCACTTGCCGTGCGGCACGACCATGTCGTCCTTGCCGAACGAAATGCCGGCCTTGAACGCGTTGTAGAAGCCGAGCGCCATGATGCGGTCGCAGAAGATCACCGTCTCCTTCTGGCCGCAGTGGCGGTAGACTTGGTCGATGACGCCGGAGATCTCGCGCTTGGTCATCAGCTTGTTGATGATCTCATACGAAATCCGCTGGTTCTTCGGCAGAAGATTGCCGAGCATGACGCGGCCAGCGGTGGTTTCGATCCAACGCTTTGAGACCTTGCCGGTCTCATCCATGCCTTCCCACCGGTACTTGATCTTGGTGTGGAGGTGGATGACCTTCGCATGCAGCGCGTGCTCGAGCTCGGCCATCTCGCCGAACACCTTGCCCTCGCCGGGCATGCCTTCGCGCATGATCGAGACGTAGTAGAGACCGAGCACGATGTCCTGCGACGGCACGATGATCGGCTGGCCGTTCGCCGGATGCAGGATGTTGTTGGTCGACATCATCAGGACGCGCGCTTCGAGCTGCGCTTCCAGCGACAGCGGAACGTGCACGGCCATCTGGTCGCCGTCGAAGTCGGCGTTGAACGCGGCGCAGACCAGCGGGTGGAGCTGGATCGCCTTGCCCTCGATCAGCACGGGCTCGAACGCCTGGATGCCGAGGCGGTGCAGCGTCGGCGCGCGGTTGAGCAACACCGGATGCTCGCGGATCACCTCGTCCAGGATGTCCCAGACCTCGGGCCGCTCCTTCTCGACCAGCTTCTTCGCCTGCTTGACGGTGGTGGACAGGCCCTTGGCGTCAAGCCTCGAATAGATGAACGGCTTGAACAGCTCGAGCGCCATCTTCTTCGGCAGGCCGCACTGATGCAGGCGCAGCTCGGGACCGACCACGATCACCGAACGGCCGGAATAGTCGACGCGCTTGCCGAGCAGGTTCTGGCGGAAGCGGCCCTGCTTGCCCTTGAGCATGTCGGCGAGCGACTTCAGCGGACGCTTGTTGGCGCCCGTGATGACGCGACCGCGGCGGCCGTTGTCGAACAGCGCGTCGACGGCCTCCTGAAGCATGCGCTTCTCGTTGCGGATGATGATGTCCGGCGCGCGCAGCTCCATCAGCCGCTTCAAGCGGTTGTTGCGGTTGATGACGCGGCGGTAGAGGTCGTTGAGATCCGAGGTCGCGAAGCGGCCGCCGTCGAGCGGCACCAGCGGACGCAGGTCCGGCGGGATCACCGGAACGACGGTGAGGATCATCCATTCCGGCTTGTTGCCGGAGTGGCGGAACGCCTCCACGATCTTCAAGCGCTTGGCGAGCTTCTTGTGCTTGATGTCGGAGTCGGTCTCGGCCATCTCGGCACGCAAGCTCACCTCGAGCTTCTCGAGCTCCATGCCCTTGAGCAGCTCGCGGATCGCCTCGGCGCCGATCATGGCGGTGAACGAATCCTGGCCGTACTCGTCCTGCGCCTTCAGGTACTCGTCTTCCGACAGCAGCTGACGGTCCTTCAGCGCGGTGAGGCCGGGCTCCAGCACGACGTAATATTCGAAGTAGAGGATCCGCTCGAGATCCTTCAGCGTCATGTCGAGCAAGAGGCCGATGCGCGAGGGCAGCGACTTCAGGAACCAGATGTGGGCGACGGGCGCGGCGAGCTCGATGTGGCCCATGCGCTCGCGCCGGACGCGCGACAGCGTGACCTCGACCGAGCACTTCTCGCAGATGATGCCCTTGTACTTCATGCGCTTGTACTTGCCGCACAAGCACTCGTAATCCTTGATCGGCCCGAAGATGCGCGCGCAGAACAGGCCGTCGCGCTCGGGCTTGAAGGTCCGGTAGTTGATGGTCTCCGGCTTCTTGATCTCGCCGTAGGACCAGGACAGAATCTTCTCTGGAGACGCGATCGAGATCCGGATCTGGTCGAAGACCTGAGCCGGCGTCGTCGGGTTAAAAAGATTCATAATCTCTTGGTTCATCGTCTTCTCCTCGCGTGCCGGTCGAGGCCGGCAGCAAATTCGAAAATCTTAACTCGCGGAGCGCCTGCCCTCACCGCGCGGGACGAGGCGCCGATGCCCGGCCTTTTCGGCCGGGCATGAAGAGTCGCGTTACTCGGCCGCCTCGGAGGTCGGCGCCGGTCCCACCTTGGAATTGTGCAGGTCGACGTTGAGGCCGAGCGAGCGCATTTCCTTGACCAGGACGTTGAAGGACTCCGGGATACCGGCTTCGAACGTGTCGTCGCCGCGCACGATCGCCTCGTACACCTTGGTACGGCCGGCGACGTCGTCCGACTTCACGGTCAGCATTTCCTGGAGCGTGTAGGCCGCGCCGTAAGCTTCGAGCGCCCACACCTCCATTTCGCCGAAACGCTGGCCGCCGAACTGCGCCTTGCCGCCCAGCGGCTGCTGGGTGACGAGCGAGTACGGACCGATCGAACGCGCGTGGATCTTGTCGTCGACGAGATGGTGCAGCTTGAGCATGTAGATGTAGCCCACCGTCACCTTGCGATCGAAGGGATCGCCGGTGCGGCCGTCATAGACGGTCGACTGGCCCGAAGCGTCGAGACCGGCGAGCTTCAGCATCTCCTCGATGTCGGCTTCCTTGGCGCCGTCGAACACCGGCGTCGCGATCGGCACGCCGTGGCTCAGGTTGCGACCGAGCTCGATCAGTTCGCCGTCGTTGAGCGTCTTGATCGTCTCGTCCTCGCCGTAGATCCGCTTCAACGTCTCCTTCAGCGGCTTGATGTCCTGCTTCGACAGATAGGCATCGACCGTCTGGCCGATGCGTTTGCCGAGGCCGGCGCAAGCCCAGCCGAGATGCGTCTCGAGGATCTGCCCGACGTTCATGCGCGAAGGCACGCCGAGCGGATTGAGCACGATGTCGGCATGGGTACCATCCTCGAGGAACGGCATGTCCTCGATCGGCACGATCTTCGACACCACACCCTTGTTACCGTGGCGGCCGGCCATCTTGTCGCCGGGCTGGATCTTGCGCTTCACCGCGACGAAGACCTTGACCATCTTCATCACGCCGGGCGGCAGCTCGTCGCCGCGCTGCAGCTTCTCGACCTTGTCGAGGAAGCGCTGTTCAAGCCCCTTCTTCGACTCGTCGTACTGCTTCCGCATGGCCTCGATCTCGGCCATCAGTTTGTCGTTGGGCGAGGCGAACAGCCACCACTGCGACTTCGGATACTCCTCGAGCACCGCACGGGTGATCTTGGTGTCCTTCTTGAAGCCCTTGGGGCCCGCGATGCCCTGCCGCCCTTCGAGAAGGTCGGCGAGACGGCTGTAGACGTTGCGGTCGAGGATCGCCTGCTCGTCGTCGCGGTCCTTGGCCAGACGCTCGATCTCCTCGCGCTCGATCGCCAGCGCACGCTCGTCCTTGTCGACGCCGTGGCGGTTGAACACGCGCACTTCCACGATCGTGCCCTGCACGCCCGGGGGCACGCGGAGCGAGGTATCGCGGACGTCGGAGGCCTTCTCGCCGAAGATGGCACGCAGCAGCTTTTCTTCCGGCGTCATCGGGCTCTCGCCCTTCGGCGTGATCTTGCCGACCAGGATGTCGCCGGCGCGCACTTCCGCACCGATGTAGACGATACCGGCTTCGTCGAGGTTCTTCAGCGCTTCTTCCGAGACGTTCGGAATATCGCGGGTGATTTCCTCAGGACCGAGCTTGGTGTCACGGGCCATCACCTCGAACTCCTCGATGTGGATCGAGGTGAAGACGTCGTCCTTCACGATCCGCTCGGAGAGCAGGATCGAGTCTTCGAAGTTGTAGCCGTTCCACGGCATGAACGCGACCAGCACGTTGCGCCCCAGAGCGAGCTCGCCGAGATCGGTCGACGGACCGTCGGCGATGATGTCGCCCTTCTTGACGATGTCGCCGACCTTCACCAGCGGACGCTGGTTGATGCAGGTCGACTGGTTGGAGCGCTGGTACTTCATCAGACGGTAGATATCGACGCCCGACTTGGTCGGATCGAGATCTTCCGTCGCGCGGATGACGACGCGGGTCGCGTCGATCTGGTCGATCACGCCCGAGCGGCGCGCCGCGATCGCAGCACCCGAGTCACGTGCAACCACGCCTTCCATGCCGGTGCCGACGAACGGCGCCTCGGCGCGAACCAGCGGCACCGCCTGGCGCTGCATGTTCGAGCCCATCAGCGCGCGGTTGGCGTCGTCGTTCTCGAGGAACGGGATCAGGGCCGCGGCGACCGAAACGAGCTGCTTCGGCGACACGTCCATGTAGTCGACCTTGTCCGGCGTCACCGGCAGAACTTCGCCGGCGTGACGGCAGACCACGAGGTCCTCGGTGAAGCGGCCCTTGGCGTCGAGCGGCACGTTGGCCTGCGCGACCGTGTAGCGGCCCTCCTCCATCGCCGAGAGATACACGACCTCGTCGGTGACACGGCCGTCCTTCACCTTGCGATAGGGCGTCTCGACGAAGCCGTACTTGTTCACGCGCGCGAAGGTCGCGAGCGAGTTGATCAGGCCGATGTTCGGACCTTCCGGCGTCTCGATCGGGCAGATGCGGCCGTAGTGCGTCGGATGCACGTCGCGCACCTCGAAGCCGGCGCGCTCGCGGGTCAGACCGCCCGGTCCAAGCGCCGACAGGCGGCGCTTGTGGGTGATCTCCGACAGCGGGTTGGTCTGGTCCATGAACTGCGAGAGCTGCGAGGAGCCGAAGAACTCGCGCACGGCGGCGGCCGCCGGCTTCGCGTTGATCAGGTCCTGCGGCATGACCGTGTCGATGTCGACCGAGGACATGCGCTCCTTGATCGCGCGCTCCATGCGGAGCAGGCCGATGCGGTACTGGTTCTCCATGAGCTCGCCGACCGAGCGCACGCGGCGGTTGCCGAGGTGGTCGATGTCGTCGATCTCGCCCTTGCCGTCGCGCAGGTCCACCAGCGTCTTGATGACGGAGAGGATGTCTTCCCTGCGCAGCGTGCGCTGGGTGTCGGGCGCATCGAGGTCGAGGCGCATGTTCATCTTGACGCGGCCGACCGCAGACAGGTCGTAACGCTCGGCGTCGAAGAACAGCGACTGGAACATCGCCTGCGCCGAATCCAGCGTCGGCGGCTCGCCCGGACGCATCACGCGGTAGATGTCGAACAGCGCGTCCTCGCGCGTCATGTTCTTGTCAGCCGAAAGCGTGTTGCGGATGTAGGCGCCGACATTGACGTGGTCGATGTCGAGCAGCGGCAGCTCCTTGTAGCCGTGCTCGTTGAGGGCCTTCATCAGCTTGTCGGTAATCTCCTCGCCGGCCTCCGCATGGATCTCGCCGGTCTTCGGATTGACGAGGTCCTCGGCAAGGTAGTTGCCGACCAGTTCCTCATCCGACATGCGGAGCGCCTTCAGCCCCTTCTCCTGGAGCTGGCGCGCGGCACGCACGGTGAGCTTCTTGCCGGCCTCGAGCACGACCTTGCCGGTGTCGGCGTCGATCAGGTCGGAGGTCGTGGAATAGCCGCGGAAACGGTTGGCGTCGAACGGAACGCGCCAGCCTTCCTTGGTCCGCTTGTAGAGGATGCGCTTGTAGAAGGTGTTGAGGACCTCCTCGCCATCAAGCCCGAGCGCGAACATCAGCGACGTCACCGGAATCTTGCGGCGACGATCGATACGCGCATAGACGATGTCCTTGGCGTCGAACTCGATGTCGAGCCAGGAGCCGCGATACGGGATCACGCGGGCGGCGAACAGCAGCTTGCCCGAGGAGTGGGTCTTGCCCTTGTCGTGGTCGAAGAACACGCCGGGCGAACGGTGCATCTGGGAGACGATGACGCGCTCGGTGCCGTTGACGATGAAGGTGCCGTTCATCGTCATGAGCGGGATGTCGCCCATGTAGACGTCCTGCTCCTTGATGTCCTTGACCGACTTCGCGCCGGTTTCCTCGTCGATATCGAACACGATGAGGCGCAGGGTCACCTTGAGGGGTGCAGCGAAGGTCATGCCGCGCTGGCGGCACTCGTCGACGTCGTACTTCGGCGGCTCGAACTCGTAGCGAACGAATTCCAGCATCGAGGTGCCGGAGAAGTCCGAGATCGGGAACACCGAGCGGAACACTGCCTGCAAGCCCTCATCCGGCCGCCCGCCCGTGGGTTCGTCGACCATCAGGAACTGGTCATAGGACGCCTTCTGAACCTCGATGAGGTTCGGCATCTCGGCGACTTCCTTGATGTGTCCGAAAAACTTGCGAACGCGTTTGCGACCGGTGAATGTCTGCTGCGCCATCGTGGCCTCTCATTTCGGCGCCCGCTCTGGGCGCGCCTTCCGGGACACGGCTGCCACCGTTCCCCGGGTTGAATTTTTCGAACCCGTTTTGAGGGGCGGAAACCCAGTCATCGGACCCGTCAAAGTCCTGAACTGTTCTTCAGACCTTCAAAACGCAAAACGACGCGCGGGGCGCAAAGGCGCGCCCGCCCGTCACAACGATTGTCTTCACGGACTGCAAAAGCCCGAAATAGCCTGCTCTCCCAACGGCTTGCGGGAAACTCCGCCTTCCACGCCTACCGTGCTTTCGTGCTGCCGCTCCGATATGGGGCGACAATAGTCGAGATTCGAGGGGTAAGCCCTCAAATCCCCACACTTTTTCGTGTTCGGCCTGCGTCGGAATGTCCCGTCGCACGCCTTTTGCATTCGACCCGCCCGCTCAAGGCCGGAACCCGGCCATCGACCTTGCGGACCAAGATCCCGGGTCTCAGCTCACGCTCGCCCGGGATCTCGCTCCAGTAACGCTTACTTGAGCTCGACCTTCGCGCCAGCCTTCTCGAGCTGGGCCTTGATCTTGTCGGCTTCGTCCTTGTTCACGCCTTCCTTCACCGGCTTCGGCGCGCCCTCGACGAGGTCCTTCGCTTCCTTCAGGCCCAGGCCGGTGATGGCGCGGACTTCCTTGATGACCTCGATCTTCTTGTCGCCGGCAGAGGCGAGAACGACCGTGAACTCGGTCTTCTCTTCCGCCGGAGCGGCGGCAGCGCCACCGGCAGCCGGGCCGGCCACTGCGACGGCGGCAGCGGCGGACACGCCCCACTTCTCTTCGAGGAGCTTGGCGAGTTCAGCGGCTTCGAGCACGGTGAGGCTCGAGAGGTCGTCAACGATCTTCTGCAAGTCAGCCATTGTTCTGTTTCCTTAAGTGTAAGTCTGGTTCGGGTTTGAGTTTTGCGAAGGGCGTCAGGCCGCTTCGCCCTTTGAGGCATGAGCCTGAATGACGCGTGCGAGCTTGCCCGCCGGCGCGTTCGCGAGCTGGGCGAGCTTGGTCGCCGGAGCCACGATGAGGCCGACGATCTTGCCGCGCAGTTCGTCAAGCGACGGCAGCGAGGCAAGAGCCTTCACGCCGTCGACATTCAGGACGGTCTTGCCCATCGAGCCGCCGATGATGACGAACTTCTCGTTCGCCTTGGCGAAATCGATGGCGACCTTCGGCGCCGCTACCGGATCGTTAGAAGTCGCGATCACGGTCGGCCCCTTCAGCATGGGGCCGATGGCAACGACGTCAGTGCCTTCAAGAGCAATTTTGGCGAGACGGTTCTTCGAGACCTTCACCGAGGCGCCAGCCTGCTTCATCTGCATGCGCAGCTTCTGCATCTGGGCGACAGTGAGGCCGGAATATTGAGCAACGACCGCGACGCCCGTGGTCTTGAAGACCTCATTGAGCTGTTCGACCGCTTCCTTTTTTGCCGCTCGTTCCACAGCAAGCTCTCTCCGGTTGGCGGTCGTCGCGCGAAAGGCGGGACCGCCGGGTTGCACCCATCGTCCCACCCAAACCTGAACCTCTGGGCCAAAACCCTTCGGACACGCCGGGCAAGACGACAATTCAAAGCCTGCCCTCCCGGAACCCTTGCGGGGGCCCACGGGGTGTCGAGGTCCGAACCAAACCCATTCCGAGCCGCCCGAGGGGTGGCTGCGAAGTGAAATCCGGTCTTCACCCGTCTATGCAGGCCATGCGATTAAGCCGTTGGGAAATCGAAACTTCCCGCGAGCGCCTGCAGTCTTGGACAGGACGAGGCCAGCCGGCACGCCGGTTGACCCCCGCCCACATTCCACCAACTTGATGAGGTCTCTCCTTTTCGGGCAAATCCTTGCGGACGTCCTAAGAAGGAATGATCTCCTATCGTGTCGGGTTTTCGGAATGCGTGCACGGACGCGCCAGCTACGGCCAGCACGTCCGGAGGCGGTTCTTTAACCGCTCTTGACGGCCTTGCCAAGAGCAAAATTCACACCAGTTCCAATCGATTGCCCGGGAACCTTGACGCGGCGGCGAAAGGGCCGATTCAAGCCGTTTTGACCGCGTAAGGCAGCGGCCGCCCCTCGAAGAACGCGGTCAGGTTCGCCAGCACGCAGTCCTGCATCGCGACGTGCGATTCCAGGGTATGTCCACCGATATGCGGTGCGAGCACCACGTTGGGCAGCGCCGTCAGCGCATCCGGCGCGTGCGGCTCCTTCGCATAGACGTCGAGGCCGGCGCCGGCGATCGTCTTGTCGGAGAGCGCCGAGACCAGGGCCTTCTCGTCGATCACCGAGCCGCGGGAGATGTTGACGATATAGCCATCCTCGCCCAGCCGCCTGAGGATGTCGGCGTTGACGGCGTGATGCGTCTCCGCGCCGGCGCGGACCGCGATCATGAGCACGCTGCACCAGTCGGCGAGCGCATCGAGCGACGGGAAATATTGATAGGGTACGTCGTGGCGGGTGCGGCTGAAATAGCCGACCTCGCTCTCGAACGCCGCGCAGCGCGCGGCGATCTTGCGGCCGATCTCGCCCATGCCGTAGACGCCGATGCGGCGGCCAGGCATGCCGGCCTGCGGCCGCATCATCGGCGAAGGTTTTGACGCGGCCCAATCGCCACTGCGGACGTATTGATCCGCAACCAGGATCCGGCGGGTGGCGGCGAGCATCAAGGTCACTGCGATATCGGCAACCGAAGCCGCATTGGCGCCGGGGCTGTGGCCGACCGCGACGTTGCGTGCAGCGGCAGTCTTCAGGTCGACGCCGTCATAGCCGGTGCCGTAGCAGACGATCGCACCCAGCTTCGGAAAGAGATCCATCGCGCCTGCGCCGAGCGGCGTGCCGCCGGCCGTGAGCAGCGCGCGGATGCCACCTAATGCGTCGCTTGAAAACACCTCCTGCGCCGGCTTGCCGGCGGTGTCGAGCAATTCAAACCGCTCGGCGAAGCGCGCCATCATCGTCTTCGGGAAGCGCGAGTAGATCAGGACCTTGTCAGCCATTGTTATTGTTTCCCGTGAACGACGCCTCAAAAATGGAAGGGGCGGAATCGGTTGCCCAATTCCGCCCCTGTCCGCATCTCTTGATCTATGGCCTTAGCCGAGGATCGTGCCCGGCTCGACCTTCACGCCCGGGCCCATGGTCGAGGACACCGCGACGCGCTGGATGTAGGTGCCCTTGGAGCCTGCCGGCTTCGCCTTGGAGACCGCATCCGCGAGCGCCTTGACGTTCTCGACCAGCTTCTCCTCGGTGAACGAAGCCTTGCCGATGCCGGCCTGGACGATGCCGGCCTTCTCGACGCGGAACTCGACCGAGCCGCCCTTGGCGCCCTTGACGGCGTTGGTGACGTCCATGGTCACGGTGCCGATCTTCGGGTTCGGCATCATGCCGCGCGGACCGAGCACCTTACCGAGACGGCCGACCAGCGGCATCATGTCGGGGGTCGCAATACAACGGTCGAAGTCGATGGTGCCGTTCTGCACCTTCTCGACCAGGTCCTCGGCGCCGACGACGTCGGCACCGGCGGCCTTGGCTTCGTCCGCCTTGGCGCCGCGCGCGAACACGCCGACGCGCAGGGTGCGGCCGGTGCCGTTCGGCAGGTTCACGACGCCACGGACCATCTGGTCGGCGTGGCGGGGATCGACGCCGAGATTGATCGCGATCTCGATCGTCTCGTCGAACTTCGACTTGGCGCGCTCCTTGACCATCTTGATGGCGTCCGCGAGCGGATAGAGCTTCTCGCGATCAACGCCCTCGCGGGCCTTCTTCAAACGCTTTCCGATTGCCATGGCCCGTTACCCCGCAACTTCCAGACCCATCGAACGGGCAGAGCCCTCGACCATCTTCATGGCCGATTCAATGGTGTCGCAATTCAGGTCCTTCATCTTCTTCTCGGCGATCTCGCGCACCTGCGCCTTGGTCACCTTGCCGGCCTTGTCACGGCCCGGCGCCTTCGAGCCGGACTGGATTTTTGCAGCCTGTTTGAGGAAGTAGGACATCGGCGGCGTCTTCATCTCGAAGGTGAAGGAACGGTCCGCATAGATGGTGATGATCACCGGGATCGGGGTGTTCTTCTCTTCCTTCTGGGTCTGGGCGTTGAACGCCTTGCAGAACTCCATGATGTTGAGACCGCGCTGACCAAGCGCGGGACCGATCGGGGGCGAAGGATTCGCCGCACCGGCCGGGACCTGAAGCTTCAGGTATCCGGTCACTTTCTTTGCCATGTATCACTCCTGTTGTGCCGGCCCGAAGGCTGGCGGTTTCAGGTTCGTGGTCGGGATCAGATGCGGCTGGCAACCGCCCCTCTCCTCCCACGGCCTCTCAAATGCGCAAGGCCCAAGCCTCACGCGTACCCGGTCAGACCTTCTCGACCTGACCGAATTCCAGTTCCACGGGCGTTGCGCGGCCGAAGATCGACACCGCGACCTTCAGGCGCGAACGCGCCTCGTCGATTTCCTCGACCACACCGGAGAACGAGGCGAACGGGCCATCGGCCACGCGCACGTTCTCGCCGATCTCGAACGACACCGACGCCTTCGGCCGCTCCACGCCCTCCTGCACCTGGTGCAGGATGCGCATCGCCTCGGCTTCCGAGATCGGCATCGGCTTGTTTTCCGCGCCAAGGAAGCCCGTAACCTTCGGGGTGTTCTTGATCAGATGGAACGCCTCGTCGGTCAGCTTCATCTTCACCAGCACGTAGCCCGGGAAGAACTTGCGCTCGGCGTCGATCTTGCGGCCGCGGCGCACCTCCGTGACCTTCTCGGTCGGCACCAGCACCTGCTCGAAGAGTTCCTCGAGATTGCGCTGCTTGGCCTGCTCGCGGATCGATTCGGCGACCTTCTTCTCGAAGTTCGAGTACGCGTGGACGATGTACCAGCGCTTGTCGGACGATTGAGTTGCTGCGGCTGTTGCCATCAGTGAATGCCCAAAAGAAGGGTGACGAGATAACGGATGATCTGGTCGGCGGCGAAGAAGAAGATCGACGCCAAGGCAACCATGACGAACACCATGATCGTGGTGATCGTCGTCTCGCGACGGGTCGGCCAGGTGACCTTCGCGGTCTCCGAGCGCACTTCCTGCAAGAACTTGAACGGGCTGACTGCCATCGTTGATGTCCAACGTCCGTCGTGAGACGAGAAAAGATTTAAAGGGATCCGAACAGCCGCCGTCTGCCCAACCCTCTTCGCTTGAAGGATGAGCCGGAAACCGGGCTCGATTGTTCGGGGATTTCAAGGCCGCGCCGGAGATCCGCGTCTAACGGGCCGGCTGCAGGTGGCCGGTATCTACTGCGGATGGGGGCAAAGGTCAAGGTATTGGCGCGCCGCACCTGACGGGATCGGCGTCTGACTCCCGTCCGCAGACCTGATCCGGATCAAGGGCTTATCGGACCGGCATGAAGCGCGATCCGAGCTTCGCCCTGCCTGTGGTCCTGTCCTGATTGTCGGGACTACCTGGCAGGAGTGGCAGGGCTCGAACCTGCGACCCCCGGTTTTGGAGACCGGTGCTCTACCAATTGAGCTACACTCCTACGAACCCGCGTCGCCGCGGGTCAGGGGCGCTTTCAAGCACAGGGGGCGGCCGGTTTGCAAGGGAGAAGCGCAAGCGAGGCGCTTGTTCACACCGCGACTTCCGGGCCACAGTTCATCCTGAACCAGAACAACAACCCGGGAGTGACAATGAGCGCTCAAACCGCCTCGAAGCCGAAAATCGCGACACCGACCCCGCCTTTGCCCGAGGCCAGGCCCGAAACGCTGGGTCTGTCGCGCCCCCGCCTCCAGGCGATGTCGGATGCCTTCAAGCGCGAGATCGACAAGGGAACCGTTCCCGGCGTGAGCGTGCTGGTGGCGCGCCGCGGCCAGATCGGCTGGTTCGAGGCACTGGGCCGGCAGAGTCCTGCGGCCTCAGTTCCGATGGCGCATGATTCGATCTTCCGCATCTTCTCGATGACCAAGCCGATCGTCTCGGTCGGCATCATGACGCTGGTCGAGGACGGCCATGTCCTGCTCAGCGATCCTCTCGCCAAGTACATCCCCGAATTCGCCAACCCCCAGGTCGGCGTCGTCAGCGGTGGCAAGCTCGAACTGGTTCCGGCCCACCGTCCGATCACGGTCCAGGACCTGCTCCGCCACACCTCCGGCATCACCTACGAGCATCAGGGCGACGGCCCCGTGCACAAGCTCTACCAGGAGTCCCGCGTCCGCAGCCGCAAGATCACCAACGCCGAGCACGCCGCCCTGGTCGCGAGCTTCCCGCTGGTCTGCCAGCCCGGCGCGGAGTTCAACTACGGCCGCTCGACCGACATTCTCGGTCGCATCATCGAGGTCGTCAGCGGCAAGTCACTCGGCGCTTTCCTGAGCGAGCGCGTCCTCGGCCCCCTTCAGATGACCGAGACCGGTTTCTCGACCAGCGAGGCCAACGCCGCCCGCCTCGCCGAGCCCTTCCCCGCCGATCCCTGGACCGGCGACAAGATCGCCCTCTTCAACATGCTGGAAGCACCCGTGATGGAGTCCGGCGGCGGCGGTCTGGTCTCGACCACCTTGGACTACGCCCGCTTCGCGCTGATGCTGCGCAACGGCGGTACGCTCGATGGTGCGCGCATCATCGGCCGCAAGATGCTGGAGCTGATGGCCTCCGACCATCTCGGCCCGAATGTGAAGACCAACGGCACGCTGCTCGCACCGGGCCACGGCTTCGGCCTCGGCTTTGCCGTCCGCAGAGAGCCCGGCATCGCGCCCTTCCCCGGCAGCGTCGGCCAGTTCTTCTGGAGCGGGATCGCCGGCACCTTCTTCTGGATCGATCCGAAGGAGGATCTGGTCGCGGTGTTCATGAGCCAAGGCCCAGGGCAGCGCGACTATACGCGGACCTTGGTGCGGGATCTGGTGTACGCGGCGGTGGATTGACGGGACGCTGCGTCCTCGGTCTCGTGCCCCGTCGCTGAGCCGGGGCCCATACTTCAGCGAACTCAAATTCTCGGCTCATGGGTCCCGGCTCTGCGGAGCAGCACTTCGTGCTGCACCGCGTCCGGGACACGAGAGTTATCACCTCAACTAATCGTCGCGCCGCCGTCGATGACCATGGTCTGGCCGGTCATGAAGTCGCCGGCCTTCGAGCCGAGGAACACCGCCGCGCCCGCGATCTCGTCGGGGATGCCGATGCGCAGGAGCGGCGAGCGCGAGGTCGAGGCCTTCAGGTTCTCCGGATTGTCCCACAGCGCCTTCGCGAAATCGGTCTTGATCAGGCCGGGCGCGATGCAGTTCACGCGGATGTTGTGCTTGCCGTATTCGCAGGCAAGGTTGCGCGCGAGCTGCATGTCGGCGGCCTTTGAGATCGCGTAGGCACCGAGAATGGTCGAGCCCTTGAGGCCGCCGATCGAGGAGACGATGATGACCGAGCCGTCCTTGCGCTCGATCATCTGCGGCACCACCATCGAGATCAGCCAGTTGTTGGCGACGATGTTGTTGTCGAGGATTTTTCTGAACTGATCGTCGGAGATGCCGGCGAGCGGACCGTAATACGGGTTCGAGGCGGCGTTGCAGACCAGCACGTCGATCTTGCCGAAGGCGCGGTTGCTCTCGTCGACGAGGTCTTGCAGATTTTCCTTCGAGGAGATGTTGGCGGCGATAGCGACCGCAGTCCCCTTGCCGTACTTGTCGTTGATCCCCTTCGCCACCTCCTCGCAGACGTCGGCCTTGCGCGAGGAGATCACGACCTTGGCGCCGTGCTCGGCCATGCGCTCTGCGATCGCGAGCCCGATGCCGCGCGTCGATCCCGTGATGACGGCGACTTTTCCCTTCATGTCGAACAAGGTCATGTTTCTCTCCCAGAATTGACGAGGTTGATTTGATGCTTGAGCTGCGGCCGCGCTCAGCGGCAATGGCTCACGCGAGTTTCTTGACTTCCGGCCCTGCGGGCTGATGCATCGCGTTGTGCCTTTCGTCCGCGATCCACGGCTGCTGGTTCACCATCGGCAAGCGCCAGACGACGCGCTCTGCTGTTGCGAAATGATCGAGCCGCGTCACCGAGACATTGTCGATATCGAAGGAGAGCCCCTTCTCAGGCTCGCCGCCGAGCGCGAGCCCCAGCGCCGCCTTGATCGTGCCGCCATGGGTAACCGCGATCACATCCTGCCCAGCATGCTCGCGATTGATCCGTTCGATGGTGCGGCAAGTGCGGTTGTAGAGGTCCATGAAGCTTTCACCACCGGGCGCGGGCTCATTGATGTCGGCGAACCAGCTACTGCCCGCGGGGCGGCTCGCGATGAAGGCGGCGCGATTCATGCCCTGCCACTGGCCGAGATTCTGCTCGGCGAAGTCCGCTTCCCAAATCATGGTCGCAGGCTTGGGAAAGCCGGCCGCCCAGATCGCTTCCGCCGTCTGATGGGTGCGCATCAGATTGCTCGAGTACCAGACCGCGTCGCGCGGCAGGATCTTCGCGACCGCCTCGAAGACCTCACTATCGCTGGTGTCGCAGGCGAGATCCTGCTGACCGTAGATGTTGCCACCGTCATTGCGCACCGGCGCGTGACGGACCCACCACCACCGCGTCGTGACGACTTTGGGCTTGTCGGAATCGGACATCATCGAAACCCTTTCATCCCGTTCGATGTCGCTGTACGTGAGTAACGAACGTGTCTCAAGACACTTTGCCGTTTGAAATTCTGTTTGAAATTCCGTCGCGCGGCAAGCGCCGCGCGTGAACATGAGGAGAGAAGCGCATGGGCCGACTGCAAGGCAAATCCGTCATCATCACCGGCGCGGGCAGCGGCATCGGCCGCGCCGCCTCGCTGCTGTTCACGAAAGAAGGCGCAAGACTGATCGCGGTCGATCGCACCGAAGCCGTGAAGGAGACGGTCGAGGAGATCAAGCGCGCCGGCGGCACTGCAGAGGCCATGATGGCTGACGCGGGCTCCGAGAAGGACGTCATGGCCGTCATCGACAAGGCGGTGAAGACGCATGGCCGGCTCGACGTGATCTGGGCCAATGCCGGCGTCTCCGGCGGGCTCGTGCCGCTCGCCGAGCAGACGGTCGAGCATTGGCAGGAGGTGTTGCGCGTCAACCTGATCGGCCCCTTCCTCGCGGTGAAGTACGCGATGCCGCACATGGTGCAGCAGCAATCGGGCGCGATCGTGCTGACGGCGTCGGTCGCGGGCCTCAAGGCCGGTGCCAGCGGTCATCCCTACGCCGCGAGCAAGGCCGGCGTGATCAGCCTGGTGCAGACCACGGCCTATTCGCTCTCCGGCACCGGCGTGCGCATCAACGCGGTCTGCCCCGGGCTGATCGAAACCGGCATGACGAAGCCGATCTTCGATCGCGCCAAGGAGCGCGGCACCGCCGACAAGATCGGCCAGCTCAATCCGCTCAAGCGCCCCGGCCAGCCGCACGAGCTCGCGGCGATGGGCTTGTTCCTGGCGAGCGACGAGGCGTCGTACGTCAATGGCCAGGCGTTTCCGGTCGACGGCGGCCTCACCGCCTCGATGCCGTACGCCGGCAAGCCGGTTTAGGTTCACGACGCTTCGCGTTCCCTTTCCGTCATGGCCGGGCTTGTCCCGGCCACACACTCCACTGTCGTCCTGGCGAACGCCAGGACGCCCCCGGGGCTGATATCGCGTTTCAAGATGCACGCGCCCTTCGATGGGACAAAAGCCCAAAAGTGATTTACCCGACGGCACAGGCGAGTTCTTTTTTCGAAGAACAACCCCATGCACAGTAGGATTGCGCCAGCTGGGGCGGGCTGATTTGCCCGACGGGCGCCGCTGTTGGTATGGTTCGTGCACGCGGCCGAGCCGCCACCCTCCCTTCCCAAGAACCCGACAATGCCAAGCCAAAGACCCGACCGTATTCTCAAACTGCTCGCCGACCTCGTTGCCTTCGATACCGTCAGCGATCGCTCCAACCTTGCCCTGATCGCCTATATCGAGAGCTATCTCGCCTCGCACGGCATCAGTGGACAGCGGATCGTCGACGAGACCAGGCAGAAGGCCTCGCTCTGGGTCACCATCGGCCCGAACGACCGTCCCGGCTTCGTGCTGTCGGGGCATACCGACGTCGTGCCAGTCGTGGGCCAGACATGGACCCACGATCCGTTCAAGCTGATCGAGCGCGACGGCCGCCTTTACGGACGCGGCACCACCGACATGAAGGGTTTTGTGGCGGTCTGCCTCGCCATGGTTCCGGAAATGACCGAGGCTGCCCTGAAGACCCCAATTCACCTTGCGATCTCCTATGATGAGGAGATCGGCTGCGTTGGCGTGCGGCCCATGCTGCGCGAGGTCGCCAAGAAGCAGGTCAAGCCACTCGGCTGCTTCGTCGGCGAGCCGACCGAGATGAAGGTCATCATCGGTCACAAGGGCAAGCATGGCGTGCGCGCGACCTTCAAGGGTCTCGCCCGCCACTCCTCGATCGCGCCCGATGGCGTCAACGCGATCGAATATGCAGCCGAGCTGATCACCGAGATCCGCCGCCGCGCCGTTCAGCTTGCGGCACAGAGATCACAGGACAGCCTCTACGATGTCCCGCACTCCACCCTGCTGACCAGCATCGTGCATGGCGGCGCCGCACTCAACATCGTGCCGGATACCTGCACCGTCGAGTTCGAATGCCGCGGCATCGGCATCACCGAGTCGAGAGAAGTGACGGATGCGATTGTCGCCTGGGCCAAGGCCGAGATCGAGCCCGCGATGAAGAAGCGCCACCCCGATTGCGGCATCGATTTCGAGGAGATCCTCGACTATCCCGCCCTCGATACTCAAGCCGACAACGCGATCGTCACGCTCGCCAAGAAGCTCGCCGGCCGCAACGACCACGCCAAGGTCGCCTTCGGCACAGAAGCGAGCCTGTTTGCCAGCATGGCCGATATCGCCTCGGTGGTGATCGGTCCCGGCGCGATCGCGCAGGCACACACGCCGGACGAGTTCGTGGAGATGTCGGAGCTTGAGAAGTGCGGGGATTTCGTCGAGAAGCTGATCGCGCATTGCGCGGCGACGACGACGTAATTTCGATTGCAGTCGTACGGTGGGCAGAGCGAAGCGTGCCCACCACTTGTGCGTCCGCAGAAAGCGGTGGGCACGGCGCTCACGCGCCTCTGCCCACCCTACGCGCCAGGCCGACTCGGGAAATGGGAATTTGAAGACTACAATTCCAAGCATTGAATTCCTTGGCCACATGACTGGGTCCCGGCTCTGCGGCGCACCACTTCGTGCTGCGCCGCGTCCGGGACACGAGAGTGCGGCCGACAGCGTCCGCGTCAGCCCAGCCGGCTACTTCCCTCGAGCACGGCGGATTAGGTTTCGCTAATCCGCCTACGAGGACGAATTGTAGAAGCCGCGT
Organism: Bradyrhizobium sp. CCGUVB1N3; assembly: GCF_024199925.1. Classification (NCBI taxonomy): domain Bacteria; kingdom Pseudomonadati; phylum Pseudomonadota; class Alphaproteobacteria; order Hyphomicrobiales; family Nitrobacteraceae; genus Bradyrhizobium; species Bradyrhizobium sp. CCGUVB1N3. The sequence goes on from NZ_JANADR010000001.1 coordinate 2,177,308, forward strand.
ACCTAGTCTCGTGTCACGAAGTGACGCGCCGCAGAGCCGGGACCCGGAGGCGCTTGGCCACGCCGCCCAAATATGCAATTTTAAGTCGCAGCGCTATGAGGCGTCGATTGCACGAACATGTCCTTCTTCGTTTACATCCTGGCAAGCAAGAGAAACGGCACTCTCTACATTGGAGTGACGAACGACCTCGCTCGCCGGATCACCGAGCATAAGGCAAAGCTCGTACCCGGTTTCACGCGACGGTACGACGTAACGCTGCTGGTCTACTTCGAAACCTTCGAGTCCGTCCTCGAAGCCCGGACGCGCGAGCATTCGCTGAAGCGTTGGCGGCGCGCCTGGAAGCTCAAATTGATTGAGCAACTCAATCCGGATTGGCGTGATCTGACGGATGAGCTGAATTCGCTGGCGACGTGACTGGGTCCCGGCTCTGCGGAGCAGCACTTCGTGCTGCACCGCGTCCGGGACACGAGAGAATGGCAAAAAAAAGCGCGGCCTCTTCGGCCGCGCCTCGCATTCTCAAACGCAGTCCTACACCGCCCCCGCCTTCTGCGCGTACTCCCACGAGGCCTTCGACAAGGGGACGGTGCGCTTGGCGGATTCGAGCGCCTTGGCGTTGGCGGCGGTGCCGTCGCGGATCCGGCCGGCGATACCCTGCGTGATCCCTGCAAGGCGGAAGAGGTTGTAGGAGAAGTACCAGTTGAGATCCGGCACGCTCATCCCGGTCGCGTTGCAATAGATCTGCGCCGCCTCTTCCAGGCTCGGAATGTTCAGCGCCTTGATGTCCGCGCCTTCCAGGCCCGGCATGATCCACTGCATCAACAGATAGGTGAAGTCGGCCATGGGATCGCCGAGCGTCGACAGCTCCCAATCCAGCACGGCCTGCACGCGCGGTTCCGTCGCGTGGAAAATCATGTTGTCGAGCCGGTAGTCGCCATGGACGATCGAGACGCGCGCCTGTTCCGGCACGGTGCGCGGCAGCCATTCGGCGACCTTCTCGAACTCGGGAATGTGCTGGGTCTCGGATGCCCGGTACTGCTTGGTCCAGCGGTCGATCTGCCGCGCGAAATAATTGCCGGGCTTGCCGAAATCGCCAAGGCCGATCGCGGCGGGATCGAACATGTGCAGTTTCGCCAGCGTCTCGATCTTGCTGGTGAAGATTTGTCGGCGCGCCTCGCCCGTCTGGCTCGGCAGCGTCGGATCCCAGAACACCCGGCCCTCTTCCATCGACATGATGTAGAAGGCTGCCCCAATGATGCTGTCGTCCTGGCACAGCGCGTAGGCTTTCGCGACCGGAAAGCCCTGCTTTCCGAGCGCTGCGATCACGCGATATTCGCGATCGACCGCATGCGCCGACGGCAGCAATTTGCCGAACGGTTTTCGGCGCATCACGTAGGAACGGCCGGGCGTATCGAGCCGGTAAGTCGGGTTGGACTGGCCGCCCTTGAATTGCAGGACGACCAGCGGGCCTTGATAGCCTTCGACGTTCTCGCGCATCCAGTTCTCGAGCCGCAGCTCGTCGAAACGATGCCGCTCCTCGACGGGCTTGGTGCCCGAGAACTCCTCGTCTTTCCTGACGCCGTCAGCCACGATGACGCTCCCTCATCTTATTGTCCATCATTCCGGGGCTCGCACTGCGAGAACCCGGGATGACGGCGTAGAGAGCGCCACGTGCACTCTCCCCATTCTTAGTGCTTGGGAGAGTTTGCATACTTCCGGATTTCAAGTCTGGCAATGGCGCGGTTGTGCACCTCGTCCGGACCGTCGGCGAGGCGGAGCGTGCGGATGCCCGCATAGTCCTTGGCAAGACCGGCTTCATCCGAGACGCCGGCGCCGCCAAAGGCCTGGATCGCCTGGTCGATGATCTTCAGCGCCATGTTGGGGGCTGCGACCTTGATCATGGCGATCTCGAGCTGCGCGCTCTTGTTGCCGACCTTGTCCATCATGTCGGCGGCCTTGAGGCACAAGAGGCGGTTCATCTCGATATCGGTGCGAGCCTCGCCGATCCGCTGCTCCCACACCGAGTGCTCGATGATCTTCTTACCGAAGGCGGAACGCGACATCAGCCGCTTCACCATCTTCTCCAGCGCCTCCTCGGCCTTGCCGATGGTGCGCATGCAGTGATGGATGCGGCCGGGGCCGAGACGCCCCTGCGCGATCTCGAAGCCGCGGCCTTCGCCGAGCAGCAGATTCGAGGCGGGAACGCGGACGTTCTCCAGCAGAACCTGGGCATGACCATGCGGCGCATCGTCGAAGCCGAACACCGGCAGCATTTTCTCGACCTTGATGCCGGGGGTGTCGAGCGGCACCAGGATCTGCGACTGCTGCTGATGCTTGGCCGCGTTGATGTCGGTCTTTCCCATCAGGATGGCGATCTTGCAGCGGGGGTCGCCGACACCGGACGACCACCATTTGCGGCCGTTGATGACGTAATGATCACCGTCGCGCTCGATGCGGGTCTCGATGTTGGTGGCGTCGGACGAAGCCACCGCCGGCTCCGTCATCAGGAAGGCGGAGCGGATCTCGCCGTCCATCAGCGGGCGCAGCCATTTGCGCTTCTGCTCCTTGGTGCCGTAACGGAACAGCACTTCCATGTTGCCGGTGTCGGGCGCAGAGCAGTTGAACACTTCCGAGGCCCAGGAGATGTGGCCCATCTGCTCCGAGAGCAGCGCGTATTCGAGATTGGTCAATCCCGCGCCGTGGAATTCGTCGTCGTCATGCTCCTTGGACGGCGGCAGAAACATGTTCCAGAGGCCTTCGGCCTTGGCCTTCTTCTTCAGATCCTCCAGCACCGGAATGACCTTCCAGCGCTCGCCCGTGTGATCCTGCTGATTGTAGATGGGAACAGCGGGGCGCACGTGCTTGGTCATGAAGGACTGCACGCGTTCGAGCCATTCCTTCTGCTTGGGCGACATGTCGAAGTCCATGGGACGCTCCTCGTCTCTCTCTTTGAACAATCTTTTGTGCCGGACTGTCCTCCCGCCTCGCGCGGTCTGCAAGCCGCGACAGCGGGCTTGCGGGCCGCCTGTCGGAACCCGGCGTCGCAGTTGCGAACGGGTCCGGATTGCGGATTGACTTTTCCCGGCCTTCAAACGATAGTTTCATACAACTGTTTGAATTGCAACTGCCCACGCTCGGGTCACTCCGGGGCAGCCCGCAGGGTTGAACCCGGAATCTAGAAGTTGTGGCGTGAGATTTCCGGGTTCGACGCTCCGCGTCGCCCCGGAATGACGGAAAAAGGCTAGAAGCCATGGCCAGCGATCAGACCAGATCTGCCATTCTCGCCGCCGCCGAGCGGCTCTACGCGGACCGCGGCTTCGGCGACGTGACGCTGCGCGACATCGTCGCCGAGGCCAACGTCAACCTTGCAGCCGTGAACTACCATTTCGGCTCGAAGGACGAATTGATCGCCGAGTTGTTCGTGACGCGGAGCATCGCCCTCAATCGCGAGCGCCTTGCGGAACTCAAGGCGGCGGAAGAACAAGGCGGCGGCCGCGCCCCGATCGAAATGATCCTGCGCGCCCTGGTCGGCCCGACCCTGCACGGCTGCCTGGGGCCGGCAAACCAGCGCTCCACCGCGGCGCGCTTCATGATCCGCGCCTCCATTGAATCGGTGCCGCCGATCCGCCGCATCAAGAATCGCGAGATCGACCATTTGCGCAAGTTCGCCGCCGCGATGCGCCGCGCACTGCCCGACCGCGGCGATGAGGAGATCTATTGGGGCCTGCACTTCGCGCTGGCCATGGCGCACCACACCATCCGCGAGAGCGAGCGGCTGACCAAGCTGTCGGACGGCCGATGCGATCTCGACGACGTCGACGGCATCATCGAGCGCGTGGTCGGGATGGCGATGATGGGACTGACCGCCGGCAAGGCGGAGAGCAAGACCCCGGCGAAAGTCGCCGCGCGGTAGAGGCGCCCTACATCATTGCGATGCAATCGATCTCGACATCGAACGGGGCGAACCATTCGGGCGTGCAGACGAAGATCCGCGCCGGCGGATCGCTGGGGAAGTAGCGCGCATAGACCGCGTTAAAAGCGGCGAAGTGCTTGGTCGAGGTGCAATAGACGTTGCACTTCATGACATTGTCGAGGCCGGCGCCGGCGGTCTCCAGGCACAGCTTCATCTGCTCCATGATGATCTCGCTCTGCCGCTCGATCGGGACGGATGCGATCTCGCCGGTATCAGGGTCGAATGGCGGCAGGCCGGCGACGAAGATCATGTTGCCGGCGCGCGTCACCGGCGACGTCGGCGCCTTCCAGCGGTCGAGAAAGGTCGAGATCGGCTCGACGCGCAGCGCTTCGCGTTTCATGGGCAGACACCTTCGCTTGTAAACGTAACGGCAGCAGCCTACATCATCTCAAGGCCACGACGTTTCGCTTAAGATCGAAGTGTGTACGCGAGGGTTCCGTCGGCTACATCCGCTGCGGCATCTCCTCGGCCTCTTCCTTCGCCAGCAAGAGCAGCATCTCGATGCCCATCTCGCCTTCCTGCGGCGAGCGGATGAACTTGATTTCGTCGGCGGTCTTTTGCAGTTCCGCGACGATCGCCACGGCCTGGTTGGCCGTCGCCGCCTCGGTCGCCAGAACTGCCTTCTGGTTCTTCGCTTGATAACCGATCGTGTAGGACATTCGATTCCTCCCTGCCGAACACCAGTTCGTCAGATGAAGAGATCGAATACGAGTCCGGATTGCGACGAAAGCCGGGGCAACTACGGATCATCTGTGGACAAGGGAACGCTGGCCCTCTCCAACCCGCCGTCGCTCACCAGTTTCATCCGAAAGGTTCCCGTGAGTGCCAGGGCTCTTCAGGTTGGAGGCTGCACGGGCGACGAGTTCCGGTTTTCGCCTATGGCTCTTGTGCCAGCACAGGGCTCGCGCTCATCTTCTTTGAGGAGGCGCACGATCTCGGCGAGATAATATCTTCGCCAGCCCTTCTGGAGGTCTGTCAGCGCTTCAAGATCACGGTCTGTGAGGGCGAGCATGCAGACCCTTGCGCAAAAGCGTTCGTCCAGCACGTCTACAGATGCCGCAACCGGCCACCCCGCCGACGGCGCAATGCAAGGCCCCGTCGTCTTGACACAGGAGCTGGGGCGTTCGTGCACCCAGGCCACGTTTGCGAACGGCATCCACATCATGCCGTTGCCGACGTTGAAGCGGCCGTCGAACTTGGTGCCGAGGAAAACCGGCAGCGAGGACACGTTGTGCGACGCGTAGCTCAAGCCCAGCACGCCCGTTCCGGTCCCGGCCGTGCTGGTTTCGGTATAGGCCGCCTGCCACAACCGCGCGGCCTGCACGGCTGCGAACGGCGTCACCGACACCCGGCTGAAATCATAGATCCGGCCGATCTCGAGCCGTCCGCCGAGTTGGTCGCTACCGAACGATCCCTTGGCGATCTCGTCCGCGCCGATGCCGGTGATGGTGCGGGTCGTGGAGTTGTTGAAATGGCTATAGGCGAGCTGCGCTGAGACGTAGGTCGCGCCAAAACGCTGCATCGCGTAGGCGCCGACATGGGCACCGTCGAGCTTACCCGACGTGGCGCGATCGTCGACGTTGAACGTCGCGCTGGAGCCGCCGACGGCGATGCCGACCAGAAGGTCGGGACCGAAGAGATGATCGACGCCAGCCGCACCGCCCGTGATGCGATCGCTGAAGCCCGCGATACCAGCCGTTGCGTCGCCGGTGAGCGACTGGCCGGCGCCGAAGCCGGACGCCCAGACATTCCATTGCGGTTGCGCAAGCGGCGGTGCCTTCAGCGCGTTGAAGGCCGAGGTGACCGGCCGTTCCGCGGCGTAGCCGAGCGCGCCCGCGCCCGCGACGTCGCCGCGGTGGCCCGTGCGCCACGCGTCCATCTGGCCGTCCATGGACTGGCCGAACAGGGAGCCGGCGGCAAAGGCGGTGTTTTGCGTGCCGCTGGTGCCCTCGCCTGAGAGCTGGTCGAGCACGCGCAACGAGCCGGCCACCAGAAGCTGCGAATAGAACGTCGCAGCCGCGCCCGTGAGCGACGGCGAATAGCCGGCTTCGAGCGCGTTGCCGACCGCGCGCTGGTTCGCGGTCTCGCCCGCGATTGCGCCGAAGGCCTGGCGGGTCAGGGTCAGGTGGACGGAGGCGGCGCTATAGGTCGCGGCTGCGGTGAAGAAGACCGACGACGAGGTGACGCTGGCAAACTGGCCAGTGACCGAGGTAATGGTCTGGACCACGTCGGTGTAGGTGGTCGACGACTGATAGAGCCCCGGCTGGAGCACCGCCCGCAAGGTGCCGTCGAGCTTGACCTGGCCGTCGGTCAAGAGCCCGTCACGAAGGCCTGCACTGTCGACACGCAGCGCCAGCGTGCCCTGCGCGGTCTGGGTAAACGTGCCGCCGATGTAGAAGATGGCCGGTATGAGCGGCGTTGCCGGGTCGCTGATCGTGATCAACCCGGAATTGGTCAGGCTGACGCCACCACCACCCAAGAGAAAAATCTGTCCGTCCAGCGTGCCGTTATTGGTGACGGTGGTGCCGGTCGTGCCCAAGGAGAGCAGCGAAAAGCCGTTCCGACCGCCTATGATCGTACCGTTGTTGGTGATGATATCGTTGATGCCTTCAATATCCACCGCAGTTCCGTTCGTGCCGGGCGCATAGATCGTGCCATTGTTCGTCACCGTGGTGCCAATGTTCCAGACGGTGACGCCGAGTCCATCCTTGCCGAGGGCGGTGATGGTGCCCTTGTTGATAAGCGTGTCGTCGGTCTGCGTGGCGACGCCCGTCGCGTTGAAGCCGGTGTTGCTGCCTACCGTGATGACACCCGAATTCCGGATGATGTCACCGCCGTTCGTGACAATACCGTATGATCCCACTCCGGTGAGCGTGATGGTGCCGGAATTGGTGATCGTATTGCCACTACCGGCGTCCCCGACACCGGTGGCGCCTTGCGCCGTCGCATTGATCGTCCCCGTATTGGAGAGAGCGTTGTTATTTCCGAGCGCGAACATGGCGGTAGAACCGGCACCCACCGTGATCGTACCGGTGTTGGTAAAGTTGTTGTTGTCCAAACCCTGCATACCGAGACTGCTGTTGCCAACGGCGATCGTGCCATTGTTGATCGCAGTGTTGCCGCTGCCGAGATTGAGCGCGATCTGGCTCGCGCCGACGGTGATCGAGGCATTCGGCTGAACCGTGACCGTCAGATTGTTTTCGGCACCCGTGCCGAACCCGGTGCTGCTCGCGCCGTCACAGGTGACGGTGCTGCCGGACTGCACACAGGCGGCGACCGCCTGACTTGCGGGGATCGCGACCATTGCAGCTGCTGACAACAAGAACGAAGAGGCCAGCGTTAGGGCGCGCCCGGATCGCGCTTTGGCGGCGAATGCCGGCAGTTGCCCAGACTTAATCCGCGCCGCGCCACTTCTCGATTTCATCAATTTCCCCCAGTTCTCTGCCGCCGAAGCGATTGTCTCGATCGTCGCCCATACCGATCGTCATCAGAACCTCACCGCAAACGTGCCCTTGACGCTCGAATCTGGTGATTGGCGTTCTGCTGGAACGATAGTCGGAGGCTCGCGCGAGGGCTTGGACCCGCCTGACTTCGACTGGGCCTATATGCTACACATCGCCCGGTTCGCGGCGCGTGTTGCCGTCCGACAACACGGTGGGGGGCAGTCAGGGCACGAAGCCGTTGCGCTGTGGCGCGAGCAGCGGGGCTGACGGCGGGCGTCAGGCAAGCCCGAGCATGGCGCGCGCGTCATCCGAGCTCGCGACTGTGGCACCGAGGCTCTTCACGATCGCGGCGGCATGCGCGACCAGCTCGGCATTGGTCTTCGCCAGCACACCCTTGGACATATAGAGATTGTCCTCCATGCCGACGCGAACATGGCCGCCGAGCAGATAGGCCTGTGCGACCATCGGGAATTCGGCGCGGCCGATGCCGAAGCCGGACCAGATCGCACCCGGCGGCAAGAGGCTGCGCGCATAGAACATGGTCTCTGATGTCGCGGAGAAGCCGTATTTCACGCCGAGCACAAGGGAGAACAGGCCCGGCCCCTTCAGCGTACCGTCGGCAAGGAGATCGCGCGCGAGGTGGCAGTCGCCGGAATCGAACAGCTCGATCTCCGGCAGCACACCGGCCGCCTTCATGTGCTCCGCCATGATGCGGACGTTGCGCGGGGTGTTGATCACGACCTCGCCGCCGGAGTTCATGGTGTTGAGGTCGAGCGTGCAGATGTCGGGCTTGAGCAGCTCGATATGCTCGACGCGCTTCTCCGGCTGCAGCAGTGTCGTGCCGGGACCGGCGACGCGAGGGTCGTCATGCGAGGGTACGAAGCGTCCGCCCGGCCCGGTCGTGAGATTGATGACCAGGCTGTTGTTGCCGGCGCGGATGCGCTCGACGACGTCACGATAGAGATCGATCGACATCGACGGACGCCCGGTCGCGGGATCACGCACGTGGATGTGGACGATGGCCGCGCCGGCTTCGGCCGCTTCGAGCGCAGATGTCGCGATCTGCTCGGGCGTGATCGGCAGATACGGCGACTGCTCGGGTTTCGTCAGGTTGCCGGTGATCGCGCAGGTGATGATGGTCTTGCCGGTGGACATGAAAATATCGCCCCTAGATCACGCCCTGCTTCTTCAACGCCTCGATCTTCTCCGCATCATAGCCGAGCTGTCCGCCGAGCACCTCCTGCGTGTGCTCCCCTAACAGCGGCGGCGCGCGATAGTCCGTCACCGGGGTCTCCGAGAACGTCAGCGCATTGCGGATCAGCGACAGTTCGGGCTCGAACTTGTGGTTGACCTTCACCCGCATGCCGCGCGACTGGACGTGCGGATCGCTAAATACCTGCTCGAAATCGTTGATCGGACCTGACGGCACGCCGGCCTCCTCCAACTTGTCCAGCCAGTAGGCCACCGGCTTCTTCAGGAACAGACCAGCGAAGATCGCCATGATCTCCTTGCCGTGCACGACGCGGTCGTTGTTCTTGATGAAGCGCTTGTCGCTCGCGAGCTCGGGCTCGCCGAGCACGGCGCAGGTCCGCTGGAACTGACCGTCATTGCCGACCACCAGCATCAGTTCGCCGTCGGTACAGCGGAACACGCCGGCCGGCATGCCACCATTGCCCCAGGTGCCGCGGCGCGGCGGTGTCTTGCCGTTGACGAGGTAGATCTGCAGCCAGTGCGACAACGATGCGATGACGGTATCGAACAGGCAGACGTCGATGTGCTGCCCCTCCCCGCCATTGGCGTCGCGATGGTAGAGCGCCGAGAGAATCCCGATCGAGGTGTTCATGCCGGTCATGTAGTCGACGATCGACGGGCCGACCTTCATCGGGCCCTCGCCAGGCTCGCCGTCGATATGGCCGGTGACGCTCATCAGGCCGCCCATAGCCTGCAGGATCGCATCATAGCCGGCGCGCGGCGCGTAAGGGCCGGTCTGGCCGAAGCCGGTCACCGAGCAATAGATGATGCCGGGGTTGATCGCCTTGATCGTCTCGTAGTCGAGCCCATAGCGCTTGAGATCGCCGACCTTGTAGTTCTCCATGAAGACGTCGACATCCTTGGCAAGCTGCCGGATGATCGCCTGCCCTTCGGGCTTGGCGATGTTGACGGTGACAGACTTCTTGTTGCGGTTGGCGCAGAGGTAGAACGAGTTGTTGTTGTTCTGCTTGCCGTCGGGGTCAGCGAGGTAAGGCGGGCCGAAGGCGCGCGCGTCGTCGCCCGTGCCCGGCCGCTCGATCTTGATCACCTCCGCACCGAGATCGCCGAGCATCTGGGCCGATAAGGGCCCGGCGAGCACGCGCGTGAGGTCAAGGATCTTGATGCCTGAGAGCGGCAAGGCCGACATAAGGTTTCCTCCGGGAACTGGCGTTGGCGCGGCGGCCAAGGCCGGGCCGCGCTCCCTGCGGATACACTATTTTGGACCTGCGAGCCTTGCACTGGCGGCATGCCGCTATCCGCCAGCCGCCCGTAAGCTCGTCCTACGACATCACACTGCGGCAGCCGTCGCGGCCCGCGGCCGGCGGCGGCCAAGGGCAATCAGGATCAGCACCGTGGCGCATGAGCAGATCATGGTCAGGCCGAGCAGGCCGCGGCTGCCGAAATGGACCAGCAGGGCTGCGAGAACCGGCGGCGACACGGCTGCGGCGAGATTGACCGGCAGGGCGATCACCGACATCGCCTTGGCGAATTCGGTCTGATCGTAGAACACGAGCGGAATCGTCGCCCGCGCCACCGCCATCGCGCCGCTGCCGAGGCCATAGAGCAGGATGAAAAGCGCAACGACCCAATATGCGCCGTTGCCCGCCATCAGGAGCAGCATGGCAAGCGGCAGCGCGGTGCCCGCGACCAGCCCGGTCGTGATCCCGTCCCAGCGTCCGCCGCCGAGGAAATCGATGCCGCGCGCGCTGACCTGGATCACGCCCAGCATTGAGCCGAAGCCGACGGCCTCCGCCGGCGACAACCCCTCGGCCCTCAGGAGCTCGATGAAGACGGCGCCCAAGCCGAAGTTCACGAAGGCATTGAGCGCAACCGCTGATACCACGAGGTGGAAGGTGCTCCTGGGAACTGGAGAAGCCGGCACGTCCCGTACCTTGGTGGGGGCCTCCTCACTCGCCTTGCGCCGGCGCGGTGCACCGAAGGCCAGGAGCGGCAGGCTGACGACGATCATCATGGCCGCATAGATCAGACACGTTCCGCGCCAGCCGGCGAGGCCGCTCAGGAACGACGTCGTCGGCCAGAAGATGCTGCCCGAAAGACCCGTCACCAACATCAATGCGCCGATCGCGTTCTTGGCGCGTGGGCCGGCAACCTCGTTCAGCATGATGTAGGCGCCGGTCGAGAGCGTGGCGCTGCCGGCCACACCGAGGACGATCCAGGCCGCGAAATAATGGATCGGTTCGTGCGCATAGGACAGGAACACAAAGCCCGGCGCGGTCACGACCGTGCCCACCATCATCACACGACGCGCGCCATGCCGCGTGAAGGATTTTGCGAGCCAGGGCGCGCACAGCCCCATGGCGACGTACAGAACCGACGTTCCCGCGAAGACCGCCGGAAGGCTCATATTGAGATCGGCTGCAAGATCGCGGCCGACGATGGCGGGAAGCCCGATCGTCCCCCATCCGACGAGTTGGGTGACGGCGAGCACCGCCATGACGCCAATCAGCTTCGTATCAAATTTCAAGCGACGCATTCCGCCCCAGGGCCGGATCCGACCGATCCGGTCATTTCCGGATACACTATCTCCGACCCGCGCTGCACTGCGAACGCGGCATGACACTCCCCGCCACAATGGCGTTGACATGGCGACAACGGCCAATGAGCGCGATTTGACAGTCCCGCGCGTCGCGGGCAACTCTTGCTCGTTTCGAGAATCAGTGATGTCTCACGCCGAGTACGCTCCCAAACAGCTCCCAGTCCTCACGAGACTGGCGATAGCGCTGCGCCGCATACCGGCAGTTGAATTTGCCTTCGCGAAATTCAAATCGCTGCTGCGTGGTCGAACGAACGACGAATCAGCTGTCGTCAGCGAGTTTCAGGCACCGGCCGCGGACGCCGCGAAGGACGATGTTGCGCGCGGCGCGGCCGAGGCGGAAACGGTTGAACCCGACACCGTGCAGGCGGGGCCCGACGGAACCGAGACCGCTGCGGCCGAACTGGTCGCTACCGACACAGTCGAAGCCGAGGAAATCGAGGCTCCTGCGACTGAGGCTCCTGCGACTGATGTCGCGGAGACCGCAACCGCGGAGACTGGCGCTGCCGAGATCGATGCAGATGAGCCGGTCACAACAAGCGTATGCGATAATGTCTCCCCTGCAATGGCGTCAGACGATTTCCCCCGGCGCGAGATTGAGACCGTTGAAGGCGATGATCTCCCCGTTGAGGTCGAGATAGCTGAAATCGAATCTGCCCAGACGCCTCTTGTCGCAATCGAAAGCGCCGAGGCCGACTCGGCTGAGGCCGAGACAATCGAACCCGTCGCGCTCAGCACCGAAGACGTTACAGCTCATGTCGCACCATCAGAGGACTCATCCGAGGCTGTTGTTGCCGAGACCGATGTTCTCCCGCTCGATTCCGCCGAGGCTGACATTGTCGGGGTCGAGGCAATTGAGACAGCGCCTTTTGAGATCAAGACCGAGAGCGAGGCCGCTCAGCCCGATGTGATTGAGCCCGAGGCAGTCGAGGCTGCCCCCTCTCTCGTCGAAACCTTCGAGCGAGGTGCGGCTGATCCCGATGCCGCGAAAACTGTCGCAGCCATCTCTGTCGAGACCGACGTGGTTCAACTCGACCTGGTCGACACCGATTCCGTCGAAGCGGCCCCCGTCGAGGCGGTCATCGCCAAAGCCGATATCGTCGCCTCAGCCGCCGTCACGAAATCCGACGATCTCTGTGATCGCGAGACGCTTATTCGCCGGCGCTGGAAGGAGACCGGAATCAGGATGTGGCGTGGCACCGGGCAGTCCGTGCTGTGCATTCAAGGCCGCATCGCCCTGATGCCGCCGAAGCCCGGCGAGACGATGCCGGGCTACGACAGGCTAGAGTTCAGGCTGATCAACGGCCTCATCATCTGCGAAGGGTTCGTCGTCGATCCACCAGAGCCGCCGCGAACTAGCCAGTTCACGTAAGGTCGCTCATTCCGGCGGATTGAACGTGCGGACGAAATACACCGGCTCCCTGCCCTTCTTCAGGCGATAGAGCTGCGCCGGCCGGTTCGGGCCGCGACGCATCTTGGCGATCGGCTCGATCATGTCGGCTGAGAGGATCCGCGTGCGGAAGGCGCTCTTTTCCAAGGGACGGTCGAGCACGATCTCGTAGACCCGCTGAAGATCGGGCAGCGTGAATTCCGCCGACATCAGGTAGGCCGGCAGCGAGGTGTATTCGACCTTGTTGCGCAGGCGCTCGACGGCAGCAGTGAGTATCTCGCCGTGGTCGAAGGCGAGCTTCGGCTTGATCTTGCCCGCGACGATCGGAAACCATTGCGCGTCGGGTGCGAGCGCGGCCCGGCCCGCCACCTCCGGCATCAGCGCGAAATAGGCGTGCGTCGTCGACCAGCCGCGCGGGTCGCGTCCAGCGCTGCCCCAGCTTCCGAGTTGCTCGAGATAGGGGCTGGTCACGCCGGTCTTCTCCTTGAGCTTGCGCACCGCGCACGCTTCGAGATCGCGGTCCTTGGCGACATCGACGAAGCCGCCCGGCAGCGCGAAGGCCAGCGGGAACGGCTCGCCCGCGCCGGCCGGCCGCTGCACCAGGAGAACGTGAAGGCCCTCGTTCCGAATCGCAAAGATCACCACGTCGACCGTGGCCAGCGGCCGCGGGAAATCCAATTGCCCTGACTTTTCAGTGCGTTGTGCCTGATCTTTCGGCGCCATTGCGGCCTCCTCGACTTGTCGCTTGACAGTAACCGACTTAGTTGTACAGTGCAACTTACTTAGTTGTTCAGAACAACTTATTAGGAGAAAGCAATGTTCGGCGTCAGGTTCATCAAGGCCCAGCCCACCACCTATCTCATGAAGTACCGTGCCGGCGCCGTGGTTGCCGAGGGCGCGGGACTATCCGCGTTCTACTACGCGCCGGCCACCTCGCTCGTCGCCGTCCCCATCGGCAGCCGCGACGCCTCCTTCATCTTCCAGCAGATCGCACGCGACTTTCAGACCCTCACCGTTCAGGGCCACGTCACCTATCGCGTCAGCGAGCCGAAGAAGGCGGCCTCGATGCTCGACTTCACGCTGAAGTCCGACGGCAAGACCTATGAGAGCGACGACCCGGAGAAGCTGCCGCAGCGCATTCTCGGCACCGTCGAGGTATTGGCCCAGCAAGCGGTGAAGGAGCTGACCTTGAGGGAAGCCCTGCAGGCTTCGGACCGCATCGCCGACATCATTGCGACCGGCTTGCGGGCTCGCGCCGACGTCGCTTCCCTCGGCCTCGAAATCCTCGGCGTCTCCATCCGCGGCATCAAGCCGACGCCAGACACCGCCAAGGCGCTGGAGGCGGAAGCGCGCGAGGCGATCCTGAAGAACGCGGACGAAGCGATCTTCGCCCGCCGCAACTTTGCGGTCGAGCAGGAGCGCGCCATTCGCGAGAGCGAGCTCGACACCGAGATCGCGGTCGAGCAGAAGAAGCGCTCGATCCGCGAGACCCAGATGGACGCGGAGGCGAGTGTCGCCGCCAAGAAGAACGAGCTGCGCCAGGCCGGCATGGTCGCGGACATCGCGCTCGAGGGCAAGCGCAAGGATTTTGTCGGCCTCAACGCCGAGAACACCCGCACGCTCGCGGATGCCGAGGCCTATCGCGTCGGCGCGCTGATGAAGATTTTCGAGGGCGTCGACACCCGCGTGATCCAGGCGCTTGCCTCTGCCGGCATGCAGCCGGGCCAGCTCATCGCGCAGGCCTTCACCGGCATTGCCGAGAAGGCCGAGAAGATCGGACAGCTCAACGTCTCGCCGGACTTGCTCAGCCAGTTGATGGAAAAGCCCAAGATGACGGAGGCCGCCAGTGCCCGCCGGCAATGACCGCAAGATCGTGCTGGTGACGCGCAAGACCAGGCTGGAGGACCTGGTCGCGCGTTACCTGACCGCGGCGCAGGCGCGCTTCTATGTCGAGCATCTCGGCGCCGACTTCTCCGACTATGAGCGCGAGCACGAGGTCTATCGCGCGCAGCAGCACCTCGCTTTGCAAGTGCTGGAGCAATGGGGCCGCTACCAGGTGATCGAGCGCAGCTTCCTGCCGAACTTCATCTTCGCGCCCTCCGACATCGTGGTCGCGCTCGGCCAGGACGGCGTCGTCGCCAACACCATGAAGTATCTCGACGGCCATCCGCTGATCGGGCTCAACCCGGACCCGGCGCGCCACGACGGCATCCTCCTGCCCTTCGCGCCGCGCGACCTCGCCAAGCTCCTGCCGGAGGTCGCTACTGAGAAGCGCGACAGCCAGGCGGTGACGATGGCAGAGGCGCGGCTCTCCGATGGTCAGGTGCTCCATGCCGTGAACGATCTCTTCGTCGGCGCCCGCACGCACACCTCCGCGATCTACGAGATTGCGACCGGCGAGACGAAGGAGCGGCAATCCTCGAGCGGGCTGATCGTCTCGACGGGGCTCGGCTCGACCGCCTGGTTCAAGAGCATCGTCACCGGCTCGCTTGCGATCGCAGGGCGATTCGGCCAGCCTTCTGAACCGGCGGCTTACGACGCCCTGCCCTGGGACGCGCAGGAGCTGCGTTTCGCGGTGCGCGAGCCCTTTCCCAGCCGCAACTCGCAAGTGGGTCTCGTCTGCGGCCGCCTCGCCTCCTCAGAGCAACTGCACATCCGTTCGCTGATGCCGGAAAACGGCGTCATCTTCAGCGACGGCATCGAAGCCGATCGCCTCGAATTCAACGCCGGCGCCGAAGTCGCGATCGGAATCGCGGCGCGGCGGGGACGGTTGATCGTGTGATCTACCTCGCGATCCTGAGCGCTGCTCTTGCCTCCGCTGGCGTGGCGACGCGTCGGCCGTGGCGCGTCACCGCCTCACAGGCGAGGGTCACGAGCTCCGCGTTGCTTTTGGCCAGACGGTTTTTGTCAACCCTGATGTTATCCTCGAGCCCGGTGCGGACGGCATCGGCGCTCCGCGACAGCGCCCAACCCATGACCTCGGCTTGATGGCGCCCGATCCCGGCCGCGGTCCACGTCGCTTTCGGCATCAGCCGCTTGAGTTCCGCCAGAAGAATGTCGAGCACATGCTCGTCTGCCGGCATTGCGTTCTTGACGCCCATGACGAACTGCACGTGAGGATGCTCGTCGATCAGTCCCGCCTCGATCAGGCGGCGCGCGCCATGCAGGTGCGACAGATCGAATATCTCGATTTCGGGGCGGATGCCGCCCGCCTTCATGCCGGTGGCGAGATGCTCGACCAGGGCAGCGCTGTTCTCATAGACGATCGTCGGAAAGTTCACCGATCCGGTCGAGAGCGACGCCATCTCGGGCTTCAGATAGAGCGCCGACCCGCGCGCCGACGGATCGCGGCCGCGCCCTCCGGTCGAGAACTGAATGATCATCCCCGGACAATGCCTCTTGATGCCCTCCTGCACCTCTGCAAAACGCTGGGGATCGGAGGACGGCGTTTCGTCGTCGTTTCGAACGTGAATATGCGCAAGCGTCGCGCCGGCCTCGAAGGCCGCGTGCGTCGACTCGATCTGCTCGGCCGGCACGATCGGCACCGCGGGATTGTCCTTCTTGCGCGGAACGGAACCGGTGATCGCGACAGCAACAACAACGGGATTCATCTCTCAACTCCTTGGGTGCCGACATCACACGTCATGCGATTGCCGAAAACTCTGCCGCTGCGGGCCGGCTTGGCCGCAGCGGCAGTTCTTTCCTTCATTTATAGGACGGCGGCAACATCCGAGATCATGCCGCAGCTACGTTGACCTCCGTCTCCCGCGGCCGTCAGGTCAGTGCCGCGGCAGTCCCGCCTGTCGTCTCCGCACGCCTCCGCTCATAGTCTGCCCTTGGCATCGGCACGGCATCGGGATTGCCGAGATCGTCGAGGCTGATCCGGTATGTCTCCCTGGCAGTCACCGCTGCGAGGGCGGCAATCACCGTGATGCCGAAGGCGATGGCTCCCACCGTGAGCGGGATGTTGGCCGATCCGGGAGGCGCCACGGTCGCAAACAAAGCGGGAAGCAGCGCGGTGATGGTCGTGCCTATGTTTTGCGAGATCGCCATCGCCGAAACCCGGGTGCGCGTCGGAAACAGCTCGGGATAGAAGCTGGGGAAGATCGCGTTGTAGCCCTGATAGACCACACCCCACATCAGGAGCGACAACAGGATCGCCAAGGGCACATTCTTGATGCTGATTGCATAGAGATAGCCGAAGGCGAGCAGGCCGGAGCAGAGTGCGCCGACGATGATCGGAGGCTTGCGGCCGACCTTGTCGGAAAGGTTGCCGACGAAGGGAATGACGAACACCGCCAGCATGTTTCCGAGGACCGGAATCCAGAGGTAGACGTCCTTCGCAAAACCGATTCCGTAGGCGGACTGGACGGCGTAGGCTGCGCCGAAAATGGTCGTGACCACCGGAATGACATTCATCAGCGCCATGCAGATGACCCTGAGCATGTCCTTCCAGTTCAGCTTGATGGCCTGAATGATCGGAGCCCGCGGGGTTTCTCCGCGCTCATCTTCCCTGGCGAAGGCAGGTGTCTCGTCAACCTCACGGCGGATGATGTAGCCGGCGACGATGACGAAGAAGCTGAGCAGGAAGGGTATCCGCCACCCCCAGCTGTTGAAGGCCTCGGTGGGCATGTAGGCCGCGAGCGGCAGAAAGACCGCCGCCGCAAGGATCTGTCCGGCCTGCACGCCCTGGAGCGTGAAGCTCGCATAGAATCCGCGCCGCCCGAATGGCGCGTGCTCAAGGATCATCGAGCTTGCGCCGGAGATCTCGCCGGCAACGGCAAAACCCTGCACGAGACGCAAGGTGACGAGCAGGATCGGCGCCCAGATGCCGACCTGCTGGTATGTCGGCAGGATACCGACGGCCATCGTCGAGACGCCCATCAGGAACATGCAGATGATGAGAACCGTTTTCCGGCCATGGGTATCGCCCCAGTGCCCGAGAACGAAGGCACCGATCGGCCGGGCCACATATCCGACACCGTACGTTGCCAGCGATGCGACGATGGCAACCGTGGGATTCTCTGACGGGAAGAAGATCTGCGGGAAGATCAGCGACGCTGCGGTCGCGTAGATAAAGAAATCATAATATTCAAGCGCCGATCCAATCCAGCCGCTCGCGGCAGCCTTCTTGGACTGACCCATGTCGTGGATCGCTCGAGCCGTGGTCATGTGCAAGTTTCCTCCGACCTGTTTGCTGGCGTCCCGTGAGCGGGCTTCATGGATATGTTGGGCAGCAATGTCCGATCGCGCGGCGGGCTTTCCGCTTGCGTTTATCGACTGCCGGGACGTGTCTGGTTCGCTGCAACAATAGGCTTTCGGCGGGCTAACACAATTACCCAGTTATGCGATAAACCTAACATCATGTTATTCGTGGCCGAGGCGCGGTCCTGGCGGCGAACACGCAACAGCGGCCGGTGTGATCGACGTCGATCACGCGCTCGCAATCGGCGCGGATGGACAGCTTGCGCCCAAGTACGATCCGGAAAGATGTGCGGCGGTGTATCGCCAGCAGATTCTCCGTCAATTTGGAGGCCTGCTTCGCCCGCTCAATGGAATCCGGATGGGTGAGTCTTCAGGCCGGACTCATTTCATGGAGATCGTGATCGCGCTGAGGTTGGCGGCGACTTCCATGCCTGCCTTCGGCCCTTGCAGCACGATCGTTACGCCCCTCTCGTTGCGCAAATGGACACCGTTGACGCCGCCGACCAGGGCGAAGCCGCCGCCGACCGAGCTATAAGTGCCGGTGAAATCACTGACCTCGCGGATGCCCGAGGCCCAGCCATCCAGGCGGCTGATCGTGGCGCCTGCCGTGATGCCAAGGCTCAGGCCTGACACGCTGAACGGATAGTTGCGGCCACGCCAGGTCAGCACGCCGCTGCCGGCGCCGCCGCCGACCAAGAGGCCCGCTTTCACGATCTTGACGCTAACGTGGCCGGCGGCCTGTGCGAACGACGGCGTCACCGGAACAACGAAGGCAAGCAATGCCATCGCCGCCAGGCAGCCCAGAAAAAAGCGCCGCGCTACTCTCTTATTGTTTTGCGGCATCGACCTTCTTCCAGGTCTGGTCCGGATTGAACAAGATCATGCGGCTCGCAATGCTATCGGTGCGAGGACCGAGATCCTTCTGGTAGACCGTCCCGCCGTGATTGACCACGAAGGTCATCACGCCGGAATTGCCGTACTCGGCGGGATAGGCGACCAGCGCATAACCGCCGATCATCTTGCCCTTGACGACGTAGTCGAGGGTGCCGCCCGGCGCGTTAGGCCCCTGTCCCTTGAGGATCCTGAAATAGTAGCCGTGATAGGGCGCGCCCTGCCCTTCCATCTTGTAACCCTCGCGCGAGGCTTCCGCAGCGAATTCGCCGAGCGGGCTTGGGTCACTATCGTCGCGCCAGAACAGCCCATCCTTCTTGCCGGGCGTCGAGACGATGCGCTGCGCATAGACGCCGACGCCTTCGCCGCGGTCTTTCTCGGCATAGTCATTCTGGGCATCGACATAGGCGAGCGCAGCCTGGATCGCATCGAGCTCATTGCGGCCGATGCGGCGATAGAGCACCTCGATCCGCCCCTGATCCACGTCGAATTCCCAGCCCGTCTCGGAGTTGACCAAAGGAATCGGGAACGGAAAATCGTCCTGGCCGAGCACCAGCGTGGCCTTCTTGTTTCCCTCCGCCTTGATCGCATGCTTGGCATCGTACATCGACGTGAAGCGTCGACGAATGTCGGCGTCGGCAACCTCGTCACCGGAGGAGACAATGTCGTCGGCGTTCCTGCCGAGCACTTTCAGGATATCGCCCGGCCCGCTCTTCACAGCCGCGGCGAGCGCTGCGGCTGCATCCTCCGGAGTCGGATACGATTGCTGCGCTTGCGATGGCAAGCTGAACAACGCGAGCGCCATGACGGCCGGCAAGGCCGCGCGTTGAAGCGACTTCAGACCGATCATGGCATCACCTCCGCAGGGATTTTTGCACCGCCGGCGAGCCAATCGCTGTACGTGCGGAATTTCAGTCCGAGCTTTTCGTAGTAGACGCGCAGATACCCGTCGCTGCCGCGGGTCACCGCGTCAGGCATCACGCGCTCGACCTCCTGCGCCATGACGCCGACATAGGCCTTGTGGCTGCCGATATAGCTGAAGCGGTAGTAGCCGAGGCCATTGGCGAGATGACCGAGCAGGATGATGTCGTGCTTCAACGCGATATCCGAACGCCGGCCACCGCCGCCGCCGCGCCCGCCTCCACCAAAGCCACCTCCTCCACCGCCGCGCATTGCCATTCCGCCACCACCGCCGCGCCCGGCGAAGCTCGCGCCACCGCCGCCACGGGGCATGCTCGCCATGCTCGAGCGGCCACGTGCTGAAGCTGCGGCAGCCGCCCGGCCGGACGAGACGTTCATGGCGCCGCCGCGATTGCCACCGCCGCCGCGGTTCGCGGTGCCGGCACCGCCGCGATTGGCCGCCTTGGCGCGGTCGCCACCGCCCTTCGCGCCAGCTCGATCGCCGCCACCTTTGGCACGGTCGCCGCCGCCCTTGGCGCGATCGCCAGCGCCGGCGCGATCTCCGCCACGATTACCTGCACGATCTCCTGCTCGATCGCCTGCGCGGTCCCCTGCACGATCTCCCGCGCGATCTCCTGCACGATCTCCGGCGCCTGGCCGATCCTGTCCGGGCTTCAGGACCTGCTGGCCATCGCGGCCGCGAAAATCCATCCGGTCTGCCGCGCCGGCCTTGATGTTGGTGTTGCCGAAGCGCTGCTGCACGTTCACGTTGTTGTAGCGCACGCCCTGGCGATGCGCCGGATTGTGCTGCCAGCCGCTTGCGATGTTCGTCGTCCGGCGATTGACGTAGACGTTGCGGTTGCCCCAATTGCAGCCACCGCCCCAGTAGTTGCCCCAACGCCCGATCGCCCAGGCCGTGCCGAAAGCGAGACCTGCCGCCACCACGCCTGCGCCGATATAGGACGGGTAGCCGAAGTAGTATGGCGGATACTCCGCATAAGGCCAGCTTCCGTAGACCGTGGCGGGATCGTAGTACGGGACGTACATCGTCTCGGGATCGGCCTGCTGGATGACCACCACCTGCTTGTCGTCCTGCGTTTGCACACTGACCTTCTGCTGCTTGGTCGTGACCAGCTTCTTGTTGTCATAGGCCTTGTTGCGCAGGCGCTGGATCGCATCCATCACGTCCGGCTGCTGTGCGAGGAAGGCGTCGCCGAGGTTCTTGGTCCATTCGAGCTTGTCGCTCATCATGGTCAGGACATCGGCCGTGCTGGCGAGCGCCTTGATGCTGTCGTCCCAGGATTGCTTCTCGACCTCTGCCTTCAACGCATCGCCCTTCAGGTTCTTGCGCTCCTTCAGCCAGCGATCGGCCTGCACGACCTCCAGCGGATAGGTCGAGGCAGCCAGCACGTTGGCGAGCAGCTCGTCCGGATAGAGCGCGATCGGCGCGACCAGCGCCTCGAGCTGCTCCGGCTTCAACAGCTCCGCGGCCGGCTGTGCTTGACTTGCTGGCGGCGCCTGGCTTGCCGGCGGTGCCGACGTACTCGGGGCGGCCGGGGTCTGCGCCGATGCGGCGACGGGCATCGCGATCATCAGCGCAAGCGCGATCAGGGTCTTGCCGCAACGAAACATTGCACGCTCTCCCTTGGCATTTCGGCAGGGAGCATCGGGCCGGGACGAATGCGTTCTTTGATGAAGATCAAAGAAAGCGGATGCCGGATTTGTTGCGGCGCGACAATTCTCTGCGGCTGAACCGTTTCGGCCTAGCGCGTGAGCGGCAGTTTGATCGTAAGCAGCGCGCCACCCGACAGCCTGTTCTCCGCGATGATCTGTCCGCGATGGGCCTCGATGATGGTCCTGGCGATGGCGAGCCCCATGCCCATGCCTTGCGGCTTGGTGGTGAAGAACGGATTGAAGACGTTCTTGAGATCGCCGGCGGCTATGCCGGGTCCGCTGTCGCCGATCCTGATTTCTGCGAAGGAGCCTGACAGCGCCGTCGTAACAGTCACCTCCCGTACCTTCGCCTCCGCCTCGGAGATCGCGTCGATCGCATTGATGATCAGGTTGAGAATGACCTGCTGAAGCTGGACCGGATCGCCCCTGACGCGCACCACGCTGGCGGCGGGTGTGAACTTCAAAGCGATCTTGTGCCGGTCGGTCACGGCGGTCAGAAATCCGATCGCCTCACCGACGGTTTCATTCAGATCGATATCGGCGATCTCGAACGGCGTCTTCTTCAGGACGCTGCGCAGCCTGCGGATCACCTCGCTCGCACGCTGATCGTCGCGCCTGATGTCGGCAAGGATCTCCCTGATCTCGTCGAGATTGGGGGACGCCCCCTTCAGCATGAGCTCGGCCGTCTCGGCGTTGGTGAGGATCGAGCCGAGCGGCTGATTCAATTCGTGCGCGATCGACGTCGTCAGCTCGCCGGCCGCCGCGTAGCGATTGACATGCGCGAGCTCCGCCAGGCGCTGCCGGGATTCGACCTCCGCGACGCGGCGCCGCCACCGCTCATGAAGCAGGCCGCTGATCAGGCCAGTCTGCAACAGGATCACCGCTGCGATCAGCGCCATCTGCCAGCGGTAGACCTCCCAGACGCTCGGCTCGCGAAACAGGACCTCACTGCCGGGAGGCAGATTGCTTTCGCTGATGCCCCAGCGCTGCATCTCACGCCAGTTATATCGCGGTGGCGCAAATTGGAGCGTTTCGATCTTGATGTTGCCCGGCTTCTCGCCACCGAGGATACGGATAGCAACGTCGACGGTCTTCCGGCTGGTTGCAGCCGTTGAATGCATGGGGCCGCCGACGGTCTGGCCATCGAAGAAGGCATCCTGATAGGAAAAGATCGGCGCGTTGGCGACAGTCCGCAATCGGCGCAAGGCGACGTCGCCTTCATGCGTGACACCTGCACCGTCGACCGACATCAGGCCCCAGAACAAGACCGTATGCGGCGCAAGCGATGACGCGCGCTTGAGGATGTCCTGGAACGAAAGCCCCGAATACCAATCAAACGACACCCTGTTTTCGAACGGCTTCGCATCCTTCTTGATCTCCTCAAGCCAGAACTTCTCAACGGGAGAGGCCCCCAGCACGACGGCGATCGTCTGCGTGGCGGGCAGGACATGAAGGATGCTGGCAAAAATTGCCTGGAAGTCGTTATGAATCGAGATGACCGTGTCGTTGTCGGTCAGTCCCGTGCGATCGACCAGGCGCTGCTCGACTGCGGTCAGGACCATCGGTGTGTCGGGGAAAAGCTGCTTGCGATATTTCTGGGCGAATCTCGCCGCAGGCGCCCCGACGCTGACGACGATATCGGGCGGGCAGCTCTCATAGAGCGAGCGCAGATAATCGACGAAGGGTTCTTCCGGACCGGGATTGTTGAACCGCGCCGTCAGCAGCGTGTGCTCCTGAATGTCCAGCGGCCACGGCGCTTGGCGCTCGAGATCGGCCTTGATGGCCCGCGCGAATTCACTCCACGGACGAAATTCCCGTCCGAAAGAATGAAGCAGCAGCACCCGCTTGGGCTGGCCCTGATCGGCAGCGCTCGCCGGCCCGAGCCCGGTAAGGGCCAAGACCAATACGCACAGACAGAGCCGTGCGGCCGCAGCCGGCCAGCCTCGTCTGACCACAGCAATGATCGGGATGCGCCCGCTCATCCTCTTCCTCAGCAGCTTCGATCGGCTGCACCTTGAGCCTATGTTACCGCAAAACGGGTAACGGCCAACAGCCTCGCCCAAAGCTCCCGCTTCAGTGCCCGCTCAACACCAGCGTCTTGATCGGCATCAAGAGCGCCTGGATGCGGAGCAGCAGCGCGTGCACGAGGCCGACCCCGTCGACCACGTGCAGCGCGATGGCGCGGCCGGTGCTGGTATGCTCGGCGGAAATCTCCTCGTGATTGCTGGTGTAGGCGTTGACGATGCAGCTACTCCCGGGCGTTACGCCTTCGAGCCCGCCCTTGTAGAGCGGCTCCAGGAAGACGAGGATCGTGCCGGGCTTTGCGGCGTTTTGCGCTTCGAGCAGTTGCTCGCCGGCACGGAACTGTCCTGCAGCAATGTAGTCCTGCACCGTCGTGACCACCATCGGGATAATGACCCATGGCCTGGATATGCAGGTCGCTTCCGCCACCATGCCTTCCTTCATCACCCCCGCCTCGATCTGGCCGAAGCCGGCCTGAAGGACCTTCCTGCCGGCGCCCTCCGGAATGAGCACGCCCGCCGGCCGCATCAGCTGGTTGACGACATCACCTACGCGGATCAGGAACTGCTCGACCCGGCCGTCAACGCCGGCGCGGACGATGGTCTTGTCGAGATCGACCTGGGCCTGGTCGAGAGCAGCCTGGGCGCTCGCCTTCTGGGCCGGCAGAAGCGTCGACACCTGCAAGGCGGCCGATTCCTTCACGGCGGTCGCCGCATCGATGCCGGCCTGCCGTTGATCGACCAACACCTGGAGCTTTTCGATGTCCCGCTGCGGCACGATACCGGGGTTGCGGCGCTGCAATTCGGACTTGGTGTCGAGCTCGTCCTTGGCCTGCTGCCAATTGGCCTTGGCTTCCTGGATCTGGGCTTCGGCCTTGACGACATCCGACTGCGCCGAGATCATTGCCGCATCGACCTCGGCGACCTTCCGCCTGGAGGTCTCATAGGCGGCCTGTTGCTTGGAACTGTCCAGCGTGAACAGCACGTCGCCCTTCTTCACCTCCTGGCTGAAGCCGACCTTGACCTCTGCAACCCGCCCCGAGCCTTCGGGCAGGATCGGCACGGTCCGGAAATAGAGCGTCGCCGAGTCGGTCGCTGGGTGGAAATAGAAGATCATGGTAATCAGCGACACCGTGAGCATCAGGCAACCCGTGATGCCCCATCGCAGCTCATACCAGACAGAGAAAAATGTGATCTCCTTGCCGAAGCGCTTGCCCTGGACATAGCGGCGGTAGAGATAGTCCGGCACGATGGTGAGGAGCGAGCAGAACATAAGCTCAAACATGGCTGTGCTCCTTCTCCTTCGCGACACTGGACTTGTCTGCCGGTGGCGGGCTGACCGCATCGCCGGTTTGTGAGCTTGCTGTGGCCTCGCCGGCTCCTCCCGGCGACGCATCGGCGATCTTCTCGACGGAATCGGCGATGCTGCGCAACGGCGTGCCGAAGTCGGGGATGTCGATCAACGCGAGCAACAGGCCGGCCACCCAAAAGATATGCATATGCGTGAACAGCGAGATCAGGCCGAGCACCGCGACAAATTCGAATTGCAGCTTCTGCGATTTGTGCGCCATCCGCTCGGGCAGGCTGTGCAGCTTCCAATACAGCGTGCCGACCCAGAGTAGGGTGCCAATCAGGAATATCCCCATCACCACCATCAGCGGGTCCACCCCGCTTCCAGGCGCGAGATAGAACGGCAGATGGTGCGGAGCCATCGGATGAAGCTGGTCGTTCAATGGTCTCTCCCCAATCCGGAACGGAGTTGCACATCGCGTTGCGATCACTCTGACTACCCCAGTGTGGATTTTGCTTGATTTGAATCAAGGGAAGGCTAGCCGCCGGGCCTAGCTTTCCGCGAACACCGAACTGCCAACGCCCAATCAGGAGCCGTCAGCCATGCCCGGCCTCGATGATCTTATTCCCAATGCCACGCAGATCCGGAAAGAAGCAGCCCTCAAGGAAGCCCAGAAGGCAGAAGAATATGCCCGCCTTGCCGCCGCCGCCGAGGCTGAAAAGCACGCCTTGATCGAGCGGCTGACCAAACCGTCCGGCAAGACCGAGGAGGAGAAGATCAAGCTCGCCTCGACTATCATCCAGCGTGCAGTGCGAAACGGCCTGACCGAGGTCCAGGTCTATCGCTTCCCCAACACGCTGTGCACCGACAAGGGCCGCGCCATCAACCAGCAGGAAAAGGGCTGGGAGAACACGCTGACCGGCATCCCCAAGGAAATCTTCCAGCTCTGGACCGACCACCTTAAACCGCGCGGCTATCGCATCGCCTACCAGATCATCGATTTTCCGGGCGGTGTCCCCGGCGATATCGGCGTCACCATCTCCTGGGGAGACGATTGACGGCTCCCAAGCCGCATTCGAGGTGAGCAGCGAAAGGACAGGCATGGCCAAGGACGAGTCCGACAAGCGAATGAAGCGCAAGGAGTACGAGAAGGAGCTCGAAAAGCTCCAGGTCGACCTTTGCCATCTCCAGGATTATGTGAGGGAGAAGAAGCTCCGGGTGATCGTCCTGTTTGAGGGCCGAGATGCCGCCGGGAAAGGCGGCACCATCAAGGCGATCACCGAGAAAGTCAGTCCGCGCGTGTTTCGCGTCGTCGCCCTTCCCGCGCCGTCGGACCGTCAAAAGACGCAGCTCTTCTTCCAACGCTACATGGAGCAGTTCCCCGCCGGCGGCGAGATCGTGATCTTCGACCGAAGCTGGTACAACCGCGCCGGCGTCGAATATGTGATGGGCTTCTGTACGCCCGCCGAGCACGATCGCTTTCTCGATCTCTGCCCGCAGATGGAAAAATACGTCATCGAAGGCGGCATCATCCTCGTCAAGATCTGGCTCGAAGTCGGGATGGACGAGCAGGAGCGCCGCTTCCACGCCCGCATCGATGATCCGGTGCGGCAATGGAAGCTGAGCCCGATGGATCTGGAGTCCTACCGGCGCTGGTATGACTACTCGCGAGCTCGCGATCTGATGCTCAGAAAGACCAGCACGAAGCACGCGCCCTGGCACATCATCCGCTCCGACGACAAGCGGCGGGCGCGGCTGAACTGCATCGCGCACCTGCTCAAGGCGATCCCTTACAAGCGCGTCAAGAAAGACAAGATCACGCTGCCGCCACGCTCGGACAAGGGTCGTTACAACGACCAGGCGAGCCTGCGCGGGCTGAAGTTCGTCGAAGAGCGTTATTGAGCGCATCAGGCCGCATGGTGCGGCCTGATGCGACCTCTGCCTCAATAATGATAGGGATATTGCCGCGGGCAAACCCAGCTGCCGTCGGAGTCCTGATAGCAGCCGCTGTTGTAGTTGTTGTTGTAGTAGCCGTACGCACCGTACGCTGCGGCTCCGGCCGCTGCGGCTCCAACCGCGGCGGCGCCATAAGCGGGTCCGCGCCAGCCATAGCCATAGCCCGGACGATAACCGGGATAGCCGGCGATCGGACGGCCCGGACGCGCGCCTCCCGCGACGCGATAGCCGCCACCACCCTGGATGCGCCCGGCATGAACGGCGCCGCCCCGGTACCCGCCGCCTGCGCGCATACCACCACCGTGGAAACCACCGCCGCCGCCGCGGACGCCGCCACCACCGCCGCCCCGGCGAGCGAAGGCATCGTCTGGAACGAGGCAAGCCGTAAGAAGAACGAACGCCGCAATAGCGGCGAGAAGATAACGAAGCATGGCGTGTCCTCCATTGATTGGGGTGCCGTCGTTCGCTCTTCGATGATGCCGCGCGACAAGCGACCAGCACCTGACGATAGCGTCGGGTGCTGGTCGTGCTAGAACTTGACCTAGATCAACGGAACCGGAGCATTTGAACAAAACACAGTGTTCCGTCCGGCCGCGTCGGCGCGGCCCGATCACCGAGGCCTATTTCAGCTTGATCGTGACTCCACCGACCGCAGCCGACACTTCGGCGCCGACTTTCGGCCCGCTGAGTTGCAGGATCACGCCGTTGGCGTTTTGCAACTGAACGGCGCCGGCGCCCGCCGCAACCGCGCCACCCGCTCCACCCGCCGCATATGAGCCCTCGATGGATGCTGGCCCCTTGAGATTGAGAGCTCGTCCGACAAATTTTGTCGTCGAGGCGCCAATCGTGAAACCGACACTCATACCCGACACCGTGAACGGATAGTGCTTGCCGCGCAAGGTCAGCACACCCTCGCCGCCGCCGACGCCGACGATCAGCCCGCCTTTGGTGAAGACGACTGCAACCTGTCCCGTCTCGGCGCGCGACGGCGTGCTGAAACCGGCAACGCCTGCGAGCAAGGCGACCAGAGCGGCGCGGATGGCAGTTTTTCTCATGACTTTCTTTCCCCTTTGGTTTGGACGACGAGTTATTGGGCGAGGTGATGCGGGATCGTGGGTGCGGCGCGCGGTGCTCCATTGATCCAAGTCAACGGTCGCGCGCGATGTCGTGACGCCTTTGACTGCGCAGCGCCATCCCGTTGCAATGCAACACAACACAACGACGCAATCTGGAGATCAGAGCGCTCTTTGGGCAGCGTCGGGCTGCCCTTCGCCGAGAACGCTGTCGAGCGAGCGCAGCCACTGGCCGCTGTCGGTCTTCTCCGCCAGCCCTTCGGCCCGCAACAGGTCGCGCAGCTGCGCATGCGCGCCGACGATGCAAAAGGCGACGCGGCGCGTCGCGAGTTCATCATAGAGATCGCGCAGCATGCGCGCGCCGGCGAGATCGATATAGGGCGATGCCGAGAGATCGCAGGCGACGAGCCGGATGTCCGGCGACCTCTTGAGCGCGATCAGGACCGTATCAAGGATCGTCTCGGCATTGATGTAGAGCAGCGAGGCTTCGGGCCGGAACGCGATGACTCCAACGAGGGGCTCGACGCCTTGGTGTCTGGCACTGTCGGAGTAACGGCCGCTGCCGGGCAGCCGGCCGAGGAACGCCACGTTCGGCTGCGAGGCGCGCGCCAGCAACAGGAAGATCGACGCAATCGACGCTAGCAGGACGCCTTGCAGGATGCCAAGCAGGAGCACCGACACGAGCGCAATCGATGCGGCATAGAAGTCGATCCGGCTGACCTGCCACATCCGCAGCAGCGCGCGGACGTCCACCAGCTTGTAGACGGCGGCAAAGACGATGGCCGCGAGCACGGCCTTGGGCAGGTTGGTCAACAGCCCCGTGAAGAACAGGAGACACAGGCCAAGCGTCACCGAGCAGATGATCAACGCCAGCGGCGTCCGCGCGCCCGCGCTATCATTGACGGCGGATTGCGACAGGCCCCCGGCGACGGGATAGCCGTGGCCGAAGGCGGCGGCAAGGTTTGCCGCGCCCAGTCCCAGAAATTCCTGCCGCGCGTCGAGGCCATAGCCATGCTTGGCGGCAAAGCTGCGCGCCGCCGAGACGCCTTCGATGTAGGCCAGCAGCACGCATCCTGCCGCGAGCGGAAACAGATCGTCGAATTCCAGAAGACCAAATGTCGGCACCCCAATCGCGGGCAGTCCCTCGGGAATCTTGCCGGTCACGGGGACGCCATGGGACGCAAAGCCGAGGAGTGTCGCCACCACGATCGACAGCGCCACGATGGTGATACCGACCGGCCGTCCCGGCAGAAAGCGTTCGCCAAGCAGGAGGAGCATGAGCGCGACCGCGCCAATCGCCAGAATGAGGAGATTGATCTCGCCGAGCTGGCCGGCAAGCTTGATGGCGCGGTCGAAAAAATTGTGGCCGCCGCCGGGAACGCCGAACAGGCTCGGCAACTGGCTCATGATGATGGTGAGCCCGGCTCCGGCCTTGAAGCCGACCAGGATGCTGTCGCTGACCAGGCGGACGAGAACGCTGAGCTTGAACAGCCAGGCGATGAAGCACAAGACCGCCACCGCGAAGGCTGCGAGGCTTGCAATCTGCGCGTATCGCACCGCGTCGCCGCCAGCGAGCGCACCCACGGTGCTGGCGATCATCAGCGAGATCGCCGAGGTCGGGCCGACCGCGAGCTGCCGCGATGAGCCGAGCAACGCATAGCCGATGCCACCCAGCAGATAGCCGTAGACGCCGACCTGCGGCGGCAGGCCGGCCAGCGCGGCATAGGCGAGCGAGACCGGAATGGCGTAGGCGGCGAGCGTGACGCCGGCGATCGCGTCCGAAGCCAGCCACTCGCCTCGATAGGCGGCGAGCCAGCCCGACGGCGGGAACAACCGCATCCAGCTCACGCGCGGCTCGAGCGGTCCGATCATGCGTGCACCTCGGACAAACCAGCTTCGCGGCGCAGCAGCACGACCTCGACCAGCTCATCGCGGAGGATCGACGAACCGGCGGCGATGTTCACTGAGCTCATGTCCGAGATATCGGCTGTCGCAGGACGCACATATTTCGATAGGCAGCGTCCCCGCCCGCCAGGCTTGATCTGGATCAAGCAATCCCTGGATTTCGCGCATGAGATCGCGGCACACCTGCCGGGGGCAAATGCGACCATGGACACTCTCGGGTGTATCACCGCGATGCGGCTACTTCACGACCTCGATGCCGCTCGCACAATTCGCCTCCGTTCATAAGGGCGCGCCGGCGAAGACGCTGGAGCAGGACATCGAGGAATGAACCGGCGCGAAAGCGGTCTAGCGCCTGTCTTCGCGGGCGCGTTCGATCAGGTCCACGAGTGATTGCGCGGTAAAGGGCTTGGTCAGGTAGGCCACGCATCCCGATGCGACCGCGGCCGAGCGATTCCTCTCGCAGTCGTTTCCGGTAATATAGATCACGGGCGCCGAGACGCCCTTGTCGGCAATCCGCTCACGCAGGTTGATGCCTGATTGATCGTTCAGATTAATGTCGATGATGATGCATATGGCGCTGTCGAACTCGGCATGATCGAGCAGCGCGGCTGCGGAATCGAACAGCAGCGTCGTGAAGCCGTGCTCGCGCAGAAGCCGCTTGATGCTGATGCGCACCGACGCATCATCGTCGACAACGAACACCGATCTGCGGGTCGACACGAGATTCGGCCTTTTTGGCTGCGAGAAACCGTCGCTTGCAACGCTTGCTTGCAAGGCTAGCGGGCCCCACAGAGCACGCTGTCACCCGTCCTTCATATTGTCCCTAGGTATAGTTACGGCGGGGAACCTGCCTAAAATGCCGAGCGATCAACCGCGCCTATCGCCCCTGGGATCAAGCATGCCAAGGCGCTCCGCGATCGATACCAGTTCCGCGAGCGAATGAACCTGCATCTTTTCCATCACCTGGTGGCGATGCGCCTTTACGGTGCGCTCGGTGGTTCCGAGCTCGTGAGCAACCTGCTTGTTGATCTTGCCGCGCACGATCAGATCGAACACCTGCCGCTCGCGCGGAGTCAGTGCGGCCGCCAGCCCCATGAGCGAATCGAGCTTGCTGCGCTCGCTGCGTGCGACTTCGTGCCGGGCCATGGCGCGCTCGATCGCGTCGATCAACTGCTCCGACGAGACCGGCTTGGTCAGAAAATCCTCGGCGCCCGCCTTGATGGCGCGCACGGTCGTTGCCGTGTCGGCGTGCCCGGTGAGGAAGACGATCGGCAGCGTCGAGCCCAGCTCGATCAGACGGCGTTGCAGCTCCGGGCCGCTCAGCCCCGGTATTTGCACGTCGAGCAGAATGCATCCCAGCCTGTCGGGGCCAGGCAATCGATCGAGCAGCTCCTGCGCCGCTGCGTACGTTGCAACATCATAGCCGGCAAGCTTCAACCGGCGTTCGATCGCCGTCCGAAACGAAGCGTCGTCGTCGACCACGTGCACCAGCCCTGGCAAGCTCACCTCTCAAAGCAACGAGCGACATTGGAGACGCAAAGTCAGTCGGCGATCAAGTAACCCATATGGATGATACCGGGCACAGCGGGCAATCCATCGATAGAACCGCGAATCTCAAAATGATATTCTGCGACGATCGTGATTTCTCATTTTATGCAAGAGATATTCCAGCGCCTGTCCTTTGGTACAATGGCCCTGGAGACAATGGCTGGAAATACCGCCTTCGTCGTAAGTCAACCCAAGCGGGAATGGGATAGCGCGGCACATTCCTCGCCATGAATTGCCTGAGACCAATTCAGCGATGGATTGAGGAGTTGGCCCATGTTCGTACGCATCACGACCGACCCGCTGCCCCGCCCCAATTCACTGCAGGATCTCGGAATGAGCAGTGACTCAAATCCGATCGTCAGTTTAAGCGAATTTACCTACAAGAAAGGCAACGAGATCTACGGCGAGAAGGAGCCCGCCGAGTACATCTACCAGGTCAAGACGGGCGCGGTGCGAAGCTACAAGCTGCTGTCGGACGGGCGCCGTCAGATCGGCGCGTTTCACCTCGCCGGTGATATCTTCGGGCTCGAGAACGGCCGCACGCATCGCTTCACCGCAGAAGCTGTCGTCGATACCACCGTGCGCCTGATCAAGCGGCACAGCCTGGAGACCGTGGCAGAGAGCGACGCCGTGGTTGCCAGGAACCTGCTCCGCATGACCACGACCAATCTGCAGCACGCGGAAGATCACATGCTGCTGCTCGGCCGCAAGACGTCGCTGGAACGGGTCGCGGCCTTCCTGATCGAGATGGATACGCGGCTAACTGCCGCAGGGGTCCTGGCGCTGCCGATGTCGCGGCGCGACATCGCCGACTATCTCGGCCTCACCCTTGAGACGGTCTCGCGGGCGATATCGCACCTGCACGAGCTCGGCATCCTCGGCTTCGTCGGCAATACCCAGCGCCAGATCGTGCTGCTGGACCGCCGGCAGCTCGCTAACCTCGATCTTCAGAACTGAAACCTTCGGCCTTGATCGCCGCGAGGTGCTGCAGCGTCTTGCGCAGCACCTCGAACAGCACGGCGGTCGACCAGCCGAACAGCAGGATGCCGTTCATCGCGGTCATCGGGCCGACCAGCCGCCAGTCCGGCACCGGCGTGATATCGCCGTAGCCGAGCGTGGTGTAATTGACGAAGGCGAAATAGAGCAGATCGCTGCCCTCTGGCGCTGCGCCGACGATTCGGTAAGCGATCGCCCAGACGAGAATTTCGAGCGTATGAGCCACCATCAGAACAGCCGCGGTCGCGACCATCACGGCCATCAGATGCGATCGCGGCCAGATCGTGTGGCGTAAGCCGGCAGAGCGCGCGATACCGATGGCGCCGACGGTCACCAATGCGTGGATCATGATATTGGCGAGGCTGACGATGGTGCCGATCAGGAATTGAAGCGCCATCGTCCTCTCTCGTGTCGGGGGATGCCGTTTCTGTACGGTGCCTAGCTCTTCGGCGTGAACATGCCGCTCGCCGCCTTCATCGCGGACTCGCCCATGTTGCGCGTCTGGTCGGTCAGCGAGCGCATCTGGTCCTGGAAGAACTCGGACTGGATCCTGAGCGCCTCCTGCATGTCTTTGGCCTGGACGAGCTTGTCACCCAAGTCGAAGGTCGCGGAGACGTTGCGCTGCATATGGCTGCAGAACTCCTTGGCTTGATTCGCGATCGGCAGCGGCGAGGAGCTCAGGCCTCTCTCCAGCAGCTCAAAATACTCGGTGTTGGCCTTGCGCAGACGGCCAAGCGCTTCGCTCAGCATCGCACGCATATTCTCGGTCGATGGGATGTCCGCCATGATGTTGCTCCTTGAGGGTTATGCCGCAAGCCCGCCGAACTAAGCCCCAAAATAGCCGGCGTACAAGGCCGGCAGTTCGCCTCGGGGTGCTTTGATTTAGCTCAATGGAATCCCCGACCAGAGATCGAAGATCGCAGCGATCAGACACGGGAGCCGGTCGTCGCAATGCCCTTCCTCAATCACGGCTCACATCGGAGCGGCGATGAGCTGTTTTGCGGAGCTCTCGCCACAACTGCTCCTGATCGGCAACGCCTTGCGCACCGGGCTGATCCTTGGCGGCACCGGCTATCTTCAGGATCTGCTGCTGCCGATCAACCTGTCCGACCAGTGGCTGAAGCCGCTTTTGGACAGGCTCGATAGCGTCAAGCGGCAGGGCTGGCTCGTCAACGACGTCTACGCGCTCCAGAACCTGATGGAGTCCTTTCTCGACTTCCGACCGCTGACGCGGCAGCTCTCGTCCATCGCGGTCCCGACCATGATCCTCAACGGCGAGTTCGACTTCCTGACGCCGCGGGCGCTGCACGAAACCCTGCGGGTCGAAATCCCCAACAGCTCGCTGGTCATCATCCCAAAGGCCTATCACGCCTTCACGCTCGAGAAAGGAACCCTCACCGCCGATCTGCTCGCGCGCTTCGCCGAAGACGTGCTCGCCGGACGCTGGCAAGGCAACAAGGCGATCTGGGTCGCGCCAGAAGAGCCGGGTGGCGAGCTCGCGCCGTTTCCGGCAGACTACGACCATCTGCGTGCAATTCCCGTGAAGAGGACGCCGACATGAGCGGATTTTTCGGACCACTCGATGCCGAGAGCCGCGTACCACCGCACCAGCAGACGCGCGTTGCGGCATTCCTCATCTCCGCCCACGGCGCGCTGGCGCGACAGTCGGCATTCACCTTGCCCACAAAGCTCGATTCCGCATGGCAGACCGAGCTGAACACGCAGCTCTTCCGGGAGACCGAGATCGTCTCTCTTCTGATGCGCGCAACGAGTTGGGCGCCTGACCCTGGCCTGGGCTATATGACCGTGGCCTGGGAAAGCGCGTGGTTTCCGGCGCCGGTCTACGAGATTTCGGACTGGCCCCTGGCAGTGGCAGCCGGCCTTGCGACGCTCGCCCACGCTGTCCACGCGGCTATTCGGCCGGCAGCACTGTTACCGGCCGAAGCAAATCCCGAGGATCCGTTCGCAATGGCGCTGCGCCACATCGAGTTCGAAAGCGGCCGCCTGCTCCAGGCACAAATCCTGTCGCTGAAGGGTCCCGACCTCGTGCCATTTCGCGACGCCGTCAACTCCTCCCTCGAACGGCGTCACACCGAGGTGCGCAAGCTTTGGCACGACATGCTGCAAAGCATCGGCATCGCCGTCGGCAATTCAAATGATGGGGAGGCTTGATGCAAATCAAAGGCGCGCGGTGACAGCCGGAAAACATCCGCTCGCTGCTACCCACGCGCCGCATCGGAGTTGCCGCCATGAAGGCCGTTTCCGTCGAAGAAGCTGTTGCAATGATCCCGGCAGGCGCGAGTGTCATGGTCGGCGGGTTCATGGGGGTCGGAACTCCGGAGCGCCTGCTCGATGAAGTCGTCCGGCAGCAGAAGACCGGGCTGTCGCTCATCTGCAATGACGCAGCCATACCCGGCAAAGGCGTCGGCAAGCTGTTCGATGCCGCGCTGGTCTCACGGCTGACCGCGACCCATATTGGTCTCAATCCGAAGGCGCAGCAGCAGATGCTGGCAAACCAGGTCGCTGTCGATCTCGTTCCCCAGGGCACGTTCGTCGAGCGCATTCGCGCGGGCGGATGCGGCCTCGGCGGCGTTCTGACCCCGACCGGCGTCGGCACGCTGGTCGCCGAAGGCAAGCGCCAGATCGAGGTCGACGGCAAGCCGTTCCTGCTCGAGACTGCGCTACGGGCGCAGTTCGCGCTGGTGCATGCCTTTCTCGCCGATTATCTCGGCAACCTCGCTTATGCCCTCACCTCCCGCAACTTCAATCCCGTGATGGCGATGGCCGCCGACACCGTCATCGTCACGGCTGACAACATCGTGCCGGTCGGTGTCATCGCGCCCGATCACGTCGTGACGCCGGCGCCCCTCGTCGATTTCCTCATCACGAACGGGTGAGATCATGGATGCACAGACCATCATCGCCCGGCGCGTCGCCAAGGAACTGAAGAGCGGCAACCTCGTCAATCTCGGTATCGGCATTCCGACGCTGGTCGCGAACTACGTTCCGCCTGATCTGAAAGTGTTCTTTCAATCGGAGAACGGCCTCATCGGCACCGGACCGATCCCGGAGCAAGGCATGGCCCATCCGACGCTGACGGACGCCGGCGGGCGCCCGATCAGCGCCCTGCCCGGCGCCAGCACCTTCGACAGCGCGATGTCGTTCGGACTGATCCGCGGCGGCCACGTCGACATCACCGTGCTCGGTGGCCTCCAGGTCGACGCGCACGGCCACCTCGCCAACTGGATGATCCCCGGCAAGATGGTGCCGGGCATGGGCGGGGCGATGGATCTCGTCAGCGGCGCCAAACGCGTCATCGTCGCCATGCAGCACGCGGCCAAGGGCAAATCGAAGATCGTGGCCAAATGCACCCTGCCGCTGACGTCGGCACGGCCGGTGAGCTTGGTCGTCACCGACATGGCCGTGATCGGCTTTCCCGACGGCAGGGCGACGCTGCTTGAAACCGCACCGGGCGTCAGCATCGGCGAGGTAATGGCGGTGACCGATGCCGAGCTGACCGTTCCCGACAGCGTCCCGGAAATGAAGATCTGACGAGGTCGGGCCATGCGGGTATTCAGTGACTTCAAGGAGATCAAAGCCGCGGTTGGCACCGAAATCGGCGCCAGCGACTGGGTCGAGATCAGCCAGGATCGCATCAACCGGTTCGCCGAGGCGACCTGCGACGAGCAGTGGATCCATGTTGACCAGGAGCGCGCGAGCAAGGAGATGCCGGGCGGCAAGACCATCGCGCACGGGCTGTTGTCACTGGCGCTCGCGCCGCTCTTCATCCGCTCGGTGATCGGCCTGAAGGGCCTGCGTAACACCCTCAACTACGGCGCGGACCGGATACGCTACCTGGCCCCAGTCCCCGCCGGCTCAAAGCTGCGCGGCCGCGTCACGGTCGCCGAGGCCGAGGACGTGCCGCCGGATGGCCTGCGCGTGAACTATCATCTCGTGATCGAAATCGAAGGCGGCAAGAAACCGGCCTGCGTCGCCGAGCTGATCGCCCTGCACTACCGCTGAAAACAAAAACTGAAAAACAACCCCATGCAAAGTAGACCTGGGGGCTAGCGCGCTACGGAATTACCGAAAATAACTTGACGCGTCGGGCAAATCACCGGTACGATGCCATGATCAGCCCCAAATGTCCCGACCGGGCGTCCCAGGCCGTCCACCGACCCATAAATGGGTTGGTTGTGTCCAGTGGCACGCCTGATGTCCGCTGACAGCGGCTCAGCAGCGGTCGTTGCTGGAGGTCGCCGAAGGGGCCAGAAGAAGACATGCCAACGAGCATCAATCAGACTTCTTAGGTTGAGTAAGGCTGGCCGGCAGCTCAACCCTCAACACCATCGTGTAGCAATGCCCGATACTGTGCTTTGAGCCAACGTTGTGAAGGAAGGCCGACCTCCGCTGGCCGGGATCAGCCAGCGAGACGGCCCCTGAAGATTAAGCCTCTTCGAAGATAAGCCATGGGGTGTTTGACCACGATGTCAGAGGCTTCCGCTTCTCCGTTCCGTAACGTGCTGGATCCGATGGAGCGGATCTCAGAGACCTTGTTCGGCCTGATCATGGCTCTCACCTTCATCTGCTCGCTCGGTATCGCAACGGGAGCTAACATCAATATTCAAACGATGCTGATCGGAGCGCTCGGCTGCAATTTGGCTTGGGGTATTGTTGACGGCGGTCTCTATCTTCTGGCTCGCATCAACGACCGAGGAGACAAGATTTTGACACTCCGCGCGATACGGCAGGCGCCGGATCCCGAAACAGCGCGGCGCGTCATCGCCGGCGCACTGCCGCCAGAATTAGCGGCGATCTTACCTCTGGAGCAATTGGAATTGATGCGGCAAAAATTGCAACACTTGCCCGAGCCGCCTCCCGGTCCAGGACTGACGAAGGAAGACTGGACCGGAGCGCTGGGTCTATGCTTGTTGAGCTTTCTTTCGACTTTCCCGGTGGTAACCCCGTTCCTATTCCTGAGCGACGCCAGACTGGCGCTGCGCGTCTCCTACGCCGTCACTATCGTTATGCTGTTCTGCTGTGGTTACGTGTTCGGAATTCACAGCGGGCTGCGGTCCTGGGCGGCAGGTCTAGCGATGGTGGCTGTTGGTGGTGCGCTGGTTGGGATCGCGGTGGCTCTTGGAGGATAATCGACGGTGCTGCAGCAGAGCGTTGCATCGGTTCAGCGTGTGCGCGGTGCCTTGTTCGCTGCGTTGGTTGGGTTGTGGCTTGCGCCGATGACCGGCGCTCTGGCGCAGCCCGTTCCTCCAAGTCCAGGCGGTGCGCTCGGCCTTGGCAATCGCGGATGGTCCGCGGCCGACCCCAACCGCGAAACATCAGCAAACGAGCTCGAATTCAGCGCGCGCGCGGGCGTTGCATCCGATTACATTTATCGCGGGATTACGCTGTCCGATCATGGGCTCGCGGCGGGCGCCGCCTTCGAAACAAGATTTAGCCCGCTATACGTCGGTACCACGGTGGCCACCGTCAAACTACCGACCCAGCCAGCCGCCGAGTTCACCTTTGCAGGCGGTATCCGCCCGAAGATCGCAACGATCGATTTTGATTTTGGCGTCACCTATTTCGCCTATCCCGGCGAGAGGCTTCCCGGCGAGACCAACGGCATCAACTATTGGGAGGCGGTTATCCGCGGCGATCGGCGCGTCGGCGAACAGGTCCGCATCGCCGCTGGCTACGCCTATTCTCCCAACGTCTCGAATACAGGCGCCTGGAGTCAATATGTCGCGGCCGGCGTCGGCTATGATGTGCCGGACCGGCTGCTGCCGCAGAACCTGGCCGTATCATTCACCACCGCTGTCGGCTACTCCTGGTTCGGCAATCAGAGTCCGCAACTCGGCGGCTTCCAGTTGCCGGCCTATCTCAATTGGCAGGCGGGCGTAACCTTCACCCACAAGGCCTTCAACCTCGACCTGCGCTACTACGACACCAATCTGTCGAAGGAAAACTGCTTCGTCTTTACAGGCGATCCTAATGCGCGGCCAGGTGGCCGCGTTAATCTCGTCACGAATCCGGATGGCCTGGTCTCGAACTGGTGCGGCGCGGCGTTCGTTGCGAAGGCCTGGTTTGCATTTAACTAGCCCTAGCAGAGCATCGCATGTCGGTATTGGGTCCTGAACGTCAAAACTCCAAGTGATGCTTCAAGTTATCTGCTTTCAGGTAGGCATTGCCCTGTTGGTGAGCCTCATCGTCGCCATGCAGCACGCGGCCAGGCCGTGTGCCCCACAAATGGATTGGTCCATGCACCGCGGCCTGCGCCATGCCCGGATTGTGACCGTTCTACTCCGGCCGGCCTGCCGCTCCTGGCATTCTCGTTCTTCCTGCTGGTGCCGCTGTTCTACTTCGCGCCCGACACGCTGACCGACTTCGTGGGCCAGAAAGGACATCGTCATGCCGGCTCGCGAGTGATAAACTCCGGCATATGAACCCATCATCCAAGTTCGGCGCTGGTGGGGACGGCGGCCTCCGGGTGTTGTGGCAGGACAGCGAACGCGTCGTCTGCCGGGAATGGTGGCTGGGCGCCGATGGCCGGCGCAAGGCCGTGCTGGCCGTGCGGCCCGCCGCCGAGCACCCAACGCCCGCGAGCCTCGATCGCCTTGGCCACGAATTCGGATTGAAGGACGAGCTGGACGGTGCCTGGGCGGTGCGGCCGCTGGACCTCAGGCGCGATGGCCGGCGGACCATGCTGGTGCTCGAGGACTCCGGCGGCGAGCCGCTCGCCGCGCTGCTCGGCGGCCCCATGGAGGTGGGACGGTTCCTGCGCCTCGCCATCGGCATCTCTTCGGCCCTGGGGCAGCTCCACCAGCGTGGTCTTGCCCACAAGGACCTCAAGCCGGCCCACATCATGGTGAACGGCGCGGGCAGCGAGGTGCGGCTCACCGGCTTCGGCCTCGCCTCGCGCCTGCCGCGCGAGCGACAGGCGCCCGATCCGCCTGAGTCGATTGCGGGGACGCTCGCCTACATGGCGCCCGAACAGACCGGACGCATGAACCGCTCGATCGATTCCCGCAGCGACCTCTACGCGCTCGGTGTCACGCTGTACCAAATGCTCACGGGCTCGCTGCCGTTCACCGCTTCCGATCCCATGGAATGGGTGCACTGCCACGTCGCCAGAAAGCCGGTGGCACCGAGCGAGCGGTTGGAGAATGTCCCGACCGCGCTCTCCCAGATCATCATGAAGCTGCTCGCCAAGGCCGCTGAGGAGCGTTACCAGACAGCCGCCGGCGTCGAGAGTGATCTTCGGCACTGTCTGGCCGAATGGGAGCGTCAGGGGCGCATCGACCCGTTTGCGCTCGGCGACCACGACGCGCCGGACCGGCTTTTGATCCCCGAGAAGCTGTACGGGAGAGGACGCGAGGTCGAGACGTTGCTCGCCGCCTTCGATCGCATCGTCGAGAGCGGCTCGCCGGAGCTGGTCCTGGTCTCCGGATATTCCGGCATCGGCAAATCCTCGGTCGTCCATGAGCTGCACAAGGTGCTCGTGCCGCGACACGGCCTGTTTGCGTCAGGCAAATTCGACCAGTACAGGCGCGACATCCCCTATATGACGCTCGCTCAGGCTTTTCAGAGTCTCGTCCGGCCTCTTCTCGGCAAAAGCGACGCCGAGCTAAGCGGTTGGCGCGACGCCCTGCAGGAGGCGCTGGGCCCGAACGGACGGCTCATGATCGACGTCGTCCCCGAGTTGAAGCTCATCATCGGAGAACAGCCACCCGTCCCTGAGCTTGCGGCACAGGACGCGCAACGGCGCTTCCAGCTGGTGTTTCGGCGACTTATCGGTGTCTTCGCACGGCCGGAACATCCCCTGGCCCTGTTTCTCGACGACTTGCAATGGCTCGACGCGGCGACGCTCGATCTGCTCGAGGATCTGTTGACCCGGTCGGATCTGCAGCACCTCATGCTGATCGGTGCCTATCGCAACAACGAAGTCACTGCCGCCCATCCGTTGATGCGGAAGCTCGACGC
The DNA here is from genome assembly GCF_024199925.1 of Bradyrhizobium sp. CCGUVB1N3. NCBI lineage: Bacteria > Pseudomonadati > Pseudomonadota > Alphaproteobacteria > Hyphomicrobiales > Nitrobacteraceae > Bradyrhizobium > Bradyrhizobium sp. CCGUVB1N3. The sequence continues at coordinate 2,217,356 of NZ_JANADR010000001.1, forward strand.
CATCAAGAGCGCTGGCGGAAAGGTGGCGGAGATCACGCTTGCACCCCTCGCTCGTGAGCACCTTGGGCAGCTCATGGTGGATGCGCTGCGCTGCGAGCCGGAGCGCGCCGCGCCGCTCGCTCAACTGGTGCATGAGAAGACGGGCGGTAATCCGTTTTTTGCCGTTCAGTTCATTTCTTCGCTGGCCGAAGAGGGAATGCTCGCCTTCGATCATGATGCCGCGAGTTGGTCCTGGGATCTCGACCGCATTCAATCCAAACAATATACCGACAACGTCGTTGACCTTGTGGTCGGTAAGTTTACCCGCCTGCCAATCGAAACGCAGAACGCATTGCGGCGACTGGCTTGTCTCGGAAACATCGCCGAGAGCAAGACCCTTTCGCTCGTCCACGGGACTTCTGAGGAGCACGTCCACGCGGCCCTGCAGCCGGCCGTCCGCCAGGAATTTGTCGAGCGCCTGGCCGGCGGCTACCGGTTCGTCCACGATCGCGTTCAGGAAGCCGCATATTCGCTGATCCCGGAGGCGCTGCGCAGCGAAGCGCACCTTCGAATTGGGAGACTGCTCGCGGCGCACATCCCTCCCGAGAAACGCGAGGAAGCGATCTTCGACATTGTCAATCACCTCAACCGCGGCGCAACGCTGATCACGGCACCGGAGGAGCGCGAGCGGCTGGCCGAGCTCAACCTGATCGCGGGCAAGCGCGCCAAGGCCTCTACCGCTTATGCCTCGGCGCTCACCTATCTCGCCGCCGGCGCGGCACTGCTGCCGGAAGACCAGTGGGAGCGCCGGCATGAACTGATCTTCGAGCTGGAGCTGTACCGGGCCGAATGCGAGTTCGTGACGGGCGCTCTGACTGAAGCGGACGAGCGCCTGGCTGCGCTTGCTCCGCGCACCGCAACGACGGTGCAGCGAGCAACCGTGGCGTGTTTGCGCGTGGATCTGTATATGACCATCGATCAGAGCGACCGCGCCATAGCAGTCGGTCTGGACTACCTCCAGCACCTGGGCATCGACTGGTCCTCGCATCCAACAAAAGAGGAGGCACACCGCGAATACGAGCGCATCTGGTCGCAGCTCGGGAACCGCACGATCGAGGAGCTTGTCGAGTTACCCTTGATGAGCGATCCGGAATCGCTTGCGACAGTCGACGTCCTGATAAGGATCGCACTGCCCGCCTTCTTTACGTCGTCCCATTTGGGAACCTTGGCAACCTGTAGAGCCGTCAACCTCAGTCTCGAGCACGGCCACAGCGACGCCTCGTGTCCCGCCTATGAGCTGCTTGCCATGTTGGCCGGGCCGTATTTCGGCAACTACGATGCCGGATTTCGATTTGGCCGCCTCGGCTGTGAGCTCGTCGAACAACCGGAGCTGAAGCGCTTCCAGGGGAGGACACTCGAGGTTTTCGGGTTCATCGTGCCCTGGACGAGACATGTCCGGACCGGCCGTGATCTTTTGCGTCGCTCGTTTGAAATCGCAAACCGTGTCGGCGATCTCACTTATGCGGGATACGGCTGTGCACAGCTGAACACCAATCTCCTCATGGCAGGCGATCCGCTCGTAGAGGCGCAAATCGAAGCGGAAAAGAGTCTCGAGTTTGCGCAGAAATTCCGGTTTGGTGTTGTCGTCGGTTGGATCACCGGGCAGCTCGCCCTGATCCGGACGTTGCGTGGCCTGACGACGAAATTTGGTACCTTTGACGACAGGAGGTTCGATGAACGTGCGTTCGAGCACCATCTGTCGATTCACCCGGCATTGGAGCTTCCCGAATGCTGGTACTGGATACGAAAGCTGCAGGCACGCTTTCTTGCCGGCGACTATGCGGCTGCTGTCGATGCTTCGTCGAGGGCGCAACCGCTGCCCTGGCCATCGCTGGCACACCAGGAAACGGCGGAGTATCACTTCTACGGCGCCCTCGCGCGCGCCTCATCGTGGGACATCGCAGCGGCCGACGAGCGGCAGCAGCATTTGGAGCCCCTGGCCGCGCACCACCGACAGCTCGAGATCTGGGCAGCGAATTGCCCGGAGAATTTCGAGAACCGCGCCGCGCTCGTAGGGGCCGAGATCGCGCGGATCGAAGGCCGCGAGCTCGAGGCCGAGCGTCTATACGAGAAAGCGCTCCACTCGGCGCGCGCTAACGGCTTTGTTCATAACGAAGCGCTTGCGTACGAGCTGGCGGCGCGCTTCTACGCGGCGCGCGGGTTCGATGAGTTCGCGCGCGTGTATCTGACAAGCGCGCGCGATGGCTATCTCCGTTGGGGTGCCCTTGGCAAGGTGCGGCAGCTCGACGAGATGTATCCGAACCTTCGTAAGGAAGTGCCAGCGCCCGCTGCGACGGGCACGATCGGCACCCCAGTCGAACACCTCGACCTCGCGACCGTGATCAAGGTGTCGCAGTCCGTCTCGGGCGAGATCGTGCTGGATAAGCTAATCGACACACTCATACGCACCGCGATCACTCAGGCTGGCGCCGAGCGTGGCCTGTTGATTCTTTCGCGAGGGCTTGAGCAGCGAACCGCGGCAGAAGCCACGACCAGCGGCGACGCGGTCATCGTGCAACTGCGCGAGGAGACCGTAACTGCAGCAATGTTGCCGGAGTCGGTTCTACATTACGCCTTGCGCACGCAGGAGGGTGTGATCCTCGATGATGCCGCGGCCCAGAACCCGTTCTCCGCAGATCCGTATATCCATCAGCACCGTGCTCGTTCGATTCTCTGCTTGCCTTTGCTCAACCGGGGCAAGCTCATCGGGGCGCTCTATCTGGAGAACAACCTGACCCCTCGCGTCTTCGCGCCGGCCCGCATCGCGGCGCTGAAGTTGCTGGCCTCGCAAGCGGCGATCGCGCAGGAGAATAACCGTTTGTACCGAGATCTCGCTGAGCGCGAAGCGAAGATTCGGCGCCTGGTCGATGCCAATATCATCGGCATCGTCATCTGGGATTTCGACGGTCGGATCATCGAGGCCAATGACGCGTTTCTCCGCATCATCGGCTACGACCGAGACGCTCTCGTCTCGGGTCGCATACGCTGGACGGAGCTCACGCCGCCGGAATGGCTTGACCGCGATGAACAACGCTGGGTGCCCGAGTTGAAGAGGACCGGGAGTTCGCAGCCGTTCGAGAAGGAGTATTTCCGGAAAGACGGGAGCCGTGTTCCCGTGCTGATCGGCGCGGCGACTTTCCAGGAAGGCGGGAACCAGGGTGTCGCATTCGTGCTAAATTTGACGGAGCGCAAGCGCGCAGAGGAGCGCCTTCGGGTGCAGCACACGGTCGCGCAGATCTTGGCGGAGGCAGTCACGATCGAAGAGGCCACTCCGAGAATACTGCAGGCTATGGGCGAGTGTCTGGGATGGGACGTGGGCGCGCTCTGGCGCGTGGACCGAGAGGCCGAGGCGCTGCGCTGTGTCGAGCTTTGGCATAGATCATCGATAGCCGTCCCGGAATTTGAAAGAGCTGGTTGGGAGTTCACCTTCGTTCCGGGGGTGGGACTACCGGGCCGGGTGTGGTCCAGCCTCAAGCCCGAATACGTTCCCGATGTCGTTCCTGATCCGAACTTTCCGCGCGGGCTCATTGCCCAACGCGAAGGACTGCACGCCGCCGTCGGCTTTCCTATCCTGCTCGGAGGGGACGTCTTTGGCGTGATCGAGTTTTTCAGTCGCGAGATCCGGCAGCCCGATCAGGAACTGCTCAATATGCTGGCTACCATCGGCAGCCAGATCGGTCAATTTATCGAGCGCAAGCGCGCCGAGACGGAATTGCGCGAGTCGGAACAGAATTACCGCACGTTGTTCGAATCGATTGACGAGGGTTTTTGCACGATTGAAGTTTTGTTCGACCAGCACGAAAAGCCGCTCGACTATCGCTTCGTGCAAATCAGCCCGTCGTTTGAACGGCATACAGGAATCAAGAATGCCGCCGGCAGACGGATGCGCGAAATCGCGCCACAACACGAAGAACATTGGTTCGAGATTTACGGCAGGATCGCCCTGACGGGTGAGCCGATGCGCTTTGAAAATGAAGCCAAACAACTCGGACGCTGGTATGACGTCTGCGCGTTCCGGGTCGAAGACCCCAAGCGCAGACGCGTCGGAATCCTTTTCAATGATATTACCGAGCGCAAGCAGGCGGAAGCCGAAGCACGAAACAGCGAGCGCCGCTATCGCGAAGTGCAGGCGGAGCTGGCGCACGCGAGCCGCGTCGCGACAATGGGGCAGCTCATGGCCTCGATTGCCCATGAAATCAGACAGCCGATTACTGCGACTGTCACCAACGCACAGGCCGGGTTGAACTGGCTCGCTGCTCAACCGCCGGATCTGGCGGAGGTCCGAAAGACGCTCGGTTGGATCGTCAGCGACGGCAGGCGAGCCGACGACGTCATCAGCCGGATCCGGGCCCTTATGAAGAAGACGCCGCCGCGAAAGGAGGACCTGGACATCAACGAGGCGGTGCTTGAGGTCATAGCCCTGACCCGTGCCGAAATGGTGAAGAACGGCGTCTCGGTACGGACGGAACTCGCGGAGCGATTGCCGCTCATTCAAGCGGATCGGGTCCAACTGCAACAAGTGGTCCTCAACTTGATCGTCAACGCCGTCGAAGCAATGAGCGGCGTCGGCGAAGGGGCGCGGGAGTTGCTGATCAGCACCGACAGAGATGGGTTGAATGGCGTGCTCGTCAGCCTGCGGGATTCGGGTCCGGGACTGGATCCGGCGAATCTCGAGCACATCTTCAACGCGTTCTACACGACCAAGTCCGGTGGTATGGGCATGGGATTATCAATTTGCCGTTCGATCGTCGAAGCGCAGGGGGGACGCATATGGGCGGGCGCGAATGAGCCTTGTGGCGCAGTCTTTCAATTCACCCTGCTCTAGAGCATGATCCGGAAAAGTGTGGAGCGGTTTTCCCTCGCGACAAACGCGGTACGCGTTTGCGCGGAGATCATGCTCAAACAACAACCTAAAGCGCGACGACGATTCATCCTAATCTCATCGCGCTTTAGAACGAGACGAGATCGTTCCCGCTGAATACGCCGGCCAGTGCCGGCGGCATGAGAGAGCCGATGCGGGGAGATTGCCTCCTGCGGTCTGGTGTACGGTCGCCTCCCCTCAATCGATGATGTGATAGCCGCCGTCGATGTAGAGAACGCCGCCGGTCATCAGCTTGGCGCCGTCGAGCGCCAGGAACGCGGTGGCATTGCCGACGTCATCGATGCTGACGAGACTGCGTGAGGGCGCTTTCGACTGCGCCTTGTCCATGAGCTCGTCGAACTCCGGAATGCCTGATGCCGCACGCGTCGCCAGCGGTCCCGGCGAGATCGCGTGCACGCGGATGCCCTTCGGCCCGAGCTCCGCCGCGGCGTAGCGGACGGCCGCTTCCAGCGCCGCTTTCGCCACGCCCATGATGTTGTAGTTCTCCACGACCACCTGACTGCCATAATAGGTCATGGTAAACATGGTGCCGCCGTTCTTCATCAGCGGCTCCGCCAGATGGGCCATGCGCAGGAACGACCAGCAGGAGACGTCCATGGTCTTGAGAAAGCCCTCGCGGCCGACGTCGACCACGCGTCCGTGCAGCGCTTCCTTCGGCGAGAAGGCGATGGAATGCAGCAGGAAATCGAGTTGCCCCCATTCCTTCTGAATGCGCTCGAACACCTGCTCGATCTGGCCTTCGGCCATCACGTCCATCGGCATGAAGATCGGCGCCTCCAGCGCCTGCGCCAGCGGCTCGACATGCTTCTTTGCGCGATCATTCAGATAGGTCACGGCGAGCTCGGCGCCGAGCGCGCGAAACGCCCGTGCGCAGCCCCAGGCGATCGACTGATCGTTGGCGATGCCAACGACGAGGCCCTTCTTCCCCTTCAGCGCGACCTTCGTCTCCGGATACACGGGAATCATGACACCCTCTCAGATCTGGCGTTTTGCGATTTTCCGTTCATCAGCAGCGCCAACGTGTGCTGCGCGATCATCAGCTCCTCGTCGGTCGGCACGACGTAGACGGGAACGAGGCTGTTCGGTCGCGAAACCAGCCGCGAGTGGCGCGCGTTCTCGGCAGCATCGAGTGCGACGCCGAGCCAGCCGAGCTGCTCGGCGACGCGCGCACGAATGCCGGCTGAGTTCTCACCGATGCCGGCGGTAAAGACGAACGCGTCGAGGCCCTGCAAGGCGGCCGCGAGCATCCCGGCACTGAGGCCGATCCGGTAGACGAAGTAGTCGATCGCGAGCTTTGCGCGCGGGTCCGTGCTCGCTTCCAGCTCCCGCATGTCGTTGCTGACGCCGGACAGGCCCTTCAATCCGCAATCGCGGTAGAGGAAGTCCTGCACTTTCGCAGCCGACATGCCCTTCTCGGAGATCAGATAAAGCACCACGCCGGGATCGAGCTGACCGGGACGCGTGCCCATTGGCAGGCCGTCCAGTGCCGTAAACCCCATGGTGCTCTCGACGCTCTGTCCGCCCTTCATGGCGCACATCGACGCGCCGCTGCCGAGATGCGCAACGATCACCCGCCGCTTGGCGATGTCGGGCGCGATCTGCGGCAAGGTTTTCGAAATGTATTCGTAGGAGAGGCCATGAAAGCCATAGCGCCGCACGCCTTCGGCATGGAGCTGATGCGGGATCGCGTAGTGATCGGCAAGCGGCCCATGGCTGCGGTGAAACGCGGTGTCGAAGCAGGCGACCTGCGGAAGCGCGGGGAAATTCGCAAGGATCGAACGGATCGGCGCCAGGTTGTGCGGCTGGTGCAGCGGCGCCAGCGGGACGAAGCGCTCCAGGCGCGCCACCACGCCGTGATCGATCAGGACAGGCCGCTCAAACTCCGGCCCGCCATGCACGACGCGATGCCCGACAGCCAGCGGATGGACGCGAGCCTCGTTCCTTAGCCACTCGCCCGCGACCTCCATCGCGGCCGGTACGTCCGGGACCGCCTCGATCGGATAGGCGCGATCGGCCAGGGGATCGCCGCCCGCTCCGCTCGCCCGCAGGCGCGGCCGGCTGCCGATGCCATCCATCTGCCCCTTGATCTGTCGCCGCAGCGTGCCCTCGCTCTCGACCGAGTAGACCTGGAACTTGACGCTCGACGAGCCGGCATTGATGACGAGGATCGTATCCATGACATTCACGCAGCAACTGTCGGCGCCTTCTGGCGCCTTGCATAGGCATAGAGTGCGGCCACGGCGCAGGACGCCATCCGGGCCCGCGGACTGTCGGCCCGCGACGTCAGAACGACCGGCACGCGCGCGCCGAGCACGATGCCGGCGCCATCCGCTTTGGCGAAGTAGGCGAGATTCTTCGCCAGCATGTTGCCGGCCTCGAGATCTGGCACGACCAGAATCTGTGCCCGGCCCGCCACCTCGGACTTGATGCCCTTGATCCTCGCGGCCTCGACATCGATGGCGTTGTCGAAGGCCAGCGGACCGTCGAGCAGGCCGCCGGTGATCTGGCCACGATCGGCCATCTTGCAGAGCGCGGCGGCCTCGATCGTGGACGGAATTTTCGACGTCACCGTCTCGACCGCCGACAGGATCGCCACCCTCGGCATCTTGCCGAAGCCGGCAATATTGTAGAGGTCGATCGCGTTCTGGATGATGTCGCGCTTGGCGTCGAGATCGGGGAAGATGTTGATGGCCGCATCGGTGACGAAAATGGTCTCGGCATAGGCCGGCACGTCCATGATGAAGACGTGGCTGATGCGCCGGTCAGTGCGCAGGCCGCCGGTTTTGGCCGTGACGGCGCGCATCAGCTCGTCGGTATGCAGGCTACCCTTCATCAGCAACTCGCCGCGGGCCTCGTGGATCAACTCGACGCCCTTGGCGGCTGCCGCGTCGCTGTGCGGCGCGTCGACGATCTCATACCCGGCGATGTCGAGACCAAACCTGCTCGCAGTCTCCTTGATCTTCCGCTCCGGACCGACGAGCACGGGCCGGATGATACCGGCACTCGCGCTGTCGACAGCGCCGCGCAGCGATGTCTCGTCACAGGGGTGGACCACAATGGTCGGCGTGGGCGGCACGGCCTTGGCGGCTGCGATCAGGCGGTCGTATTTGCTGCCCGCATGCGTTTTCGTCGTGTCGGCCGACATGGTGCTGCTCCCAATTCTGCCAATCTGCGCTACGACGCTTTTGGCTATGACGCTTTTGCCTTCGGATCGAAAGGGGCGACGTTCGACTCGCCTTCCTCACCGACACCGAAGAGCTCGGCAACCTGCTTCAGGCGCTTTGCCCGCTCGCCGGTGATGTCCTCGCTCGCGGACAGCACCTCGCGCATCGCTGCGAAAGCCCCGCGCCGCTGATTGACGTCGTCAGGCAACATCTTCGGGATCGCAGCCAAGGCACGGTCCCGGTCGAGCAGCAACATGAAGAATTGCTCGCGAACCAGCATCTTGAACTCAGCCAGCGTCAACCGGGCTCCCGCATGGTCGCGCCGAACCTGGCGCAGCGCCTCGATGCTCCGCTCATCCACCATGCCGCGCGCCGATCCGACGTAGAGCAGCGCACGAATGGCCGCCTCGCGAAGGCCGCCTTCGCCGATCTTCGACTTCAGCTCGGCGATCCGCTTCTCCAGCATCGCTCGGTGTTCGGCCGTCATCTCCCGCCGGCCGGATGGCGCGGCGTTCGGATCCACTCCGACCGCAGCCTGCAAGGCGGGCGAGCCATAGACGTTGAGGAAGATGGCCTCGCTCAGCGCCTCCTGCGAATCCCGCCAGCTATCCAGCGCGTGAACGATCTGCTTGGACATCTGTTCCTGGAATGCCAGGAACGGATTGTCGTTCGAGACCGGCTTGCGCTTGTCCTCGACCGCGTCAGCGGCTGATTTCACCGCCGACATCCATGGATTCTGACTGCTGAAGGCTTCATATTGCAGTCGCAGCGGGTGCATGTTGCGCGCCAGCTCCGCCATTTGCGGGGTCACCATGCCCTTGATCCAGGGCTGAACGTACCTTTGATAGGCCGCGAGATTGAGTTCCGAGACGCGCTTGGCGGCGGCAAACCGGCGCTCGTCCTCCGGCGAGTTGCCACCCATGGCGCGGATATCGTCGAGCGTCCGCGCCTCGCAGCGCATGATCCATTGGCCGGTCGCGAGATCGGCATTGACGGTATCGGAACCCCTCGCCTCGAAGGTTGCTTCATAGAGCCCGGGTGGCAGCACGTCGATGAGGTCGATATTGCTCGAGAATTCGGCGTGCTCCTTCTTGGCGACGCCGCCTGACACGAAGATGCCGAGATGGCCGATACTTTCGTGCACGGTATAGACGACCGTCTGCCCATAGGCCCTGATCTCATCGACGTCGGCATAGCATTCGAAGATCCAGTCCAATGCCTGCTGCGGCGGGGTGATGTTGTCGCCCTTGGAGCAGAACACCACGATCGGCGAGCGGATGTTGCGCAGATCCACCTTCTGGCCGTCAGACATCTCGATCTTGCCGGCCGCGAGATTGTTGCCGACGAACAGCTCGTCGACGATGAACTGGATCTCCTCGGCATTGAGGTTGACGTGCCCACCCCACCAGCGCTCGAATTCGAGGTAGCGATCGGCCTCGGTGTCGACCTTGGAGTAGACGTTATATTGCTTGCTCCAGAGCGTGTTCGAGGGATTCTGGTTCTCGAAGTTCTGCACCAGCCAGGCGCCATCGAACTTGCCGCCGCCGAGATCGCTCGCCAGCGCCGTGAGCCAGCTTCCGCCGAGCAGCCCGCCCGAATAGCGCATGGGATATTTGCCATGCACGCCTGCCCAATAAGCGAGCGGCGCGCCCGCGATGATAAGCGGTCCGAAAAGTTCCGGCCGCAGCGAAGCCAGGATCATGACGGCCCATCCGGCCTGGCAGTTGCCGATCACGCAGGGCTTGCCGTCTGCCCCGGGATGACGGCTGATGACCGTCTCGATGAATAGTGCTTCTGCGCGGGCGATGCGCTCGATGGTTTGTCCCGGCATCGGTTCCGGAAGGAAGCCGATGAAATAGCAGGGATGTCCCGCCTTCATCGCCACACCGATCTCGCTGTCGGCCTTGAAACCGCCGATGCCCGGCCCGTGGCCCGCACGGGGATCGACCACGACAAATGGCCGCCGCCTCATATCGATTTCGACGCCCCTGGGCGGAACGATGCGAACGAGCGCATAGTTGACCGGCTCGTCCAGCTTGCGGCCGTCCATGATCAATTCGGCGGCATATTGCAGAACGTGTGGCGCGGTCTGCGCGACATGTTCCCGGTATTGGTCACCGCGCTGACGCATGATGTCCAGGAACAGGACGCTGCGCTGGCCCGCATCCACCAGATATTCGACGGCCGACGCAACCAGACCAGACATGGGACCGCCGGGGAGTTGTGGTTTGTCCAGTTGTGATTTGTCCAGTTGCTGTGCTTTGTCCATGGACATGTTCCGACCTCGCTGTCGCGCTGCGTCATTCAAGGTGCGTGGCCGCTGGCAAGCGTTGATCTAGGTCAACGTCGGGGGGCCTTCAAAGCGATGACGAGATATGGCGCTCGGCAGCGATCCCGGCCGAGGCGGTATTGGGACCCCCAATGGCAGAGCCCGCGAACTATTCAGCCCAGGAGTTTCTGAAGGACGGGAGCCCGGTCGAGATCAGGGCGCTCAGTCCTAACGATGAGGCGGAGATGCTTGCCGCGATCGAGCGGACGAGCCCGCAATCTCTGCAGCGTCGCTTCTTTGCCATGAAGCGCCACTTCTCGGACAAGGAGCGGGCCTTCTTCATGCATGTCGATTTCAAAAATCACGTCGCGCTCGCTGCCCTTGTCCGCGGAAGCAACGGCGAGATGATTGTCGGGGGTGGCCGTTACATCGTGTTCGAGCCCGGGGTCGCAGAGATGGCCTTCGTCGTGATCGATGCCTTCCAGGGACGCGGACTCGGCTCGCTCCTGATGCGGCACCTGATCCAGATTGCGCGCGACGGCGGATTGCGGGAGTTGACCGCGGAAGTCCTTCCCGAGAACACAGGCATGCTGAAAGTGTTCGAAAGGTACGGCTTCAAGCCGGCCGCGCGCCGTGACCCGCAGACGGTCCATCTCGCCCTTGAGCTCGGCTAAGCCTCAGCCGCTCGTCGCTTTTTCCACCGGCGCGCCGCTGTCGATGCGGATCCACGCTGCGGCGAGCTCCCAGGCCACCGACAGAATGATCGGCCCGATGAAAAGGCCGATGATCCCGTGCGCGAGCGTTCCTCCGATCACACCGATCAGGATCACGAGCGTTGGCGTGGTGAGGCCCCGCCCCATCACAAGCGGCTTCAGGATGTTGTCGAGGAAGCCGACAAGGACGAGGAACACCGTCAGGAGCAGCGCCGTCGTCACGTCCTTGTCCATCCAGATCCAGATGATCACGGGCAGCAGGACGATCAGGGGGCCGATCTGCACGATCGACAGCAGCAGGACGACGAAAGCCAGCAGGCCCGCGCTTGGAATATCGGCCAGCTTGAAACCGATGCCGGCCAGCAAGGCCTGAATGATCGCGACGCCGATCACGCCCTGCGCCACTGCCCGGATCGTCGCACCCGCCAATTCCAGAAAATGCTCGCTCTGCTCCGGCACGATCCGGGTCAGGAAACCACGGGTCACCGCCACGAGCTGCGGTCCGAAAGGAAGGAGAATGCCGGAGACGAGGACGGAGACCAGGAACTGCAGCGTGCCGAGACCGGCATCACCTGCAAGCGACAGCAGCGGTCCCGCGAGCGGCTTCAGATAGGGCGCAATCTCGCGCAATACCGCCCGTACGTTGGTGTAGGCCTGATTCCAGAGTTCGTAGAGCTGTGGGCCGATCAATGGCCAGCTCTTGACGCGTTCCGGCGCCGGCTGAAGCACGACATCACCGGTGCCGAGCTGGCTTGCCAGATCCTTCACGCCCTCCACCGCGCTTACGCCAAGCCAGGCTGCCGGACCGACAACGATACCGAGCGCGATGAGCGTCAGGATCGCCGCTGCCGTCCTCGGACGCCCGCCGAGCATTTTGGCGAGCCAGCTGAAGGCCGGATAGAACGCGACCGCTAGCACCGCGCTCCAGGTCAGGATCGACACGAAGGGACGGATGATGACGAACGTCCAGATGATCAGCAAAGCGAGCAAGCCAAGCCGGATCAGGAGCTGGATGATGTCTTCGGCGGACAAGAGCTGACGAAGCGTCTTCACGGCGGACTCTCATCTCAGGGCAGCTTTTGCAAAAATATCGATCGGCCTCGCGCGGCCCTGTTGACCCAGATCAATGATCGCCCCTCCGGCGAACGCGGATTCCGCCAGGACTGCCCCTAGAACGCGCCGGCCATCGTTACCCGAAAGGTCAGCGGCTCGACCGGGTGGATGATGTAGTCTATCACGCCATTCTGGCACACGGCCGCCGGCGCCGTCTGCTGCACGTAGCAGAGATTGTAGAGGGAGTCCGTCTTCAGCAGCGAGCCGTAGGCATAGGTGATCTGGTTGGCTTTGGTGTTGAAGAGATTGAGCACGTCGAGCTGGATGCGCCAGCCATTGTCGGTCCGATAGCCGAGCCGCGCATTGACGATGCTGGTCGGCTGCGAGCGGAACGCGTTGTCCTCGGTCAGCGGACTGGAGGCGAGATAGCGCCAGCGCACAGCGCCGAACCAGCCGGTCTTCTCGCCGAGCGTGATACCCGCGGACGCCACCATGGCCGGCGCGTTCGGAATGTAGTTGCCGGGCGCGTTGCCGATCTGCGCCTCGGGGAACCCTGCGAGCGAGGCATAGACCGCCGCCGGCTCGCCGTCATAGCCGCGAAAGCGCGCATGCGTCATCGCCAGATCGGCGTCGATGTCGATCCAGGATCTTGGGCGATAATGGTTGGTCCATTCGAATCCGTAACGCCGGCTCGCGCGGCTCGCCGAAGTATCGCCGGCATCGCCCGAGAACAGGATCTCGGAATCTTGGTCGAGGATGAAGACGCTGAGCGAAGTGTCGAGATCGGGAACGATCCTGCTGCGCACGCCGACCTCCGCGCCTTTGGTGCGCACCAGCAGCGGCGACGGCGACAATTTTGTGCCGGGATCGCTGGGGTCTTCCGTCGTCGTCGCGCCGCGCGCGTCATTCGAATGCATGCCGTAGCCGACGCCGAGGGAGAACTCGGTCTTGTCAAAGGGACCAAGAACCATCCGGAACTTGGGACTGCCGAGCGCCGCATTGGCGCGGCCGCTATTGTTAGCGTCGTACAGCGAGGTGACGTCGGCCGCATAGTAATCGCCGCGCCAGCCGGCCGTGGTCCGAAGCCAGTCTGTCCAGCGCACGGTGCTCTCGGCATAGACGCCGACGCTGCCCTCGCCGACCTTGTCGCTGCGGATGTTCGACAGGAAGTCGCGCTGAAACGTTCGCGTCAGCGCGAGGTCGATCGCATCGTAGCGCGATTGCAGACCGATGCTGGTCTCGACGGGCAGGCCCGCAAGCGAACCGTTCAACGTGCGCGCGATGTTGGCGCCGGCCATCAGCCGGTCGTCGTGCTGGTGGAACTGGTCGCCAAAAGTCTGGTCGCTGAGGACATAGGTGAAGTTGTTGTAGAGATCGAGCTCGCTCTTGACGACATAGGCATTCGCCTTCCACACCCCCTTGTCGTCGCTTTGCGCAAGGCGCGCCGACAGCGCGAAGCGATTGGTGTTGCCGCCATCGCTCGGATCCTCCGATCCGAACCGGTCGAGCAGGCCCGAGGTGATCGCGCGCTGCGGCACCTGGTCGGTCGAATTCCATTTGTTGGCATAGGCCATGCCGGTGATCGAGACGCCATCGGTCGCCGTTCCCTGGCTGTAGCGCATGAGCCCGTTGAGCTTGCGCATTTTGTCGGGATTGTCCCACGGGCCATCATAGGTGCCGGCCTCGCCTGCGATCAGCAGCGAGCCATCGCCCAGCTTCACCGAATTCATGCCAAGGAAGCGGCGATAGCCGAAGCTGCCGGCGGTCATCTGCGCCAGGCCCTTCACGGTGCGATCGATCAGGTCGATGTGCACGCTGCCGACCGAAGAGAAATCACCTTCATCGGCGAAGTACGGCCCCTTGCGCACATCCATCGCAGCGACCGTTTCCGGGATCAGCCAGTTGAGATCGGCGTAGCCCTGCCCGTGGGCATGGGTGCGCATGTTGACGGGCACGTCGTCGACGTAGATCGCCAGATCAGTGCCGTGATCGAGATTATAGCCACGCAGAAAATACTGGTTGGCTTTACCCTCGCCGGAATGCTGGGTCACGATCAGGCCGGGCACCGCCTCCAGCACTTCGCCGGGACGCGTCACGGGGCGTGCGTTGAGATCTTCGCCCGAGACCGTGATCTCACTCGCCATGCTCGGCGGCGCGTATGCACCGGAGGCCACGTTGCGCACGTCCGATCCCGCCGCAGCTGTCGGCTGCGCCACGATATTTCGATTGGCGGCGGTCGGCTTGCTGGCGCGATGCGGCGATGGCCGCTTCTTTGGCCGCACGGCTTCTCCGCTCGTCACCTGGATCGGCGGCAGCTCGCGTGCCGCGGTGCTGTTTTGCGCCTCGGCGCGGCCGCCGTCGCAAGCCAGAACGCAGGCAGAGAGCAGCAATCGCGTGCCGTATCGCCGACCGCGCGCGATGAGATTAGGCCACCTCGACGGCATCGACGGGCCCGGCGCGGGCGAACGCGACGCGATAGGTGACGATGGAGACGACCCAGGCGAGCACGAACAGCGCGATCACCGCGAAGCCGAAATTGGCGAGTGAACCGTTGAGGCTTTCGATCAACGTCCACAGCGCGCCGTCGAGGCCAAAACGCTGGCCGATCAGGCCGAGCGCCTCGACGCCCCCGATGAACAGCGCGACCACCACGGAGGCACCGGTGATGGTGAGGTTGTACCAGAGCTTGCGCAGGGGATCGACGAAGGCCCAGCGATAGGCGCTCACCATCAGCGTCGAATCGGCCGTGTCGACCAGTGCCATGCCGGTGGCGAACAGTGCGGGAAACACCAGCACCTCGGACAGCGAGGCGCCGCGCGCGGCTTCCGTCGCGGAGATGCTGAGCAAACCGACCTCGGTCGCGGTGTCGAAGCCGAGCCCGAACAGGAAGCCGAGCGGATACATGTGCCATGATTTCGAGACCATGCGAAACATCGGCGCGAGCAGCCGCGCCAGGAGGCCACGGCCGGCCAGCAGCGCCTCAATGCCTTCTGCATCATGGGTGCCATGGGCGCGCACCGCGCGCAGCGTCCGCCACAGGCCGACGAAGATCGCAAGATTAAGCACGGCGATCAGCAGCAGGAAGAGCGCGGACACCGAGGTGCCGATCACGCCGCCGACGGTCTTGAGCAGGCTGTCGCCGCCGAGCCTCACGACGCCAAGGCAGAGCAGCAGCGTGGCAACGACGACCACCGTGGAATGGCCGAGCGCAAAATAGAGGCCGGCGCTTTTCGGCGCATCGCCCGCGTGCATCAGCTTGCGCACGACGTTGTCGATCGCCGCGATGTGATCGGCATCCACGGCGTGGCGCAGGCCGAACACCCAGGCGAGCAGCGCGGTCGCCATGATCGCGGGCCGGTCGGCGAACAGCGCGAAGGCCCAAGCCCATGCGGCGATATTGGCGAGGATAAGTCCCGCGAACAGCAGCAGGGTGCCGGATTTGCCCCCCTGCCCAGACCCCTTCGTCACGCGACCCGCTCCGTCCTGCCGTACCCCGGTATGATCTTTCTATCGAACTATCATACCCGGGGGCAAGCCTAGATATTGCTCTCAAACGCGTCCCGCTGGGCTGGCGTCAGATGCAGGCCATGCTTGGTGCGACGATCCAGGAAGTCGGCCGGACTTTTGGCCCATTCTTTTTCGCGCAAATACGCGGCTTCGCGTTCATAGAAGTCGCCGCCGAAATGACGCCCGAGATCGGCGGAGATGCGGGCCGAGCCCAACAGCTCACGCGCGCGCGTCCCGTAAAGGCGCGCATAGTGATGGATCAGCTTGCGCGGAAGGTCGGGATAATCGCGCGCGAGGTTGACGACGAAACTATCGAAGGGACCGCCGATGTCGCCGCCCGGCAGCGGCGCTCCCGCTGTCCATGCCGGCGACATTTTTGGAAACCAGGCCTCCAGACGCCCGAGCGCATGCTCGGCGAGCCGGCGATAGGTCGTGATCTTGCCCCCGAAGATCGACAGCAGCGGCGGCGTGTCGGGCGTGCCGTGAACCTCGAAAACATAGTCGCGCGTCACCGCGGACGGATTGTCCGCGTTGTCGTCGTAGAGCGGCCGTACGCCGGAGAAGGCATGGACCACTTCGCTTGCGCGCGGCGGAGCCCGGAAGTAGCGGCTCAGGACCTTGAGCAGATAGTCGATCTCGCCGTCGTCGATCGCGACGTCCTCGGCGCGGCCGTCGTAGGGAATGTCCGTGGTGCCGATCAGCGCGAGATCGTCCTCATAGGGATTGACGAAGATGACGCGGCGATCCTCGTTCTGAAGCAGGTAGGCCTGCGGCCCGCTCCAGAATTTCGGCACCACCACATGGCTCCCCTTGACCAGCCGGACATTGTGCGACGAGTTCAGGCCGGCGACGCCCTGCACGACGTCCTGCACCCAGGGACCTGCCGCATTGACGAGCGCACGCGCGCGAACGAACTCCGGGCCGCCGTCCTCGCCCTGCATCTCCAGACGCCAGGCGTCCCCTTCCCGGCGCGCGCTCACCGCGCGGGTGCGCGGCAGGATTTTGGCGCCGCTCTGCGCAGCATCGATCAAATTGAGGATCACAAGCCGGGCATCGTCGACCCAGCAATCCGAATATTCGAAGCCGCGGCGGAATTCGGCGCGCAGCGGCGCGCCCTCCGGCTCATGCGCAAGGTCGAGACCGCGGCTCGGCGGCAACCGCTTGCGCCCGCCCAGATGGTCGTAGAGGAACAGACCGGTGCGGACCAGCCAGGCCGGCCGCTGCTCCGGCGAGTGCGGCAGCACGAAGCGCATCGGCCAGATGATGTGCGGGGCCGACGCAAGCAGCACCTCGCGCTCGATCAGGGCCTCGCGGACCAGGCGGAACTCGTAATATTCGAGATAGCGCAGCCCGCCATGGACGAGCTTGCCGGAGCGCGACGAGGTCCCTTCGGCGAAATCGTCCTTCTCGCACAGCAGGACCTTCAGCCCGCGCCCCGCCGCGTCACGGGCGATACCGGCGCCATTGATGCCACCGCCGATGATGGCGATGTCGACAAGCCCGTGATCCCTGCCCGCCTCAGGCGTAGCGCCCGTCATCGCTTTCCGCTGTGCTTCTTCTCGATCCGTTGCCGTGCCGCCGCCTTCGCAGCGCGCGCCTTTGCCGGCTTTTGACTCGACTTGGCCATGGACTTGGGCTTGGGCGCCTGCAGGCCGTAAGTCGAGAA
This sequence comes from Bradyrhizobium sp. CCGUVB1N3, assembly GCF_024199925.1. Taxonomy (NCBI): domain Bacteria; kingdom Pseudomonadati; phylum Pseudomonadota; class Alphaproteobacteria; order Hyphomicrobiales; family Nitrobacteraceae; genus Bradyrhizobium; species Bradyrhizobium sp. CCGUVB1N3. The sequence goes on from NZ_JANADR010000001.1 coordinate 2,234,649, forward strand.
TCCCTTCGCCGTGTCTGCGATCTCCGCCTCGCTGAGAATGTGCGGCGCGCCGAGTGCGAGCGAGAGATAATACTGGCGCGCGATGGTCTCGAGCTCGACGGCAAGCCACATCGCCTTGTCGAGATTCGCCCCCACCGCAATCATGCCGTGATTGGCGAGCAGGCAGCCGTTGCGGCCTTCGAGCGCTTGCAGGGCGAGTTCGGACAGCTCAGCCGTGCCGTAGCGCGCATAGCCGGCGCAGCGGATATCGTGGCCGCCGAACGCCGCCATCATGTAGTGGCAGGCGGGGATCGGCTTACGGGCGATAGCGAGCACGGTCGCGTAGGTCGAGTGGGTGTGGACGACACCGCCGACATCCGGCCGCCCGCGCATGATGTCGCGATGAAAGCGCCATTCGGTGGACGGCTGCAGCGGTCCTTCCCAGGAGCCGTGTTCGCCATCGAGCGGCATCGAAGCGATCATCTCCGGCTTCATCGCGTCGTAGGGCGTCGCCGACGGCGTGATCAGCATCCGGTCCTTGTAGCGGGCGGAGATATTCCCCGACGTCCCCTGGTTCAGACCCGAGGCGTTCATCCACCGGCATTTGGCGATGATCGCTTCGCGTAACTGTCGCTCCTCACGGGTCATGTCGAAACACCTTTCGTCTTCAGCACGGGTTGAGCGGCGGCTCGCCGGCGAGATAGCGGCGAACCTCTTCCGCGGCCTGATCGGCAGCAATGGTGACGGTGCGCAAGGAAGCGCCGGCGATGTGCGGCGTCAGCGTGACGTTCGGCAGTTGCAGCAGCGGCCAGTCCGGCGGCACCGGTTCGACCGCAAACGTATCGAGCATGGCGCCACCGAGGCGCCCCGAGGACAACACCTCGAACAGCGCCTTGTAGTCAACCAGCGGGCCGCGCGCCGTGTTGATCAGCAACGCGCCGGGCTTAACCCGCGCGAGCGCTGCGCTATCGATGAAGCCCGTCGTCTCGCTGGTGACCCGCGCATGCAGGCTGATGACGTCAGCGCGCGCCAGCAGGTCCGCGAGGCCGACGTGCTCGACGCCGTCATTGCGGTCCTGCGCGCTGAGCTGGACGTAGGGGTCGGCGACCAGGATCTTGCAGCCAAAGGCCTTGAGCAGCTTCACCACGCGGGTGCCGATCGCCCCATAACCGACGATGCCCACCGTCATCTCGCCAAGCTCCCGCCCGGTGCGGTCGGCGCGATAGAGGTCGCCGCGCCACTCGCCGCCGCGCAAGGATTCGTGTCCGCTGCGGATCAGGCGCGTTTCGGCGAGGATGGCGCCGATGGTGAACTCGGCCACCGCGCTCGCGTTGCGACCGGGCGTGTTGACCACGATCACCCCGTGATCGCGCGTGGCCTGCATGTCGATATTGACGGGACCGCCACGCGAGACCGCAATGAACTTCAGGTTCGGCAAGCGCTCCAGCATCGACCGCGAGATCGGCGCGAGATGCGTCACGAGCAGCGCGGCGTCGCCGATGAAGTTGGCGACCTCGTCCGGATCGCCCATGAACTCCTTCAGCCCATCGAGCTTCGAGCCGGCATAGCCGTGCTCCATCGGCTCGTCCGGCCAGGGCTGCTCCAGAAGGCGGATATCGACGCGGTCGCCGCAGGCAGCCGTGATCTTCTCGGCGAACACCGACGGCAGCATGAAGCGGTCACCGACGATGGCGATGGAGCTAGACATGACCGGCTCCCACACGCAGGGCCGCGAGCTGCTTCCAAACCGGCCGCGACGCGAGCCTCGCCTCCAGATAGGCCGGGAACATCTTTGCGTAGCGCGCGGCCAACGCCGGATCCGGCGTCTGTGGTTCGTTCAAATATGGTCTCACCCAGTCCTCCGCGCAGGCCGTCATATCCGGATAAAGTCCGGTTGCGACGGCAGCGATCATCGCGGCCCCTCCTGCTCCGGCTTCGCCGCGGCTGCAGACGCGCACATTGCAGTCGAGCACAGCCCCAAGGATGGTCCCGAGCGCGCGGCTGCGCGCTGCGCCGCCGGTGATCCGCACCTCGCCCGGCAACGCGCCCATCGCGGCATAGCAATCGCGCGCGGCGAAGGCGAGCCCTTCCATCACGGCGCGCATCAGGTCCCAATAGCCGTGACGCGACCGCAGGCCGATCAGTTGCGCGCAAGCCTCATGGGCGACGAAGGGCCCGCGCTCGCCGGCATCGGAGATGAAGGGATGAAACAGGAGCTCGCCGGCTTTTGCTCCCAGCACCTTCGCGTCGAGATGTCGGATCAGATCTGCACGCGAGCGCACCACGCCCTCGGCGGCCAAGAGATCGCGCGCGAGATCGAGCAGCCAGTCGATGTTGAGCGTCGCTGCCATGTTGGACTGCATCTGGGTGTAGTGACCGGCGACCGGGAACGGCATGGTGTAGCCGGTCGCCTCCGCATTCAGCGTCACCGCGTCGGCGCTGGTCGCGAGCCGCATATGCATGCCGGTAGACCCGATGATGGTGCAGCCGACGTCGGGTGAGGGATCGTAGAGGCCCGCGCCGAGCGCGTTGCAGACCACGTCGACATAGCCGAGCGAAACCGGCACGCCCTCAGGCAGTCCGGTCTCGATGGCGGCGGCCGCACTCAGCGGATGCGTCGTCGCGACCCCGTCGACGACCTCGGGAAACAGGGCTGCGCAATCGGCGATGCCGATCAGTCGCGCGGTCTCCGCGTCAAAGCGGCGCTTGCGGAAATCGCCACATGTAAAGGTCGATTCCGACGGATCGGTCGCGCGCTGGCCGGTGAGCAGGAAGTAGAGCCAATCCTTGCAGTGAAAGGCGGTCCTGGCCCGGGACAGCGTTTCGGGCGCATGCGCCTGTAGCCAGGCGAGCTGCGGCCCCTGCTGGCAGGCATTGAGTCCGGAACCGGTGCGCCGATAAAGTGCGGCGTTGCGCTCGCTGGAGCGGATCTCCTCGACGAGGCTGGCGGCCCGGGAATCCAGCCACAGCAGCGCCGGCGCGACTGGGCGGCCGTCACCGTCGATGAGCCAGGTGCCATCGCCCTGCCCCGTGACCGCGACGGCAGCAAGGCGTGTGGAAATATCCGGCACGGCCGCAATCAGCCCACGCAACGCGGCAACAGTGTCGGTCCAGGTCCGCGACATGTCCTGCTCGACGCGGCCGCCGGGCGAAGTCGTGTATGTATTAGGCAGGGAGAAATCGCCGAGCTGCCGCCCGTCGCGCGCGAACGCCACGGTCTTGATCAGAGACGTGCCGGCATCGATGCCGATGATGACGTCGCGGCCCGGCGAGGTCTGCATGGTCAGCCCCCCTCCGCATGGCGAATGCAGGTGCCGTCCGCGCCGAAGATGTGGAGGTGACGCGGCTCCAGCCCGAGTGGAATGACGTCGCCCGGCCGCGCCGCGATCCGGTTCGGTGTCACCGCGATCAGGAGATGGCCGGCGCATTCGCCGGCGACATGCGACTGGTCGCCGAGCCATTGATTGGATACGACGCGCACGCGGACCTCTCCCGTCCCGACTGCGACCTTCTGCGGGCGGATGCCGACCCGGACCCGCCTGGTCTGCGCAAGCGCCTGCCGCGCTGCTTGATCGAGCGTTTCACCCGAGATGTTGAACGCGATATCGGAGCCGACCGACAGGCGGAAGCCGCCATCGGCGGGTGCGACCTCCGTCTCCAGCAGATTCATCGGCGGCTCGCCGATGAAGCTGGCGACGAAGAGATTGGCCGGACGGTTCTTCAGTTCCTTTTCGCTCGCAAATTGCTGAAGGACGCCGTCCTCCATCACCGCGATGCGATCGGCGAGCGCGCTCGCCTCGGTCTGGTCATGGGTGACGAAGATCGCCGTCATGCCCCGTTCGGCCAGCAAGCCCTTGATCCGCCCGCGCAGCACCGCCCGCAGTTGCGGCTCGAGCTGGCCCATGGGCTCGTCGAGCAGATAGAGGTCGGCGTCCCGCACCAAGGCACGCGCCAGCGACACACGCTGCTGCTGCCCGCCCGAGATGGCGCGCGGAAAGCTGTCGAGAATATCTTCGATCTCGACCAGCCGCGCGATCGCTTCGACCCGGCGCGAAATCTCGCTGCGCGAGAGCTGCTGCGCCTTGAGCGCAAAGGCAATGTTCTCGCGCACCGTCAGCGGCGGATAGAGCGAATAGCCCTCGAATGCCATTGCCACTTTGCGCTTCGCCGGCGGCAGCTCGTCGATCCGCCGTTGCGACAGCGCGATCGCGCCCGAGGTCACGCTCTCGAAGCCTGCGATCATCCGCAAGGTCGAGGTCTTGCCACAGCCGGACGATCCCAGCAGCGCAACGATCTCGCCCTTCTTCACTTCCATGTCGAGCGCGCGCACGGCATGAACCGGCGGCTTGCCGCGGCTGCTGTAGACCTTGTCGACGTTCTTGATTTCGAGCATGGCCATCGGTCCGCTCTCCTCACGCCGCCTGACGCCGGTGCGGCAGACCAACCCGGAGTCCCGTCGCACGATCGAACAACAGTGCCGCCTCCGGCGCGAAACGGACGAAGACGCCGTCGTCAGCACTCGCCATCGGTGAATCCGGCGGCAGCGCCGCGAGCCATTCGGAGCCATCGGCAAAGCGCAGCAGCAGCACGGCCCGTTCGTGCATCGGTGTGACCGCGACGACGCGCGCGGGAACGGCGTCTTCGCTGGCTGACCGGGTAATGACGAGATCATCGGGGCGAACGCCGAGCCAGCACTGACTGAGGTCGGCCGCCTGCTGATCCACGGGATCGAGCCTGACCTTTGTCCCGGCAATTTCGGCCGTCAGGCCCGCCTGTTCGGTGTGGGGCGAGACTTCGGCGAGATTGATGCTAGGATCGCCGAACAGGCGCGCCACCGCGACGGACGCCGGCCGGGCGTAGATTTCTTCGGGGCGTGCGACCTGGACGAGACGGCCCTCGATCAGCACCGCGATGCGGTCGGCGATCGCCATCGCTTCGCGATAGTCCTGGGTGACGTAGAGCACCGCAGCGGAGCTGCGGCGCAGCAGGCTCGGCAGCTCGAGCCGCATTTCATAGCGAAGTTTTGCATCGACGTTGCGCAAGGGATCATCCAGCAGCAGCACCTCTGGATTGCCGATCAGCGCACGCGCCAGCGCCGTGCGCTGCTTTTGCCCGTTGGACAATTCGCGCGGCATATGGCCGAGCACATGCTCGATCTTCAACAACCGGCTGATCGACGTGACCCGCGAGGCCAACTCTCCGCCCTTGGCCTTCGCCCGTAGGCCGCTCGCAATGTTGTCCTGCGCGCTCATATGCGGGAACAGCGCGAAGTTCTGGAAGGCCATGCCGATGCCGCGCTGCTCCGGCGGCGCGCCGACGATCGATCGCCCGCCAACCAGAATATCGCCCTCGTCGGGCTCGAACATGCCCGCGATCATGCGCAGCAGCACGGTCTTGCCGCTACCTGACGGCCCGAACACCGCAACGATCTCGCCGGGCTCGACCACCAGCGACAAGTTGTCGGCGCAACGCACCGCGCCGAAAGCCTTGCCGACGGAATTGAGTTCGAGACGCGCCATGTGTCAGCCTTTCACCGCACCGAGCGAGAGCCCCTCGACCAGATAGCGCTGCGCATAGAGCGCAAGCAGCAGCGTCGGCGTCACCGAGAGCACGATGGCGGCTGCGATCTGGCCGTACTGGATGCCGGAAGCCGTGACGAAGGCGAGCGCACCCACAGTCACCGGCTGCTTGTCGGCGGAGGCCAGGATCAGCGCGAAGACGAAATTGTTCCAGCAGAAGATGAAGGACAACAGACCCGCCGCCGCGATGCCGGGACCGGCGAGCGGCACCGCGATGCGGGTGAAGGCCTCGCGCCAGGAATGGCCGGCGAGCCGATAGGCGTGCTCGATGTCCGGGCTGATGTCCTCGAAATAGCCGCGCACGATCCACAGGATCAGCGGCAGCGCGATGAGCTGATAGACCCAGACGATGCCGAAATACGTGTCGCTGAGCCCGAGCTGCTGGTAGTACAGAGACAACGGCAGCAGCACGAGCAGAGGCGGCGCAAAGCGGAACGACAGCAACGTGAACGCGATGCTTTCGCCGAGCCGGAACTTGAACCGCGCGAACGCGTAGGCCGCGGGCACGCCGAGCAGCAGGGCCAGCAGCACCGCCGCACTCGACAGCACGAAGCTGTTCATGAGGTTGCGCATGAACGGAATCTCGAGATTTCCGGCCGTGGTTCGGAGCTGGCCAGAGATCAAGGCCTGATAGTTGGAAAGCGTCGGCTCGAACAGGATGTGCGGCGGAATCCGAAGGATCTGTTCATTCGTCTGGAACGACATCATGAGGATCCAGACGATCGGGAACATGAAGAAGATTAGCACCAGCGCCAGCGCCATGCCCCGGAAGATGCGACCTGCGAGACTGGAATGATCCATCGCCGCCTCCGCCCTTACGCGTGACCGTGGGCGCGTGCGCGCAGCCGCAGCCAGTTCTTGATGAAGATGTTCGACAGGATGTTGGTGATCAGCCACAGGATCATCAGCAGCGCCGCCGAACGGCCGACGTTCGTGTACTGGAAGAATTCGAGATAGGCCTGGACCTGGAACACCATCAGCCGGTCGCCGGGCCCGCCCTGCGTCATCGCATAGATGATGTCGAACTGCTGGATCGAATCAAGCAGGCGGAACAGCGAGGCCGTGATGATGTAGGGCGCGAGCATCGGCAGCGTGATGCGGAAGAACACGAAGCTTGCCGGAACGCCGTCGAGCGCCGCGGCCTCGAACGGCTGGCGCGGCAGCGAGCGCAGGCCGGCGAGCAGCAGGATCATGATGAAGGGCGTGTAGACCCAGATGTCGACCAGCACGACCGTGAACAGCGCGCTCGACGGGTCCGACGCCCATTTGAAATCGTGCACGCCGAACAGGCTGACCAGATAGGACAGGATGCCGAAGCTCGGATTGGTCATCAGCTTCCACATCAGCGCGGCGATTGCGGGCGCCGTCATCAGCGGCAGCAGGAGCACGATCGACACCGCATTGTGGAAGCGCGTCGGCCGCCGCAGGAGCAGCGCGATGCCGAGGCCAAGCAGAAGCTCGAGCACCACAGTCAAGGCGGTGTAGACGAGCGAGATGCGCAGCGTATTCCAGAATGCGGGGTCGGAGAGGAAGTCGATGTAGTTGTCGACACCGATGAAGCCGCGCAGATACGGCAGGTTCAGCCGATAGCGCTGGAGCGAATAGACCGCGGCCGTCACGAACGGCACGAGGATGGCGATGCAGACCAGCAGAGCCGGCAGGCTCAGCAGGTAAGGCAGCATGCGCCCGCGCAGCCTCGTGGTGCGGCGCGGAAGCGCGTTGGTCTGAAGGAGTTGAACCATGCTCATGATGATACGGGATCACATACTCTCTGCAACACCGCCGGCCCGGATCGGGTAGGCGTTCCGAACCGGCGGGTTGTCGTGGCGCGGAGGAATTGAGGCACCACGAAAGGCATCAACCGAGGCAAGCTTAACCAAGACCTGCCTGTTTCAGCTGACGGTTGATGCTGTCGGCGAGCTTGTCGAGGCCTTCGTCGACGCTGATCTCCTTGGCGACCATCTTCTGGAGCGAGGCCGCCCATTCGGTGGTCAGGTCGAAGAACAGCGGCTGCGCCGTGAAGTAGATCTTGGCGCCCGGGGCGGAGACGTCATGCTGTTCCAGATAGCCGGGATAGGATTTCGCGATGCGGTCGCGGAACTCCGAGTCCTTCCAGACCGAGGCACGCACCGGGTTGACAAAGTCCATCTTGCGGGCACCGAACAGGCCGTGCTCGGTCGAGGCCGCCCATTGCATGAACACCCAGGCCGCATCCTTCTGCTTGGAGAAGCTCGACATTGCGAGCGACCAGATCCAGACGTTTGGCGTCGGCGCCTTGGCCGCCGGGTTCGCGGCGAAGGGCGCGTAGCCGAGATGGCCCTTCTCCTTGTTATCGCCGCCGTTCATGAAGTAGCCGAGAATATCGGCATCGAAGATCATGCCGGATGCGCCGGCGCCGAGGTCGGTGCCGACCTGGTACCAGGTGTAGGTCGACCAGTTCTTCGGACCCGAGCCCTGGATCATCTTGACCCATTTCTCGTGGAAGTCCTTCGAAGCCTTGGTGTTCATCGCGGCCTTCAGCTTGCCGCCTTCCATCACAAAGTCCTTCTGGCCGAAGTTCGAATAGGCCGAGAGGAATCCGGGATGGATCGTCGCCCAGGAGCGCGAACCACGAACGCCGACGCCGTATGGCCCGCCTGCGTCCTTGGTGATCTTCGCCGCGACCTCGAGCATTTCGTCGAGGTTCTGCGGCGGCTTGACCCCGACCTTGTCGAAGATGTTGCGATTGTAGGCGATGTTATTGAGCTCGTAGCCCCAGGGGATGCACCACTGCTTGGCCTTGCCCGAACCGAGCTCGGAGCCCGCGACGCCGTCCCATGCGGTCGAGGACCGCAGGCCCGGCAGCACGTCGTCCCAGGCGAAGGCCGGGTTGGTCTTGGCGGGATCCTTGATGTAGGTGTTGAGGTCCTCGATCCAGCCGGCCGGACCGTAGGTCCAGGTCATGTACGCGCCGGTCATGAAGGCGTCGTACTGATCCGACTTCGACGACAGCGCCGCCGTCACCTTGTCGAAATAGACGTCCTCCGGGAAGATGTCGTACGTAACGTTCATGCCCGTCAGCGCCTTGAACGCTTCGAGGTCGCCGATCATGGCATCGACGTAGGGATGCTTGTTCAGCAGCAGTTTGACGGACTTGCCGCTGTAGGCCTTCCAGTTGAAGTCCGCGGCCATCGCCCGCGACATCGCGGAGGCGAAGCCTGCATTGGCCGCTGCGCCGGCGATGCCGAGCTTGGCGGCTCCATCCAGTAGATCACGCCGGCTAATACGTTTGCCGGCGTAGGAATCGAACAGATTCTTCTCGCGGTCGTGCATAGTAACCTCCCATGGTGCGCGTTTACGTTCCCTTCCGACCCTTGTTCTTGGTTTTGCCGGATGTTGCCTCCGGCTTGTCGGTAGCGAGTGCCTGCGCTGTCACCTCATCGATGATGAGGCCGTGCAGGAGGCTGCTGCGCAACACCGCGCGCAGCGCCGTGACTTTTGCCCGTCCGCCGCCGATCGCGACGATGCGGTGTTTCCTCAAATCGGCCGCCTCCATCGAGGTGGCGCGCGCCGAGAGGTCGATGTCGAGCATCGCGCCATCGGCATTGAAGAAGTGGCCAAGCAGATCGGCGCAAGCGCCATTGCGCTTCAGTTCCACGACCTCGTCCGGCTTGATCATGCCGCTCGAGACCAGAAAGCCCTCGGCGTGGATCTGGCCGACGCCGACGAACAGCAGCGAGGCCTTGCGGGCGAGCGCGAACACGTCGGCGATGCCGTACTGCTGCATCAGCACCGCACGGTCGGCGACGGAATTGGCGAACACCGGAACCGGCAGAAGATAGGCCTCCGCGCCGGTGCGCTCGGCGAGCCGATGGATGACGTCGAACGGATTGGCGGCAAATTTCCGCGTCAGTCCACCGAGCAGCGACACGAATTGCACGCCGCGAGCCGGCGTCTGCGGCAATTGTTCCACCATCGCGGCGAGCGTGCGGCCATGGCCGACGCCGATGATCTTGTGCTCGCCGCGCTCGAGGAGCTGCCGCAGGTAGCTGGCACCCTCCAGCGCCAGCGCCTTCAGCGGCAGGTCGCCCTCGCCGAGGTCGGGCGCGACCCGGCAGAAGGAGAGCCCGTAACGCTCGACCAGCGTGTTCTCCAGCGCGACGCATTCGGCCACCGGCCCTTCCACGAAGACCCGGATCATGCCCTCGCGGCTGGCGCGCGCGATCAGCCGGTGCGCCTTGGTGCTCTGGATATTGAGGCGGTCGGCAACCTCCGACTGCGTCAGCCCGGCGGCGAAATAGAGCCAGGCCGCGCGTGTCGCGAGCGAGGCTTCGCCGTCAATCGTCGCCAGCCTGTCGGGTTGCATCACCACGGCGAAAAAGCCCGCTTGCAAATTTCTTCATCTCTTGCAAAAAATTGCAGAGGCCGGCCGGGACGTCAATCCCCAAAACGTGCTGCAGTGCAATCGGGGGCCGCGATTGTGATCGCAGCCGCAACGGTCACAGTGTGAAAGGGAGGTGAGAGCGCATGACCGGTGTGTTCCTCGGCATCGACGTCGGAACCAGCGGCGTCCGCGCCTGCGCCGTCGATGCGCGCGGCGACATCCAGGGCATGGCGTCTGCCACCCTGCCCCCGCCGCGGCAGGACGGTGATGCGATCGATCAGGATCCGGAAGTGTGGTGGCACGCGAGCGTTGTTGCGATCAGCAAGCTCGGACGCAGCATCGATCTCGAAGCCGTCGAGCGCGTTTGCGTTGACGGCACGTCCGGCACGCTGCTCCTGATCGACGCGGCCGGCCGGCCCTGCACGCCGGGGCTGATGTACAATGATGCCCGCGCGACAAAGGAAGCGCAGCGCATTGCAACGATCGCGCCGAAGGAAAGCGGCGCTCACGGCGCCAGCAGCGCATTGGCGAAACTGCTTCATTTGCTGGGCCACAGCGAAGCGATAGGCGCGCGCTTTGCCGTGCATCAGGCCGATTGGATCGCCGGCCGGCTGGCGGGAACTCAAGGCGTCAGCGACGAGAACAACGTCCTCAAGCTCGGCTACGATCCCGTCACGCGCAACTGGCCGGCCTGGCTCGATCAGCTCGGCGTGCCCCACACGCTCCTGCCGCGCGTGTTGGTGCCGGGGACGCCGTTTGCCGAGATCGATCCGGGGATTGCCTCAGAGCTCGGCCTGTCGAAAACGGCGCGCATCACGGCCGGCACCACCGACGGCGTCGCCGCTTTCGTTGCGACGCGCGCCGATAGCCCCGGCGATGCCGTGACCTCGCTCGGAACGACGCTGGTCGTCAAGCTGCTCGCAACGCAGCCGATCTTCGCTGCCAACCAGGGCGTCTATTCGCACCGCCTTGGCGAGCGCTGGCTCGCCGGCGGCGCCTCCAATTCCGGCGGCGGCGCGCTGCTCGCGCATTTTTCGGCGGCAGACATGGAACGGCTGACACCGCAACTGCGGCCGGAGGAACCAACCGGGCTCGACTACTATCCTTTGCCAAAACCCGGCGAGCGCTTTCCGATCGCCGATCCGACGCTGGCCGCACGCATCGCGCCGCGCCCGGCGGAAGATCATCGCTTCTTCCAGGCCCTGCTCGAAGGCATCGCGTCGGTCGAGGCCCTCGCCTATGAGCGTCTCGCCGCTCTCGGAGCACCGCGACTGCGCCGCGTCGTCAGCATCGGCGGCGGTGCGAAAAACGCGGCATGGACCGAGATCAGGCGCCGCGCGCTCGGTGTTGCCGTCACGACGGCCGAGCAAACCGAGGCAAGCTATGGCGCAGCGCTGCTGGCCTTGCAGGGCAGCCCGTCATGAGAGCCGGCACCATCGAAATCGATGCGTTGAGCGCGATCGCCGACCGGTTCGATCACGTGCTGCTCGACCAATGGGGCACGCTTCATGAAGGCGGCACCGTCTTTCCGGCCGCACGGGACTGCGTGGCAAGACTCAAGGCGGCGGGCAAGCGCGTGCTCGTGCTGTCGAACTCCGGCAAGCGCGCGCGCAGCAACGAAGAGCGGCTGACCCGGCTAGGCCTGCCGCCGACGGCCTATGACGGCATCCTGACCTCCGGCGAAGTGACCTGGGCGGGATTGCTTCAACGCGCGCGCGCCCCGTTCGCCGATCTCGGCCGATCATGTCTTCTCATCACGCGCGGCGGCGATCATTCTGTTGTCGATGGTCTCGACCTTTCGATCGTGACCGAAATCGAGAAGGCCGATTTCATTCTGCTGGCCGGCCTCGATGATGACGTCGCCGAACCCGAGCAATGGCGCGCGCGCTTCGGCGCGGCGGCAGCGCGCCGATGCCCGATGCTGTGCGCCAATCCTGATATGACCATGTTCAGCGCGAACGGATTGATCCCGGCGCCGGGCGCCTTGGCGCGGTTCTACGAGAAGCTTGGCGGCGCCGTGGCATTCGTCGGCAAGCCGCACGCGCCGATCTTCGAGGCAGCGCTGGAGCAACTCGGCCATCCCGATCCGAAGCGGGTCCTGATGATCGGCGATTCCATCGATCACGATGTCGCCGGCGCGCGGGCCAAGGGAATGCTGACCCTGCTCCTCGGCGCGGGCGTGCACCGGGACGCGCTCGCCGGCGCGCCCGATCTGCCGGCGGCGATCCGCATGCTGGCGGGGTCGCCGGAGATGACACCGAATTGGCTGATGAATCACTTGACCTGGTGAGGCCTGCGATGCGGGAGCCTGCACAACTCGACGATCTCCGCCACATGTCGGCGCGCGTCGGCCGCGACATCCTGCTGGTGCAGGGCGCCGGCGGCAACTCCTCGATCAAGGATGGCGACGTGCTCTGGGTGAAGGCGTCCGGCACCTGGCTTGCGGATGCGGAAGCCAAGGACATCTTCGTGCCGGTCTCGCTTGGCGCAGCGCGCGCCGCGCTCATGCAAGGCGACGAAAAGGTGCCTCTCGCTCCCGACGCCAACACGCCATTGCGCGCCTCGATCGAGACCTCGCTCCACGCGCTCATGCCGCATCCTGTCGTGTTGCACGTCCATTCCGTGAACACGATCGCCTGGGCAGTGCGGTCCGACGCGCGCGAGGAGCTTGCCGGGCGCCTGGACGGATTGGCCTGGCGCTGGCTCGACTATCATCATCCGGGACTGCCGCTGGCAAAGGCCGTGAATGATGTTCTGGCGGAGGACGCCGTGGATGTCCTGATCCTCGGCAATCATGGGCTGGTGGTCGGCGCTGACAGCTGTGTGGCAGCAGAGGCGCTGGTGCACGAAGTGGAGAGGCGGCTCGCGCTTACCCCGCGCAACGCCATACCTGCCGATGACGAGGCACTCCGCTCAATCTGCGCCGGCACGGACTATCGTTCACCAAAAGATCCGCTGTGCCACAGCATCGCGATCGACCGCTACAGCCGTGCCATTGCGACCAGCGGCTCGCTGTATCCGGACCATGTCGTCTTCCTCGGTCCCGGCCTGCCCGTGCTGGACCATGGCGAGGATCTGCGCGTCCTGACGTCGCGACCCCGGTCGGACCGGTTGCCGCCTCCGGTCGCGCTCCTCGTTCCCGGGCTCGGCTGCGTCATTCGCAAGGATGCGAGCGATGGTGCCGAAGCCATGCTGACCTGTCTCGGACTGGTGACCTGCCGCGTGCCCCTTACGGCAGAGGTCCGCTATCTCTCAGCCGAGAACGAGCATGCATTGCTGAACTGGGACGCCGAACGCTATCGCCAGCAATTGACCGCCGATCGCTGACCCGGTCAGCCGCCAATCCCGGAATCCCATCCGCCGACGAGGAGCGATGCGGCCGCGAGATCCTCGGACGCCGCCCCGACCGACTTGAACAACGTGATCTCGCTCTCCTCCAGACGGCCGGGCCGCGCGCCGCTGGTCAGCTCATGCAGATCACCACAAATCCTGCCGGCGTCCCAACGTCCGGCGGCGATCGGCTGGAGCAGATCGCCGGCCTCCGCGAGCGCGCCGCCGTAGGTATCGACGAAAACGCGGCTGCGGCAGATGGCCTCGTCGTCGCTCTCCCGCATGTTGGGCGTGAACGCGCCGACGAGATCGAGATGTGTGCCCGGCCTCAAGTATCGGCCCAGGATGATGGGCTCGACCGATGTCGTCGCGCAACTGACGATGTCCGCCTCGGCCAAAGCCGCCGGCAGATCGGCAACCCCCTCGGCGGCGAACCCTTGCCGGGAGATCTCGCCTGCAAAAGCCTGCGCGCGCTCCGGGTTACGGCCCCAAACGAGCACGCGCGCGATCGACCGCGTGGCGCGATGCGCTGCCGGCAGACAGGCTGCGATGCGACCCGTCCCGATCACGAGCAAAGTGCTGCTGTTCGGGCGCGAGAGATAGCGCGATGCAAGCGCAGACGCTGCCACCGTCCGCCGATTGGTCAGCGCCTCGCCGTCGATCAAGGCACGCGGCTGGCCGGTCGAGCCGTCGAACAGCGTGTAGAGCGACGACACGGCGCCCAGGCCAAGGGACGCGTTCGCAGGGAATACCGTGACGAGCTTCACCCCGAGCGCCTTGCCTCTCTCCCAGGCCGGCATGGTCAGGAGATGACCGGGCTTGTCGGGCGTTCCGACGTCGTAACTCTGCCGAACCGGCATCGCCTCGCCGCCTCGTCGGAAGGACTCGGCCAGCGCGTCGATCAGTCTGACGTAGTCGAGGCCGGCCTCGACCTCTGCGGCGGTATAGTAGCGCAGCAAGATTCCCTCATTTCATCTATGGTGCATGGAATTCACAGCCGCGCTTCGGTCAGATGAACGAGCTGGGATCCGGCGCGGTAGAGAGCCTCCTGCGCGAGGCGGAAGCGCGGCTCCTCGCAAGCTGCGACCGGCAGCGGAAGGTCGCTTTCAGCGACATGGCCGAGCACGTAGGATGCCAGCACACCGCCAAACACCGTGCCCGGCGCGATGCCCCGGCCGTTGTAGCCGCTGAAGGCAATGACGTTGCGGTCGAGCTTGTGAAAGCGCGGTAGATTGTCCGAGGTCATGCCGATCATGCCGAACCAGCCCGCCTCGAACCTGATGTCGGCAAGCTGCGGAAACAATTTTCGCAGCGAACGAATGGCCCACGCTCGGTGGATCGCGGCGCCGCTTCCCTCGAGCGCACCGACGCTGCCGAACACCAATCGGCCCGCGCGATCGAAGCGGAACGAGGAGAGCACCTGCTTGGTGTCCCAGGCTCCCTGCCGCTCCGGCAGGATCGACGCCTTCAGATTGTCCGACAAAGGCTCGGTCGCAAAGTTGAAATAAGGCAGATGAATCTGCTCCTGCCGAACCTGCGACCACGGTCCCTGCGCATAGGCATCGGTGGCAACGATCACCCAATCCGCGCGGACTGATCCCGCTCCGGTGTCGATCTTCCAGCGCGAGCCGTCCTCGTGCGCAGCAAGAACCGGACTTTGGGTGAATATCATCGCGCCCGCCGCCAGCGCGACACGCGCCAGGCCGCGGACATAGGCGAGCGGCTGAATGGTGCCGGCGCGCTTGTCCAGCAGCGCACCGGCGTAGTCGCCGCCGCCGATTTTGCGGCGCGTTTCCTCGGCGTTGAGCACCGCGACCGGTGCACCGCGCCGCTGCCATTGCTCCGCGCGGGCCTCGATCTCGGCCAGGCCCTTGCTTCCGACGGCGCAATGCAGCGTGCCCGCGCGCTCCGGCTCGCAATCGATGCCGTGTCTCTCGATGAGATCGAACACTCGCTGTGGTCCTTGACCGAGAAGGTCGATCAGGCGCTCGCCAAAGGTCTGCCCCAGCGTCGCGGTGAGAGCATCGGGCATGACCCACATGCCCGCATTGACGAGACCGACATTGCGCCCCGAGCCGCCGAACCCGATTTCGGACGCTTCGAGCACGGCGACGCGCGCGCCTCCCTCGGCGAGATGAAGCGCAGAGGACATGCCGGTATATCCGCCGCCGATGACGACGACATCGACATCCAGCTCGCCCAGGAGCGTCATGGTCTCGGGCGCGGCCGGCGCCGTCAGCGCCCAAAGACCGTGCGATCGGGGATCATCGTGCATCAGGTCTCACACCACGTCGAACTTGACGCCCTGGGCCAGCGGGAGCGTCCGGCCATAATTGATGGTGTTCGTGGCCCGGCGCATGTAGGCCTTCCACGCATCGGACCCGGACTCGCGTCCGCCGCCGGTCTCCTTCTCGCCGCCGAACGCGCCGCCGATCTCGGCGCCGGACGGACCGATATTGACGTTGGCGATGCCGCAATCGGAGCCGCGCGCCGACAGGAACGTCTCGGCCTCGCGCAGGTCGTTGGTGAAGATCGACGAGGAGAGCCCTTGCGGAACGGCATTGTGCAATTCGAGCACGGCATCGAGATCGCTGTATTTCATCACATAGAGGATCGGCGCGAAGGTCTCCTGCTCGACGGGCCCAGTCTGTGCTGCGATCTCGACCAGCGCGGGACGAACGTAGTGCGCGTCCGTGGCGCCCTCGACGGCAATCCGCTCGCCGCCGTGAATGACGGCTCCTGCCCCCTTCGCGGCCTCGAGCGCGCCCTGCATTGCACGATAGGCGGCGCCGTCGATCAACGGACCAACCAGCGTGCCGGCTTCCAGGGGACTGCCGACGGCAACAGAGGCGTAGGCCCGCTTCAGCCGCGGAACAAAGCTGTCATACACGCTCTCATGGACGAAGAGACGGCGAAGCGTCGTGCAACGCTGGCCGGCGGTTCCCATCGCGGCAAAGGCAACGCCGCGCAGCGTCAGGTCGAGATCGGCCGTCGGCGCGACGACGGCCGCATTGTTGCCGCCGAGCTCGAGAATTGCGCGCGCGAAACGCTTGGCGAGCCGCGGTCCCACGGCGCGGCCCATCGCGGTCGAGCCCGTGGCCGACACCAGCGGGACCTTCGCATGATCGACAAGCACTTCGCCGAGGTCGCGGCCGCCGATCAGCAGCGCCGCTAGCCCTGCGGGCGCGCTTCCGCCTTCCTTCGTAAAGCGCGTCAGCGCGCGGTCGAACAGCGCCTGCGTCGCCAGCGCAGTCAGCGGGGTTTTCTCGGACGGCTTCCACACGATGCTGTTGCCGCAGACGAGGGCGAGCGCCGCGTTCCATGCCCAGACTGCCACCGGGAAATTGAACGCGGAGATGATGCCGGTCACGCCAAGCGGATGCCAGCTCTCCATCATCCGGTGCTCGCCGCGCTCAGTGGCGATGGTCAGGCCGTAGAGCTGGCGGGACAGCCCGACGGCGAAGTCGCAGATGTCGATCATCTCCTGGACTTCGCCGAGGCCCTCGGACACGATCTTGCCGACCTCGATCGAGACCAGCCAGCCCAATGCCTGCTTGTTGGCGCGCAGCTCTTCGCCGAACAGCCGGACCAGCTCACCGCGCTTCGGTGCCGGCACGAGCCGCCAGACCTGGAACGCCGCGTGCGCCTTCGCAATCAGCGCGGCGGCATCGGCCGCGCTGACTTCCCTGACCTTCCCGACGATCTTGCCGGTGATCGGCGTCTGCACGGCCAGCGTGCCTTCCGCGTAGCTCGCGCGGCTCACGCCGAGGTCGGCGAGGAGCCTGTCGACCTCAGCGGCAAGATCGGCGGTGTGAGCTTGTGTCTGAGGAGCGGATTTGACGGACATGACAGGCTTTCCGAAGTCGGCGTTGATTTGGACGGCGCGACCGTTTGGCTGCGCAGGACGGCTCTTGATCGAACTGAAGTGGCTGCTGGTCAATGGCTAATTCTCATCAGGCCACAGCTCGGACATGCCGCGCAGCCATCGAAAACTCGTTGCTGCCCGCCCAAGGAGGCGCCACCAGGACATCATGCGAGATTTGCATGAACTTGCCGAAGTATTCCTGCCTTTTCAAGGCCGTCAAACGACGATTGCTCAACAGGTCATTCCTACGCGGAATAATCAGCCGTCCCGCCGATTCCTGCCGTCCACCGCCCTCCTCGCCGCCTTTGAAGCGGAGACGTACGCATCGGCAGGACCTGGTTCAGCCGCGCAACGCTTAACGAAAATTCATCGACGACGGCTGCAATTCACGCCGATTTGTCTACCCGCGTGAACTATCAGCCCAGATAATTTGCGCTGCGCCGTAGTTGGGGCCGGGCAAGTTGAACGGAGGCTAGCATGCAGAAAGCCACGGTGCATGTCGCAGCGGTGATCCTCGTTCTGGTTGCGGCGGCCGCAGCGTATGCAAAAGGCAGCGCGCACGGCGGAGGATTGGCGGCACCAGCCAACCCGGCGGTCCCGCCGACCCTGACGTCCAACTCGCACCTTTTGGATTATGCACCTCTGCCCGCCGAGCGGCAGGTAACACGGAGCGAGGACCCGTCTCTCGCGCGCGACCTTGGGCCCACACGCGAAGAGAGCGACCTCGACAGCAAGCTGGCGATCTGTCGAGGCTGCTGATCGCGCTATGAGGCGCCATCACCGAGATGCGGCCTCTCCGCGGGTTTCCTTCACGGCGCCACCAGTCTCTTGCGAATGGCATAGCGGACCAGCTCAGCCGTCGACGACATCCCGAGCTTGCGCATCGCCGATGCGCGATGCGTCTCAACCGTCTTCACGCTCAGCTTCAGGATGGTGCTGATGGATCTGTTGGTATGTCCTTCGGCAATGAGCTGAACCACGCTCTGCTCGCGCGAGGTGAGCAGCATGGCCGACTTGTTCTGCTTGTTCAGCTGGTAGTCGTGGAGCAGCTTTTCCAGCAGCAGGCTGGTGAAGTAAGGTCTGCCGTCGAGCAGCGCCTCGATGGCGGAAATCAGGTGGTTCCTGGCATCCGACTTGAACAGGAACCCGCGGACTCCCGCCAGGATGGCTTCGGTCAGCAGTTCCTCATTCTCGTGCATCGTCAGGATCAGCACTTCCGTGCGCACATGCAGCGCCTTCAGGCGACGGCTGACCTCCAGCCCGTTCATGAGCGGCATCGAATAGTCGACGATCACGATATCGGGCCGCGTCTCCAACGCCAATGCGACCGCCTGCTCGCCATTGGTCGCCTCTCCGCTGACGATCCAGTTGGAGCGGGTTTCGACGATCGCCCGCAGCCCGGAGCGCACGACTTCATGATCATCCGCAATCACGATGCGCTTCACGACGTCGTTCCCGTATGCCGGCCCGCGGGGCCCATCGAGCGATCGATGGAGGCGACCGGCAGAAAGATCGAACAATCATACCGGCCGCGGTCCAGCGGGTTATCCCACAAAACCCTGAAATCCCTCGGCGATTGTACCCAAAGGCCTCATACCTCGATCAGCCCGGCCCGCACCGCGTAGCGGACCAGCCCGGCCGTCGAATTCACGTCGAGCTTGCGCATCGCGGCCGCCCGGTGCGCTTCCGTCGTCTTGACGCTGAGGTTCAGGATGGAGCTGATCCCCTTGTTGCTGTAGCCCTCCGCAACCAGCTTCACGACGAGCTGCTCCCGCGGGGTGAGCGCCTGCCTGCTGTCCAAGCCGGGGGTCAGCCCGCAATCCAGATCGTCCTGACAGCTCCTGGTGCAGAACGGCTTGTGCGCCAGAAGCGCCTCGACCGCCGCCAGCAGCAGCTTGTTGGCGTCGGACTTCAGCAGGAACGCGCGCGCACCTGCCTGGAACGCCTCCTGCGCGAGCAGGCTGGAATTGTGCACCGTGAAGATCAGCACCTCGGTTTGAAGCGGGTATTCCCTGATCCGCCGTGCGACTTCCACTCCGGTCATGCGCGGCATGGAAAAATCGACGATGGCGACGTGGGGCTGGTTGGCGATTGCAGCGGCAACGGCCTTGCTGCCGTCATTGGCTTCAGCGACCACCTCCCAATCCGCCCGCTGTTCGAGCACGGCGCGCAGACCCGATCGCACCGCCTCGTGATCATCTGCGATCAAAAACCGCTTCATGGCAGCCCACTCCAAGTTTTTTGACACGGTGGCAGCCCCAGGCGCCAGGCGCGATAGACGATTTCGGCCACCACCGGTGATCAGTTTTCTTCTTTCACGATGTGCCTACGTGGACCCTCGCGACTGTTGTGGCCTTCCTGCTACGTTTGTTTCCGACGACATCGCGCGGCAACACCGCCAGCAATGTGGTGCCGGAATGTCGCGCCGCCGAGTCGGATTGGATGTGAAGCGTGCCTCCGATCTGCTGCAATCTGGCCCGCATGGCCGGAATCCCAACGCCCATCACGGCCTTCGTGCCGGACCTCGCACGGTCAACCGGAAAGCCCCGCCCGTTGTCGCTGACCGTCAGTTGAAAATGGTTGCCGCTCGAGGCGACGGCGATTTTCACTTCCGTCGCCTTCGCATGACGAAAGACGTTCGTGAGGGCCTCCTGGATGACCCGAAGCAGCGCATGCTGCTTGTCACGCGACAAGCGATCGATATCCGACGAAATCCTGGTCGTGACGCGCAGGGATGTCCGCGCGGCAAACCCCCGCGAATACCGCTCGATCGTCGCTTTAAGACCGTCAACGGTGAGATTCTGCGGGTGCAGCAGATAGGCAAATGCGCGGATCTCCCGCAGCGCTTCGTCGATCGAACCATCGATCTCGTCACATAACCGCGCAGCACCGGCCGGGTCGTTCAGGCAGGTGCGCAGGCGCATCAGCCCGAGGCTCGCCGCGATCAAATGCTGACAGGTCGAATCGTGAAGATCGGACGCAATCCGCTGCTGGATGCACTCCTGGAGCGACACCAGGCTGGCGTTCGCATGACCGTCGGCCAGTTCTTCTTCCGGACCAATCGGCAGCCACTCCCTGACGCCGGACCGTTTCGACTCGCAGGTGGGGGAGCCATGTAGCTTCATGGTACGCACTCACTCTTGGAGTGACTCCCGGCATCGAAACTCACTGCCGAGTCTTCAACGGTCCCGAACGCGAGAGTCGCTCCCTGCCCCGTCGACGCAACGTCGGATGATCATCTCAGGATCAAGACCCGCGCCTCGGCGTTGCTCGATTATACACCCCGGGATCAGGTGCACTACCAAGTAGAACTCGATGCGGATTGAAATCTCGAATATGTGAGATGAAGTCCGGAGCGGTATGACTATGCAGCCCGTGCCAGATCGGTTGCGAACCGACGCTCAACATCAATGCAACAGAGACTAAAACGCCTTCCATCAGGCTCCACGGGCGCACCGGCGGAACAAAACTCCGCCACGACTCCCCAAGCGCTCAGGACTAGCGTTTGCTGGCGCTGGACTTCTTCTTCCCTTTTGCGGGCGGTACGAGCTGCTGGGGCGGCACGATCACGAGGGGATGATGCGGCACCTCGAGGCGATTCGTGGCGGCGTCGTCCCTGAGGGCATCGGTATCCAGGCGCTGACCCCGGTCCACCGAATCGCGCGGTTCCGCAACCGCAGTCGACGCCGTCATGAGTCCAACGACTGTTCCCAGCACCATGCGTCTCGTGATCAACTGACCGACCTTTCAAAAAGCAAAATCCAGTCGCGGACCGATCCGGAGATCCCTGTAACGCCGCACCGCAACGTTGGACGTCCGCACCTCGTAAAGCACGGTGGTCGTCAGCGACAGGTTGCTCGCGAAATTGTACTTCAGCCCGACATCCGCCGAGTAGATCTGATCCCGGCGGCCGGTATTGAGTCCGTCGGTGAACCAGAAGGCTTCGAACAACGGCGTGCTCACGATCGACCATTTCGGGGCGAGCATGATCTCGATGCCCAGCACGGCATCGAAGCGCCAACGGCGCGCCTCCGCGAGATCAGAGAACCGATAGGTCAACAGCAACAGCGGCGACAGGGTCACGTTGTCGACGCGGAAATCTCGTGCCACCGATCCCATCACGTCGTGCGAGATGAAGGCCAAATCACGGTACACGCCATCGAAGTCGTAGCGGTTCTCGTAGATCGCGGAGAATCGCCAGCCGTCCCAGTTCTCGGTCAGCCGCGCGCCCAGGCGGGCCACGGCGGCATTGCCGTCCTTCTCGGTAGCGAACGCATCGTACTGCGTGCGGGCATAAAACCGGTAGGACAGATCATTGGTCAGGTTGCCGTCCAACCTGAGGCTCACGTCGGGCTCATAGTATAGGTCGGATCTGCGGTTGTCGCGACTGAACAGGGCATTGTCGGTGAGTGTCGGGGAGAGCGAACCGACGACACTCCACGAGGGAGCCGCGTAATACGGAACGGGCGCGCTCGCCGCCTTGAATTCAGTGAGGTCGAGGTCCGACGCCCATGCGCCACCAGCGCCGACCAATCCCAAAGCCGACAAGAGAATTGCGGCCTTCTGCATGTCGCTCCTCGATGGCCTCTGCGTACACTGCGAATCTTTTCATGCTGTTCTACGATTGTGGCGTGTCGGTGATTTAATTTTAAATCTCGAGTTGAAACGGCTAGTCGGGTTTTCACGGAAGGCCGGCGTACTGCCGCACGCACGGAACCCCGCGCTGCAACAACGCCCGGCCGAGCAAGGCGTCGCGGCCGGACTTCGCGCGATCCGCCTAATAATCCACCGCGTCCCGAGTGATCGGACAGGTCATGCAATGACCGCCGCCGCGGCCGCGGCCGAGCTCCGCGCCGACGATGGTGATCACCTCGATACCCTCCTTGCGCAGCAAGGTGTCGGCGTAGGTGTTGCGATCGTAAGCGAACACGACGCCGGGAGACGCGCAGACCAGATTGGCGCCGCTGTCCCACTGCGTGCGCTCGCGCATATAGGCGCTGCCGCCGGTCTCGACGACGCGCAGCTTCTTCAGGCCCAAGGCTTCCGCAATGACCTGCACGAACGGCTTGTCGTCCTTGCGCAGCTCGATGCCGGTGGCGTTGTTTGCGGGCCGGTACGAGAACGCCCTGATGGTATCGACGATGTCGGGATAGATCAGCACGCAATCACGGTCCGCGAAGGTGAAGACGGTATCGAGATGCATCGCCGCACGGAGTTTTGGCATCGCGGCCACGATCACGCGCTCCGCCGCTTTCTTCTTGAACAAGGCCGCAGCAAGCTGGCTGATCGCCTGCCGCGAGGTGCGCTCGCTGAGGCCGATCAGGACGTTGCCCTTGCCGATCGGCATCACGTCGCCGCCTTCCAGCGTGGCAAGGCCATGATCCTGGGTCGGGTCACCCCACCAGACGTTGACCTTCCCCGCAAAGTCCGGATGGAACTTGTAAATCGCCGTGGTGAGGATCGGCTCTTCATGCCGCGCCGGCCAATAGAGCGAATTGAGGGTGACGCCGCCATAGATCCAGCAGGTCGTATCCCGCGTGTACAGCGTATTGGGCAGCGGCGGCAGCAGATACTCGGTCATGCCGGCTGCCTCGCGAATGAGCCGCAGCGTCTCGCCGCCATGGGCGTCCGGAAAATCGTAGGTGGAAACACCGCCGATCAGGGTTTCGGCCAGGTCACGCGGCTTGAGGCTCTCCAGATAGGCGCGCAGGTCGTCGACGATATCTGGCCCGACCTGGTTGGGAACGACCTGGTTGTCGAGGATCCATTTCCTGGCCTCGGGGATCGCGACGGTCTCGGCAAGCAGATTGTGCATCTCCACCACTTCGATGCCGCGATCGCGCATCTTCTGCACGAAATCGAAATGATCGCGCTTGGCATTGTCGACCCACAACACGTCGTCAAACAGCAGCGTGTCGCAATTGGAGGGCGTAAGACGCTGATGGGCGCGGCCCGGCGAGCAGACCATCACCTTGCGCAACTGTCCGACCTCAGAGTGCACGCCGAAAGCAGTGGAGGAGTCCGAAGCTTGCTTTGCCATGGGAACTGCCTTGCTTAGATGGTCTTGCTTAGGTGGTCTTGCTTAAGTGGTCTTGCCTAGATGGTGATGTAGCCGGTCGCCAATCCGTGAATCCCGACCACGGCGCCGATCACGGCCACGATGAAGATGATCCATTCGACCGGCTTGAAGACCTTTGCCCTCTGCTCCAGGCGAGCCCAGAAATACAAGACCGTACCGGGCGCATAGAGAATCGCGGCCAGCAGCAGGTATTTCATCCCCGCCGCATAGATCAGAAACAGCGTGTAGACGACGGCGATTCCGGTGAAGATCAGGTCGCGCCTGCGCTGGTCCGGACGCTTCTCATAGGTCTCGCCCCGCCTGACCAGCAAGAGCCCGTAGGCGGCGACCAGGAAAAACGGAATGAGGTTCATGACGCTCGTCAGATTGAGCATGAATGCGAATGCGTCGCGCGACCAATAGGTGCTGATCACGAAGAGCTGGACGACCACGTTCGTCAACCACAGCGCGGCCGCCGGCACCTTGTTCGCGTTCTCCGTGCCGAACACCGCCGGCATGTCTCTCGTCCGGCCGGCGGCGGAGAGCACTTCGGCGCAGATCAGCGACCACGCGAGATAGGCGCCCAACACCGAAATCAGAAGTCCAATGCTGACGAAGACGGCGCCCCAGTGCCCGACCACCGCCTCCAGCACCGTCGCCATCGAGGGCTGCCGCATGTCCGCGATCTCGGCGCGCGGGAGCACGGCATAGGGCAGCATGGTGACGAACACCATCAGGCTCGTCACGATCACGAAGCCGAGGATCGTCGCAGCTCCGACATGGGCACGCTCGCTGGCATAGCGCGAATAGACGCTGGCGCCCTCGATGCCGAGAAAGACGAACACCGTGACCAGCATGGTCGCCCGGATCTGCTCGAACAGGCTCTTGTCCGGCGTGCCCTCGCCGCCCCAGAAATTGGCGCGGAACATGTCCGCCTTGAAGGCGAAGATCAGGATCGCGATGAAGACCAGGATCGGCACGATCTTGGCGATGGTGACGATGGTGTTGATCGCGGTCGCCTGCTGCACGCCGCGCAAGATCATGAAGTGGAACAGCCAGATGCCGATGGAGGCGACGATGATCGCGGTGACGGTGTTGCCATCGCCGAACACGGGAAAGAACGCACCCAGCGTGGACTTGATCAGGACCCAGTAGGATACGTTGCCGATGCAGCTCCCGGACCAGTAGCCGAGCGCGGACAGGAAACCGGGATAGTCGCCAAATCCCGCTTTCGCATAGGCATAGACGCCGGCGTCGAGATCGGGCTTGCGTTCGGCCAGCGACTGGAAAACACGGGCCAGTGTGTACATGCCGCCACCCGCGATGCACCAGGCAAAGATGGCTCCGAATGGACCGGTTGCGATGCCGAAGGTCCGCGGCAACGAGAAGATGCCCGAGCCGACCATCGAACCGACCACCATCGCGGTCAGCGCGAAGAGTGAAAGCTTCTGGGTCGATGACGTCGCGGTCATGGAGGCCTCGCGCAGCCTGCAGTGTCTTCCTTCACCTTCGGGTTGCGACTATGCGCCGTCAATGTCACAGGGAACATCGGGTGATTACCTAATCGCGGATCAGGATTCCCCTCGCTGGACACCGGCTTCAGGCGATCGCAATCCTAGCTTCGTCGCTGTTGACCGAACCAGGTCACGTACAATGTCGGCAGGAAAACGAGTGTCAGAACGGTCGCAACCAGAAGCCCGCCCATGATGGCAACGGCCATCGGTCCCCAGAATACGGTCGGCGCAATGGGGATCATGCCGAGAACGGTCGATACGGCCGTCAGCATGATCGGCCGAAATCGCGAGCTGCTGGCATCCACGGCCGCCTCCCAGGGACCCTTGCCTTGCGAACGCTCCGCGTCGATCTGGCTGATGAGGATCACGGCGTTCTTGCTGATCATGCCGAGCAGAGCGAGCACGCCGAGAATTGTGACAAAGCCCATCGGCCTGCCCGAGAGCAGCAAGGCGGCTACCACGCCGATCATCCCGAGCGGCGCTACGCTCAAGACCATCAGCAATCGCGGGAAGCTCTGCAACTGAACCATGAGAACCGTGAGCATGACGAACAGCATCATGGGTACGACCGCGATGACGGACGCCTGCGACTTCTGACTCTCTTCCACAGTCCCGCCGACGACCACATCGTATCCAGGGAGAAGAGTGGTCCTCAGCTTCTCCATGGCGGGCGACAGTGAGTCCACGACCGCGCCCGGGAGTACGCCGCCGGTGATGTCGGCACGGACCGTCAGGGTCGGAACGCGATTGCGCCGCCAGATCAGTGGATATTCCTGCTGGTATTCGAATGTCGCAAACTGGTTGAGTGGCACCGTCTTCCCGCTCGGGAGCGGCACCTGGAGCGTACGCAGGGTCGACAGCGAGACCCGCTCTTCATCGAGTGCTCGTGCCACGACATCGACCAGATAGATATCGTCCCGGACCTGGGTCACGGTTGCACCGGATATGACGGTGTTCAACACGCTGGCGATCGCCTGCGAGCTCAATCCAAGCAAGCGCGCCTCATCCTGATCGACGCGGATGCGAACCTGGCGGTCGGGCTCCATCCAGTCGAAATTGACACTTTTCGCGTTGGGGTTGGAGGCGATGGTCTGCCCGACCTTCAGCGCGATCTCCCGTACCTTCTCCACGTCGGGACCGTTGACCCGATATTGCAGCGGCCAGCCAACCGGCGGACCAAGCTCCAGAGGAGACACGGCCGAAACCGCGCCTGGAAACTCTTCCGCCAGGAAGCGCTCCAGTTTCGCGTGCAGGCGCTCGCGCGCCGCAACATCCTTTGCCACCACCACGGCCTGGGTGAAGAAATTGTTCGGCAGCTCGACGTTGAGCGGCAGATAGAAGCGGATCGCGCCGCGTCCCACATTGGTGCTCCAATGATGGACGTCAGGATCTCCAGCCAAGGCCGCATCGAGGCGTTTCGCCGCCGTTTCGCTCGCGTAGATCGACGCATTCTGCGTCAGGCTGAGATCCACCAGCAATTCTGGCCGATCGGACGACGGAAAGAATTGCTGCGGGATCAATGGCAGCGCCAGAATGGACGCAACGAACAGCGCAAGCGATATCGCGATCGTCAGCCATTTGGCGCGCATGGCGACCGAGAGAAAGCTCCGGTAGAAGCCGTATATCCTGCCGGGCGCCGCCGCACTCCTCTGCTTCGGTGGAACGAGGATGACGACGCCGATCAACGGCGTGAAGATGACCGCCACGAACCACGACACCAGGAGCGCGATCGCAACCACGGCAAACAGCGAGAACGTGTACTCGCCGGCCGAGCTCGCGGCAAAGCCGACCGGTATGAAGCCCGCGATCGTCACGAGCGTGCCCGCGAGCATGGCAAAGGCGTAGCTGCGATACGCGAACGTCGCCGCCTCCATCTTGCTGTCGCCTTTCGCGAGCCGGTTGAGTGTGGCGTCCGTGGTCGTCATCGCATCGTCGACCAGCAACGCGAGCGCGATGATGAGAGCGCCAAGCGATATCCGCTGCATATCAATGCTGATCAGCTTCATGATCGGAAAGACGATCGCGAGCGTCAACGGGATGGCAAGCGCGATGATGAGGCCTGGACGAACGCCGAGGCTGATGAAGCTCACGGCGAGGATGATGGCGATTGCCTGCAGGAGCGACGTCATGAACTCGCCGATCGCCCCGTCCACCACGACCGCCTGATCGGCCACCAGGCTCGGCTCGATTCCGATCGGAAGGTTTGCCGTGATCTCGGCCATCGCCTTCTTAATGTTCCTGCCGAGCGCAAGAATGTCGCCGCCGTCACGCATGGCGATCGCGAGCCCGATTGCCGGCTGACCATTGACTCGAAACATCGGTTGCGGAGGATCGACGTTGCCGCGCCGCACCCGCGCAATGTCGCTCAGGCGGATCGTGCGGCCGCCGGCCACGAAATTGACGTTCGCGATATCCTGTTCCGACGAGAAGCCGCCCGTCACCCGGACCGAGATGCTCTCCTTGCCCGTCTGAATCGTGCCTGCGGGCCGCACGATGTTCTGCGCCTGCAGTGCGGCGAGCAGTGCCGCACGATCGATACCCAGGGTGGCGAGTTCCTGCTTGGAGAATTCGACGAGGATCACCTCGTCCTGCACACCGAGCAGCTCGATCTTCGACACGTCGGGGACCTGCAGCAATCGGGAGCGGATGTCCTCGACACGGTCGCGCAACTCGCGCTGCGTGAAGCCGTCGCTGGTAAAACCGTAGATGATCCCGAAAGTATCGCCGAAATCGTCGTTGAAGCCCGGACCGATCACGCCGGCCGGCAGGGTGTGGCGCATGTCGCCGACGCTCTTTCGCACCTCGTACCAGGTATCGGAGACTTCCCTCGCGCTCGCGCTTCCCTTCAGGTTGACGAAGATCGTGGTGAGACCTGCCCGGGTGAAGCTGCGCAGGAAATCCAGATGCGGCGTTTCCTGCAACTGGCGTTCGAGCCGCTCCGTGACCTGTTTCATGGTCTCCTCGGCCGAGGCTCCCGGCCAGGCGGCCTGGACGACCATGGTCTTGATGATGAAGGACGGATCTTCGTTCCGGCCCAGCCGGAAATACGCCAGGCACCCGGCAATCACCGCGACTATCATGATATAGACGACCAGCGAGCGGTGCTTGAGCGCCCATTCAGAGAGGTTGAAACCGGTCATGGCTCCGACCCGAGCACGCGTACCTTTTGGCCCGGGTGCAGCGCCTGAACGCCCGCGGTGACGATGATGTCGCCGGCGGCCAGGCCCTGCGAGATGATCACCTGCGCCTGGTCGTAGCGCAGGACTTCGACGTTGCGCGCCGAAACCACGTTGGTCGCGGGATCGACGATCCACACAGCGGGCTGCTGGTTCAGCCGGGTCAGCGCCGATGCCGGTATGTCGATCACCGGTCCCGAGCTGGTTTCGACGCGTCCGTTCACGGTTGCGCCAAGCTGCATCGCCGCGGGAGGATCGGTCAAGCCGACTTTGACCTCGAACGTCCGGGTGACGGGATCGGCTTGCGCGGCAATCTGGCGAATGCGTCCCCGCGCCGTGACCCTCGGATCGTCGGCCAAGCTCACAATCACCTCCAGGCCGGCCGGTGCCGACCTGACCAGTTGAGCGGGAACGTCGAAAACCGTGTCACGGCCATCCTGCCGCGCGATCCTCGCTATCATTTGCCCGGCCTGAACAACCTCGCCGGCCGACGGTCCTGTCGCGGTGATCTTGCCCGGCGCGTCGGCGCGAAGCTCGGTGAAACTGACGAGGTCGTTCGCGGAGTTCAGTTGGGCTTCGGCCGCATCGACCTGCGCCTGGGCAGTCTGTTGGGCCTGCGTCGCCGCCTCGAAGTTCGCCCGCGTGGTCCAGCCCTGCGCCAGCAAGGTCTCTTGGCGCTCATAGTGGTTGCGCGCCTGCGTCAACTGGCCCTGGGCCGCAGCAAGACCAGCCTTTGCCTGACGCAGCGCGTTCAGCTCATTCTGAGGCTCCAGTCGAGCCAGCAATTGTCCCGCCTCGACCCGATCACCGATTTTGGTGTCGTTCGCGAGCAGGCGCCCCGAGATGCGGAATGCGACGCTCACTTCGTCCTCGGCCTCGATGCGCCCCGTGAAGGTCACTAGCGAACGGGCCTCGCGCTTTTCGACCGTCTCGGTGCGAACCGGGCGCGGCTGCGGCACATTTTTCGTTTCGTCTTCCCTTCCGCAGCCCGCCAGCAGCAGCGACGATGCTGCCGCAACCGTCAACAGGAAGACCTGACGAGGCGTCACTCGGCTGCCGCACATGAAGCTGGGCCCTTCGCGTTCCGGAATCGAGTGGTTGCCGGGGCGATCAGCCGTTCCGAGGGCTACAGGTTCCCGGTGTCGGCATTTTTGCTGAAAGGCCCGGCTGTCAATATCGGTAATTCTACTCGGAGTGGCCGGATGGAATCGTGGTTAGCCAGGGTTCGGACCCTAGGAGATTCCCGGGACGCGATCAGGAAATCACCCAATATTCCCCGGTTCCACCGACAGCGCATGATGCAATCGTCCGTCGTTGCAGCGTGCATGGCCGGTTCAAGACAGGGGCCGAGCCCGGTGACGTGATGCGCGGGCGATCGAGGAAGCCGACATGACGGGATCCTCAGGCGATCAAGATGCACGCTCGGGCATCACGAATGGTGGCGTGTGGTCGAGTGCGATCTCGCGGGCCGCATTGTTCCTCGGTCTCTGGCTCGTGCTGGCCGGTGCCAGGCCTGCCGATCTTCCCGCCGCGGCAGCCGCCGTGGCGGCCGCAACCTGGACGAGCCTGCACCTGCTGAAGCCGAGCCCATCGCGGCGTTCGCTCAATGCGATTGCCCGACTGGCGCTGCTCTTCCTGTACCACTCCGTCGTCGCCGGATTGGACGTTGCACGACGCGCGCTCGATCCCCGGCTGCCGCTCCGCCCGGGATTCGTGGCTTACCCAACCAGTCTTTCGCCCGGCATGCGACGTAACGTGTTCACGACGCTCACCAGCCTGCTGCCGGGAACGGTGCCATCCGGGCAGAGGAACGGAGATATCCTCTATCATTGCCTCGACGTCGAACAGCCCGTGCTTGCCGACCTTGCCGCAGAGGAGGCGGCGCTTGTTCGAGCTCTCTACAATGACTGATTTTCTAACAGTGGCAGTCGGCTTCATCCTGACGATGCTGGCGCTCGGGCTGGTGTCGATCCTGCGCGGTTCGAGCGACGCCGATCGCATGATGTCGGCGCAGTTGATCGGGACCGGAGGGATCGCTGCGCTGCTGCTGCTTGGCACGGTCACTGGCGTGCCGGCTGCCGTCGACGTGGCGCTGATCCTGGCATTGCTAGCCACCTTCGCATCCATCGCGTTCGTCAAGAAGGGGCTTGCGCGCCTCGAAGCCGATTCAACGGACAGCACATGAGCCTCGCAGGCGACATCGTGACAATCGTGAGCGTATCGGCGGGCGCCTTCTTCTTTCTGGCCGGCACCGTCGGCCTGCTTCGCTTTCCCGACACCTTGACCCGTCTGCATGCGCTCACCAAGGCGGACAATCTCGGCCTGGGCTTCGTCGTGCTCGGATTGCTCCCGCAGGCAGCAAGCCTGCGTGACGGGTTGAAATTGATCAGCATCTGGTTGCTGGCGCTGCTGGCAGGCGCAACCGTCTCCCAATTGATCGCGCGTAGCGCGCGCCAAAGCGGATCGGCAAGATGAGCATCGCGACAGTCTTCGAGATCGTGCTCGCCGCCGTGGTGCTAGGCCTCGCCGTCTGGACGATTGCCGTACGCGAGACCTATTCGGCAACGGTCGGCTTTGTCGCCTACGGACTATTGGTTGCGCTGGTCTGGGTGCGTCTGGACGCCGTTGACGTCGCCCTGACGGAGGCCGCAATTAGCGGAGGCCTGGGTGGAATCGTGCTGTTGGGTGCCGCAGCCCGGCTACGGGACACCGAGGCGACGACCACGGAAACACCGAGCCGGATGGTGCGTCTCGGCGGGGCTGTACTCTCCGCGGCAGTCGCTGCCGCACTGGCGATCTTGATCCTGCTCTTGCCTGATCCCGCACCAACGCTCGCGCCGGCAGCCGCCGCGAATGCCTCGGCGACAAGCCTCGCCAACCCCGTAACCAACGTGCTGATGGCGTTCCGCGGGATGGACACCATGCTCGAGAAGGTCGTGCTCCTGCTCGCCATCGTCGGTGTCTGGTCGCTTGCATCGGATCAGGCCTGGGGTGGCCGTCCGGGACCCCGCCACGAAGCCGATCCGAATGGCGTTCTCGCCTTTCTCGCGCGGCTGTTGCCGCCCGCCGGTATCGTCATCGGCATCTACATCCTGTGGACCGGAGCCGATCATCCGGGCGGCGCGTTTCAGGGCGGCGCGGTTCTGGCATCGATGTGGCTCCTGGTCATCATGGCGGGATTGGCGGACACGCCGCCTGCGAGCAGCCGACGGTTGCGGCTTGTCCTCGTGGCCGGGCCCGGCCTGTTCCTCCTCATCGGTCTTGGCGGGCTCTGCTTCGGCTCGGCGTTTCTTGCCTATCCGATCGCCTTCGCCAAGCCGCTGATTCTGAGCATCGAGATCGCGATGCTGCTGACGATTGCGGTCACGCTCGCCCTGCTGCTCGCCGGCGCACCGGAACGGAGAGTGCAGCGATGAGCGCCGTGACGGTATTCGGATTGAGCGCGGCTACCGCGGTCGGACTAGGGCTCTACGGCCTGATCACGAATACGCAGCCGCTGCGCAAGATCATCGCGTTCAACCTGCTCGGCAGCGGCGTATTCCTCCTGTTCGGCATCATCGGACGCCGGGGCGCTGCAGCGGGCTTTGGCAACGATCCGGTGCCTCAGGCCCTGGTGATTACCGGAATCGTCGTCGCTTTCTCCGCGACAGCCCTCGCGATCGCCCTGTTGTTGCGGCTGTACCAGACCGCTGGCTCAACGACGCTGCAAAGCGGCGCGCCGCGCGCGGGCTCGCGCGCCGATCCCGCCGGTGGCTGATGCTGCCCCCTGTCCCCGCACTGGCGACGACCGCGGGCGGCTTCCTGCTCGTGCTGTCGATCGTCCTGCCCGTCGCGGGCGTCCTGCTGGCCTTCGCTCTCGGCGACCGCTACGTCCGGCTGGTTGCCTTCGCGGTCTTGCCGATCGGGTTGGCGATCGCCGCGGCTATCCTGCTGGCGCTGCCGCAGAGCGATGGCCACCTCGTCTATCTGCTCGGCGCCTGGCCGCCACCGCTTGGCGTAGCGCTGCGTGCGGACGGACTGTCAGCTGTGATGATTGCAGCGACGGCGGTCGTGATTTCTGCGGTCGCCATCTATGCCGCGTCTGATTTTCGGCCTGCAGCTGCGGCGCGGGCACCGGCCGCATTCTGGATTCTGCTGCTGGCAATATGGGGGGCGCTGAACACGATCTTCGTGGGGGGAGACCTCTTCACACTTTATGTCGCCCTGGAACTGTTGACATTCGCCGCAGTGCCCTTGGTCTCGCTCGACGGCCGTTCGGAGACACTCCAGGCGGCGTTGCGATATCTGCTCTTCGCGCTGCTTGGGTCGGTGCTTTATCTGGCGGGCACGGCCCTGCTCTATGGTCTTTATGGCACACTCGACGTCGTGCTGCTGTCACGTCGCGCCAACGCGCAGCCGGGCACGCTCATCGCCGCTGCATTGATGACGACCGGTCTTCTTGCCAAGACTGCGCTCGTTCCCTTGCATCTGTGGCTGCCGTCCGCCCACGCGGGCGCTCCGGCAACCGCCAGCGCGATCCTGTCGGGCCTCGTCGTGAAAGGGTCTTTCTTCATCATCGCGCGACTTTGGTTTCAGTTGATGCCGGCACTGCCCGGCTTTGCGGCTACGCAGCTACTCGGAGCACTGGGAGCAGCGGCAATCGTGCTCGGAAGCTTTGTCGCTCTACGGCAGGAGCGGCTGAAACTCCTGATCGCCTATTCGACCCTGGCCCAGATCGGCTATCTCTTCCTGATGTTCCCGCTGGCACTGGATGCGTCGGACAGGCTGGAGGCCGGCGATGCCCTGGCAGGAGGAATGCTACAGACCATCACCCACGCCATGGCAAAGGCGGCGATGTTCATGGCCAGCGGATCGATTTACGCAGCACTTGGTCATGACCGCGTCGCAGGGTTAGGTGGTGTTGCGCGAGCACTTCCCCTCAGCACCCTGGCTTTCGCGTTCGGCGGAATTGCGCTGATGGGCGTACAGCCGAGCGGCGCTTCCGTTGCCAAAGATCTGCTGTTGCAAGCCGCGGCTGAAAAGGGACAATGGTGGTGGGCAATTGTGCTCCAGGCCGGCGGGATCTTCACGGCCGCCTACGTTGTGCTTGTCCTGGCGCATGCGTTCGCACCTTCGCCGAACCTCATCGCTCTTGCGAGCCCGGTGCCACGAATTCGGGACTTGGCGCCGCTTGTGCTGGCTTTCGGCTCGCTCCTGCTCGGCCTCGTGCCCTTCGGAAGTTACCTTCCGGCTGCGTATGACACGGCGCCAAGCGGATTGAACTTTGCGCCGCTGTCGAAAGCTATTGTCCCCGTTTTCGGAGGCACCGTACTGGCATTCCTCGCCCGCCCGGGGGCTCATTCGCCCGCGT
This sequence comes from Bradyrhizobium sp. CCGUVB1N3, assembly GCF_024199925.1. Classification (NCBI taxonomy): domain Bacteria; kingdom Pseudomonadati; phylum Pseudomonadota; class Alphaproteobacteria; order Hyphomicrobiales; family Nitrobacteraceae; genus Bradyrhizobium; species Bradyrhizobium sp. CCGUVB1N3. Next base: position 2,267,863 of record NZ_JANADR010000001.1, read on the forward strand.
CTCCCACAGCCCGGCTCCTCATGCGCCCGGTTTGTTCGCTCCGGGAAGGCTGCATCGCGCTCGGCGACCTCATCGAACAGGGCAACGATCTTCTTTGCCGATGGCCGACGGCAAGTATTTCCCTTCTTTCACTCGCTGTGCTCTTCAGTGCTTTGATGCTTGCAACCGTGTAAAGCAACGGCAGACCGAAGTTCGGATCGCTCGGTCGGCCAGGAACTTACCCAATTTGCCACCTAGTCGAGGATCAGGATTTCCCCACTCGCCAGGGACCCGGCCGGTTGCCTTGCGCGAGCCTTTTCGCGCATCGGAACATTCATCCTTTGAGCCAAGGGTTTTCTCCGATGCCGCGCACAGCGCCGGCGGACTACCTTCACTCCGGAGCGCACCATCGGCAACATCCCGCCCAGCCGACAAAGCGTAAGGAGGTTTCGATGTCCGATCTCGTCGCGATCGTGTACCCGACCGAGGCAAAAGCCGAGGAAGTGCGTCAGCGGCTCCTCAAATTGCAGAAGGAATACCTCATCACAATCGGCGACGCCGTGATCGCCGTCAAAACCGATACCGGCGGCATCAAGCTCAACCAGCTCGTCAACACCACGGCCGTGGGAGCGATGACCGGAAGCTTCTGGGGGCTGTTGATCGGCGTCTTGTTCCTGAACCCGATCCTCGGTGTCGCGGTCGGCGCGGCGTCCGGCGCCCTCGGCGGCGCACTGTCCGATTTCGGCATCGACGATGCCTTCATGAAGGAGCTGTCAGCCAACCTCCACACCGGCAATGCTGCCCTGTTCGTCCTGATCAAGCACATGACGGCGGACAAGGTGCTCAAGGAGATCAAGGACGCCGGCGGCGTCGTGCTGAAGACGTCACTGGACGAGAGCAAGGAAAAGATGCTGCGTGACGCACTCGCCAGCGCAGCGGAGCGGCCGGCGGCTTGACGCCGCCTTCCACCGCTTTAGCGACGATTGCCGAAAAGGCGCAGCAGCATCATGAACAGGTTGATGAAGTTGAGATAGAGCGACAGCGCGGCGAGAACGGACTTGCGGCCTGCCGACGTCTCATCGTCCGTGCTGTCGTACATCGCCTTGATGCGCTGCGTGTCATAGGCGGTGAGGCCTGCAAAGACACCGACACCGACGATCGAGATCAGCCAGTCGAGCCCGGTCGACCTCAGGAAGAGGTTGACCAGGCTTGCGATGATGATGCCGATCAGGCCCATGAACAGGAAGGTGCCGACCCCGGACAGGTCGCGCCTCGTCGTATATCCGTACAGGCTGAGCGCGCCGAAGGTCGCAGCCGTGATGAAGAACACGCGGGTGATCGAGGAGCTGGTGTAGATGTGGAGCAGGATCGAGAGCGAAATGCCGACGAGGGCGGCATAGACAAAAAACAGCGTCCTCGCCGTCGAGACCGACAGCGTATTGATGCGCGATCCCAGGAAGAATACCAGCGCGAGCGGCGCCAGAATGAAGACCCACATCACCGGACTTTGCAGCCAGGCGGGATCAACCAGCTGGTAGGTCAGCCACGCCGCGACCGCCGTCACGCCGACGCCCGCGGCCATGTGATTGTAGATCCGCAACATGTAGTCGCGCAGTCCGACGTCAAACGCAATCGCGCGGCCTGCCTGGCCTGAGTCCGCCAGGTTCTGATCATAGTTCGACATCGCTCTCCTCCTCTCGCACGTCGGCGGGATGAGATCAGGCTATTCCGGTGTGCAGGTTCCAGACATCAGCTGATCACCCGAGGATTCGGGGTGAATTTCCCCTGGTCGGACGGCGTGGCGATCGCCTCGACCTTACCAGAGCGCAATCTGCCAGACCGCTCGTCATCCCTTTGGCGGATGAGCCTTACGGGTTTGTCACTGGCAGCCGTCCACGCTGCGGCCTAATGCAGCCAGGATGCGCTACTTCTTTCACATTGTCGACAGATATGGCCTGTTCCCGGACAGGATTGGATGCGAGCACGGCGACCAGGATGCGGCACTGGAGCATGCCCGGCGGATTGCCGCCGAGCTCGCCAAGACTGGAGAGTTCTTTCGGTCCAGCTTCGTATTTGTGGCGCGGGCTCCGGCACCCGGTTCGCTGTCGAGTTCCGATCGACCCTCGGCTGCGCAGGTCAGGGAAGCCTGAGGACGGCTCTTTCGCAAGCGTCCGGCGATGCCGATTTACGGCCATTGCCCTCTACAGAGAATCCCTGATGTGCGGGCGGGAAAGCCGCCCTAAGGTCGTAGGCCTCAAGGGTCGGCCGACATTCCGCGATTCCCCGCGATCTGTCGTATCAGGCTCATTTCCGATCGGGAGGCCATTGCTGTCATGGCTCCTTCGTCGAACGAGGCCGCTCAGACGCTGTCACGCAGTGCGCTCACCGCGCTCGTGATCGGGTCGATGGTCGGTTCGGGCATCTTCGCGTTGCCCGCATCCTTCGGCCGGGCAACGGGCGTGCTTGGGGCCATCATCGCCTGGATCATTGCCGGTACCGGCATGCTGATGCTGGCGCTAGTGTTCCAGGCACTCGCCCGCCGCAAGCCGGAGCTGGATGCCGGCATCTACGCCTATGCGAGGGCCGGGTTCGGGGATTACATCGGCTTTGCCTGTGCCGCCGGTTATTGGATCGGCTGCTGTCTTGCCGACGTCGCCTGTCTCATCCTGATCAAGGCCACGCTCGGACAGTTCTTCCCCGTGTTCGGCGACGGCACGACGCCGACGGCGATCGCGGCGGCATCCGTGCTGCTGTGGGGCGTTCACGTCCTGGTGCTGCGCGGCATCAAGGGAGCGACCACCCTCAACACGATCGCGACCTACGCCAAGATCATCCCGATCCTGGCGTTCATCATCGTAGCGATCTCCGCCGTGGACGCCGAACGGCTCTCGCAAAGCTTCTGGGGAACGGACGAGCCATCCCTTCCCGACGTCTTTGCGCAGGTCCGCGGCACGATGCTGCTTACCGTCTTCGTCTTCGTCGGGATCGAGGGCGCAAGCGTGTACTCCCGCTATGCCATGGATCGCTCCGACGTCGGAGTTGCGACCGTCATGGGCTTCCTCATCGTCCTGAGCCTTCTTGTCCTGGTCACGCTGCTGTCCTACGGCGTGATGCCGCGCGAGGCGCTGGCGGCGCTTCCAACGCCGTCGATGGCCGGCGTGATGGAGGCGATGGTCGGCCGCTGGGGCAGCATCTTCATCAGCATCGGGCTCCTGATCTCGATCCTCGGAAACTACCTGTCATGGTCGCTGCTGGCGGCCGAGGTCCTGCATTCGGCCGCGATGAACCGCACCATGCCCTCCTTCCTGGCGCACATGAACGCGCACCAGGTCCCGGCCGGCGCGCTCTGGCTCACCAACTGCGTGATCCAGGCCTTTCTGCTCATCACCTGGTTTGCGGAATATGCCTTCACGCTCGCGCTCAAGATGACCAGCGCGATGACTCTGATCCCGTATCTCTTCGTTGCCGCGTATGGGCTAAAGCTCGCCTCTCTCGGCGAGACCTACGATGCAGGCGAGCGCGCCCGCACCGTCGACTGGGTTCGCTCGGCGGTCGCAACGCTCTATGCGGCCGGCATGATCTACGCGGGCGGGCCAAAATTTCTGCTGCTGTCGTCCATCCTGTATGCACCCGGAACGGTGCTGTTCTTTCTCGCAAAGCGCGAGCGCAAGGAGACGACGTTCAGACCATTCGAAGCCGTCACATTCGCAGCGCTGGCGGTCGCCGCATGCGCCGGCATCTACGCACTGACCGTCGGAGCTATCTCGATCTGAACTCATTCGTTTGGTTGTCAACTGGAGGCGAGCATGAACATCCGGGCCATCTGCGGCGTTCTGATCCTTGGACTGGCAGCAGCGATTGCACCTTCGGCGCTCTCTCTTGCGCAGTCCGACACCAAGGGCGTAGCCGCGCCGAAAGAGCCAGGCGCGGCCGCGCCCAGCACCACCGCACCCAATACCAACATGAACCCGACGAAACACCGCTACTGGCGCCATCGCGGCGGCACGCATCCGCACTATGGCAGCCGTCGGGTTCGCACCTAGAAAAGGGATGAGATCCCGCGAATTGGTCGATCGATGAGCGACACCCGGATCGGACAGGACAGGCTGCGCGAGGTGGTGCGGCGCGACGAAGCCGACCCTGCCGGAGGCGGTGGCCGGCGCAGCCTGCTCACGACCGGACTCACCCTGCTCGCCGCATGCGTCACACTGTTCCTGGCATGGCAATCCGTTTCGAGCCTCCTCGTCGTCTTCGCGGGCGTGCTGTTTGCGGCGCTCCTGGATGCTGCCGCGCGGGCGCTCGCGCCTGCCCTCCCGCTTAGGCGGGTCTGGCGCTTGACGCTCGTGCTTCTGTTCCTCACCGCCCTGTCGGGACTTGGTCTCGTTTGGGGTGCGCGCAAGCTGCCGGAGCAGACGCGGATATTGCTCAAGGTGATGGACGCCCAGCTCGACATCCTCCAGCAGCACCTGTTGTCGTACGGCGTCGATCTGCTCGGTCCGGAATGGGGCCGGGATTTCGCGCAATGGCTGTTCTCCGATCAGGGCCGGCTCCTCAGCCACGCCCAGTTCGTGCTGGGAGGCGCCTCGAGCGTGCTGACCGCCACGCTGGTGATCCTGTTCCTCGGAATCCTCTTTGCGTTCGATCCCACCAGCCATCGCGAAAGCCTGGTCATGCTGGTGAAGCCGCCCTATCGCGCACGAACGCGCGAGGTGATGGACGAGATGGGCAACGTCATGCGACTCTGGTTCGTCGGACAGCTCATCCGCATCATCCTGATGACGCTGTGCGTCTGGGTAGCGCTTTACCTCATCGGGCTGCCCGGTCCGTTCGTGCTTGGACTCCAGGCGGGGTTGTCGAACTTCATCCCGTATCTCGGGCCTATCGTTGCCGCCATTCCGATCGCGCTCGTCGCGATGCCGCTCGGCGGTTCGCTGCTGATCTGGGCCGTCGTCGTCTATACGATCATCCAGTCGATCGAAGGCTATGTGATCGGCCCGTTGATCCAGCGCCAGGCCGTGGAAATCCCGCCGGCCTGGACTCTGGTTGCGATCGTCCTGCTCGGCGCGCTGTTCGGCGTCATGGGCATTGCACTGGCGATGCCGCTGGTTGCGATCGGCCGGGTCGCAATCGTCAGATTCTATGTCGAGGATTACCTCGGCGATGGTCCCGGACTGGCACTCAACAACGGCAAATCACGCGTGGGTGACCCATGAACGACACTGAGCGCGAGATGGATACACAGCAGGCGGAGAGCGGCGAAGCTTATTCGGGTATGGCCCATTTCCTGTGGCGGCAGCTTCCCTATGTCGTGGCGTTGGTGCTGGCGATTGCCGGCGTCGGCTACACCAATGTCTCGCACCAACCCCTCGTCGGCTATTGGGAGTTCCTGGCACTCGCCATCGGTGTGGTCTGTGTCATCACCAAATGGCCGGAGGTCGACGGCAAGGAAGCCCGGTTGCGGTTGATCTGGACACAGGCGCTGCACTGGGTCGCCGTCCTGGTCACGATGAACATCATCCTGGTGTCGGGCGTGCAACAATTGCTTCCGACACCGGCAACAGGTCTCGTTTTGCTGACATTGCTCGCGCTCGGAACGTTCCTGGCGGGCGTCAGTCTTCTGTCGCTGCAGATTGCCTTCCTCGGCCTTGCAATGGGCTTGGCCGTTCCGGCGATATCCTGGCTGAAGCAGTCCTTCTTCTTCTTCCTGCTGGGCGCCGTGCTCCTCATCGGCCTCGCCCTCACCTTCTGGCTTCGCCAGGACCGGCGGCCGAGGAGCGCGCCCGCCGACACCAAGACGCACATGGAGGCCTGACATGCGAATGACACGGATCGTTGCACTGATCGGCGTATCGGCGCTGCTATGCGCGCTCACCCTGCCCGCGCGCGCGGAGACCTTCAGGGTCGGCCGTCTCCTGTGCTTCAGCAACCCGCGCGTCGGGCTGGTGCTCGGATCGGCGCAGACGCTGCGTTGCGTGTTCCATGCGCGAAACCCGGCCCGACAATACATCTATGAGGGGCGGATCCGGCGCGTTGGCCTTGATATCGGCGTGACCAGCGCAGGCACCCTCTCCTGGGCCGTGCTCGCCAAGAACTCGCGCATCGGCCCCGGCACCCTGCGCGGCAACTACGTCGGCGCGAGCGGCAATCTCGCACTGGGACCCGGCCTCGGCGCCAATGTCCTGGTCGGCGGCTCACGACGCAGCGTCATGCTGCAGCCGCTCTCGATTGAGCGATCGATCGGGCTCAATCTCGCAGCCGGCGTCACCAATCTCACGCTGGGGCCGAGGGGACAGCGATAGCGATAGCCGGCGCCTGTCGCGCGCGATAGCGGCGCCGCCGTTCAAGCTAGATGGGAATATTCCCGTTCCGACGCTCAGGGTTTCGTCCGATATCGGCGTTGCGGGTTCCAAGCTAGCATTCAGGCGTGTCGATCGAGCCATTGCCGATGAGGAGAATGGCATGACAGCCTATGACGGCCGAACCGAGATCGAAGGTCTCGTTCCGCCCCCATTCTGGGTGTGCGCGCTGCTTGGCATCGTGCTGATCGCCGCCGGTCTCTTTGCTCTCGGCGACGTCGTGTTCGCGACCCTCATCAGCGTCAAGCTGATCGGCGTGATCGCGATCGCGGCCGGCGCGTTCGAGATCATGCACGCCTTCTGGACCAGGGGATGGGGCGGCTTCCTGTGGCAGGTTGTGCTTGGCGTGCTCTATCTGGCGCTCGGTTTCCTGCTGCTCAGCCAGCCTGTGTCGGGTGCTCTCATCCTGACCTACTTCCTCGGCGCGATACTGTTCGCCTCGGGCGCCATTCGCTGCGTGCTGAGTTTCGCGCATTGGCGGCAGAACGGATGGATGATGCTCATCTCCGGCGCCTTTGCAACGCTCGCAGGTCTCGTGATCCTGCTCGGATTCCCCGACATCAGCATCTGGGCCCTTGGATTCCTGCTGGGCGTCGACCTGATCTCGCACGGCCTGGCGTGGCTGCTCTACGCGCTGCAATCCGTGCGGCGAACTGCGTGACAAGAAGAGGAGAAGATGATGAACGCTCCCACCCGCCGTGCTTTCCTCGGCTTTGCCCAGAATGCCGTTGCCGCCGCAGCGATCGGCGCCATCGGCGTTCGCTTGATCGAGAGCGCGGAAGCCATGCCGATCGCTCCCGATCTTGGCCTCGCCGGCAAGCCGGACGACCTCGTCACGACTCAAGGGTGGGGACCATCGCCCGCTCCCGGCTGGGGATCTCCCGGTTGGGGGCGACCGCCACCGCCGCCGCCGCGACGCAGGCGCCGCTGGGTTTGCTGGTGGCATCGCGGCCGTCGTCATTGCGGATGGCGGTGGAGGTAGCACCGCCTTCTCGCACGTCCGTAACCCAGCGATGGAGGACACCGTGCGCACCAACAACCAATGGCTCCTTGCGGCCGTGCTGGCCGTCCTTCTCATTGCAGCCACCTGGTACTGCGTGTCGGTATGGCAGGCGACGCCCATGCCGCTCTACGGCAACATCATCCTGGCCGGCGCCGCGATCATGATCCTGGTGTCCGGCTGCGGCCTGATCGCGCTGATGTTCTACAGCCGTCGCAAAGGCTACGACGAGCCTGCACGCAGCAACCGGACAACGCATGAGTGAGCGCGGCCTGAGCCACTGATCCAGGGCCTGGGCAAGGAGCGGACGATGGACCTTGCACAAGCCTCGGTCAGAATCTTGGTGGCAAGCGTTGTGACGATCTTCACCGGCGAGACAGCCTGGACGCAGGCTGCTCCCGCCGGTCCTCCTGCGGTCGGCGTCGTGGAAGCGACCAAGCGGCCGATCACCGAGACCAGCGAATTCATCGGGCGGATCGAGGCGATCAATCGCGTCAACGTCGTCGCACGCGTCACCGCGTTTCTGGAAAAGCGCCTGTTCGTCGAAGGTGCGGAAATCAAGACCGGAGATCAGCTCTATCATCTCGAACGCGGCCCCTTCGAAGCCGACCTCGAGGCAAAGCAGGCACAGGTAGCGCAGCTCCAGGCGACGCTCGAGAATGCCAAATTGACCACCGAACGCGCACGCACGCTGCTCGGAGGACCGGCCGGACAACAATCGACCTATGACGCGGCGATCGCGAACCAGCGCAGCCTGGAAGCGCAGGTTCAGGCCGCGCAGGCACAGGTCGAGGCTTCCCGGATCAATCTCGACTACACTGTGGTCAGCGCGGCGATCGAAGGCAAGATCGGACGCACGTCGGTCACCGAAGGCAATGTCGTCAGTCCGAGTTCAGGCGTGTTGACCACCATTGTCAGCCAGGATCCGATGTACGTCACCTTCCCCGTGCCGCTGCGCCAGGGCCTGGAATTGCGCGAGCGCTATGGCCCGAAAGGCGGCCTGGAAGCCGTGGTGATCAGGCTCCGGTTGCCCGACGGCCGCATGTACGGCCAGGCTGGCAAGCTGAATTTCGTCGACAACACCATCGCGCAGAACACCGACACGGTTACCGTGCGCGGCGAGATCGCCAACCCGATCCTGCGGGCACCTTCGGCCGCGGGCGTGACCGTCCACGAACTGACCGACGGCGAATTCGTCACCGTTGTGCTCGAAGGCGTCCAGCCGGTCGAGGTGCTGGCGATTCCCCGCTCCGCCGTGCTCTCGGACCAGCAGGGTGACTATGTTCTCACCGTCGGTCCCGACAACAAGGCCGAGCAGCACCGCATCAAGCTCGGACAATCGACGCCGATCATTGCCGCCGTGATCAGCGGGCTCACCGCCGGCGACAAGGTCATTGCCGAGGGCCTGCAGCGGGCCCGTCCCGGCCAGGTCGTCGCGCCCGGTCCGGCAAGCCCGCTGATCCTGTCGAGCATGAACGCCGCTACGGGCGGCGACGCCGACACGTCCGGCAAAGCGGTGGGCAAAAAGCCATGATATCCGCGGTCTTCATCGATCGTCCGCGACTGGCGATGGTGATCGCATTCATCATCACCATCGCCGGTGCGCTCGCGCTGATGCAGATCCCGGTGGCGCAATTTCCGGACATCGTGCCGCCGCAGGTCTCGGTCTCCGCTACCTTCCCCGGCGCGTCCGCGGAGGTGGTCGAAGGCAGCGTCGCCCAGCCACTGGAGGCGCAGGTCATCGGCGTGGACCGCGCCCTCTACATGAAATCGACCAGTGCCAATGACGGCACCTATACGCTCACCGTTTCCTTCGCGCTCGACACCAACCCCGACATCAATACGGTCAACGTCAACAACCGCGTCCAGAGCGCGCTGTCGCAACTGCCGACGGAAGTCCAGCAGCAGGGCGTGACGGTCCGCAAGCGGTCCTCGGCGATCCTGCAATTCCTGGTGCTATACAGTGCCGACGGACAGCAGGATCCGCTCTTCATCACCAACTATGCCATCATCAACGTGCTCGATGCCCTCGCCAGCACGCCGGGGGTCGGTCAGACCAATCTGTTCGCCAAGATGAACTACTCGATGCGGATCTGGTTCGATACGCAGCGGCTGACCAGCCTCAATCTGACTCCGTCGGACGTCATTGCCGCGATCCGTGCACAAAGCGTCCAGGCGCCGGTCGGCCGCATCGGCGCGCGGCCGATCAGCGATGACCAGCAATTCCAACTCAATGTGCAGACCCTCGGCCGGCTCGCCACCACCGATCAATTCGCCAACATCGTGCTGCGCGCCAATCCGGACGGCTCCTCGCTAGTGGTGAAGGACGTTGCGCGGGTCGAGATGGGCGCGCAAACTCTCGACAGCGAAGCGCGGATCGATGGACGCGCTGCCGTGCCGATCGCGATCTATCTCGCACCGGGCGCCAATGCCGTGACGACCGCGAAGGCGGTCGCGGCGACGATGCAACGCCTGTCCAAGCGATTCCCGACCGGACTCAGCTATCTTGTGCAATACGACTCCACGAGCTTCGTGTGGGATACGATCACCGAGGTCCTGCGGACACTTGCCGAGGCCTTCGTCCTGGTCGTGATCGTGGTGTACCTCTTCCTCGGCAATCTCCGCGCCACCGTGATCCCGGCCGTGGCCGTTCCCGTGAGCCTCATCGGCACTTTCGCCGTGCTGCTGGTGCTCGGCTATTCCGCCAACACGGTGTCGCTGCTCGCAATGGTGCTCGCCATCGGCATCGTGGTGGACGACGCGATCGTCGTCGTCGAGAACGTCGAGCGCGTGATGGAGGAAGAGCCGGATCTGTCGCCGACCGAGGCCGCCAAGAAGGCGATGACGCAGATCACCGCGCCAATCATTGCGATCACGCTGGTGCTGCTCTCCGTGTTCGTGCCGATCGCGTTCATTCCAGGCATTTCCGGCACGCTGTTTCGTCAGTTCGCGGTGACGATCAGCGCGGCGATGATCATCTCGGCATTGAACGCGCTGACACTGTCGCCGGCGCTGTGCGCGCTGTTCCTACGCCACACCGGGCCCCGGCGCGGCATCATCGGGCGCGTGCTTGATGGCATCGACTGGTTGCGCGACCGCTACAGCAGCGGCGTGCGCCGACTGTTGCGCGTGGCTACCCTCTCGCTCCTGCTCGCGGCCGTCTTCGCCGGTGCGATCTTCGGCATGTCGCTGATCACGCCGACGGGGTTCCTCCCCGAGGAAGACCAGGGCGCCTTCTTCACGTCGGTGCAGCTCCCGGACGGCGCGTCGGTCGCGCGCACCAGCGAGGTCACTCAACGGATCGAAGACATCCTGAAGAAGATGCCGGCCGTCGATCACGTTCTTGCCGTCATCGGCTTCTCACTGCTCGACGGCGCATCCGAGCCGAACAGCGCGCTGGTCGTGACCCGGCTCAAGCCTTTTGCCGATCGCAAGGCTGCGGCCGATTCCGCACAGGCCTTGATCGCGCAAACCTTCGCAGCCGGCGCGCAGATCCCACAGGCAAACGTGCTGCCCTTCAACATGCCGCCGATCATCGGCCTCTCCACCTCCGGCGGGTTCGAATACCAGCTCGAGGCGCTGGAAGGACAGAGCCCCGCGGCGATCTCCAGTGTCACCAGCGCACTGATCGGCGCCGCCAACGCAGATCCAAGGCTGACGCGCGTCTTCTCGACGTTCACGGCGACCAATCCTTCGATCTTTCTCGACATCGACCGCCGCAAGGCGCAGGCGCTCGGCGTCACCGTCAGCGACATCTTCACCGCCTTGCAGGCGACGCTCGGCGGCATCTACGTCAACAACTTCAACCTGTACGGCCGCACCTGGCAGGTTAACGTCCAGGGCGAGGCGTTCGATCGCGCCGATATCTCCGACATCTGGCGGATCTACTTGCGCAACGACACCGGCCAGATGGTGCCGATACGGTCGCTGGCCGGCATCAAGATCGTGACCGGACCGCAGGTGATCACCCGCTACAACAACTATCGCTCGGTGACGGTGAACGGCAGCCCGGCGCCAGGCATCTCGTCCGGCACCGCGATTGCAACCATGGCGGAGATCTCCAACACCGTGCTGCCGGCGGGCTACGGTTTCGAATGGACTGGCACCGCCTATCAGGAGCAGCAGGCCGCCGGCCAGACCGGCATCGTGCTGATGCTCGCCGTATTGTTCGCCTATCTGTTTCTGGTCGCGCTCTACGAAAGCACGGTGATCCCGATCCCGGTGCTGCTGTCGGTCGTCGTCGGCGTGCTCGGCTCCTATGTCGGCATCAAGATCGCCGGGCTCAATCTCGATCTCTATGGTCAGATCGGCCTCGTGGTCCTGATCGCGCTCGCCGCCAAGAACGGTATCCTGATCGTGGAGTTCGCAAAGGAGCAGCGCGAGGCGGGCGTGGCGCTCCACGATGCGGCGATCCGGGGGGCGCACATGCGCTTCCGCGCGGTCATGATGACATCCGTTGCGTTCATCCTCGGTCTCCTGCCGCTCGTCATCGCAACCGGCGCCGCCGAGCTCAGCCGCCGTGCCGTTGGCACCGCCGTGTTCGCCGGCATGCTCGCCGCAAGCTCGATCGGGATCTTCATGGTGCCGATGCTCTACGTGACGTTCCAGCGCCTGCGCGAGCGGGTGAAGACGAAATCCGGATCAACCACCCACCTGACGCCCCCCGTCGATGAAACGGCCTAGACCATGACGCGCAATCGAAAACGCTGGCTGCTAGCCCTCCTTGTCGCAGCCCTCGGAGTGGGCGGCTACTTTGCCTGGCAGAAGCTGGGAGGCGACAGCCTTCCGCCCGGCTTTGCCAGCGGCAACGGCCGCATCGAGGCGGTCGAGATCGACATTGCGACCAAGACACCGGGGCGCATCAGGGACATCCTGGTGAGGGAGGGTGATCTGGTCTCAGCCGGACAGGCGCTGGCGCAAATGGATACCGTGCAGCTCGAGGCGCAGTACCGCCAGGCCCAGGCGCAATTGCGCCGCGCCACGATCGGGATCGAGACCGCCAAGAGTGTCGTGACCCAGCGCGAGGCCGAGAAGAAGACGGCAACCGCCGTGATCGGACAGCGCAGCGCCGAGCTGGATGCGGCCGATCGAAAGCTGCAACGTTCGGAGCAATTGATCAGGACCAACGCCGTGTCCCAGCAGGTGCTCGACGACGACCGGGCGGCCGCCAACGGCGCGCGCGCGGCCGTGGCCGCGTCAGAGGCCCAGCTCGCCGGCTCGGAAGCCGGGATCAGCGCCGCCGAGGCCCAAGTCGTCGATGCCGAGGCTGCCGTCGAGGCGGCGAAGGCGGCCATCGAGAGCATCAAGGCCGACCTCAACGACTCGACGCTGCGCGCGCCGCGCGATGGACGCGTCCAGTTCCGCGTCGCTCAGCCGGGCGAAGTGCTCTCCGCCGGCGGACGCGTGCTCAACCTCGTCGACCTCGGCGACGTCTACATGACCTTCTTCCTGCCGACGGCGCAGGCCGGCCGCGTCGCGATCGGCTCGGAGGTCCGCCTCGTGCTCGACGCCGCGCCGCAATGGGTCATTCCGGCCAAGGCGCCGTTCGTCGCCAGCGTTGCTCAGTTTACGCCGAAGACCGTCGAGACCGAGGAGGAGCGCCAGAAGCTGATGTTCCGCGTCCGAGCCCATATCTCGCCGGACCTGCTGCGGAGAAATATCGAGCAGGTCAAGACGGGCTTGCCCGGCCGCGCCTTCGTCCGGCTCGATCAAAACGCCGAGTGGCCGGCGCAACTGACGGAACATCTGGTCAAATGAGCGACGCGTCGAACGGCGATCAGCCAGCTTCTTCGGCGCCGGTCATACGCCTGGAAGCGGTCGGGCTGTCCTATGACAAGACTCGCGCACTGGACGGCATCACGCTCGACGTTCCCTCGGCACGCATGGTTGGATTGATCGGACCTGACGGTGTCGGAAAGTCCAGCCTGCTTTCGCTCGTCGCCGGGGCGCGCGCGATCCAGGAGGGCCGCGTCCACGTGCTCGGCGGCGACATGGCGGACGCTGCGCACCGGCGGCGGACCTGCCCGCAAATCGCCTACATGCCGCAGGGCCTGGGCAAGAACCTCTACCCCACCCTCTCCGTGTTCGAGAATGTCGATTTTTTCGGGCGCTTGTTCGGACACGACCGGCATGAGCGCGAAGAGCGCATTCAGCAACTCCTGGAAGACACCGGCCTTGCTCCCTTCACAGACCGGCCCGCCGGCAAGCTTTCCGGCGGCATGAAGCAGAAGCTCGGCCTCTGCTGCGCTCTGATCCACGATCCCGATCTCCTGATCCTCGATGAGCCCACCACGGGCGTCGACCCGCTCTCGCGGCGGCAGTTCTGGGAGCTGATCGAGACAATCCGAAAGGATCGTCCCGGCATGAGCGTGATCGTCGCCACCGCCTATATGGAGGAAGCCGCGCGCTTCGACTGGCTCGTGGCAATGAACGACGGCCGGGTGCTGGCCACCGGCACGCCGGCAGAGCTGCTGCAGCAGACCGGCGCCGACAATCTCGATGCCGCCTTCATCGCCCTGCTGCCTGAGGAGCAGCGACGGGGTTACAAGGAAGTGGTGATCCCGCCGCGCGCGAGCGAGCATGACGACGACATCGCGATCGAGGCCGAGCAGCTGACCGTCAGGTTTGGCGACTTCACGGCCGTCGATCGCGTCAGCTTCCGCATCGCGCGCGGCGAGATTTTCGGCTTCCTCGGCTCCAACGGCTGCGGCAAGACCACGACGATGAAGGTGCTGACCGGACTGCTACCCGCCAGCGAAGGCGAGGCCAGGCTGTTCGGGCACGAGGTCGATCCCAACGACATGGATGTCCGCCGGCGGGTCGGCTACATGTCGCAGGCCTTTTCGCTCTATTCCGAGCTGACGATCCGGCAGAACCTCGAGCTGCACGCACGCCTGTTCCGCCTCGCGCCTGACACCATCGAAGACCGCGTCCGCCAGATGGTCGAAGACTTCGACCTCACCGACGTCATCGACGCGCTGCCCGACGCACTGCCGCTCGGTGTGCGCCAGCGTCTGTCGCTGGCAGTCGCCATGATCCACGCGCCCGACATTCTGATCCTGGACGAGCCGACGTCGGGCGTCGATCCGGTCGCGCGCGACGGCTTCTGGCAGATCCTGTCCGACCTGTCGCGGCGGGACAACGTCACGATCTTCGTGTCCACCCATTTCATGAACGAGGCCGAGCGCTGCGACCGTATTTCGCTGATGCATGCCGGCAAGGTGATGATCAGCGATACGCCGGTGCGAATCGCGGAGCGTCGCGGCGGCGGCAACCTGGAGGAAGCCTTCGTCGCCTACCTGAAAGACGCGATCGCCGCGACAGACGCGCGTGAGGCGCGCACCACGCCGCATGTCGCGACCGAACCTGCCGCCGCCAAGGCGCACGGCGCCGTCCATAGTGCATTGAGCTTCTTCGATCCCCGACGCGTGTTTGCCTACACCAAGCGCGAAGCGCTCGAGCTCAGGCGCGATCCGATCCGCGCCACGCTTGCCGTTCTCGGCAGCCTCATCCTGATGTTCGTGATGGGCTACGGCATCAACATGGACGTCGAACATCTCTCCTTCGCCGTCATGGACCGCGACGACACCACCATCAGTCGCGACTATGTCCTGCAGATCGCAGGGTCCCGCTATTTCACCGAGCTCGCGCCGATCACCGATTATGACGACCTCGACCGCCGCATGCGCAATGGCGAGCTGAGCCTGGCCATCGAAATTCCACCCGGTTTCGGGCGCGACGTCGCGCGCGGCAGCAACGTCCAGATCGGCGCCTGGGTCGACGGCGCGATGCCGTCGCGCGCAGAGACGGTGCGCAGCTACGTGCAGGCGATGCATGCGACCTGGCTGGCGCAGCGCGCCCGGCAACTCCTGGGCAATGCCGCGACCACCGGCGACTACCAGCTCGAGGTCCGCTTCCTGTACAACCCCGATATCAGAAGCATCGTCGCGATGGCGCCCGCCGTGATCCCGATCCTGCTCCTGATCATCCCGGCGATCCTGGCGACGCTGAGCGTCGTACGGGAGAAGGAGCTGGGATCGATCATCAACTTCTACGTCACGCCTGTGACCCGGATCGAGTTTCTGCTCGGCAAGCAGCTCCCCTATGTCGCGCTCGCCATGCTGAACTTCTTCCTGCTGACGGCTTTCGCCGTGTTCGCATTCGGTGTTCCCTTCAGGGGCAGCTTCGTGGCCTTCACGGCGGCCACCCTCCTCTACGTCGTCATCACGACGGCAATGGGGCTGGTGATCTCGTCGTTCATGACGAGCCAGATCGCGGCGATCTTCGCGACCGCGCTGCTCACCATGATTCCGGCCACGCAATATTCGGGGCTGGTCGATCCGGTATCATCGCTCCAGGGCGCAGGCGCGATCATCGGGCGAATCTACCCGACGGCCCATTTCGTCACCATCACGCGCGGCACCTTCTCGAAAGGGCTCGCCTTCGGCGATCTTTCAGAACCGTTCCTTGCGCTTCTCGTCACCATCCCTGTGCTGCTCGGGCTCGGGGTGCTGCTCCTGAAGAAACAGGCGAACTAATCATGCGCGCAGGCAACATCGTCCAGCTAGGTGTCAAGGAACTGCGCGGCCTGTTGCGCGATCCGATGATGCTGGCGCTGATCGTCTATGCCTTCACGGTCTCGATCTATACCTCGTCCAGGGCGCAGCCGGAGACGCTGAACCAGGCGGCGCTGGCCATCGTCGATGAGGACAGGTCGCCGGCCGCCACCCGCATCGTCACCGCGTTCAGTCCGCCCTATTTCACCGTCCCGCAGCTGATCCCGCAGTCGGAGATGATGTCCCGCATGGACGCCGGGCTCGACACCTTCGCGCTCAACATCCCGCCCAACTTCCAGCGCGACCTGCTGGCGCAGCGATCGCCCGCCATCCAGCTCAACGTCGATGCGACGCGCATGTCGCAAGCTTTCACGGGAAGCGGCTACATCCAGTCCATCGTCAGCGACGAGGTCAGCGAGTTCCTGTCCCGCTACCGTTCGACCGCGCCGCTGCCGATCGATCTGGCAATGCGCGCGCGCTTCAATCCAGAACTCAACAAGGGCTGGTTCGGCGCCATCAACAATGTCATCTCCTCGGTCACGATGCTCTCGATCATCCTGACCGGCGCGGCGCTGATCCGCGAACGCGAGCACGGCACCATCGAGCACCTGCTGGTCATGCCGGTGACGCCGTTCGAGGTGATGGCGAGCAAGATCTGGTCAATGGGGCTCGTCGTCCTCATCGCCGCCAGCGTCGCGCTCATCTTCATCGTGCAGGGACTGCTCGCGGTCCGGGTCGGCGGCTCCGTCCCGCTGTTCCTGTTCGGCACGGCGCTCTACCTCTTCGCGACCACAAGCATGGGCATCTTCCTCGCCACATCCGCCGGCACCATGCCGCAATTCGGCCTGCTCCTGATGCTGGTGCTGATGCCGCTCCAGATGCTGTCAGGCGCGACAACGCCAAGAGAGAGCATGCCGCAGATTATCCAGGACATCATGCTCGCCGCGCCGAACACCCATTTCGTCATCCTCGCGCAAGCCGTCCTGTTCCGGGGTGCGGGGCTGACCGTCGTCTGGCCGCAATTCGCGGCCCTGCTTGCGATCGGCGGGATCCTGTTCTTCGTGTCACTTCGCCGCTTCCGGCAATTCCTGCGATGAATGCACTCTTTCCTAGCCGAGGCCGCCGTCGACCTGGAAGCACTGGCGCGTCACGCGTTTGCTGTCGTCGGACGCGAGAAACAGTGCCATTCGCGCGATATCCTCGGGTGTCACTGCGTCAGGAATGGCCTGCCGCGTGCGGAGTTCAGCGATCGCCTGCTCGTCGGGATACCAGAGCCGGCGCTGACGCTCCGTGATCACCATGCCGGGCGCAATCGCATTGACGCGGATGCGGTCCGGGCCGACCAGCCGAGCCAGCGAGTTGGTGAAGCCGACGATCGCCGCCTTGGCCGCAGCGTAAACCGGCAGCGCCGGCGCGCCGCGCATCCATGCGATCGACGACATGTTGATGATCGAACCGCCGCCGCGTGCCCGCATCTGCGGCACGATCGCCTGCGCCGTGAAGAAGACGTGCTTGAGATTGGCCCCGATCATCCAGTCGAATTCGGCCGGCGTCACCTCGGACAGAGACTGGCGCTGGTCGTTGGCGGCATTGTTGACCAGCACCGCGGCATCGCCAAGCGCGCCGTGGACGCGCGCCATCGCCTCGCGCAGGGCGTCGATGTCGAGCAAATCGCACGGCACGAACAGCGGCGCCGCGCCGCTTGCGCCCGTCACCTCCCGCACCAGCGCTTCGCCGGCTTCGGTGTCGATGTCGAGGAAGGCGACGCGGGCCTTTTGGGCCGCGAAGGCTCGCACGAAGGCCGCGCCGATGCCGCTGGCGCCTCCGGTGATCAACACCACCTGGCCCGCAAGGCCCGGATAACTCGTCTCGGTCATGCGATCAGCCGCTCCGTCTCGGGGTCGAACAGGCAGATGCGGCGCGTGTCGAGCGCGAAAGCGGCGCGCTCGCCGGGCACCGGCCGGATGTCCGGCGCGATCCGCGCCAAAGCGGACTCGCCGCCGAGCCGCAACAGCACGATGGTCTCCGCGCCGGTGGGCTCGACCATCTCGACCGGCGCATTGACGACGACGGGCGCCCCGGCGCCGTTGGAGAAACCGCGACTTCCCTCGGCGATGCATTCCGGCCGAATCCCGACCACGATGTCGCGGCCGACAAAAGAGGCGGCCGCGTCATACCCTTGCAGCCGCAGGCGGGCCTCGTCCGGCCGCCCTGCCCCGATGACGACGACCGGCCCGCCATCTTCGGCTTCCAGCCGCGCCTTCATCGTGTTCATCGGCGGCGAGCCCATGAAGCGGGCGACGAACAGATTGGCCGGATAGCGGTAGACGGTGTCGGGATCGGCGAACTGCTGCACCTCGCCCTGGTGCATGACGGCGATCCGCGTCGCCATCGTCATCGCCTCGATCTGGTCATGGGTGACGTAGACGATGGTCGCGCCGATGCGCTGATGCAGCCGCTTGATCTCCATCCGCATCTCGACGCGCAGCTTGGCATCGAGATTGGAGAGCGGCTCGTCGAACAGGAACAGCAGGGGGTCGCGCACCAGTGCGCGCCCCATCGCCACGCGCTGGCGTTGGCCGCCGGACAGTTGCGACGGCTTGCGGCCGAGCAGCGGCTCGATCTGCAACAGGCGCGCGACATTGGCCAGCGCCTTCTCCTGCTCTGCCCGCGAGACGTGGCGGCATTCCATGCCGAACGTGATGTTCTGGCGCACCGTCATCGACGGATAGAGCGCGTATGACTGGAACACCATGGCGATGTCGCGGTCCTTCGGCGGAACGTCGTTGACGATCCGGCCGCCGATTTCGATCGTCCCCGCGCTGGGGCGATCGAGCCCGGCCACGATATTGAGCAGCGTTGACTTGCCGCAGCCGGATGGCCCGACCAGCACGGTGAACTCACCGCTCTCGATGTCGAGATCGATCCCCTTCAGCACCTCCAGATTGGCGTAGCGCTTCGACAGGGCGCGAATGCTCAAAGCTGCCATGACGTCTCCATTATTTCACGGCGCCGGCGGTCAGGCCGCGTACGAAGTATTTGCCACCGATCAGATAGATCAACAGGGTGGGCAGGGCAGCGATCACGACCGCGGCGCTTTGCACGCCATGCTGCGGGATATCGGCGACCGCGGCTGAGAGCGCGATCAACGCGGCGGTGACCGGCTGCTGTTGGCCGGTCGTGAACGTCACGCCATAAAGGAACTCGTTCCAGATATGCGTGAACTGCCAGATCACGGTGACGACCAGGATGGGCGGCGAGAGCGGCAGAATGATCCGCCAGAAAATGCGAAAGAACCCCGCGCCATCGATGCGCGCGGCCCTTATCAATTCCTGCGGGATGGCAACGTAGTAGTTGCGGCAGAACAAAACCGTGAAGGAGAGCCCCTGGATCGTGTGGATCAGCACCAGTCCCGTGAGCGTGTTCATCAGGCCCGTATCGCGCAGCACAATGGTCCAGGGCAGCAGACGCATCTGCTGCGGAAGGAAGATGCCGAGCGTGACGACGCCATAGATCCACTGATCGCCGCGAAAGCGCCAGAGCGAAACCGCGTAACCGGCGACCGCACCGAGCAGGGTCGAGAAGATCGTCGCAGGAATGGTGACGAGCGCGGAGTTCAGCATGTACGGCCGGATGCCTGCGCAGGTTTGCGCCACGCAGAAGTCGGACCAGGCCGTGAGGTAGTTGCCGAAGGCCCAGTGCAGCGGCCAGCCGATCATCGAGGTCTGCGCGATTTCCTCGTTGCTGCGCAGCGAGTTCAGCACGACGACGATCAGTGGTACGAGCCACGCCGCCGCGACCAGCGAAACGACGAGATAGATCAGCATGCGGCTCGGCGCAAAGTTTCGCTCACGCATGAGCCGCCCGCCGTCGCTGGAGATATCGCCACGCGGCGTACGGCAGCAGCACCGCGAGAAGAATCAACAACATGAGCACAGCCGCCGCCGCACCGCGACCGAGCAAGCCCCGCTGGAACATCAGGTCGTAGACGACGAGAGCCGGCAGCTGGGTCGCAAGTCCAGGACCGCCGTTGGTAAGCGCGCGCACGAGATCGAAGGTCGAAATGGCGAACTGCAGCTGGATGACGATGACGGTGACGGTGATCGGCCAGAGTGTCGGCAGGATCACGCGCCGGTACATGCGGACCGGCCCGGCGCCGTCGATCTGCGCGGCCTTGATCAGGTCGGCATCGACGGACCGGAGGCCGGCGAGGAACAGCGCCATGGCGAAGCCCGAGGATTGCCAGATCGCAGCGATGACGATCGTCCAGATTGCCATGTCGCGGTCGACCAGCCAGTCGAAGCGGAAGGAGGTCCAGCCTAGGTCCTGGACGAGCTTCTGGATCCCAAGGCCGGGTTTGAGCAGCCAACTCCAGACCGTGCCGGTGACGACGAACGATACCGCGAGGGGGTAGAGGAAGATGGATCGCAGCACGTTCTCGCCGCGAATGCGCTGGTCGATCAGGATCGCAAGCATGAGGCCGGTCACCAAACTCAGCAGCACGAAAGCGCTGCCAAACAGCAGAAGATTGTCGAAGGCGATGTTCCAGTTCCGGGTCGCCAGGACCGACGTGTAGTTGCGCAGACCCACCCAGCCCGAGACCGGGACAAGCGTGGATGGCGTGAACGAGATCCAGATCGTCCACAGCGAAAACGAAACTAGGTGCGCCGCCGATAACAGAAGCGGCACCCAGATCATCAGATACTCGGGCAGCCGGCGCACCACGCCAGGTTTCGTCAGCCGCCCTGTTCGCGGTGCCGCAGCGACGGTGACTGTCAACGCGCCCCCTCGACGGCCTCGGCGAGGCGGGTGACCGCCTGCTCCGGCGTAATCGTCTTGTTCTTCACATACTCTGTGATCACGTCGATCATCGCCGCGGTCAGGCCGTTTTCCTGCGCCATGTTGTGCGCGAGGCTCAGGACGGCCTGATTATTGGCGACAGCGTCTTTCAAAGCTGCAGCAGTTCGCCGTTGACCGTCCGACCAGCCGGCGCCAGAGAGGTCGACATCGGTGCGCACGGGTATCGATCCCGTGATCTGCGAATACATTGTCTGGATCGCCGGATCCATGACGAGCTGGGCCATCAGCGTCTGACCGGCCTGTAGATCGGGCTCACTGCGCTGCCAGAATATGAAGGCATCGGCATTCAACAGGAACACCGGCTTGCTGTTGTCGCTGGGGCCCGGGGCGATGACAAAGTCGTCGAACTTGAAACCGGCATTGCGCAGCACGCCCTGCGCCCACCCGCCCTGGATCATCATGCCCATGTCGCCGTCGACGAAACGCTTCAGGTTGGTGGCAAAGGGTTGGGCGCCCACATTGGGGTCCATCCAGTCCGCGATCTTGCGCACCTGAGCGAAGGCAGCTCTTATCTCGGGGCCCTTCAAGGCCTTCTCGTCGAGATTCATGAGGGCTGCGCGGTATGAAGTCGGACTGATGCCGGCGAAGGAGGCCTCGAATTTCTGCCCGTCGTCGGGGCGGGTGCCGCCGTTGGCGATGGGATATGCGACACCGCCCGCTTTCATCTTCTCGGCGAGATCGTTGAAGTCAGCCCAGGTGACGGGGATCTTGTCGGCCTTGGCCTTGTCCATCGCACGTTTGGAGAGAAACAGCATATTGGTGCTGTAGATTTGCAACGGCAGCGAAATCCACTTGCCCCCCGGCTTATGCAATCGTGCAAGATCTGGAGCCACAACCTTTTCGTAGCCGGCGGCAGCGACAAGGGCATCGAGATTGACGGTCGGGGCTATTTTCGACCAGGCGGCAATCTCGGGGCCCTTGAGTTGCGAACAGGCTGGCGGATCGCCGGCTATGATCTGAGCACGTAGCTTGTTCATCATCTCGGTGGTGAACCCGGGGACGGGCGAGTGCTGCCAAACCCCGCCCTTCTCCTCGAATTTCTTGCCGAGCGCCGTGATAGCCGCGCCATCGCTGCCTGCGGACCATTGCGAGATGACGGTCAGTCTCGGCTTGACCGCGCTTTGCGCGCGAGCAAATGCCGGCAGTGCCAGCGCGGCAGCGGATCCAGCGAGCAGACGACGCCTTGTTGTTGTGATCGGCATAGCAAGTTCCTCCCGGGTGTAATTTTTTGGCGCGAGCGAGCCACGCGGCTTAGTGCATTTCAGGCAGCCTCCGTCGATGCGGCCGGCATGCCGCCGCGGCACGCCAGACAACAGGCGGCAAAGGCGAGCGCGGCATTCGGATCGTTACCGTTCGAAGGCGGTACGAAAGCGAGCGACACCTCGGCAAGCTTCCGCCCCCCGAGCAGGCTGGTATCGATCCCCTCGACCACGGACTTTCGGTCGTCCTCTGCGAGAAGGGATGGCCAGCCACTAATGACGACGCCAGGACTTGGTTTCACGTTCAGCGTATTGCCAATCGCAAGGCCGAGCCGGAACAGCCGGCGCCGCAACTCCTGACGCACGCGCAACGGAATCGGGATTTGATTGACCCAATTGTCGCCGAGCTGGAGCAAATCCGCCTCGGCAACACCGAGAAGCTCGGCCTGCGCAGGGAGCGACGTGTAGGCCTCGACACAGCCATGATGGCCGCAGCGGCATCGCGGACCGCCCTCGCCGAACACCATGTGCCCCAGTTCGACCGGCCGCGAGGCATTGGCCTCGACCGCGTCGTCCACCCATGCGCCTGCGACACCCTGACCGACAAACACGAACAGATGGGCGCCTGTAAACGGATAATCTCCGGTGCGGTAGCGATGAAACATCGCATGCGCCACAACCGAGTTCGTGAACTCGACCGGCGCATCCGCGAACATCTCGCCAAACATATTGCGAACGAGTGCGACGTCACAGGGAATGATCGGATTGTCGCTCGAACGGCCGAGCCCCGGAACCGAAATACCGATCTGCGCGAGGTCGATCCCGCGCCGCCGCGTCCAGCTCCGCAGCAATTGCCCCGCATCGCGAAACACGCCGCCGACGGATTCGACGGTCAGCGTCGTCGGCAGTGGCAGACGCTCGACAGAACTCAGCTCGCCCGAAAGCGTGCCGACGCCGACGCTCAGCCGCTGCGCGGTCAGCTCGAACGCGCCCAATGCCACGGACTTGTCGAGCGACACGAGGCCAGTCGGGCCACCGAAGTAAGGCGCAGGTCGCCTCACTTCCTCGATCAGGCCTTCCGCCTTCAGGTCAAACAGGATGCGCGACAGGCTCGCCTCGGACAGGCGCACCGCCCTCGCCAGAGGAGGCCGAAACATGCCGCCTGACTTGAGCAGATGCCCAAGAATGGCTGCACGCGTCTGCCGCCGACTTCTCGGCTGCTCCGACATTTCCGTCCCTGTCGTCATTCTTACTTAGTGTAAGAATGTGCGCGCGGAGCGTTTCGACTGTCAAGCCGCTTGCAGGCCAGATGCGGGACTCAGTGTTGTGCGAGGCAGCAAAGTCTCTCGCAACGGACTCGTCTTCCGAAGGAACAATCAGAACGCCGTCTGGTACATCTTCAGGATCGCATCGCGACCGAGATCGCGCGGATTGTTGTCGAGAAGGCGACGGATCGCGTGGGCCTCGTCGGCCATGGCGCCAAGGTCGTCCGCGGGCACGCCGAGCGCTGACAACTTCATCTCGATGCCGAGATCCGCGCAGAACTTGTAGGCCGCCTCGAACGCAGCCGCAGGATCCTTGGTCGCCGGCGCGCCCAGCGCCTCCAGCACGGCCTCCGTCTTCGCTTCCACCGCCGGCATGTTGAACGCCAGCGTGTGCGGGAAGATCACCGCGCAGGCGAGGCCATGGGCGATGTGATGGCGGGTGCCGAGCGGATAGGCCACCGCGTGGCCGGCGGTGGTGTTCACCGGACCCAGGCAGAAGCCGCCATAGAGCGACGCCAATGACAGCGCAGCCCGCGCCTCGCGATCCGCACCGTCCTTGACCGCGCGCGCGAGATAGCGGCCGACGAGGCGGATGCCTTCGAGCGCATAGAGATCGATGGTCGGATGTGCCTTGCGGCTGGTGAAGGCCTCGGCGCAATGTGCGAGCGCATCGACGCCAGTCGCAGCCGTAACCGGCGGCGGAACGGTCATGGTGAGGTCGGGATCGACGACCGCGAGGTCGGCCAGCATGAAGCGGCTCTGCACGGCGAGCTTGTTGCGGGTCGCGGGATCGGTGACGAGTGCGCGGATGCCGCCCTCGCTGCCGGTGCCTGAGGTGGTCGGCACCTGGATCAGCGCGACGGCGCGACCCGCCACCTTGTCGGGACCGACGACATCGGCGAGCTTCTGCTCGCCGGTGCAGAGCACGGCGACGAGCTTGGCGAGATCCATCGCGCTGCCGCCGCCGAAGCCGACCACGAGATCCGGACGCGCCGCGCGCGCGACGCCAAGCGCCTTCTCCAGATTGGGAACGTCCGGCTCCGGCTTGACCTCGCCGAACACGGTCACCTCGCCCGGCAGCCCGAGCAGGTCGACGCGCGCGGCGTTGAAGGCGTCGGCGACGACGAGCGGACGCCGCACGCCCTTCTCGCGTGCGAACCGCGCCACCGCAGCGATGGTGCCGGATCCGAACTCGATCACTTCCGGACGGATGATTTCGATCGGTGCAGACAAGCTGGTCATGGTTCTCTTTCCGGGCTCACGCGCGCGTCGCGCTGGCAGCAAGACGTTCGGCATATTCGATCGCCTCGATCAGGCTGCGCTCGTTGGCGATGCCCTTGCCGGCGATATCGAAGGCGGTGCCGTGGTCGACCGAGGTGCGAATGATCGGCAGCCCCAGCGTGATGTTAACACCGGACAGCTCCTGCCAGCGGCCGGTAGCAGGATCGACCTCGAAGCCGAGCAGCTTGACCGGGATGTGTCCCTGGTCGTGATACATCGCAATCACGGCATCGTATTGGCCGGCGCGCAGTTTCACGAACACGGTATCGCCCGGCACCGGGCCGACGATATTCAGTCCATCGGCAACGGCCTTCGCGATCGTCGGCTCGGAGACGTCGATGTCCTGGCGTCCGAACAGTCCGCCCTCGCCGGCGTGCGGATTGAGCGCGGCCACGGCGATCTTCGGCCTCGATAGGCCAAGACCACGCAGCGCCTTGTCGGTGAGATCGATGACGTAGCGCAGACGCTCCGGCGTCAGCCGCTTCGGCACGTCCTGGAGCGCGACATGGGTGGAGACATGGCTGACGCGCATGTTGCCATGGGCAAGCATCATCACGGAGCCCTTGACGCCGGTAAGCTCGGCCAGCATCTCGGTATGGCCGGGATAGTGGAAGCCGGCCTTGTTGAGCGCCTCCTTGTTCAAGGGCGCGGTGACGATCCCACCGATCCGCCCGGCCTGTGTCAGGCGCACGCCCTGCTCCACCGCCTTGAAGGCGAAGCGGCCGCCGTCGGCCGTCAGCACGCCAGGCTTGATCGGCTCGCCTTCATCATCGGCCTGGAGAAAGCACAGGTTCGGCCAGTCCCTGTCCGACGCGCGCACCTCGGGGATGTCGAGTTTCGCGGCCAGTTGCACGGCCGCATTCTTCAATGCTGCGCCGCTGCCGATGATCAACAGCCGGAGATCACCGGCTTCGATCCGCGATCGCAGCTTCTCGCAGGCCTTGATGATGATCTCCGGACCGATCCCGGCGGGATCGCCCATGGTGATGGCGAGATGCGGATGGGTCATATGTCATGTCTTTCGTTGATCAACTGACTGTCCTGCAACAGCGTGCGCCACAAGTTCGGCGCGCCGAAGGCGCCTGATTTCGAGATCACCGCGACGCCGTCCCAGCGGCCGCCGCGAATGATCGAGCATGGCAGACCCGGCATGATGCGTCCGGTCACCTCGAGCGCGTTTGCGCCTAGCGCAAGGCACAGCGCCCGTAAGGTCTCGCCGCCCGCGACGATCAGCGTGCCCGGCGGCTCCAGCGCCGTCGTCAGCAACGTGAGTCCGCGCGCGATGCGGCGCGCCGCCTCACCGCGGGACAGACCGGACGGGAGGTCGAACTTCGCCAGCGCAACGCCTTCCGTACCGAGCTTGCGGCGAACCAATCCGGCGTTGTCTTCGCGAGTTTCCGCAAGCGCGACGACGGCCTCGCCGCAAGCCGCAAGCTGTGCGGCCGTCGCAGGCTGGTCCGATCCGAACAGCCCGAGGACCGGCTTGCGCAATACCGACGGCGCTGACGCATCGCTGCCGCGTGCGAGCGCGCCTGCAAGCCCACCGCTGCCGCACCACAGGACCGGCTGCGACGCGCGGCGTCCGATCGCGACGATGCGATCGAGATCATCCTCGCTCTCGGCGTCGAAGACGCTGATGCCGGCCGGCAAATCGGTATCAAACCGCCCGGTCTGCGCGTCGAGCCCCTCGGCCGTGAGTTGCGCCAGCAGGTTCTCGCCGACCCGCGACCAGCTCCCGTCATGCGCGCGCGCATATTGCTGGCCGCCAAAGGTGCGACGACCCTGATAGGCGAAAGCCGGAGCCACGATGCAGGATCTCCATGGCCCCGATCGCAGGCACGCCCCGAGCTCGGCCGCCCAGGCGCCGCGCAACAGGCTATCGACCTTCTTGTAGGCGATCGCCCCGTCGCGCAGCAGCGGCGCGAGGCGCTCGACGATCGCAACACTCTCCGCCCTGTCGCGCTCCCGCGTGCCGGTATCGATCGCGAGGCAGGCGGGACGTTGCGAAGGCAGCGCCTCTGCCCATGTCACTTGAAGCGGTCCGCACACGCCAACGAACTCGGCGGCCGTATCCAGCGCACCGGTCAGATCATCGGCGAGAAGGCGGAGCGATGGCCTCACACCTGCTCCTTGACGAGCCCTGTGGCCAGAAGCTTGTCGGCGTTCTCCTGCGACAACGGCAGCAGCGGCGGCCGCAGCCGGCGCCAGCCGGCGTGCCCCGTCTCTTGCGCCAGCAGCGTCTTCAGCGAAGCAATCTGCGGGAACACGGACACGCGCTCGCGCGCCTTGATGATGCGGTTCTGCGCCGCCTCGAGCGCGGCGTCATCGTCGTTATAATGACGGAATACGTAAGCGAGCTCACGCGCCACCAAATTCGAGGTTGCAGTGATGCAGCCCGCACCGCCCTTCTTCAGAAGCGGCAGCAGCAGCGGATCGGCGCCTGCAAGCACCGCAAAACCCGGGAACTTCTCGATCATCGCGGTCATGTTGGCGAAGTCGCCGGAGGAGTCCTTGATGCCGACGATGACGTCCGGATAGGCCGCGCGCAGCCGGGCGATCACCGCGTGCGGGATCGGCTGATGCGACATCTGGGGGATGTGATAGAGCACGACCTTGAGTCTGACATCAGCGACACGCTGAATGACCTCGCTGTAGGAGGCATACAGCCCCTCGTCGGTGATGTCCTTGTAGTAGAACGGCGGCAGCATCACGACGGTGGTGACACCGAGCGAGAGGGCATGTCGCGTCAGTTCGACGGTCTCGGTCAACGCCGGCACGCCGGTTCCGGGCAGGAGCTTTGACGGCGCGATCCCCGCGCGGACGACGCTCTCGATCAGCGCCTTGCGTTCGCTCGCCGAAAACGAGTTCGCTTCACCGGTCGTGCCCAGCAACGCGATGCCGTCACAGCCTTCGCTGAGGAGACGGAGACAATGCTTGACGAAGACGGCATGATCCGGCGCAAGATCGGCATCCAGCGGCGTCAACGCCGCGCAAAATACGCCTTTGGGCTGAACGTCCATGACGAGAGCTCCTCCATTGGCATCCGGCCGATCCATTGATCGGATTCCGAACAATTGTTGTCAAACCTTGAGGAGGTGATTAGACTTCGCGGTCGCGGCCGTCAAGCGCGCAGCCCATGCCCTTCCATTCGGGACGGCTTCCCTGCTTGCCTGGCAAGCCGAAATAGAGCGCGGATTCGCGAGGAGTTCCAACTCTTTCCGCCGGGCGTCAGACGAGGGGGAAACGAACATTGGCCAAAACCACATCGCCAGCCGACAATCCCAAGAATTTCGTGAACTCGGTGGCCAAGGCCTTCGCAGTGCTGAAGAGTTTTTCGGCCGAAGAGTTCGAACTGACGATCACGGAGATTGCCGAGCGCGCCGAGATGGACCGCGGCACGGCGTTCCGCCTGGTGCAGACGCTGGTCAAGCTCGGCTACCTCCATGCCAATGAGGCGACGCGCCATTATCGTCTCAGCCTGAAGTGCCTCGATCTCGGCTACACGGCGCTCTCCGCCGGGAATTTGCGCGGCCAGGCCGAACCGCTGCTGCGCGAACTTGTCCCGGCGCTCGGTGACGCCGCCTCGCTCGGCGTTCTCGACGGCAGCGACGTCGTCTACCTCGCGCGCGTCAGCGCCGGCCTCGACCGCCACAAGATCGATCGCAGGCCGGGCAGCCGGATCAAGGCCTACGCCGCCGCGCTCGGCCACGTCATGCTTGCGGGCCTGCCGAAAAACGAGCAGATCGCGCGGCTCGAGGCCACCGAGCGGATCAAATTGTCGGAGCGCACGGTGACGGATCTGAAGGCGTTGCTCACGCGGCTCGATCAGGTGCGCAAGCAAGGTTATGCCGTCTCAGACGGCGAAAACGCCTATGGCCTGCGCACCCTCGCCGCACCCGTGTTCGGCCCCGACAAATCCATCGTGGCCGGTATCAGCCTCACCGTCGACGCCAACCGCATCGATATCAAGACGTTCGAGAAATCGGCGCTGCCAGAGGTGCTGCGCGTCGCCAAGCTCCTGACCAACGCGGTCCAGATGAGCGGCTAATCCTTCTTCCAAACCGGGAACCCATTGAACGCGCCGCAGCAATGCATACGCGGCGGGGTGCGACCCAGCGCCGCGTCAACGCGTGCGCTTGACGGAAGGCGCTCGGGCAGGTGTAATAGCTACTAACAACATTTGTTCGCATTCCGATCAAATAGCAGTCGGACAAAACCGGACATAGCGGGCTTCACAACACCGCGTCCGTGTCACCAGAGGAAACACCAACGATGCAAGCCATCCTCAATGGAGAAAGCACGCTCATCGTCACGATGATCGCCGCCTACACCGCCTTCACGTCGTGGCTCACGATCAAGCTGCGAAGCAAGACGAGCGATCAGTTCATGACCGGGGCGCGCGCCATGCCCGCGGTGGTCGTCGGCGTGCTGATGATGTCCGAGTTCGTCGGCGCCAAGTCGACCGTCGGCACAGCGCAGGAAGCGTTTCAGTCCGGCATGGCCGCCGGATGGGCCGTGCTCGGCGCCTCGATCGGCTTCCTTCTGTTCGGGTTCTTGATGGTGAAGAAGCTCTACAATTCCGGCGAATACACGATCTCGGCCGCGATCGCGCAGAAATACGGCAAGTCGACCATGCTCACCGTGTCGGTGATCATGATCTACGCGCTGCTGCTCGTGAACGTCGGCAACTATGTCAGCGGCGCAGCAGCCATCGCCACCTCGCTGCATATCAGCCTGCCCGTTGCAATGTGCATCATCGCCGTGGTCTCTACGTTCTATTACGTGTTCGGCGGCCTGAAGGGCGTGGCCTGGGTCACGATCCTGCACAGTGCCATCAAGGTCGTCGGCATCCTCATCATCTTCGCGGTCGCAATGTCGTTGACCGGCGGGATCGCGCCGATGCAGGCGAAGCTGCCGGCCTATTACTTCAGCTGGGACGGCAAAATCGGCTTCACGACCATCTTTGCCTGGACCTTCGGTACGGTCGGCGCGATCTTCTCGACGCAGTTCATCGTGCAGGCGATCTCCTCGACGCCGAGCGCCGATGACGCCCGCAAGGCGACCTTCTACGCGGCCGCGTTCTGTCTCCCGCTCGGCTTCCTGCTCGCCCTGATCGGCGTTGCGGCCAAATTCCTCTATCCGGACATGAACAGCCTCTACGCGCTGCCGGTATTCTTGGAGAAGATGCCGCCGCTGGCCTCCGCCTTCGTGACGACCTCGCTGGTCGCCTCGATCTTCGTCAGCGTCTGCACGGTCGCGCTCGCGATCGCCTCCCTCGTGGTGCGCGACTTCTATGTCCCCTACTGGAAGCCGACGCCGGAGCGCGAGCTGAAGATGACCCGCGTATTCTCGGTCGTGATCGGCATCGCGCCGCTGGTGTTCGTGTTCTTCATTCCCGAGATCCTCAAGCTGTCGTTCTTCACGCGCGCGCTCAGGCTGTCGATCACCATCGTCGCCATGATGGGCTTCTATCTGCCGCTGTTTGCCAGTAACCGCGGCGCGACCGCGGGCCTGATCGGGGCCGCGGTCTCGACGACGGTCTGGTATCTGCTCGGAAATCCCTTCGGCATCGACAACATGTACATCGCAGCGGCGACGCCCCTGGTCGTGATGGCGATCGAGCGTCTCGTGCTCGGCCGCCCGCCCGCTGAGCGCGCCGCGCCGACGGCCGCGCAAGCCAATACTCTCGTGGAAAGGACTTCAGCATGATCGCGGATACCGAGATCGCGGCCGACGGTGTCGTGCGCCGGGCGGCCGGCGATCCCGACCGGTTCGACGCCTTCATTCCGTCGCCCTGCGTGCAGAACCACGCGGCCAATCGGATGCCGCTTGCCAACGGCGATCTCGGCTGCGTCTGGTTCGGCGGCACGCAGGAAGGCATGTCGGACATATCAGTCTATTTCTCCCGCCTGGCCCGTGGCGCCACGCAATGGTCGACGGCCGAAAAGTTGTCCGATGATTCCAAGCGTTCCGAGCAGAATCCGATGCTGTTCCCTGCCCCGGATGGCGCGCTGTGGCTGATATGGACGGCGCAGCTTGCGGGAAACCAGGACACCGCCTTCATCCGCAGACGCCTCTCACGCGACCACGGCCGGACCTGGGGCCCGATCGAAACGCTGTTTCCGGAACAGCGCGGCCGCGGCACCTTCATCCGGCAGCCGATCGTGGTGCTCGACAATGGCGACTGGCTCCTGCCCGTCTTCTATTGCCACAGCACCCCGGGACGCAAATGGAACGGCGACGAGGACACCAGCGCGGTGAAGATTTCCTCCGACGCGGGCGCGACCTGGCGCGACGTGGACGTGCCGGGAAGCCGCGGCTGCGTGCATATGTGCATCGAGCGCCTTGACGACGGCTCGCTGCTCGCACTGTTCCGCAGCCGCTGGGCCGACAACATCTATCAGAGCCGGTCGGCAGATCACGGCCGCACCTGGTCGGCGCCGGTCGCAACCAGCCTTCCGAACAACAACTCCTCGATCCAGTTCACGCGTCTTGCGGACGGGCATCTCGCGCTCGTCTTCAATGACAGCAGCGCCAATGCCGCGACCGAGCGCCGTCTTTCGCTCTACGACGAGATCGAGGACGAACTGCCGCCAGTGATCGCAGAGGACGGCAGCAAGGCGGACGGACGCACCGCCTTCTGGGGTGCGCCGAGAGCGCCGATGACGCTCGCCGTCTCGGCCGACGGCGGACGGAGCTGGATCAAGCGCGACGTCGAGACCGGCGACGGCTATTGCATGACGAACAATTCGCGCGACCAGACCAACCGCGAGCTGTCATATCCCTCGGTCAAGCAGACCTCCGACGGCGCACTTCACATGGCTTTCACCTTCCATCGGCGGGCGATCAAGCATGTTCGCGTGACCGAGCCATGGGCCAGGCGCGCGGCCGGGGACTAGGATGATGCGAGGGCGGCCCCACGCGCTCGTCACAGGCGCGAGTTCAGGGATCGGCGCCGCGATCGTCGAACGCCTGCTGCGCGACGGCTGGCGTGTCACCGGCATCAGTCGCCGCCCCGCGCCCTTCGACCATCCGGCGTTTGATTATCTGTCGCTTGATCTCGGCGACGTCGATGCCATTGCGCCTGCCGTCGCAGGCATCGCACCGACGGCTCTCGTTCATGCCGCAGGCGTTCTCAGGGTCGGCCAGCTTGGCGCGCTCAACCATGACGACGGCGCCGCGATGTGGCGGCTGCATGTCGATGTCGCCGAGCGCCTCGCCAATGCGCTGGCGCCGCGCCTGCCCGAGGGCGGGCGTATCGTCTTCATCGGCAGCCGGACCGCATCGGGCGCATCCGGCCGGGGACAATATGCTGCGACGAAAGCGGCGCTGGTTGCGCTCGCGCGTTCATGGGCGGCCGAGCTCGCCCCACGCGGCATCACGGTCAACGTCGTTGCACCCGCCGCGACCGAAACGCCGATGCTAAACGATCCGACGCGCGCCAATGTGACGCCCAAGTTGCCGCCGATCGGCCGCTTCATTCGCCCCGAGGAAGTCGCTGCCAGCGTCGCGTTCCTGCTCTCGGCGGAAGCAAGTGCAATCACCGGGCAGCAACTCGTGATCTGCGGCGGCAGCTCGCTCTGAGAGCGACGCTCGCGCGCGGCTTGCCAGATCACACCTGCCGCGCTCTACTCATCATGTCCTGACTCTGGGAGGAGACACGACATGGAACGCTGCGCCGCTCTGTTGAGCGGGCTGATTGCCCTCGCCTGCTCTGCGCCCGCCAGCGCAGAGGTCACACGGTTCAACGTCCTCGATCGCACCACCTCAGCCCTGCAAGGCCGCAGCTTCGGCCCCGCCGGTCAGGTCGAGAAGATCTCGGCCAGCGCCACCATCGCGCTCGATCCGGCCAATCCCCACAACGCCGTGATCGCCGATCTCGACCGCGCGCCGCGCAATGGCGACGGCAAGGTGGAGGCCACCAGCGACGTCGTCATCCTCCGTCCTGCCCATCCGAACGGCATCCTGCTGTTCGAAATACCGAACCGCGGGCGCAGGCTGATCTCAGCCTGGTTCGACAACAGCTCGATCCAGGGAAGTATCCGTCTCGATCAAGCCGACGACGCCGGCCGCGGCTTCCTGCTGTCGCAAGGCTACACGCTGGTCTGGGCCGGCTGGCAGGCGGATGCACCCACGGGCGCCGGCATGCTTGGCCTACAGGTGCCGGTCGTTACAGGGATCACCGGGCCGGTCCGCGAGGAGTGGAGCTTCGGCGACACGACCAGCCCGCATCGCGCGACACTGAGCTATCCCGTCGCGGAGCGGGCCAGCGCGCAATTGTCGGTGCACGCCCGCGCTGACGATCCGCGGCAAACACCGCCAGAGCTCAAGTTCACCTTCATCAACGACACGACGATCGAGATCACGCGCCCGCCCGGCCTTATCCCGGATGCGCTGTACGAGCTGACCTACACGGCGCGCGATCCCAAGGTGACCGGCATGGGTCTCGCCGCGATCCGCGACGTCACCGCTTTCCTGCGGCGCGAGCGCGGTCCGACCGATCCGCTCGCGGCCGACGGCCAAAGCGGCATCTCGCGGGCGATCGGGCTCGGCATCTCGCAGTCCGGCCGCGTGCTTCGCGACGTGCTTTATTACGGAATGAACGGGGACGAAGCCGGACGTCTGGTGTTCGAGGCGATGATGCCGATCATTCCAGGCGCGCGGCGAAGCTTCACCAACGACCGCTTCGCCGAGCCTGGCCGCAATCCGGGCCCGGAGTTCGACCGGCTCTATCCCGTGCTGCGCTTCCCCTTCACCTATGCCGTCACGGAGGATGTCTACACTGGCCGGCGCGACGGGCTGTTGCTCCGCTGCAGCCAGACCAACAGCTGTCCGCGCATCATGCAGATCGACTCCGAGTTCGAGTTCTGGGGGTCCGAAGCGAGCCTGCTCGTCACCGACACGCGCGGCCGCAATCTGGAGCCACCGCCCGAGGTGCGTCTCTACATGGTCGCAGGCAGCCCACACGGCAATATCGCGAGCGCCGTCGTCACCCATAGACCGACTTGCACGCTGCCGCTCAATCCCGTCTATGGCGGCCCGGCCTTCCGTGCGCTGCTGACCGATTTGCGCGCGTGGATCACCGAAGACGTGCCTCCGCCCGCAAGCCGCTACCCGACACTCGCGCAGAATACGCTTGCAACAGCCGACGATGTCTATCCGGTGCCGATCCCAGGCCTCGGCTATCGCGCCCAATATGCGCGTGCGCAGGCAATCGAACAGGCAGCTCCATTGCCGAAGGTGCACGGCGAATACCCGCTCTATCTGCCGCGCGCCGGCGCTGATGGCAACGCGCTGGCCGGCGTCCGGCTGCCGTTGCTTGCTGCGGCTCGCGCGACCTACACCGGATGGAATGCGATCGCCGGGGCAGACGGGGCGCAGACGCTGTGTACCCAGATGGGCGGTACGCTGGCGTTCGCCGGCACGCGCGCAGAGCGCCTCGCCGCCCGCGATCCCCGCCCCTCGATCGAGGAGCTCTATCCCACGCCGGATGCTTATGTGGCCGCAGTCAAGGCGGCAAGCGTGCGAATGGTCGACGACCGCCTGCTCCTCCCCGAGGATGCAGCCGATGCCATCGCCGCGGCACAAGCCGGCACGCTGGCCCGGCTCGCGCCTTGAAGCGCGATGAGATTGGGATGAATCATCATCGCGCTTTAGGTTATTGTTTAAGCATGAACTCCGCGCAAACGCGTTCCGCGTTTGTCGCGAGGGAAAACCGCTTCACACTTTGCACTAAACGCGGCCCTTCGGGTCCGGATCATGCTCCAGCGATTCCTGCGCGAGCGAAGTGCCGGCAAGCCGGCAGCGGCCGAGTATACATCTGTATAGTCGCCGCGATTGGCGGTTGGACCTAAGCTCCTATCAACGGTCGGGATCATCGTTGTCGTCCCGACGATGCCCGTTTTCGGGATTGCGGATCGTGCAAGTGCCCCATGCAGGACGACTCGTTGCGATCGTAGACGACGACAACTCGGTTCGTACCGCAGTTGGCGGGTTGCTGCGCTCCATTGGTGTTCCTGCGCAGGTCTTTGCGTCTGCGGAGGAGTTTCTGCGCTCCGCGAATATGGATCAGGTTGGTTGCCTGGTCGTCGACGCCAATATGCCGAACATGAGCGGACTTGATCTGCATCAGACGCTGCTCGGCCAGGGAAATTTGATCCCCACGATCGTGATAACCGCCTACCCGAGCGACCATGTTCGTGCTCGCGCCGAGCAGAACGGCGTGCGTCGCCTGCTCACCAAGCCGTTCAACGATGACGATCTGCTCAGAGCCATTCATGATGCCTTGTCATGATGCCTTGGCCTGAAGCGGCCTGCTGACCCTCAGGCCACCTTGCCGCTGCCGTCCGGCTTCCCCAACGCAAGAAAAACCCGGTCGGCCATGCGCGACAGCTCGGGCAGCGACTTCGCGTGCATCTTTCGCATCACCTGGCCGCGATGAACCTTGACGGTGATCTCGCTGAGGCCAAGCTCGGCCGCGATCTGCTTGTTCAGTCGGCCGCTCACCACCAGCGCCATGACTTCGCGCTCCCGCGGCGTCAATGTTTCGAAGCGGGCCTTCAGCTCGGCGGCGATCTTCTCCTGCTCGAGCCATGCCCGGTCGCGGGCGTGGCCGAGCTGGATCGCATCGAGCAGATCCTGCTCGCGAAATGGCTTTGTCAGGAATTCGATTGCGCCGCCCTTCATCGCCTGAACGGACATCGGGATATCGGCATGGCCGGTGATGAAGATGATCGGCAACTGCCGCTTGCCGGTGCCGAGCTCGCGCTGCAGCTCGAGTCCGCTCTGTCCGGGGAGACGCACATCGAGCACCAGGCAGGTCGGTCCTTCCGGTCGCCCCGCATCCAGAAACTCGCTGACCGAACCCATCAGGCTGACCCGGAATCCCGCCGACCGCAGCAGATTTCCAAGCGATTGCCTTATGCTCGGATCGTCGTCGATCACGACCACTGTCGCGGGTTGATCCTTGTCCTTGGGCTCCGTCACAAGCGTACCCTGACACGAGCTTCGACCGAGGAGTGTAGCGGGCACCCCATGACGAGGGAAGCGCTCGATCAGCCCGCATTGCCCTCCGTCCCCGACGTTCAGGTCGAATAGGCTGAACCATTCAGCACGCTCGGCTATGCCATTGTATATCTAGCGAAGCGAAACGAATTCAGTAAGTTAGTAGCATGAGCAGCGAAACCGCATCACTTGTCTTCCCGGCGCTCGGCGTTACGATGCTGATGGCCGCGATCGTCCTGCTCGCCGGCGTGTAGCCCGCCTCAACGGGCGCGCCTTCTGACGGACGCCGAGCGCGGGCAGCGTCGGCACTCGTTAAGCAAACTTGGCGCACGACCGTCGCTCTGCTACGAGCCATCACCCGCTGCATTGCACCGAAACCCGCCCGGCGTATCAGCCCTCGAACCGTTCCACCAGAAAATCGATGAACAGACGCACCTTGAGTGCGAGATGGCGCGTCGGCGGATAGAGCGCGTAGAGCGCCAGCGGCGGCGCATGATAGTCATCGAGACAGGTCCGCAGGCGCCCCGTCTGCAATGCGTCCTCGCCGATGAAGACCGGAAGCAAGGCGATCCCCCGCGCGGCGACCGCGGCATCGCGCAGCACTTCGGCATTGTTGACGCATAGCGTCCAGGACGGCTGGATCCAGTGATCGCCATCCTTGCCCGACAGCTTCCATTGATTGCCGGTGGAGAGGAATCCGTAAGTGAGGCAGTTGTGATCGCGCAAATCGTTGGGATGCGTTGGCACGCCGTGCCTTTGGAAGTAGTCGGGTGAGGCACAGATCACACGGGCGATCGGCACGATCTTGCGCGCGATCAGGCTCGACGACTCCAGGTCGGCAATGCGCAAGGTGACATCGAGGCCGTCCTGGAGCGGATCGACATTCTCGTCGCTCAGCACGAGCTGGATGCGAAGCTCCGGATAGCGCTGCATGAACTCGGCGATTGCCGGTCCGAGCCGAAGCGTACCGAACGACATCGGCGCATTGACCCGCAGCAATCCGCGCGGTGCCGCCTGCGACTGGGTGACGGCCTGGTCCGCGGCCTCGAGCTCGCCGATGATCCCGAGCACGCGCTCGAAATAGGCCTGGCCGTTTTCGGTCGGGCTGACGCGGCGCGTGGTGCGGTTTAACAGCTGCACGCCTAGCTCGTCCTCGAGCTCGCCGACATATTTGCTCACCGCGGAGCGCGACAGGCGCAGCGCCCGGCCCGCTTCGGAAAAGCTGCCGAGTTCGACCACCTTCGCGAAGGTCCGCAGGCTTGCCAGCTTGTCCATTCCGATCACCGTCCGATTGTCTCCGATTCATAGACAGTGATGCCATGAATGGCCAGATTGTCTTTGAAATGGGGCAGAACAATATTTCCGGCATGACGAGCCGACAGGCTCACAGGCAATGGAGACAAGCTATGGCCGGCCTTCACCACGTCACCGCGATTTCCGGTAACCCGCTGCGGAACC
The DNA here is from genome assembly GCF_024199925.1 of Bradyrhizobium sp. CCGUVB1N3. NCBI lineage: Bacteria > Pseudomonadati > Pseudomonadota > Alphaproteobacteria > Hyphomicrobiales > Nitrobacteraceae > Bradyrhizobium > Bradyrhizobium sp. CCGUVB1N3. The sequence continues at coordinate 2,304,820 of NZ_JANADR010000001.1, forward strand.
TGAAGTTCTATCGAGATCTTCTGGGCCTGCGGCTGGTCAAGAAGACCGTGAATTTCGACGATCCCGGCACCTATCACTTCTATTATGGCGACGAGAGCGGCACGCCCGGCACCATCCTCACCTTCTTCCCCTGGGAGCATGCGGCACCGGGCCGGGGCGGCGTCGGCCAGACCCAGCAAACCGCCTTCCGCGTGCCGGCGCGCTCGATCGGCTACTGGACCCATCGCTTCATCGAGAAGGGTGTCGCGCACGAGGCGCTGGAGAAGCGCTTTGGCGAGAGCGTGCTCTCCTTCACCGACCCTGATGGCATGAGCCTCGCTTTGGTCGGCGTCCCCGGTGCCGAGAACGAGCCCGCCTGGAGCAGTAGTGACGTCCCGGCCGAGCACGCGATCCGCGGCTTTCACGGCGTGACACTGCTGCTCGATGATGCGGCGAAGACCGGCGCCATCCTGACCAATGTGCTCGGCTTCGAGGCCGCCGGCCGCGAAGGTTCGATCAGCCGCTATCGTTCGCCGAACGCAGTCGGCGGCATCGTCGATATCTACGAGGCCAAGGGCTTTCTGCCCGGCCGCATGGGTCGCGGCTCCGTGCATCATATCGCCTTCCGCGCCGCCGACGATGCGAGTGAAGCGGAGATGGCGCGCAAGCTCGTGAATGAGCACGGCATGCAGCCGACCGAACAGAAGGACCGCAACTACTTCCGCTCGATCTACTTCCGCGAGCCCGGCGGCATCCTGTTCGAGATCGCGACCGACATTCCGGGCTTTGCCGTGGACGAGCCGCTCGCAACGTTGGGCGAGGCGTTGAAGCTGCCGCCCTTCCTGGAGCCGCACCGCAAGGACATCGAAGGCGTGCTGGCCCCGTTGGACGATGCAGAGGCGGCGTGATGAGCAAGCTCTCTTTCATCCACCGCTTCGAGAAGGGCACGCGGCGCGATCTCGCGCCGCTGCTGCTCCTGCACGGTACCGGCGGCGACGAGAACGATCTGATCCCACTTGGCCGCATGGTCGCCCCCGACCGCGCGCTGCTATCGGTGCGCGGTCAGGTGCTCGAAGGCGGCGCACCGCGCTTCTTCCGGCGACTTGCCGAGGGCGTGTTCGACGAGGCGGACGTCGTGCGCCGCTCACATGAGCTCGCCGACTTCATCGATGCCGCGCGCAAGGCGTACGAGGTCGCGGCACCAGTAGCGCTCGGCTATTCCAACGGCGCCAACATCGCAGCCGCCATGCTGCTGCTTCGGCCGCAAACCCTGCGCGGTGCCCTGCTGTTGCGCGCAATGGCACCGCTGGCAGAGCCTCCGCAAGCTGACCTCGCCGGCAAGTCGGTGCTGCTGCTCTCCGGCCAGCATGATCCGATCGTTCCGCCCGGCAATATCGAGGGCCTTGCCAAGACTCTCGCCACGTCAGGCGCGCGCGTGGAGGTCCGCGTCTTGCCGGTCGGCCATCAACTCTCCCAGCTCGACGTCAATCTGACGCGCGAATGGCTGGCGGAGGAGGGATTGTCCGACGGCTCACGCCGCAACGAAGTCGCGAGCGCGTGAGGTCTGTCACGGCCGCAACATCCCGGCGCCGATTGTGTAACGCAATCGGCGCCAGCCGATGACAATGCCGGTGAGTGAGAACAGGAAGCCCAGGGCACACAAGCCGACGATCAAGATGCTGCGCGCATGCGGATGCTTCAGCAGGATAGGCAAATCCAGCGTGTGCAGCGCGCCGTACAGCCAGCGATAAGCCCGTCGCGACCGATCCAGTCGTTGCAGCGTCACCCCGCTTGCACCGTCGATGTCGAACCAGACGTCGCCGCATCTCGTGCGATAGACGGGACCACCTGGCTGCACAGATGATGCCGGGTAGTCATCGTTCCCCTGGACGAGCGATGGACGGCCGCACCCGGTCGCAAGGCGCTCCGTCAGTCCAATGATGTCGCGTGGGGTTAGAAATGCCGATGGGTCATCCGATGCTGCGCCGCCTGCCCTGAACAGGATCTGCTGGTCGAGACCGACGCGATCCCGCCGATACAATCTCCCATTGAAAGCGAACCATTCGACCTCGCGGGCGGACGGCGAGACCAGCGGCCAGTTCACCTCTGCCAGCGTGCGCCAGTCAGGCACGGCAGCGGCGATGTCCGCCTCGACCTGCGTCAACTGCCCGCGCGAGAACAGGCGCCCATGGTCCATGGACAGCCAGCCGCTGAAGATCCAGGTCACCACGAAAGTTGTCGCCAGCAGTCCGATGACGTGATGCAGGGCATGCCATCCGAGATAGGGTGAGCGCATTCGCCCTTCCCGAACCCTGATCCGCGCGATGCCAAGTGCTGCGCCAAGCACGGCTGCGATCAATGCGAGCAGAGAGAGGCTCCAGACCACCCCATCCCACAGCGACCAGTTGCGCCTCAGCACAGTCGGATAGATCCAGTGCACGACGCTGCCGACGAGATTCCACCCGCGCTCACGTCGCCTCGTATCCAACACGATCTCGCCCGTGACCGACGACACGTAGAGCTCCGTCCCATCGGCGTCGTCGAGTGCCACGCGGAACAACGGCCGATGCCGGTCGAAGCCGTTGGGCACGCTCCATTGATCGTACTCGGCAAGCGCGACGACTGACGCGCGGGCAACAGCAAGCCCGCGCCGGCGCGCGTGATCGATCGCGATGGCAAGTGCAACGTCCGGCGACGTCACGGCGGCGTCGGTGCCGTCCGTTGTGCGGATCGCTCGCAACCGCGACGCCCGCGCGACGACGTAGACGGGACCGTCGCTCCGCCGGATCAGCCGCACGCGAGCGGTGTCAGACAGTCCGCTCGCTACGACGGCGTCCGATGGCCCGATCGCCGTGCCCATATTTCCTAATGGTGCGAGACCCTCGAAGCGCTCCGCTTCACTGAGCGAGAGAAACGGAACGAAGTGCATCACGATCCCGCTTGCGAACCACATCGCAAACAGGAGGCAGAATGCGATCCCGAGCCAGCGGTGCAACAGGATCATCGCGCCCAGCATGCTATCAGTGCCTCACCACTTGAATGCGGCGGAGATCTCGTAGGTGCGCGGTGCGCCCAACAGGACCTGGTCGGGGTAGAACGGATCGCCCCAGATCGCATAGCGTTTGTCGGTGATGTTGCGCACGCGGAACGTCAGGCGCGTCTGCTCGACGGCGGAGAACACCGATTTCGGGATGTCGACGAAGGCGTAGACGTCCGCGATCGTGTAGGCGTTCAGCGTCACCGTGTTTGCATCGGTATTGTAGCGATCGCCGACGTGACGTCCGACGACACCGAGCTCCACCGGCCAAGACATGAAGAAAGGCGTGAAGAACCGGTAGGATGCGCCGGCATTGGCGACGATGCGCGGCACGTTCGGCGGCGTATTGCCAGAGAACGAGCCGCCGGCGAAGTCGTAGTTGGCATAGCGCGCGTCGACATAGGCGATATTGCCCCACAGCCGCAGGGCGTCCGTCACGCGCACGGCACCGGCGAGCTCAACGCCCTTGGACTCCTGCCGCCCGGCAATGTTGAGCTGCATGCCGCCGGCGGCTGCGTAGACGTTCTTGCGCAGGATGTCGTAGACCGAGAACGACCACTCAGCCCTGTTGTCCCAGAACAGATGCTTGACGCCGGTCTCATAGGTGCGTGAGGTCGTCAGATCGAGAGGTTGGGTGGGCGCGAGTAGGAAGATGTTGTTGGCCGAGACATCGGCGCCGGTCGCGTACTGGCTGAAGAAGGTCAGGCCGGGCACCGCTTCCCAGGTGTAGCCGATGCGGCCGGTCACCGGCGCCCAGTCTTTCGAGAACGGGAAGCCCGCCTTCTCCAGACCGCTGACGTTGGTCGAATTGCGGTCGAGCCCGATATGCTCGACACGCAGCCCGCCGATCAGCGCGAAGTTTCGGGTGATCTTCAGCCGATCCTCGAATGACAGCGCCTCGTTGTCGATCCGCGCCGTCTGCTGCTGCGTCGTGAGCAGGCCATAATAACCACGCGCGGGATCGACCAACGTAACGAGATCATGCGGGAAATTCGCGGCGCCCGGCCGGACGAAATCGAGATCGCTGGCGGCAAAGGTCGTCACCAAGCGATTGTCAAACCCTGCGATATTCGTATCCCAGGTCAGATCGGTGATGTTGCCGACCAGCCGCTGGCTGTGCGCGACATAGAAGCGCTCGCGATCGACCAGGTTCGAATTGGCGTTGAACGCCTCGACCTCGTTGTTGAACCAACTACGTTCCGCGCCATAGCCGTAGGCCTGGCTCTTCAGGGTCAAGCCTTGTGCGAGCTTGAGCTCGAAGCCGCCGCGCAGCCACACCTCCTGCGCCACGTTGCGATTGTCGAGCACATTGTAGTTGGTGTTGAAGGTGCGGTCGTCGATCGTGACGGGACCGAGATTCGACCCATTGTAGTTCGAGACGTAGCTGCCGGAGACAATGCCGGTCGTGGCATGCGACCCGCTATAGGCGACCGGCACCAGCGGCACACCCCAATAGGCCTTGGAGCGATCCTCCCGGTACTCGATCGCGCCCCAGATCTTGAGATTGTCGGAGATGCGGTAGTTGAGCTGGCCCGACACGTCGAGCGTTTTAGTGTTGGTATCGTCGGCAAACCCGTTGAGCGAGGAGCGGCTGACGTCGAAGCGGTAGTCGAGGCCCTGCACATTGGTGCTGCCGCCGGAGCCGTAATAGCTGCGGAACGAGTTGAGGGAGTCGTACGAAAAGAATGCCTCGTTCTGGACCGGTCCGGTGTGCGGCTGCTTGGTCACGAGATTGACCGCGCCGCCGGTGGCGCCCTCGCCCGACATCAGCGACGCCGGCCCTTTCACAAATTCGATCGCCGAGAGATTGGCCGTGTCCATGATGCGCGACGTCATGTTCTGCGGGCCGATATTGATGCCATTGTAGAGAATGTTGATCTGGCTGTTGGTGAAGCCGCACATCGAGAAAGCCGAGGGCTCGGCCGGGTTGTCGCCGGCCGTCACGCCGACCGCGCCTTGGGCGACATCCGAAACGGTCCGGTAGCCCTGCTCGCGGATCGTCTTGGCCGAGATCACCTCGATGGTCGCGGGCACCTCGCGCACGGTCAGCCCCAGGCGCGAGGCGCTTTCGGCCACCACATTGGTGTTTAGCGGCGTCTGCGCCGCGTTTTGTGCGACGGGCTTTTGCGCCGGCGCGGCGGTTGCTGCTCTCTTCGGCGCCGCACGGCGGGTGCCCTGCCCGTCACGGCTGGTTACCGGCTTGCGGTTCTGGCCGCCCTGCGGGGCGACCTCGATCGGCGGCAATTGTTCGCGGGTCGCTTGCGCCAAGGCTGCGGGGATATCGAAGGCAAATGACGTAAGAATGCTGGACGCGAGCAGGAATTTGCGCGGGTAGACCGCACGGACGGAAGACATGGTTCGAACCTCGGTATGACGTCAGTGGCACGTCACAGCGAACCAAGTCTCAACCTTCAGCGCGTTTCTCGCCTCCGGCAAAGCCAAATGTCTGTACTCCCCGACCGACATCTTCGCGTGTGACCACGGCTGACGGCAGGTCTCCTGGCTCGCGGGTCGTGACCTCTTCGCCGCCTTCCCGGGACCGAGAGCCCAGTGGCTTGTGGCGAAGGATTCACCGCTTACAGTTGCGGGGGCAGCCGCGGCATTGGGGAAAATCCCCGCACCGCATTCCCTTTTCATCCCCGGATGGGGAAACCGTCACGAGCATCTAGGATTAAGTCCGGCACGGAGTCAATGTGAAGAGGTGCGGCGTTCTTGTCGCAGCGGAGCAAACGTCTGTGGAGATGTTGAATGGAAGGAGACACCTTCCTCTGGTTGGTCAGACACGCGGTCGTCGACGGCGTCGCGGGAACGATCCACGCGTTGGACGCGCCGGCCGATCTCGGCGACCGGACGCGATTGGACGCGCTACGACGGCGCCTGCCGCAGGAGGCCGCGAGCTACGCGAGCCCGGCGCGACGGACCGTCGATACGGCGCGCGCACTCGGACTTGATCCGATTCTCGTGCCCGCCTTCAGCGAGCAGGATTTTGGCGAATGGACCGGACGACGCCACGATGATCTCGCCGCTGCGGACGCTGAGGCCTATGCCGAATTCTGGGCAGATCCGGCCGGCTCAAAGCCCCCGGGCGGCGAAAGCTTTGAAGATCAGATCGCCAGAACCCGCGAGGGCCTCTGCCACATCGAAAGAGGATCAGCGATCCTGATCGTCCATTCCGGCACCATCCGCGCCGCGCTGTGCGTCGCGCTCGACCTCGCGCCACGGGCAGCGCTGCGCTTTGCGATCGATCCGCTCTCGCTCACCCGCATCGACCGGCTGGCAGCCGGCTGGCGCGTCGTCTCGGTCAATCAAACGATCGCTTGAGCCCTATCAAGCCGGACGATCCGGAACATTGGCCTGCGCGAATGTCGCCATGCCATTGTGCAGGGCGCAGGCAAGCCGCACCAGCGGCAGCGCGATCGCGGCACCCGATCCCTCCCCGAGCCTGAGATCGAGGCTGACCAGCGGCTGAACGTTGAGCGCACGAAGCACCAGGCGATGGCCCTGCTCCGCCGACTGGTGCGACGGCAGCAGGAACGGCTGGCATGACGGATTGAGGCGCATGGCCGCCAGCGCGGCAACCGACACGATGAAGCCGTCGATCAGCGTTGGGATGCGCCGCTGCGCCGCCGCGATGATCGCGCCACAGATCGCCGCGATTTCGAGGCCGCCGACCGTGCGGAGCGTTTGCTCGGGCGATGCACTCGCCTTCGTCAGGCCATGCCGCGCAAGCGCAGCGTCGATCACGCGCGCCTTGCGTGCACGCCCGGCGGCATCGACACCGGTGCCGCTGCCGGCGATCTCGTCGGCGCTCACGCCAAGCAGGCTCGCCGCGATCGCCGCCGACGTCGTGGTATTGCCGATGCCCATCTCGCCGAGGATGAGGAGATCAGGCTGCTTCGCCGCCGCGCGCGCCACCGCGCGCTGTCCGCATTCGAACGCAAATGCCAGCTCCGCCGGCTCCAGCGCAGCTTCCACGCTGAAATCGCGGGTGCCGCAGCGCGGCTTGTCCGCGACGATCCCCGCGACCTCCGACTGCGCCAGCGAGCCGGCATCGACGACCTCGAGACTTGAGCCCAGTTCACGCGCCAGCACCGAGATCGCAGCGCCGCCCGCTGCGAAGTTCGACATCATCGCGATCGTGACTTCCTGCGGATAGGCCGAGACACCCTGGGCAACGATGCCGTGATCGCCGGCAAACACGATGATCGGCACGCGCGCGGCGCGCGGCTGCTCCGTCTCCTGCAGACCCGCAAGGTCGATCGCGACCTGCTCGAGCCGGCCGAGCGCGCCAGTCGGCTTGGTCAATTGCGCCTGCCGCGCCACCGCGGCCTCGCGGTGCGCGGTGGAGATACCCGGGCATTTCTCGTAGACCCAATTGGGGAGCATGTCGTCCTCCGTTCACACGACCGCGGTCGCGTCACGCACTGCGTTTGAGAATGTAGCTGTCCATGATCCAGCCGTGCCGTTCGCGCGCCTCCTGGCGTAGCGCGACGATGCGCGGGCCGATCTCGGCCAACGCACCCGACATGACGACCTGGTCGGGCATGCCGAGATAGGCGCCCCACCAGATCTGCAGGCCTTCCGGATCGAGCGACTGAAACGCCGTGCCGCCGTCGAGCATCACCACCACGGTGTCGGCGCCTTGCGGCCAGCCGCCTTCGCGCAGTCGCCGCCCTGTCGTCACCAGGAAAGGCTCGCCGATATCGTTCAGCGGCAGCGCATGCGCCGCGCATAGCGCCTGGATCGAGGTGATGCCGGGGACGACTTCGATCGCGGGCGAAGGATCAAGCCGTCGCGCGATCCGCAAAGAGGAGTCATAGAGCGACGGATCGCCCCAGATCAGCAGCGCAACGCGGCCATCACGTCCGAGATGGGCCGCGATCGCCTCCGACCACGTCGCCGCGACCGCATCATGCCAGTCATCGACGCCCTTGCGGTAGTCGGCCTCGCCGGCGTCACGCACCGGCAGGTCGAACTCCGCGATACGCGTCTCTTTGCTGGTGAGCACATCGGCGCAAATCATCCGCCGCAGGTCGGCGAGATCGGACTTCTGCGTCCCCTTGCGCGGAATCAGGACAAGGTCGGCCGCGTTGATGGCACGGATCGCGGCGAGCGTGAGCTGCTCGGGATCGCCGCAACCGATACCTATCAGGGAGAGCGTGAGCATCACGAGTGTGAAGGGCGACCATGACGGCCGCCCTTCAAATCATCCCTGCGCCGCGTTGTGCAGGCGCGGGGTGACGAGGCCGGGCGCGGTAACGCCGCGCAGCGACTTCGCCAGCGCCAGCACCGCGAGATCGGCGAGCGGCTCGATCACGATGACCAGCGCATAGGATGCGGCAAAGGTCGCGATGTTGGCGAGGTTCGCAGCACCAAAGCCCGCGCCGTAGATGGCCCAGAACGCAACCCAGGCGATGATGCCGGACTGATACGCCGTCGAGAGCGCCAGCGCCTGACGATACTGCAGGTCGACATAGGCCGTGTTGCGGGGAATGATGCGGGTCGCGAGCGCCTGGATGGCGAACAGCGGCACCAGCAGCGTGGTGACGTTCATGCCGTATTGCGGCAGGTCGGTCGGCACGAAGAACAGGCCTTGCAGCAACAGGCCGAGCGCCAGTCCCAAGGCCGCCGGCGCTGCGCCGAACAGCAGGAACAAGGTCGAACCGAGAATGAAGTGCACCTCGGACACCCCGACCGGGAAGTGCGGCAGGATTTCGAAGAAAGTGAAGACCAGCGCGGTCGTGGCAGCCGTCCGTACCGCAAACGAGCTGATGCCCTGCTCGCGCACGGTCTCGGCCGCGAGCTTCAGCGCGACGCCGCCGGCGGCGATGCCGGTTGCGTAACTCAACACGAGCTTGGCGCCCGTCACGATTCCCGGTTCGATATGCATGGTTCAAGTCCTTCCTGCCGTCACACCCGACGGCCTTGGCGTCCAAACGTGCAGGGCCGGTCTCCTGGCTCGCGGATCGAAGGGGATCTCCGGCCTTCCCGGGCCTTGCGGCCCAGTGGCGGATCGGAGGCCCTCACCGCTTACAGTCGCGGGGGCGGCTGGGGTTTGGGGCGCCGCAACTGGGTCCGCCCACCCCCATTCCCGATTATGCTCCGGCGCTTTGCGCCGCATCGAGCACCATGCCCCTCTTGTGTGCCTCTTTCGCAAGCCGGGCGTCAAGGGTGGAACGACGGCTGCGGACATCATCACGACGATTCTCCCGCCAGCGCGCCAAACAGGATGACGGCGGCCGTGGTCGCGGGCGCGGCCTGCGCGAGTTCTTCGGCGAGTTTCGCGATGGTCGTGCGGACCAGCCGCTCATCGGCGCGGCCCAGGGATTCCGCAAACAGCGCCGGGGTTTCCGGCGAAAGACCTTGCGCGATCAGCTTCGAGGCCAGGGCCGGAAACGTGCGCCGGCCCATATAGACCACCGTCGTGGCATCCGGATCGGCCAGCGCCGCCCAGTTCAGATTTTGCGGAAGCTGCCCGGTCACATCGGCCCCGGTCACGAACTGCACCCGGCGCGCGGTGTTCCGCCGGGTCAGGGGAATGCCGGCTTGGGCCGCCGCAACGCAGGCCGAGGTGACGCCGGGCACGATCTCGTAGCCGATCCCGGCCGCCCGAAGCGTCTCGATCTCCTCCTCGAGCCGGCCGAAGATGCCGGCATCGCCGGATTTCAGCCGCACCACGCGCGCGCCGGTCGCGGCATAATCGACCAGCAGGCGGTTGACGTGCTGCTGCTTGGTCGAGGGCCGGCCGGCGCGTTTTCCGACTGCCACGAGATTGGCGCCGGGCCGGGCAAGCTCGAGGATCGCGCCGGAGGCGAGATCGTCATAGAGCACGACGTCGGCCTCGCGCAGCCGCGCGGCGCCCTTGAGCGTCAAGAGCTCGGGATCGCCGGGACCGGCGGAGATGAAGGAGACGAAGCCGCTCACCGGTCCTCCGCAATCAGGTGAAAGAAAGTCCCTGTCGCATGTCCGCGTCGCGATCCGGTCTCCGCGACGGTCGCCCCTGTCGCGTCACGCACGATTGCAAGCGGCGTATCGGGCTGCGCGAGAATCGTCGAATAGTGGAATTCATGACCGCGCAGGCGGACGCCCGGATGATGGCCCGGCATCGGTGCCGCGAGCTCGGCCAGCCGATAGCCGAGATGCATACGACGCTTGGCAAAGCTCGTCTCCAGACCCAACAGGCCAAGCATCTCGTGCCGCGCACCATCGGCGTCGGTCAAGGCCGCGCCCATCACCATGTAGCCGCCGCATTCGCCATGGACCGGCCGCGTCTCGGCGAATGCGCGCAAGTGCTCGCGAAAGCGCGCATTCGCGGCGAGCCGGCCGGCGTGCAATTCGGGGTAGCCGCCGGGCAGCCAGCAGATATCGGCGCTCGGATCAGGTCCTTCGTCGGCGAGTGGCGAGAACGGCAGGATCTCCGCACCGGCGGCGCGCCAGGCCTCCAGCATATGCGGATAGACGAAGGAGAATGCGGCATCGCGCGCCAGCGCAATGCGCTGGCCTGGCGGCGTGACGTTGAGCCTATTCGTGGCTGGACGCGCCGACCATGCCGACGCCGCGCCCAGAACGGCATCGAGATCGACATGCGAGCTGACGAAACGCGCAGCCTCGGCGATCAGGGCGCCGATCTCCGCCTGCTCCTCGGCCTGCACCAGGCCGAGATGCCGCTTCGGCAGGCTGATCTCGGCATGGCGCGGCAGCGCGCCGAACACGGCAATGCCGGCATCATTCAATGCGCGTCGCACCAGATCCTCATGTCGCGGGCTCGCGACGCGATTGAGCACGACGCCGGCAAGCCGCACACCGGCGCGAAAATCGCGCAGTCCCGCGGCAATCGCGGCGGCCGTCTGGGCCTGGCCGGACGGATCGATCACCAGGAGCACCGGCCAGCCCATCATCTCCGCGAGGTCGGCCGTCGCCCCCGTCCCCGAGACACCGCGCGCAGCGACGCCGTCGAACAGGCCCATCGAGCCCTCGGCCAGTACGAGATCGGCGTTCGCACCACGGCTGACGAAATGTTCAATGGTCGCGCGATCCATCGCCCAGCTATCGATGTTGACCGAGGGGCGTCCCGTGGCGGCCGCATGAAAGGCAGGATCGATATAGTCGGGGCCGCTCTTGAAGCACTGCACACTGAGTCCGCGATCGCGATAGGCGCGTGCGAGCGCCAGCGTCAGCGTCGTCTTGCCGACGCCAGAAGCCGGCGCCGAGATGACGAGACCTGCCGCCATCACGATGCCTCCGGAAAGCGCGGCGCAGGACCAACCGGCCGGTAGCGGCGGTCGTAGTCGGCCGCATAAAGGCGGCTCTCGGAAAACTCCTCCGAGCCGAGTGTTTTGCCGACCAGGATGAGCGCGGTGCGCTCGAGCTCGGCGCCGACGGCCGCATCGAGCGTGGCGAGCGTCGCGCGCACGATGCGCTGGTCCGGCCAGCTCGCGCGCCAGACGATCGCCACCGGGCAGTCCGCGCCATAATGCGGCGTCAGCTCGGCGACGACCTTGTCGAGCAGATGGATCGAGAGATGGATTGCGAGCACCGCGCCGGTCGTGGCAAAGGCGGCGAGCTTCTCGCCCTCGGGCATCGCGCTCGCGCGCCCCGGTGTGCGCGTTAGCACCACCGATTGCGCAAGCCCCGGCAGCGTCAGCTCGGCCTCCAGCGCTGCGGCTGCAGCGGAGAACGAAGGCACGCCGGGCGTGACGGTGAAGGGAATGCCGAGCGCGCGCAGGCGGCGCAATTGCTCACCCATCGCCGACCAGATCGACAGGTCGCCCGAATGCAGCCGCGCTACATCCTTCCCTTTCGCATGCGCGTTGGCGATCTCGGCGATGATCTCGTCGAGCGACAGCGGCGCCGTGTTGACGATCCGCGCGCCCTTCGGGCAATGCGCCAGAACGCCTTCGGGCACGAGCGAGCCCGCATAGAGGCACACTGGTGAGGCCGCGATCAGGTCGCGCCCGCGCAAGGTGAGGAGATCGGCGGCGCCCGGCCCTGCCCCAATGAAATGCACGGTCATTCGCCGTCTCCTTCCGCAATCGCCGCCGTCGCGGTCCGGTCCTGCGAGACCACGCGCGTCGCAATCAGCCGCGCGTCGCGGCCCGCTGCTGCGAGCGCGACGGCTTCCGCCACCGATCCGGTACCGAATTTTTCCTGGATGAGCTCTGACTGCGTCGGCGTCGCGATGCCGGCGAGCATGTCGGCGGAAATGGCCTTGATCGGCACGTTGAATTCGCCCGCCAGCAACTTCAGCGCCGCGCTGTCCGCCTTGTCGCTGACCGTTGCAACGGCCGTGAGACCTTCCACGCCGCCCGCGGCGAGAAGGGCCTCGCGCAGCGCGGCGAGGCTAACGTCGTGCTTGAAGCCGAGCCCTGCGACCTTCATCGCACCACGCTCCATTGCACGACCGGCCGCGCCGCCTCCCAGGAACGATAGCGCCCCAACGGACCCGCATGTGCGATCTCGACCCGCATCAATTCGCCGCCATGGCGCTGGTTCAGCTCCACCAGCAACGTTTCCGTCTCCAGCGTCACGGCATGAGCAACCAGCCGCGTGCCCGTGGCAATTCGCGACCAGACGGCATCGAACATCGCGGCGTCGAGGCCGCCGCCGATGAACACGGCATCAGGCGTCTCCAGGCCCGCCGTTGCGCCGGGCGCAACTCCCACGACCACCGCGATCCGGTGCGCCAATCCAAAAGAAGCGGCGTTGCTGCGGATGTTCGCGGCGCGATCCGCGCGCGCCTCGACCGCAATCGCCGCGCCGCCGCACAAGGCCCATTCGACCGAGATCGAGCCGGAGCCCGCGCCGATGTCCCAGAGCCGTTCGCCCGGCCGCGGCGCCAGCGCGGACAAGGCCAGCGCACGTATCGGCCGCTTGGTGATCTGGCCGTCATGCGCGAAGAGATCGTCCGCAAGCCCCGAGCTGCGCGCAATGCCCCGCGATCCCCTCGCCTCCAGCGCGACGGTGACCGGGCCGTCGCCGGATTCCGCCGCGAAGCTGTTTGCACGATGCGCTCTGACGTTTTCGCGCGGGCCGCCGAGCGCCGTGAGCACCCACAGCTTTGAAGCACCCCAGCCTCGTTCCGTCAGCCAGCTCGCGAGATCGCCGGCCGCCTTGCCGTCGCGCACGAGGCAAATGACGCGCGTGCTATTTGCGAGATGCGGCACCAGGCGCTCGAACGGCGCGGCGTGCAATCCGAGACAGACAACATTCTCCAACCGCCAGCCCAACCTCGCCGCGGCGAGCGAGAACGTCGACGGCGCGGAATGCGCGATCCACTCACCCGCCTCCAGCCTCTCGGCGAGGCTCGCGCCGGCGCCGTGCCAGAATGGATCGCCGGACGCAAGCACCGCGGTGGGCCGGCCGCGGCAGCCCAGCACGACATCTGCATCGAACGGCACTGGCCACGGGCGACCACGATCGGTTATGCCTGCCAGCGCAAGATGGCGCTCGCCGCCGAACACGGTCTCGGCCCTGGCAAGCGCCTTTCGGCTTGCCTCGGAGAGGCCAGCGAGGCCATCTTCGCCGATACCGATGATGGTCAGCCAGGGATCAGCCATGACGCGCGCCCTCATTCTGGGCGGAACGAGTGATGCGAATACGCTCGCCGCGGAGATCGCGCGCGCCGGCGTCGATGCGATCTATTCCTACGGCGGCCGCACCCGCGCGCCCGCCGGACAGCCGCTGCCGATCCGCGCTGGCGGCTTTGGCGGCGTGAGCGGACTTGCGAATTACATCCGGCAAGAGGGCATCACGCATGTCGTCGACGCCACCCATCCCTTTGCAGCGGAGATGAGCCGCAACGCGGTCACGGCCTGTACGGAAACGGAGACGCCCCTGATCGCGCTCGAGCGTGCGCCCTGGGCTAAAGCCCCTGGTGATCACTGGATCGAGGTCGCGGATCTCGCTGCCGCGGTCGCGGCCCTGCCCGAGACGCCGGCGCACGTCTTCCTCGCGATCGGCCGCCAGCATATCGCCCCGTTCGGCGAGAAACCGCAGCATGCCTATACGCTCAGGTTCGTGGATCCGCCCGAGGGCGCGCTGCCGTTCGAAGCCGAAATCATCGTATCGCGCGGCCCGTTCACCTTCGAGGACGAACTGGAGCTGCTGCGATCGCGCCGTATCGCATGGATCATCGCCCGCAATTCCGGCGGCGATGGCGCTCGCGCCAAGATCGACGCGGCACGCGCGCTCGGCTTGCCCGTCATCATGATCGCCCGGCCGCAACTGCCCGAGCGGCTGCAGGTGGAGAGTGTGGCCGAGGTCTTGGCGTGGCTCGGTCATGGTGCCTGCCTCGGCGCATAGACCCAGCGGCCGACACGGCGCGTCAGCGAATTGCCGACGATGACGAGCGTGCGCATGTCCGCCATCTCAGGCGTCGCCTCGTTCAGCGTGACCGTCTCGATCCGCTCGTCCGGCGCACTGATCGCGCGGGCGAAGATCACCAGACGCTCGCCGCAGCCGGCCTCCTTCAACACCGCGAGCGCGCGGCGAAAGCCTTCCGGCCGGCTCGCCGAGCGCGGATTGTAGAGCGCCATCGCGAAATCGGCCTCGGCAGCGAGCCGCAGGCGCTTTTCGATCGCCGCCCACGGCTTCAGATTGTCGGAGAGATTGATCGCGCAGAAATCATGGCCGAGCGGCGCGCCCGCGCGCGCCGCCGCGGCCAGCATTGCGGTCACACCGGGTAGCACGCGGATCGGAAGCTCTCGCCATTGCGGGGCTTGTTCAAGCGCCTCGAACACGGCCGACGCCATCGCGAACACGCCGGGATCTCCCGAGGACACCACGACGACCTGCCGTCCTTCGGACGCAAGCCGCAGGGCTTCGCTCGCGCGCTGAAGCTCCACGCGATTGTCGGATGGATGCAGCGTGAGCCCATCACGGGGAGAGACGCGCGCGACATAGGGCGCGTAGCCCACCACGTCGGTCGCAGCCGCGAGCACTGCGGAGACTTCCGGCGTCACCAGCGCCTCGTCTCCGGGCCCAAGTCCCGCAATGGTCAGCGTTCCCGTCATTCGCCGGCGTCCATGCGCCGTCCCCGCCCATGTACCAGCACGATCGCAAAATAAGGGCAGTCGGATTCGTCCGTCTCGGCGAGCCGCGCGACACGCTCGCCCGGCATGGTGCCACGCTCGACCAGCCAGGCATCGTCCAGCCTGCCGGCGGAGGCGAGCGCACGGCGTACCTTCTGCAAATTGCGCCCGGTCTTCATGATCACGAGCGCATCGGAATTGCACATGCGCTGCTCAAGCTCGCTCTCCGCGAGCGTGCCCATCAGGACCGTCGTCACGTCGTCGCCGAGCGCGATCGGCTGGCCGACCGCGTTCCAGCAGCCGGCCATGCCGGGAATGCCCGCGATCACCTCGATCTCGACGCGCCCCTGCAGGCGTGCGTGCAGATGCATGAAGGAGCCATAGAAGTAAGGATCGCCCTCGCAGAGCACGACGACGTCGACCGCGCGCGCCAGCCGCGCCAGCCGCTCGACCCACTCATCGTAGAATCCGGCGAGCAGGCGCACATATTCCGGGCTGTCGAAGGCAATCTCCGTCGTGACCGGATATTCCATCGGATACTCGGTGACATCGGCCGCAAGCATGCCCTCGACGATGCGCCGCGCCTGGCCTGGACGGCCTCTCTTGCGGAAATAGGCAACATGCCTGGCCGCGCGCACCTCGCGATCGGCGCGCACGCTCATCAGGTCGGGATCGCCAGGCCCAAGGCCGCAGCAGATGATACGCCCCATCTCTATTCGCTCCGGCTCGCCAGCGCATTCACGGCGGCAACGGTGATCGCCGAGCCACCGAGGCGTCCCGCGACAGTCAATGCCGGCGCCGGCGGATTCGCCATCAAGGCCGCCTTGGATTCGGCCGCTCCGACGAAGCCGACCGGACAGCCGATAATCGCCGCCGGCCGTGGACAATTTTCGTCCTCCAGCATGTTGAGCAGGTGGAACAACGCGGTCGGCGCGTTGCCGATCGCGACGATCGCGCCTTCGAGATGCGGCCGCCAGAGTTCGAGCGCCGCCGCCGAACGCGTGTTGCGCATGGATCGGGCCAGCGCGGGCACGGCGGGATCGCCGAGCGTGCAGATCACGGCATTGTTCGCCGGCAGCCGTGCGCGCGTGATTCCTTCCGACACCATGCGCGCATCGCACAGGATCGGCGCGCCGTTCTCGAGGGCGGCGCGCGCCGCACGTGCCATGCCCGGCGTAAAGCGAATATGGGCCTCGAGCCCCACCATCCCGGCGGCATGAATCATGCGCACGGCGACCTGCTCCTCGTCCGCCGTGAAGCGCGCGAGGTCCGCCTCCGCCCGGATGGTCGCAAAGGATTGCCGATAGATCGTCGCGCCGTCGGTCTCATAGATGTGCGGCATCAGCGCCCTCCCATCAGCACGGAGGGATCTTTGACGATCTCGGCGCCGCTCAGTCCGCGCAGCACCGGCATATCGCGTGTCGAGCCAAAGCGGACAAGGTCAAATCCGTCGCGGGTTGCAACCAGCGTGAGCGCGGCCGGTCCGGAATGCGCACAACCCTTGGCGCAACCGGAAACGTGAAGCCGCGCATCGGGCGCGATATGCGGCGCGAGCGCAGCCGCAAGCGCGCGCGTATCGGCATGCGCCTCGCGGCAGCGCGGCGCGCCACTGCAGGCAATCACGCGCAGCGCCGGGTCGTCGGCCTCGGTGATGAAGCCCTCGCCGCCTGGCATCTCGCGCGCTCCCTCCACCAAAATCATCCGCCACGGCGTCATGCGCAGCGCCGGCGCGCAGGACGCGAGATGAGTGAGCGCCGCATGCGGCAACTGCCCGAACGCAACACCAACCATCGCACCATGCGGATGAAGGCCGGGACGTGGCCCAACCGCCACTGCTGCAGGCTCGGCGTCGCCGCGCAAGCCCTCAGGCAACTTCGCGCCGGTGGCGATAAGCGTCGCCATACGCCCTCGCCCGCCCTTGGCTCCGCCGGACGCCACGAACCAATTTGCCAACGCCAGCACGTTGCTCACGACTTCTCCGCGCGTGACGGAGCGGCCGAGTTCCGCGCCATCGGCACGCAGCAGGAGTCCGCCGGTGCCATCCCGCTCGATCCGGATGTCAGCGGATGCACCCATCAGCACGCGCTCTCTCCCGTCGTCGATAGCGAAGCCAAACTTGGTTGGAAGGTCGAGCGCGCCGTCAGCAAGAGCCTGCTCGAGATCGCCAGCGAGCAGGCAGCTCTCGTCGCCCACGTTCCAGAACGGAGTCACCAGGATATTGCGCCGCGACTCCGTCTCCGGATCGGGATCGAGCAGACCGAGTTGCGCGAGCCCATTGAGAACAGGCAGATGGCCTTGATCGCTCACGCCCCTGATCTGGAGATTGGCCCGGCTGGTCACGTCGATCAGTCCATTGCCATAGCGCGCGGCAAGCTCCGCAATGCCTGCCGCCTGCTTCGCCTCCAGCCGGCCGCCATGCGGGCGCACGCGCACCACGAGACCGTCGCCCGACAGCATCGGCCGCAGCGCGCCGGGACACCAGCCCTTGATCGCGACCGCGCTCATGAGGCCTCCTTCAGCGCCGCCGCAATCGAATTGCGGCGCGTCTTCCAGAGCGAGGCTTCATGCAGCCGGATGAAGCAGGTTTCCATCGCGGCCAAGGCGACCGGATTCTCCCGCGCCATGAATGCGCGAACCTCGTCATTGCCGAGGGTCGCGTCATAATAGAGATCGAACAGATGCGGCGGCACGGCACCGGCGAGATGCGCGAATGCGGCCATGTGCTCCAGCGTCGCGGTGATCTCGGCCGCGCCGCGAAAACCGTGACGCATCATGCCGGCGATCCAATCCGGGTTCGCGGCGCGGGCGCGGACGACGCGCGAAATCTCTTCCGTCAGCGCGCGTGCCTGTGGCTGGTCGGGGCGCGTCGCGTCGAGGTGATAGAGCGACGGCGCGGCCGCACCTAACTTTGCCGCCGCAGCCGCAACGCCTGCTTCATGCGCGGCATAGTCGGCGGCGAGCAGCAGGTCTGTCTCGGGGAGGTCCTGCACATGGACAAAGGCGTCGGCGGCGGCGAGCCGCGTTTCGATGCCGGCGCGATCGGGCCGGATCTCGCCATCTGATGACAACGCCCAGGATGATGCCGACAGCCAGGCCTCGCCGGCCGCCTCTCGCGAGCTCTCCGTGAAGACATCCGGTATCGAGGACAGGCCGACGCCATATTGCCCGGGACGCGGCCCGAACACGCGCGCGGCGCGCATGCGATAGGGATTTTCGTCGCCCTCGTCCTCGCGCGCCGAGAGTGCCTCGCTGGCTGCCTCGAACAATTGCGCGAGGCCCGAGAAGACGTCGCGGAACAGGCCGGACACGCGCAGCGTGACGTCGATGCGGGGACGGCCGAGCTCGGCCGGCGCGATGATGTCGTAGCCGGTCACGCGCCCTGATGCGTGATCCCAGCACGGCGCGAGGCCGGCAAGATGCAGCGCCATCGCGAACTCCTCGCCGGCAGTGCGCATGGTCGCGGACCCCCAGAGATCGACGACGAGCCCTTTCGGCCAGTCGCCATGATCCTGCAAGTGGCGGCGCAAGAGTTCCTCGGCGAGCTTGATGCCTTGCGCATGCGCCGACGGCGTCGGCACGGCGCGGGGATCGACGGCAAACAAATTGCGCCCTGTCGGCAGCACGTCCCGCCGCCCGCGATACGGCGAGCCAGCGGGCCCGGGCGCGACGCGGCGGCCGGACAACGCCGCGATGAGTGCGTCTCTCTCCCCTTCGCCGCAAGTCCCCCGGCCGAAGACATGCAGGCCATCGCCGAACTGGCTTTCCTTGAGATCGCAGACGAAGCGATCGATGCGTGGAATCGCCTCCGCGGGCGCAGCCGATGCGGCAAGACCGAGATCGGCGTCGAGGCCGGCGGCGCGCGCCTCGTCGCGGATATCGGCGATCAGGCGCTGCCGGCGCGCGGGATCAAGGCCGTCGGCGGTCGAATATTCGTCGAGCAGTTGCTCGAGCCGGCGCAAGCCCTCCGGCACTAAGGACTTCGCCAGCGGTGGTGGCAGATGGCCAATCGTCACCGCACCGGTGCGTCGCTTGGCCTGCGCCGCCTCGCCGGGATCGTTGACGATGAAGGGATAGATGACAGGCAGAT
The DNA here is from genome assembly GCF_024199925.1 of Bradyrhizobium sp. CCGUVB1N3. Taxonomy (NCBI): domain Bacteria; kingdom Pseudomonadati; phylum Pseudomonadota; class Alphaproteobacteria; order Hyphomicrobiales; family Nitrobacteraceae; genus Bradyrhizobium; species Bradyrhizobium sp. CCGUVB1N3. The sequence goes on from NZ_JANADR010000001.1 coordinate 2,323,952, forward strand.
CGCCGATCAGCGCCTCGGGCCAGCAGAGCGGCGACAGCGCCACGGATTTCCCCGGCAGCCATTCCAGCGTGCCATGCGCGCCCATATGCACGACGGCATCGATGCCCTGCTGCCGGAGCCAGAGATAGAACGCGACATAGGCATGCCGCGGCGTGCGCGAGAGATCGTGATAGTCGGCGTCACGGTGACGGACCTCACCGCGCTCCGGCTGCACCGCGATGATCGCCTTGCCGCTTCTGATCGCCGCGAAATGAAATTCGCCGCCGCGGCAGCTTGGATCGTCCTCCGGCACCCCCCAGGCGCGCGCCAGATCATCCTGGAGCGCCCGCGGCAGCCGAGAGAGCGCCGCGCGATAATCGGCGACGCTCCATGTCAATTCCTGCTTGAGCAAGACGTCGCCGAGCGCGCACGCTGGCGCGATATCGAAGCCAGCATCGTCGAGATCGGAGATCAGTGTTTCCACCGAGGCAAGCGCATCGAGCCCGACCGCATGTGCGATCTGGTGCGGTCGACCGGGATAGTTGGAGAGCACGATCGCCAGCCGCTTCTCACTTGCCGGCTTCTCCGCGAGCCGCTGCCAGGCCGCCACGCGCGCAACGACGGCCGCAACACGCTCGTCATCGGGCCGATGCGCGAGGTGCGCGAACTGCAGATCGCTATCGCACTCGGCGGCCGACTTGAAGCTCACCACGCCTGCAAACACCCGGCCGTCGACCTCCGGCAACACGACGTGCATCGCGAGATCGCCCGACGAGAGTCCGCGCAACGATTCGGCCCAACTCTCGCGGCGTGCCGTGGAGAGCGCGACCTGGAAGACCGGGCACGATGCGGCATCGAACGGCGTCGTGCCGTCATCGCCAAGCGCGGAGAACGCGGTCGCATTGACGATAGCCGCGGGCGGATGCTGCGCAAACTGCGCGCGCAGCCAATCGGCGACGCCCGGCGCCTTCAGCGACGTGACGAACACGCCATAGGCATCAAATCCGTTCTCCCGCAGTGCTGCGATCAGCGCATCGACCGGCGCCATGTCCGCAGCCGTGAGATAAGAGCGATAGAAGGTAACGAGCGCGCGAGGTCTTCCGTCGGGATCGGGCAGCGACCCGACAACACCGTGCCCCGGCTCGTAGAAACCGATCTCGGGGACCTCGATTTCACCAACCACCGGCCCGGCATAGAGACCCGAGGCCAGCGCAAGCTGCGCGATCGCGGCTTGTGCGGCGACCGGTCCGCCCTTGTCGCAGAGCACTTTCAGCCTTCTGAGCGTCGAGACCGGCAAGGTCGAGAACGCATCCAGCCGCTCATCGTCGCGGCCATCCGCCGGCAACACGGCAAGCGCGATGCCGCGATCCTTCGCCAGTTGCTGGAGGGCCGCAAGCCCATACGCCCAATAGGACTCGCCGCCGATCAGGCGCACCAAAATGCCGCGCGCTCGCGACAGCGTCCGCTCGATATAGGTGTCGACCGACAGCGGATGACGGAGCTCGGCAAGATTGGCGAGCCGCAGCGACGGCAGGCTAGCGCGCCCCCGCCGCCAGCCGGCCGCGAACGCAGCGAGATCGGAATCCGAGAACGAGAGCACCACGAGATCGGCCGGGTCCTGGCCGATGTCCCTTGGCGTCGCGGTCTCCTCCAGACCACGGCTCTCGCGGAAGACGACGTGCATCAGATACCAAGCCCTGATATTCCGAGTCCTGCCTTGATCGCGGCCTCGTCGATATCGCCGTGCTCGCCGATCACGACCAGCTTGGATTGCCTGGGACGCACGCCCCAGGGCTGATCGAACTGATGCCGCACGCGCTCGCCGACCGATTGCAGCAAGAGCCGCATCGGCTTGCCCTTGACCGCGATATAGCCTTTTGCGCGCAGCACGTTCTGCTCGCGCGCCAGCCGCTGCACCGAGGCGATCAGCGCCTCGACGTCGACGACCTCAGGCAGATCGATCACGACGGAGTTGAAATCATTGTGCTCGTGCTCGTCCTCACCGTCGTGATGCGAGGGGCGCGCGGCGAGATCGTCTTCGGCCGCCGCTTCCAGGCCGAGGATCACGCGCAGATCGACCGCACCGTCGACCACCGGCAGCATCGGCACGGGACGCGGCATCTCAGCCGCGATCGCCGCCTTGGCTGCTTCGAGCCCCGCCGCGCCTGCAAGGTCAGCCTTGGTGAGCAGCACGATATCGGCGCAGGCGATCTGGTCCTCGAACACCTCCGACAGCGGCGTCTCGTGATCGAGATTCTCATCCGCCGCGCGTTGCGCTTCCACCGCATCCGGATCCGGCGCGAAGCGTCCGGCTGCGACCGCCTCGGCATCAGCCAGCGCGATCACGCCGTCAACCGTGATCCGCGAGCGGATCTCCGGCCAGTCGAACGCTTTCAGCAGCGGCTTCGGCAGCGCCAGCCCCGATGTCTCGATCAGGATGTGGTCTGGCCTCACCCGGCGCGCGAGCAGTTGCTCCATCGCCGGAATGAAATCGTCGGCGACGGTGCAGCAGATGCATCCATTGGCGAGCTCGACGATGTTTTCTTCCGGACAATTGGCGTCCGCACAGGATTTCAGGATCTCGCCGTCGACGCCTTCGCTGCCGAACTCGTTGACGAGCACCGCGAGCTTCTTGCCGTTGGCATTGCTGATCAGGTGCTGGATCAGCGTCGTCTTGCCTGATCCCAGAAAGCCCGTGACGACCGTGACCGGGACTTTTGCGAGCGTATTCATTCGGCGGCCTCCGGCACGACGGCGATGGGGGGAATGCGGGCAAGCGATTGCTTGCGGAAGATTTCGGGACGGCTGCGCCAGGGCACGATGCCGTCGGGCGCCGCCGCGTAAGCCGAAGCGCCTGCGATCACGTCGTTCGCGTTGGCTTCCGACAGGCGCCCGTAGACATAGGACCATCGACCGGGCGCGCTGAGCGCGACCGAGCAGCCCTGGCTGCAGGCCGACAGGCATTCGACGGGAACCAAATTGACATCGTCAGGCACGCCGGCGTCGAGGATCGCGGCATGCAGCCGCGCGCCGGGCGTGGTTTCGCCTTCGCCCAGCGTCTGGCCAGCGCGGCAAGTGATGCAAACGTGAAGTGTGACGGCCATCGCCCCTTCCAGGATATCTGCGGGAGGCGATGAGGCGCACGAACCGCTCGAGGAGAGGATCCGTTTCCCCGTCGCGGAACACCCCGTCCGCCGGTCCAAAACATTCGCGCTGGCAGGTCTCCCGGCTTGCGGAGCAGGGTTTTATCCCTTCGATCCCCGCCTTCCCGATCCCCTTGGGGATCAGTGGCTTCGGGCATCTCTCCGGTCACGGTCGCGGGGGCGGCTGCTTTTCGAACACGAATCTTGCCGATTCGAGCCCTATCGCATTCCCTCTTCGCCTGTCGTAGGACAGGAACCAACGCTGGCCCACCATTTGCCCATGGCCGCCACTTGTCAAGCCGAAGGACCATTTCAGATGACGCCTGAACCGGATACCCCAGCGGTGCAAGACACCGACGCCCGGCATGCCACGAAAATGGCGAAGAAGAAGGTTGCCCGCGACAAGATCATGGCGACCAAGAGCGGCGAGAAGGGGCTGATCATCGTCCATACCGGCGCGGGCAAGGGCAAATCCTCCTCCGCCTTCGGCATGATCGTTCGCTGTGTCGCGCATGGCTTCCCTTGCGCGGTGGTCCAGTTCATCAAGGGCGCGTGGGATACCGGCGAGCGGCGGCTGCTCACCGGGCATTTTGGCGATCTCTGCCAGTTCCACGCCATGGGCGAAGGCTTTACCTGGGAGACGCAGGACCGTACCCGCGACATCGCCGCGGCGAAGGCCGGCTGGGTGAAGGCCAAGGAGCTGATATCGGACGAACGCCTGCGCATGGTCGTGCTCGACGAAATCAACATCGCGCTGCGCTACGATTATCTCGACATCGCCGAGGTCGTCGACTTCCTGAAGACGCAGAAGCCGCCGCTGACGCATGTCGTCCTCACCGGGCGCAACGCCAAGGACGAGCTGATCGAGATCGCCGATCTCGTCACCGAGATGACGCTGGTGAAACATCCGTTCCGCTCCGGCATCAAGGCGCAAGCCGGCGTCGAGTTCTGAGACTTTCGCGATGGCGCGCGCATTGATGATTCAGGGAGCGGGCTCGGACGTGGGCAAATCGCTCATCGTCGCGGGCCTTGCGCGCGCCGCAAAGCGCCGCGGCCTGCGCGTGCTCCCCTTCAAGCCGCAGAACATGTCGAACAACGCGGCCGTCACCGTCGATGGCGGCGAGATCGGCCGCGCCCAAGCCTTGCAGGCGCTCGCCGCCGGCGTCGAGCCGCACACCGACATGAATCCGGTGCTGCTGAAACCCGAGACCGATGTCGGCGCGCAGGTCATTGTGCAGGGCAAGCGCATCGCCACCGCGCGCGCCCGCGACTACGCGGCAATGAAACCTTCGCTGATGGGCGCGGTGCTCGAGAGTTTTGAGCGGCTGAAGGCGCGCGCCGACCTCGTTCTGGTCGAAGGCGCCGGCAGCCCGGCGGAAGTCAATTTGCGCAAGGCCGACATCGCCAATATGGGTTTTGCCCGCAAGGCCGATGTTCCCGTCGTGCTGGTCGGCGACATCGACCGCGGCGGCGTCATCGCGCAGCTCGTCGGCATCAAGACCGTGATCGACCCTGATGATGCCGCGATGATCCAGGGGTTCGTCATCAACAAGTTCCGCGGCGATCCCACGCTGTTCGATGATGGCTACCGGCTGATCCAGGACAAGACATCCTGGCGCGGCTTTGGCGTGCTGCCCTGGTTCGCGCGCGCCGGCGAATTGCCGGCCGAGGATGCACTGGGACTGGGCGACGCGCGAAAGCCGGGCCGATGCAAGATCGCGTTTCTGGCGCTCTCGCGGATCGCCAATTTCGACGATCTCGACCCGCTCAAGCTCGAGCCAAACGTTGACCTCGTGATGGTCCGCCCGGGCGAGGCGATCCCCGGCGATGTCCAGCTCGTCATCATCCCCGGTTCGAAATCGACGCGCGGCGACCTCGCCTACTTGCGTGCGCAGGGCTGGGACATCGATCTCCTCGCGCATCACCGTCGCGGCGGTCACGTGCTGGGTGTCTGCGGCGGCTACCAGATGCTCGGCCGCAGCGTGGACGATCCCGAGGGCATCGAGGGCCCGGCCGGAGAGACAGCCGGCCTCGGCCTTCTCGATGTGACGACGGTGATGTCGCCGCAAAAAACGCTCACCCGCGTCACGGCGCGCCACGCCGGGACTAGCGAAGCAATCGACGCCTACGAAATTCACATCGGCCGCACCGATGGGCCGGATCGCGCGCGTCCCTTCGCGATGCTCGACGGCGCGCCGGAAGGCGCGATCTCCGGCGATGGACGCGTGCACGGCAGCTATCTGCACGGCCTGTTCACGTCGGACGGATTCCGCAAGGCCTTCCTCGCGCAGCTCGACATTCCCGCGACAGACCAGCCGTACGGCGCCAGGGTCGAGAGCGTGCTCGACGCACTCGCCGATCACATCGAGACCCATCTCGACGTCGAAGGTCTGCTCGCGCTGGCGCGCTGAGCGTCAGCGCGCCAGCGCCGATGCAAGGCGCGACCATTCCGCCTCATCGCCCGGCAAACCCAGGCGCAGCCAGCCCGGCTGCGCGCTGAAGACGCGCGACCAGATATTACTGCGCGCGAGCCTGTCCTGTGCAGCAAGCGCATCACCGACATCGTAGAGCCGGAACAGCGGCGTGCCGCCGACCAGCCGCCAGCCCCGCGATGTCGCCGCCGTATCGAGTCGTACGCAGTCGCATTCGAGCCGCGATGTCGTCGTCCTGGCCCATTCGCGATCGAGCAGCGCGCGCCGGCCAACGGCGATTGCAGCACCCGAAACCGGCCACGGCCCTGCCATCGCCGAGAGCGTCGCAATGTCCGCTTCCGCGCCGAGCACGAAGCCGAGCCGCAAGCCGGCCAGCCCATAGAACTTGCCGAACGAGCGCAGGATCAGAAGACCGCCCCGCCCCGCCTCTCGCGCGAGCGACAGCTCAGGCAGCGCATCGACGAAGCTTTCGTCGATCACGAGGCGGCCAACGCGCGGCAGCAGTGCGAGGAGGTCAGCTCGCTCGTGGCGCCGGCCGTCGGGATTGTTGGGATTGACGACGACGGCAAGATCGGCGCCCGCGAGCGCGTCGAGACTGGAGACCTGGGCAAGGTCCCAGCCTGCGGCGGACAACACCCCGCCATATTCGTTGTAGGTCGGCGCGAGAATGCGCGCCCGGCCCTTGCGCGACAGACTCGGCAGACACTGGATCGCCGCCTGCGCGCCGGCCATGGCGAGCAGCGGCGCTTGCGTTGCATAGGCCTGCCGCGCGGCCTCGCGCAGCGCTTCAATCTCGGACTGCGACGGTAGCGCCCGAAGGGCATGCTGTTCGATCTCGCCCACCGGATAGGGTTGCCGGTTGATGCCGGTCGACAGATCGATCCAGTCCTCCAAGCGGCCGCCGAACCGCTGCACTGCTGCATCGAGATTGCCACCATGCTCGCGCATCGCTGCCTCGCTAGACCAACGCCAATGCTGCGAGCAAGCCGCCGAGCAGCAGCATCGCGCGAATATAGAGCCGCAATCCCTGGCGGATATCAGCGGCGAGCGGATCGCGCGCGCCCCCGTTCAGCCAGGGCTCGTCGGTCACGGCACCATGATAGCTGCGTGGCCCGCTCAGGCGCACGCCGAGCGCACCGGCCATTGCCGCTTCCGGCCAGCCGGCATTGGGAGAGCGATGGCGATTTGCATCCCGCAACATGCCGGACAGGGCCACTGAGGGACGCGTTGTCACCAGCGCGAACAACAGGCCCGTCAGCCGCGCCGGGATGAAGTTGGCAACGTCGTCGATGCGCGCGGCCGCCCAGCCGAACCAGAGATGACGTTCGGAGCGATGGCCGATCATGGAATCCAGCGTATTGATCGCCTTGTAGCCGAAGATACCGGGCAGGCCGAGCAGCGCGCCCCAAAACACCGGCGCCACGATGCCGTCGGACGCATTCTCCGCGAGGCTCTCGAGCGCCGCGCGCGAAATCCCGGCCTCGTCGAGCGACGCGGGATCGCGGCCGACAATCTGTGCCACTGCCATCCGCGCCGCATTCAAGTCGCCCGACTGCAGGGGTTGTGCGACGGCGGCGACGTGATCATGGAGCGAACGCAGCGCGACCAACGGCCAGGCAAGAATCCCAAGCAGGACAGCGCGGCTCCATCCGGGAACGAGCCAGCTCTGCACGACCCAGCCGATGCCGGCACACAGCACGATCACCAGGAGCGCGGCGGCAACGCCGGCCCTGCGCCGCGTTTCGGGTGCATCAACGGTCCTGTTCCAGTTGCAATCGAGCAGAGCAATCAGCCTGCCGATCCAGGTCACGGGATGGCCGATGCGCGCGAACATGGCGCCGGGCCACCCCCAGATGGCGTCCACCGTCATCGCTACCGCCATCGCGCCGGCAAAGCCCACGTCACATCTCCTTCTCACCTGCCCTGATGCGCAAGAATTGGGGCACAGCGCAAGCCCCTGCCCGCCGATTTCGGCTTTGTCTTTGCGCCCGATTGGTGGTTAGTGCGGGTCAGAACGGAGATTTCATGGCGGTTGTCCTGATCACGGGAGGAGCGAGGTCCGGGAAAAGCCGGCGCGCCGAGGCGCGCGCCCGCAGCTTTCCCGGCCGGCCCGTCTACATCGCGACCGCGGAGGCGCTCGATGCGGAAATGGCGGAGCGGATCGCGCGCCACCGCGCCCGCCGCGGCGACGACTGGATCGAGCGCGAGACGCCGCTCGATCTCGTGGCCGCGCTCGATGCGAGCGACGGCGGCGGCGCACGGCTCGTCGACTGCCTGACGCTGTGGCTCTCCAACCTGCTCCATGCCGGACGCGACTGGTCGAACGAGTCGGCGCTGCTCGCTGCCGCACTTCGCAGGCAACAGAGCCCGGTAATCCTCGTGACCAACGAGGTCGGCCTCGGCATCGTGCCGGACAATGCGCTGGCGCGCAGTTTTCGCGATGCCGCTGGTCTGCTGAACCAGGCCATTGCCGAAGTCGCCGACGAGGTCGAGTTCGTGGTTTCGGGCCTGCCGATGAAGGTCAAGTGACGCCATGGCCAACCGTACACAGCTTACGGCCATCGTCACGGATCTGCGGATCGGCCTGTCGCTGGCCACGATACTTCCGCTCGGCCCGTCGACGCCGGTCGGCGACGGCGACATTGCGCGCGCGGGCTGGACACTGCCGCTCGCGGGATTGCTGATCGGTCTTCTCGGTGCCGCCGTGTACGCGATCGCACATGTGCTCGGCGTGACGCCCGGTCCCGCCGCGATGCTGGCGCTTGCGAGCACGATCATCATCACCGGCGCGCTGCACGAGGACGGCCTCGCCGACGCCGCCGACGGTCTCGGTGGTAGCACGCGCGCGCGAAAACTCGAGATCATGCGTGACAGCCACATCGGCAGTTTTGGCGTGTGCGCGCTCATTGTCTCGCTGACACTGCGCTGGAGCGCGCTTGCCGCCATCGCCGCGCCGCGCTCGGCCCTGATCGCGCTTCTGCTTGCGCATGTCGCCGCGCGCGCGGGCCTGCCGCTGTTCATGGCGCTGGTGCCGCCGGCGCGGTCGGATGGATTATCCGCCGGCGCCGGCCGGCCGGCCGGGCCGAACGCCGCCATTGCGCTCGGCCTTGGTGCCATCGTGCTCGTGATCGGCTTTGGGCCGGGCAAGGCGATCCTGGCCGTGATCTTCCTCGCCTTTCTCGGCCTGCTGATCGCCTGGCTCGCTATCAGGCAACTCGGCGGACAGACCGGTGATATACTCGGTGCTTACGAGCAGGTCGCCGAGACCGCCATCCTGCTGATGGCCGCCTCGCTGTTTCACGCGGCCGCCTGATGGTCTCATTCGACGACGATTTCCGCCGGCAATTGCGCGAGCTCTTCGTCTGGCGGCGCGACGTGCGGCGCTTCCGCAGAGATCCGCTGCCCGAGGGCACGCTGGAGCGGCTGATCGACATCGCATGCCTGTCGCCATCGGTCGGGCTCAGCCAACCCTGGCGTTTCGTGATTGTCGAAGATCCAGCGCGGCGTCGCGGGATCATCGACGACTTCAAGCTCTGCAATGCCGATGCGCTCAAAGCCTATTCCGGCGAGCGTGCCGCGCGCTATGCCACGCTCAAGCTCGCCGGCCTCGAAGAGGCGCCCGGGCATCTGGCGGTATTCGTGGAAAGAGCCTGCGAGACCGGACACGGCCTCGGGCGCGCGACGATGCCGGAGACGCTCGACTATTCGGTCGTCGCGGCGATCGTCTCGGCCTGGCTCGCCGCGCGTGCGGACGGCATCGGGATCGGCTGGGTTTCGATCCTCAATCCGCTCCGCATGCGCGAGATTCTCGACGTGCCGGAGACCTGGAAATTCATCGGCTATCTCTGCGTCGGCTATCCCGAGGCCGAGTTCGATCGGCCCGAACTGGAGCGCGCCGATTGGGAACACCGGCGGACCCCGGCGGACGTCACGATCCGGCGCTGACGTGCCCGGTCACGGCAGATTATCCCGCAGGAAGATATCGATGCGGATGCGCTCCTGATCGGCACTGATCGGCTCGCCCGAGCAATGCGCGAGCAGGAGCCGTGCGGCAGAGCGCGCCTCGTGGCCGGGATCCTGGTTGATAATCGCATCGATGGTGCCGCGCACCAGAAAGCGCCGCGTGACCTGGGTGAGCTCGTGGGCGATCCAGACCACATCGCGGGCACGGCCCGAGGCTTCCAGCGCCTCGGCGATGCCACGATTGCCCGCGCCGCAGGAGTAGATGCCGAGCAGACCGGACCGTCGCGACAAGAGCTCTGCAGTGAGTACGCGCGTGCGCTCGCTGTCGTCGCGCCCCTCCAGCACCGGCAGCACGACCAGATCAGGATATTCGCTCGTCAGAATCTGGTTGAAACCAAACTGTCGCTCGGTGTGATCGCGCAGCGACAGCGAGCCGGCGATGACGGCGATGCTGCCTTTGCGTCCGGAGAGGAAACGTCCCATCAGGGTTGCAGCCGTGCGACCCGCGGCCGGATTGTCGATACCGACATAGTGCAGGCGCCGCGCGCTCGGCGCGTCCGAAACCAGCGTCACCACGGCGACGCCGCGGGCCGCGAGATCGTCGATCGCCGCGCGCACCCGCGGATGATCGAGCGCGATGACGGCGACACCGTGATAGGCAGGCGACAGCTCTTCCAGGGTGCGGGCCAGCACGTCCGGATCGAACACGTCGACGTGCAGGATATCGATGAATCCGCGCTGGCTGGCGAGCCATTCGGCCGTGCGCTGTACCTGCTCGGTCAAATTGGTCATGAAGCTGTTGCTGCCGGTCGGCAGCACGAAGGCGAAGCGGAACGTCTGACCGCGGGCGAGCCGCGCCGCGGCGACATCCGCGCGGTAGCCGAGCTTTGCGACCGCCGCCTCCACGCGCGCCACCGTCTTGGCACGCACGCCTTCGCGACGGTTGACGACGCGATCGACCGTTGCGAGCGACACTCCGGCCATGCGCGCGACGTCTTCCAGCGTCGCACGCATGGCCGGATGTATCTCGCCGCCCGTCATCCGCGCGCGGCCCAGAGCATGCCGCGAATCATCATCGTCTTGATCTCGGGCACGTCGAGTTCATAGGCACGGTGGCCGAGCGAGGAATAGAACACCCTGCCCTCGCCGTAGCGTTTCTTCCAGACCACCGGCATCACCACGCCCTCGATCCAGGGCGCGTGCGCGCCGGAAAAGGTCGTCGTGGCCAGCACCTCGTTGGCAGGGTCGACATGCATGTAATACTGCTCGGATCGATGCTCAAAGCTCTTCAGGCCCTTCATGATGGGGTCATCCGGCTTCGTCAAGTCGACCCGGTAGTCGATGATGTTGCCGGGATGGGCAACCCACTGGCCGCCGCAGAGGAATTGATAATCGACCGATTCCCGGAAGGCGTCGCACATGCCGCCATGGTGGCCCGCGAGCCCGACGCCACCGCGCACGGCCGCGCAGAGGTTGAGCGCCTCCGGCTTCTCGATCTTCGACATGGTGTAGATCGGAATGATCAGCGAGAGATCGTGGATCGCGGGATCGGCGAACGCGGCCGTCGTGGTCTCGATGCGGACCTCGAAGCCTTCCTGCTTCAGCCAGCCTCGTATCATCGAGGCGCAGAGATCAGGATCGTGCCCCGGCCAGCCACCCCATACAATCATTGCCTTGCGCATTGTCATGATCCTCAGTCGATCTGTCCGGTCTCGCGCCCGGCCGGCATCATCGCCGGCCGCTCGACGCGGCTCTCGATTTTGACGCGGCGCCCCTCGTCGGCGGAGGTCTGGAACGCTTCCATCACCTCCAACACGTGGAAGGCGAGCGCGCCGCTGGCGCGGTGCGGCCGGTCAGTGACGATGGCGGTCGCCATATCGGCAACGCCGATCGAGCGGAATTCGCCTTCGACATGACCGTGGGTCAGCGGCACGGTCTCCCACTCGCCGCCTGTCTTCGCCACCTGCACCTCGCCGCCGAAGCGGTTGGGATCGGGGACCAGCATGCTGCCCTTGTCGCCATAGATCTCGATCGGCGCATGCCGGTGCTTCGGCACATCGAAGCTCATGGCGATCGAGACCACCGCGCCGCTTTCGAATTCCAGCGTGCCGGCCACGTGGGTTGCGACCTCGACCGGGATCATCTGGCCGTTCATCGGCTGGCTGGTCACGAGGCGTTCGGATTTCGGCCGCGCGGTCGAGCCCATCACGCTCGCGACGGGGCCAAGGAGCTGCACGAGGTCGGTGATATAATACGGCCCCATGTCCAGCATCGGCCCGCCGCCGCGCAAGTAATAGAAGCCCGGTGCCGGATGCCAGCGTTCGTGGCCAGGGCACATGAAGAACGCGCTGCCCGCAACCGGCGTGCCGATGGCGCCGTCGTCGATCAGCTTGCGCGCGGTCTGATGGCCGCCGCCGAGGAAGGTGTCCGGCGCGCAGCCGACGCGCAGGTTCTTCTGTGCGGCGAGATCCATCACCTTCCGCGCTTCGGCCACATTGACGCCGAGCGGCTTTTCGGAATGGACATGCTTGCCCGCGTTCAGCACCGCGAGGCTGACGTCGGTGTGGGCGAGCGGCACCGAGAGATTGATCACGATCTCGACGTCGTCGCGCCTGAGCAACTGGTCGACGCGCATTGCCGGCAGGCCGAACTCGGCCCCCCGTTTTTCCGCCGCATCGCTGCGCATGTCGGCGAGCGCGCGGACGTCGAGGACCGGGAAGCGCTGCGCCGCCTTGAGATAGGCGGTGCTGATATTGCCGCAACCGATGATGCCGATGCCGACTTTTCTCATTCTTGTCTCCGTGAGGTGTCGTTCATCCCTTGACTGCGCCTGCGGTGAGCCCGGCGACGATGTGCTTCTGCGCCAAGAGGAAGAGGATGATCGTCGGCAGGATGGTCAGGGTGATGAAGGCGAGGATCAGGTGCCATTCCGACGAATATTCGCCTTGGTAGACCATGATGCCGAGCGGCCATGGATACAGCGCATCGGTGTTCAGCATCACGAGCGGCAACAGATAGGCGTTCCAGCTATTGACGAAGGTGATGGTGCCGACGGTGGCCAGGATCGGCCGCGACAGCGGCAGCGTCACGTAGCGGAAGAATTTGATGTAGCTGCAACCGTCGACCAGCGCGGCCTCGAGCAGCTCGTAGGGGATGTCCTTGAAAAAGCGCCTGAACAGCAGGATGCTCATGGCGAGGCTGAAGGCGACCTGCGGCAGCACGACGCCGAGATAGGTATCGAGCAGCCCGAGATCGCGCACCTTGATGAACAGCGGCAGCACGGCGGTTGCGGCCGGAAACAACAGTCCCAGCGTCAAATAGCTCAGCAGCATCGAGCTGCCGAAGAACCGGATGTGGGCGAAGGTGAATGCCGCCATCGATGCGACGATCAGGGTCAGCGTCACCGTCAGCGTCGAGATGATGAGTGAATTGCGCAAGAGCTGCCAGTAGCGCTGCGAGAACAGGATGTCGGCGTAGTTCTGCCATTCCCAGTGCCGCGGCAGGCCGAACGGATTGACGCGCAATTCGCCGAGCGTCTTGAAGCCGCCGAGCAGGGTCGCAAGCAGCGGCACCGCGACGAAGATCGCGACGAGGCCGAGGAACAGCGCCTTGTACAGCACGGCAGGATCGAACGGCGCGCGGGTGATCTCGACATTACTCATCGCGCATGAACCACCGTTTGTAGGTGAAGGCGAAGGTGACGCAAGTCATGAACAGGATGACGCCGATGGCGCTGCCATAGCCGACCCGCATGCGCGAGATGCCGTTGTTGTAGAGGAAGCTCACCATCGTATTCGACGAATCCGCCGGCCCCCCGCGCGTCAATGGCATCACCAGGTCGAACAGTTGCAGCGACCCTATGATGGCGAAGAACACCGAGAGGCGGATGGTCGGATAGAGCAGCGGGATCACGACGTGGCGCAGCGTCTGCGAGCGCGTTGCGCCGTCGATGCGCGCCGCCTCGATCAGGCTCTTGTCGAGGCTCTGCAGCGCGGCGATGAACAGCATCATGTGGAAGCCAAAATACTTCCAGACGATCACGATCAGCACCGCCAGCATCGCGGTGTCGGTCGAGGCCAGCAGATGCGGGGCTTCGCTACCGAAGGCACGCCAGATCGAGGCGACGAGGCCGTAGTCGCCGTCATAAACGAACGAGAAGATCATCCCGGTCGCGATCTCGGCGAGGATGTAAGGCATGAAAAACAGCATGCGCAGCGCGACCGCGCCGCGGAAGCGGTCGGCGAGCATGAGCGCCAGCGACAGCGCCAGCGGCAACTGGACGAGCAGCGAGACCGCGATGATCAGGCCGTTGTTGCGCAGCGCGAGCCAGAAGGCGCGCGTCTGGAGCACGAAGCGGTAATTGTCGAGCCCGATCCAGTTGGTCGGCCGGCCAAAACCGTTCCAGTTGAAGGCGGAATACCAGGCCGCCTCCCCGATCGGCAGCACGACGAACAGGGTGAACAGCAGCAGCGCCGGCGGCAGGAACAGCACGAGCACGGTGAGCCGGCCGTCCCAGCTCGGACCACGCACCGCGATTGGCGCAATCGCGGGCGCGACGGCGTCCACGGCGGGCGATGTCGCGATCCGCCGCGCCACCGTCAGTTACCCTGCTTCCAGGCCGCCTCGATCGCTTTGGCCGCGTCCTGCGGGCTCATGCTGCCGCCTGCAATCTCCGCCGTGACGTCGTTGACGACGCGACCGACGGAGGGGCCGAGGCTCTGGTCATAGAAGTTCTGGTGGTAGTTCGATTTCGCGAGATTGTCCGCGATGCGCTTCATGAAGGCGTTGTTGAGCCCGCTCTCGGCGCCCTTCACCACGGGAATGATATAGTTGCCGGCCGCAAGGCGCGTCTGCACGTCCTTGGAGACGAAGAATTTGAGGAAGTCGACCGCCTCCTTCGGCGAGCCCTTGGTGACGAGCCAGCCGGTGATGCCGCCGAGCGTATCTGATGGCGCGCCCTTGCCACCGGGCACCACCGGGAAATCGAACCAGCCGATCTTGTCCTCGCCGAGACCCACCTTGTCGGCGGCAAGCGCGCGCTGGAGGTGATAGACGCTGCTGATGGCAAGCGTCATCGCCGCCTTGCCATCGCCGAAATAGCCCACGGCCTGCGGATTCTTGAAGCCGAGGAAGCCATTCTGGAACGGCTGGAGGTCCACGAGCTGCTTGAACAGCTCGCCGGATTTCTGGAACGTTTCGCCGGCAAAGCCGCCGTTCTCGCCGCGCAGCGCGGCATCGAAGGCCGGCTTTCCGCCGATCCGCACCGCAAGGTGCGTCCAGTAAAAATGTAACGGCCATTTGTCGGCGCCGCCGACGACGATCGGCGTCACGCCCGCGGCTTTCAGTGCCTTCACTGCCGCGAGCAGATCGTCCCAGGTCTTGATGGAGGCGGGATCGACATTGGCCTTCGCCATCAGTTCCTTGTTGAAGAGGAAGCCGACCTGCGACAGCGCCGTCGGCAGGCCGTAGACGTGGCCATCCCTGCTGAAGGCGGCAAGTGCCGCCGGCGTCAGCGTGTCGGAATAGCCCTTCACCTGGTCGGTAATGTCGTCAAGGACGTCGGCTTCGATCTGCGCCTTCAACACGCCGCCCGCCCAGCTATAGATGATGTTGGGCCGGTCCTTGGACTGGAGAATGGTCGGAAGCTTCGCCTTGTACGCCTCGTTCTCGAGGAACTGCATCTCGATCTTCACGCCGGGATGCGAGGCCTCATA
Organism: Bradyrhizobium sp. CCGUVB1N3; assembly: GCF_024199925.1. Lineage (NCBI taxonomy): Bacteria > Pseudomonadati > Pseudomonadota > Alphaproteobacteria > Hyphomicrobiales > Nitrobacteraceae > Bradyrhizobium > Bradyrhizobium sp. CCGUVB1N3. The sequence continues at coordinate 2,339,183 of NZ_JANADR010000001.1, forward strand.
GCTGCGGGCGACCTCCTCCCAGATCTTGACCTGCGCGGGATTGACCTCGATGTGGAGCCATTTCACCGTGGTGTCGGCCGTGGCCGCGCCCTGCGCGAGCAGCCATGCGGCAACGGCGAGTCCCAGCCTGCTGAGCAGCCTCATCACCATTCCTCCCGACCATGTTCTGGTCTTGCTTATGTCGTTGGGGCAATGCTGCCTTCATTTTTTGAGGTACGCAACTAAAATTCTGATCTATGCACCTCACCGGCCGTGTGGCTAAGGTCCTGACGAGTCGTTTTTGCCGGGCGAGCGTTGCCCGGACACCAGTGCCGGGAGGACATCATGGCCGCCATTTATCCGGACCTTGCAGGCAAGGTCGTTCTCGTCACGGGCGGCGCGTCCGGCATTGGCGAAGCGATCGTGCGGCGCTTTGCCCAGCAAAAATCCGTCGTCGTGTTCTTCGATATCAAGGCGGATGACGGGGCGCGGCTGGCGCGCGAGCTGGCGGACCAGGGCTTAGCTGCGCATTTTGGGCACGTCGACCTCACCGATATCGCGGCCTTGCGCGCCGGTGTCGCTGAGGCCCGCAAGGCGCACGGCCCGATCAACATTCTCGTCAACAACGCAGCGCATGACGAGCGGCATCCGACCGAGGAAGTGACGCCGGAATATTGGGACGACCGCATCGCCGTGAACCTGAAGCATCAGTTCTTCGCGGCACAGGCGGTCCTGCCGGACATGAAGGCGGCCAGTGCCGGCGCCATCATCAATTTCGGCTCGGTCTCCTGGATGGCCGGACAAGGCGGCATGGCCGCCTACACCGCCAGCAAGTCCGGCGTGATCGGCCTCACCCGCTCGCTGGCGCGTGACTACGGCCCCTACAACATCCGCGTCAACGCGATCGCACCCGGCTGGATCATGACCGAGCGCCAGGTCACGAAATGGCTGACGCCGGAAGGCGTGGAAGAGCTGATGCAGCGCCAGTGTTTGAAGCGCAAGCTGATGCCGGACGAGATCGCGAAGGTCACGCTGTTCCTTGCCTCCGACGAGGCTTCAGCCTGCACGTCGCAGCATTACGTCGTGGATGGTGGGTGGGTCTGATCGGGCGATCCGCCCTGCCGAGGACGGGAGAACCCGCACATGGATACGTCCTTTCTTTCTCGTGCGCCCTTTGGTCTCGATGCGCGCGCCATCGCGTGGGTCGAGACCACCTATCGCGCGCTGACCCTGCAAGACAGAGTGGCTCAGCTTTTCAATCTTCTGTCGCGCGCAACCGATCCCGATGAGCTCGACAGGCTTGCACGATTGCGGCCGGGCGGAATCACGCGGTACTTCGGTCCCGATGGCGAGGCCGAGCGCGCGCGACTGACGGCCGCGCAGAAGGCAGCACCGGTCCCGCTCCTGGTCAGCGCCGATCTCGAGGGCTCGCGCATGAGCCTGCCTTTCGGCACCCAGGTGCCGAACCCACTCGCGCTTGCCGCCATCGACGACCCCGCGGTGACCGCCGACATTTCGCGCATCATTGCCGAGGAAGCGGCCTCCATCGGCGTGAACTGGTCGTTCGCGCCGGTGATCGACATCAATCATGCGTTTCGCAGCTCGATCGTCGGCACGCGCAGTTTCGGCGCGGACATGGAGACCGTCCGCCGCCACGCGGTGACGCATATCGAGACCCTGCAACGCCACGGGGTCGCCGCGACCGCCAAGCATTGGCCCGGCGAAGGCTACGACGACCGCGACCAGCATCTGCTCACCACGATCAATCCGCTCTCCATGGAGCAGTGGGAGGCGACGTTCGGCAGGCTCTACCGCTCTGCGATCGACGCCGGCGTCCTCTCGATCATGTCCGCGCATATTGCGCTGCCGGCGTTCGTCAGGAGCCAGCTATCCGATCCGGGCGTCGAGGCTTTCCGGCCAGCATCCATCAGCAGCCTTCTCAATGTCGAGCTGCTTCGCCACAGGCTCGGCTTCAACGGCCTGATCGTCTCCGATGCCAGCGAGATGGCCGGCCTCACCTCCTGGTGCCGCATCCGCGCGGCCAAGTCGCAGATCATCGCCGGGGGGTGCGACATGATCCTGTTCTCGCGCGCGCCGGAGGAAGACATGGCGGAGGTGCACGCGGCTGTCGAGGATGGCCGCCTGCCAGCCGAACGGTTCGAGGACGCGGTGCTGCGTGTCCTGGCGCTGAAGGCGGCGCTTGGTCTCCACGAGCTGCCAACCATTCGGTCGACCGGAGCGATTGCGCGGGCTACCGACAAGGTCATCGCCGACGCGGCCTTGCGGCGGGCGCCGACCCTGGTCAAGGACACGCTGGGGCTCCTGCCCATCAGTCCGCGGCGGCATCGGCGCGTGCTGGTGATATCCGGCGGAATCATCAGTCCGCTTCATGACTCACCGCACGAATTCAGCCTGCCGGATATGCTGACCAGGGAGGGATTCGAGGTCACGCTTCACACCCAGCAGCCCGCGATCGATCCGGCCAGTTTCGATCTCGTCCTCTATCTCTTGGGAGAAGAGACCCTGCTGACGCGCGGGCGCATTTTCCTCGATTGGGCACGGCTTGGCGGCGATTTCGTCGGTGCGATGCGGCGCTATTGGCACGACATTCCGACCGTCATGATCTCCTTCGGCTATCCCTATCACCTCTATGACGCGCCCCGCGTGCCCGTCTATGTCAACGCCTATTGCACGATCGACGAGATGCAGGCCGCCGTCGTCGACCTCTTGATGGGACGACATCCCTGGAATCGGAACAGCCCGGTTGATCCCTTCTGCGGTCTGGAGGACGCGAAGTACTGACCCGGACCTTACTCCGCGTTCGCGCGCTCCAGCGGCGCTGCTGCGACGCTCGTCTGCGGCCGCGCCTTCGCCGTCGTCGCGCGGCGGCGCTGCATGAGATACTGGTCGCCGAGCACGCCGATCAGGATCACCGTGCCCATGACGGCGAAATTCAGCGAGCTCGGAATGCCCAGGAGATTGACCAGATTCTGCAGCACCTGGAGCAGCACGGTGCCGAGCACCACGCCGATGATCGAGCCCTCGCCGCCGCGCAGGGAGCAGCCGCCGAGCACGGCGGCGGCAATGGCGTACAGCTCGTAGAAGGAGCCGTGCACCGCCGGCGAGATCGATCGGGTGTACATCGCGATCAGGATCGCGGCGAAGGCGGTCAGTCCGCCGCAGATAATGTAGGCGGAAATGACGACGCGATCGGAACGGATGCCGGAATAGCGCGCCGCCTCCTCGTTCTTGCCGACGGCGTAGAGATAGCGGCCGAACACGGAACGGTGCAGCAGCACCCAGGCAATGGCGGCGACGATGAAGAGTGCGACCACGCTGTGCGGCAAGGGAAAGCCGAGCACATTGGTGCGCCCCGCAGTGAGCCATTCCAGCGTCGGAAAGCTCGCGCCGAAGCCGAAACCGGCGGTGGCGTCCTCGGTGTAATAGCGCGCGGCGCCGCGATAGATCAGAAGCCCGCACAGCGTCACCACGAAAGGCTGGATGTGCATCCTGGTGACGAGCGTGCCGTGCACCAGGCCGATCGCGAGCCCGCCGGCGATGACCGCGGCAAAGGCGAGCATCCAGTTGACGTCATGATTGACGATGAGATCGATGAAGAGCACGCCGAGCAGCGCGATGACCGAGCCGACCGAGAGCTCGATGCCGCCGATGATGATGACGAAGGCTTCCGCGATCGAGAAGATGCCGAACATCCCGACCTGGTTGGCGGTGTTGGAGAGATTGCCGACCAGCAGGAAGCGCGGGTTGATGAAGGTGACGACCGCGCCGACCACGAGGATCAGGACCAGGAGGCTCAGATCTTTCTTGTTCAAGGTCCCCTCGCCTCAAATTGTGTGGCCGACGGCCAGTTGCAGCACATTGTGCTCGCTGAACTGGCTGCGATCAAGAAAACCCGAGATCGCCCCCTCATGCATCACCGCGATGCGGTCGCTCACCCCGATCACCTCCTCCATGTCGCTGGAGATCATCAGGACCGCGACGCCCGCGTCGGTCAGGCGGCGCAGCATGTCGTAGATCTCCTGCTTGGCGCCGACGTCGATGCCGCGCGTCGGCTCGTCGAAGATCAAGACTTTCGGCCGCATCGACAACCATTTGGCGAGCACGACCTTCTGCTGGTTGCCGCCGGACAGTGAGCCGACGGTGGTTTCGACGTCAGGCGCGCGGATCTTGAGGCGCTCGCGCTGGCGGCGGGCGTTCTCGGTCTCGCGCGCAGTGTTCACGAGCCAGAGGCGCAAGTAGGACGACAGGTCCGGAAGGGAGATGTTCTCGGCGATCGAGACGTCGAGCAGGAGGCCGGAACTCTTGCGGTCCTCCGGGACGAGATAAATACCATGCTCGATCGCGGCGCGCGGGCTGGTAATCCGGATCGGTGCGCCGTCCAGCCTGATCGCGCCGCCGCGCAAAGGGTCGACGCCGAAAATGACCCGCGCGAGTTCCGTGCGCCCCGAGCCGACGAGGCCCGCGAGCCCCAATATCTCGCCGCGGCGCACCGACAGGCTGACGGCACGCTCCGGATAGGTGTCGGTGATGGCTTCGACGATGTCGAGCACGGCCTCGCCCGGAGGAGCTGCCGGCGGAACGTAGAGCGATTTGAGGTCGCGTCCGATCATCAGACGGATCATCGCCGCCGGCGACAGCTCCGCGCGGGTCAGCGCGCCGACCATGCGCCCGTCGCGCAGCACCACCGCACGATCGGCGCATTGCATCACCTCGTTGAGGCGGTGCGTGATGAAGATGATGCTGACGCCGTCGGCCTTGAGGCCCGCGATGACCCGCATCAAGCGGTCCGTCTCGGTCAAGGTCAGGCTCGAGGTCGGCTCGTCCATGATGACGAGGCGTGCATCGAGCGAGAGCGCCTTCATGATCTCGACGAGCTGGCGCTGGGCGAGCGACAACTCGGCGAGCGGCGCGTCGGGTTCGAAATCGGCGCCGAGCCGTTCCAGCAAGGGCCGCACCTTGGCATAGAGCGCCTTGCGGTCGATCAGCCTGAGCGGCCCGCCATGCACCGGCTCACGCCCGATGAAGACGTTGCCGGCGACGTCGAGATTGTCGAAGAGGTTGAGCTCCTGGTGAACGAAGGCGATGCCGGCCTGGATCGCCTCCGCCACGGTGAACGAGCCCCGCTCGACGCCATCCACCCGGATGAGGCCGCCGCTCGGCTCGACGACGCCGCCGAGCACGCGCATCAGGGTCGACTTGCCGGCGCCGTTCTCGCCGATCAGCGCGATCACCTCGCCCGGCGCGACCTTGAGGCCGACGTGGTCGAGGGCGACCACGCCGGGATAGGTCTTGCTGATGTCGACCAGTTCGAGGAACGGCTGAGGCATTGGCGGTAGCCCTGCTGCGTCACAAGACCCTCATGGTGAGGAGCGCGGAACGCGCGTCTCGAACCATGAAGGCCCCTGATCTCGCCCGAAGCCATCCTTCGAGACGCCCGCTTTGAGCGGGCTCCTCAGGATGAGGTCGAGCGTTTGTGACGCGGCAGAACTAGAGACTCCTACTTCTTGAGCATCGCTTTCATCGAGGCCATGAAGTCGTCGACATTCGACTTGTCGATGACCTTGCCGGGAACGATGATGATACCGTTGGCCGGGATACCCGACTTGTCGCCGCCGATATAACTGGCCATCAGCTTCATGCCCTGATAGCCCCACTCGAACGGCTGCTGGACGACGGTACCGGCGATGCTGCCTTCCTTGACGCCGCCGAGCGTGATCGGATCCTCGTCGAAGCCGATGATCTGGATCTTGCCGAGCTTGCCGGCCTCCTTGAGCACCTCATAGATGCGCGGCGTGTTGTAGGAGTAGAAGCCGACGAGGCAGCTCACGTCGGGCATGGCGGCAAGGATATCCTCGACATTGCGCTTGGCTCGGGTCTGGTCGATCTCATCGCCGCGGACATCGACGAGTTCGACTTTCGAACCCTTGATCGTCTCCTTGACGCCCTCGATGCGCTCGCGGGCGTTGTCGGCTCCGGGAAGGCCGACGAAACCGACGCACTTGCCGCCGTTCGGCAGCGCCTTCAACATCATCTTGCCGGCATCCTTGCCGAGATCCGTGTTCGACGAGCCGATATAGGCGACGCGCTTCGAAGCCGGCGCGTCGCTGTCGGTGGTGAACAACACGCTTTGCGAGGCGACCTTGTTCAATTGCTCGGTCTGGTTCTTCGGATCGACGGCGCTGACCATGATGCCGGCGGCACCTGCCGCGACGAGGTCGTCCATCACCCGCTGCTGCACGGCGGCCGCGGCCTGTTCCGGATATTTGAACTGAAGCTCGTAATTGGGCAGCTCGCCCTGCGCCTTCTTCACGCCGGCTTCGGCGATCTTCCAGAAGTCGGACGCGCCGTTGACGACGAAGGCCAGAACCTTCTTGTCCGCCGCGTTGGCCGAGCCGAGACCCAGCGCAACCGCGAACGCAACGGATACACCTGCAACCAAGAGACGCTGCATTCATCCCTCCCTTTTAAGCGGTTGACCGTCGATCGCGGCCAACTCTTCATGTCATTTACGCAAGCCGCCCCGCTTCTCCCCCAAGCAACGAAGCCCGGCTCCGGGATCAGCGGAGATCGCGGCGCCGTCGGCTTCAGCCTGCAAGGAAGAAAAATGAGGCACGCACCTCAAACGTACCAGAATCCCGCCGGGCGTGCAACCGAGGGGCGCTTTGATCGGGGCAGGCAAGTCGGCCCCGTGCCTCCTAGCCCCGTCGCCCGGATGGAGCGCAGCGACACTCGGGGCGATCGGCGGCGACATGCAGGACATCGCTTGGTTCATCGGCGCCCCCGATTTCGACTTTGCATGGGGTTGATTTCGAGAAATGAGACATCACGTGCGGCCGCCGGCCCACTCGCGCCACCCAAATATTTCACATTGACAAAATTCGGAATTTTAGTATATTGAGACAATCGACCTCCTCACCATGAGGGGCCCAGGATTTCGCTGCGAAGAAACTCATCCTGTGAGCAGCCTACCGAAAGGCGCACGTCTCGAAGGATGACCTCAGAGAGACTCTGGCAAGCCCTGAACTCTCACGCCCGATAGCTGCGAACGAACATTCACAGGCACGATCCCTCACCATTTGTGATCGCAGCGCTTTCGCGCTATTCACACTGGCTGGAACAGGCCATCGTGCAACCCATTTCATGATCGGGCAGTCCGCGCGTCCCCTCGCCCCGGTGGCGGTCGACCGCCGAAATTTCATTCGCCTCGCCGGTGCATCGGCCGCGGGATGGCTTGCGCTCGGCGCATCGCCGGATCGGGTCCGCGTCGTCGCCTCCCTGATCGGATTACCGCTCGGTGACCCCCTGACGAACCGGAGTGCACCGGAGAGCGTGGCCTCGCGACTGAGCGCGCTGATCCAGGGCATGACCGAGCGCGGATGGGTGGAAGGCGTCAATGTCCGCTACGTGACCCGTTCGAGCTTCGGCGGCCCGGCGCAGCAGGAAACGGCGATCCGGGAAATCCTCGCACTCAACCCGGACGTGATCCTGACCTCGTCGACGATCGAGACCGCAGCTCTGACGGCGGCCACCAAGACGATCCCGATCGTGTTTGCCACCGCCAACGATCCCGTCGGCAACGGCTTCGTCGAGAGTCTCGCGCGCCCCGGCGGCAACGTCACCGGCTTCACCAACAGCACCGCCGAAATGGGCGGCAAATGGCTTCAGCTGCTGCGGGAAGCAGCACCAGGCATCGCGCGCGTCGGCGTGCTTTTCAATCCGGCGACCGCGCCGGGCGCCGGGCGCTTCTTTCTCGACTCGATCGAAGCCGAAGCCGCGTCCATGGGCGTGACCGTCACGCCGGTGCCGGTCAACGACGCAACCGGAATCGACCAGGCCATCCGCGGCTATGCCGGTGCGCCCGAGGGCGGGCTAATTGCGCTCGTCGACCCGTTTCTCGTCATCAACCGGCGCGCCATCGCCGCCGCCGCCGCGCAGCACCGCGTGCCGGTGATCTATCCCTTTCACTATTTCATCGACGTCGGCGGGCTGATGAGCTACGGCGCCTCCCTCGAGGTGCGCTCGGCGGACTATGTCGACCTCATCCTGCGCGGGACCAGGGCGGGCGACCTTCCGGTACAGTCGCCGCGCAAATACGAGCTTCTGATCAACCGCAAGGCCGCCGACGCTCTGGGGCTGAAGCTGCCGGCCACGTTGCTCGCGCGCGCCGACGAGATCCGCGAGTGAACGAGCCGGCCAACCACGACACCTCGCGCGCGCCTCCGAGCCGGCTGTTCCGCAAATATCTCTATTCGTTCGTCGCGCTCGCCTTCGCGGCGCTCGCCGTCAACACCGCGCTCGAGGTCTGGTTCTCCTACCGCGAGCAGAAGCAGCTCCTCGCGGCAACCCAGCGCGAGCAGGCCGCATCGGCGTCGATCCAGATCGGCCAGTTCATCGGCCAGATCGAGAGCCAGCTCAGATGGCTCTCGCGCCTGCCGCCGGATCTGTCGGCACAGGAGGACGAGCGGCTGAACGCCATCCGCCTCTTGCGCCTCTCGCCCGCCATCGCCGAGATCGCAACGCTCGATGCCCGCGGACGCGAGCAGATCCGCGTGTCACGCCGCTTCGCCGACAAGGTCGGCAGCCAGACCGATCTTGCGGCCTCGCCGGCCTTTCTCGGCGCCAGGGCGAGCGGCATCTATTACGGACCGGTCTACTTCTTCGGCGATACCGAGCCGTTCATGACGCTTGCCGTTCTCGGCGGCGGAAACGATCCGCAAGTCACGGTCGCCGAGGTCAATCTGCGCTTCATCTGGGACCTCGTCGCCAGGATCAAGGTCGGCATCACCGGCAAGGCCTATGTCGTCGATCGCAAGGGACAGCTGATCGCACATCCGGACTTGTGGCCGGCGCTGCGCCACACCGATCTTTCCGGTCGTCCCGACGTCCAGGAGGCGCTTGCCGGCACCCCGCCCGCCGCGGGAGGACTCGTCAAGGATGACCTGTCGCAGCAGCGCGTGTTGTCGACTTACGCAACGGTCCCTCCGCTCGGCTGGCTCGTCTTCGTCGAGCTGCCGATCAGCGAAGCCTATGCGCCGATTTACGCCTCCATCGGGCGCTCGACGTTCTTGCTGGTCGCCATGCTCGCATTCGCGGTTCTGGCGGCGTTCCTGCTGAGCCGGCGCATGACCGTCCCCATCCAGGTCCTGACGCAGGGTGCAAAGCGGATCGGCAGCGGCGATCTCTCCCTACGGCTCGCCATCAAGACCAACGATGAGCTGGAGGCGCTCGGCGACCAGTTCAACGTGATGGCCGCGCATCTGCGCGACTCCTACGCGACGCTGGAGCGCAAGGTTGCCGAACGCACGGCCGAGCTCGAAAAGGCCCGCGATCATGCGCTCGCCGAGCACGATGCCGCCGAGCGCGCGCGCAGCGCCGCCGTACAAGCCAACGAGACCAAGTCGCGCTTCCTGGCCATCGTCAGCCATGAGTTGCGCACGCCGCTCAACGGCGTCATGGGCGTGTTGCAGCTGCTCGACGACGGACGCCTGAACGAGGCGCAGCGGCGTCATCTCACGACCGCGGCCGCATCCGGTGAAACCCTGATCGCATTGGTCGACGCGATCCTGGAATATGCGCGGCTGGAAGCGAGCACGGAAGCACTGGAGACGCGCGATTTCCGCCTCGACCAGCTCATCCAGACGGCCGCCGACCTGATGCGTCCGCAGGCGGTGGCGAAGGGGCTGGCGTTCGATCTCTCGTGCGATGCGAGCCTCCATGCGAATGTGCATGGCGACCCGGTGCGGCTCAATCGCGTGCTGCTCAATCTCATCGGCAACGCCGTCAAGTTCACATCGAAGGGCGGCATCACGCTCAAGGCCGCGCTCACGCCGCAGCACGATGCCCAGCTGCTCCACATTGCCGTCGCCGATACCGGCATCGGCATCGCGTCCGACATGCACGAGCGGATCTTCGAGGATTTCGTGCAGGCCGACGACAGCATCGCGCGACGCTTCGGTGGCACCGGACTGGGACTTGCGATCGCCCGCCGCCTGACGCGGCTGATGGGCGGGGACGTGACGGTGGAGAGCACGCCGGGCTCCGGCAGCGAGTTCCACCTCGCAATCCCGCTCGGATTTGCCGGGACGGAGGCCTCCCAAGGTGTTCCACGCGCGCCGTCGCGCGCGTTGCGCGTGCTGCTGGTCGACGACGATCCCGTCAATTGCGAGATCGGCGAAGCCATGCTCGGCAGGCTCGGGCACGATGCCGTGATTGCCACGGACGGCGCGTCGGCGGTCGAGCAAGCCCGCCGCGCGGCGTTCGACGTCATCCTGATGGACTTGCACATGCCCGACATGGACGGCGTGGAGGCCGCGGCGCGCATCGGGCGGCTTCGGCTGCAGCAGACACCGCGCATCATTGCGGTGACCGCGGACATGTCGCGAAATGCGCGCGAGCGCCTCGCCGGTGCCGGGATCAGCAAGATCGTCGGCAAGCCGATCCTGATCAAGAACCTGCGCGACGCACTTGAAGACGATCCGCAGGAAGGATCGGAGACAGCCCGGCTGGCCACAGGCACGCTGATCGACGAGCGCTTCCTGAGCGATCAGAAGCAGCTGCTGGGCGCGCGGCAGATCGCAAGGCTCTGCGAGCTGCTCGAAGAGACGAGTGAGACGCTCGTTGCAGACATCATAAGGGCCGCAGCCGCAGACGATCGCGTGCAGCTTGCGAAATGCGCACACCGGCTCGGCAGCGCCGCCAGCGCGCTCGGCCTCGTCCGCCTGTTCGAAGCCTGCAACACGATCGAGCTTGCGGCCGCATCGATGTCGATTGAGGAGTGCCGGGCCGCAGCCCGTGAGCTGGACACGCTCCGGCAGGCATCCTTGCATGCGCTGGCTGGCCAGATCCGCTCCGAAGCAACGCACGCGCCTGCGCCGGAGCCCTGGCGGCCGAAAAAGAGGCCCGCCAACCAGGGCGGGCAGGATTTTTAAGGGAGGAAGCGCCCTGACAAGGGAGCGCTATGCAATCTCGGCGATTCGATTGCACACGGTAAGATCGTATAACTACTGTCATCTGCGTCTGCCTTGCTGCTAGCGAGGCCGGCCGCAGGACCATCACGACAGCCACGCAGGCCGGATCGGTTCCGCGGGCCCAACAGGGGATTTTCATGAGTTTTTCCAGCGTGTTCGCGCGCATCGTCGCGATGATCGGCGGAGCTGCGCTAATCTGGCGGCGGATGTCGGAGACCCAGCCGAAGCCGGCCTGGGGCGGTGCGCCGCAGATTCCGGAAGCCAAGCCGCAAGGCGCCATCCCGACGCTGAAGATGCCGACCGCGCGGGGCTGGCGCGATGGCGAGAAGCCGGTCGCCGCGCCGGGACTGAAGGTCAACGCATTCGCGAGCGGGCTCGACCATCCGCGCTGGATCAACACGATGCCCAATGGCGACGTGCTGATCGCCGAGGCAACGCAGATCGCTGGCCCGCCCAGGAGCGTGTTTCACTATGCGATGCAGGCGACGATGCGGCGCGCAGCAGCGCTCGGCGTCAGCGCCAACCGCATCACCCGGCTGCGCGATGCGGACGGCGACGGCGTCGCCGAGCAGCGCGGAACGTTCATGGAAGGATTGAGCCAGCCGTTCGGCATGGCGCTCATCGGCGACACCTTCTATGTCGGCAACACCGACGGCGTGGTCGCGTTTCCCTATGTCGCGGGCGCGGAAAGCATCAAGGCTTCGGGACGCGAACTCGTTGCTTTCAAGCCGTCCGGACACTGGACGCGCAGCCTGCTGCCGAGCGCGGACGGCAAGAAACTCTACGCCGGTGTCGGCTCGCTCAGCAACATCGCCGAGACGGGCATGGAGGTCGAGGAAGGCCGCGCCGCCGTGTATGAGCTCGATCTCGTGAACGGCACGAGCCGCATCTTCGCGGGAGGTTTACGCAATCCCGTCGGCCTTGCCTTCGAGCCGAACACCGGCGCGCTCTGGACCGTCGTCAACGAGCGTGATGGCCTCGGTGACGAGACCCCGCCCGACTACCTGACCTCGGTGCGCGATGGCGGCTTCTACGGCTGGCCTTACTGCTATTGGGGCCAGACGGTCGACGACCGCGTGCCGCAGGATGCGGCAATGGTCGCAAAAGCGCTCACGCCGGACTATGCGCTCGGCGGACACACGGCTTCGCTGGGCCTGTGCTGGATGCCGGCCGGCACACTGCCCGGCTTCCCCGACGGCATGGTGATCGGCCAGCACGGCTCCTGGAACCGCTCGACGCTGAGCGGCTACAAGGTGGTGTTCGTGCCGTTCGAGAACGGCAAACCCTCTGGTCCCGCACGAGACATCCTGTCGGGATTCCTCGCACCCGACGAGAAGGAATCCTATGGCCGGCCGGTCGGCGTCGCGCTCGGGCCTGACGGCTCGCTGCTGGTGGCCGACGACGTCGGCAACGTCATCTGGCGCGTGACGGGCGCCTGAGTGCGGGCGTCTCTCCCCTCATCCTGAGGAGCCCGCTCAACAGCGGGCGTCTCGAAGGATGCAGGCCACCAGCGGGGCCTCATGGTTCGAGACGCGCGTTCCGCGCTCCTCACCATGAGGATTACGCAGCCCGGTTAAGTCCCCACGCTGAGCGTGGCGCGCTGCTTGCGCAACAGGGCGATCACGGACAATGCCGTGATCATGCCGGTCTTCGGGTTCTCCGAGGGGATGTTCTCGATTCCCATCGAGAAGCGCGCGGAATCCGCCTCCACCTCGATGCGATGGACGTTGCGCGTCACCGTCGGATCGGCCCAGATCTCGACCATGGTACGATCGGGGCCAATGCCCGCCAGCGACAGCGCGACCGCGACGTTGAGATTGGCCGGAAAGCCCTTGGCCGCCTCGCGCGCCGTGCCCGCGAACAGCCTGAGCGGCTCGCGCAAATTGTCGATGTCGATGCCGTTCTGCACGATGAAGGGCGCGCCCTTCAAGCCGTCGATCGGCTTGCGCGTGACCATCTTGACCGAATGGATGGTGCCGACGGCCGCCGCGTTGACCGCGTCGAGCCCGATCAGCGCACCGGTCGGCACGATGATGCGGCCGCGATTAGCCTTGGCGAGATCGATGAGGTCGGAATTGTCCAAGAGCGCACCGACGCTGACAACCACAGCGGCCTTCCCTCGCCTTACCACCGGCTCGACGATGGTGCGCAACAGATGGCTCGGCGCGCACTCGACGACAATGTCGGCCGCCTCGGCGAGCTGATCGATCGGCATGATGGCCGGCGGCCGGCGCAGGACGCTCAGAAATGCGCGATGCTTGTTTGGCTCGCGTGCGGCGATCGCCGACAGGACGAGCCCCTCGATGCCGCGATCGAGCTCGGCGGCGATCTTCGTGCCGATCGAGCCCAATCCCGCGATCGCAACCCGCAGGTCCTTCCGATGATCGGCCATGCGCAACTCCCCTTCGCAAGGCCTTTCATAGCGCAGGCATCGCCTGCGCGCAAAACTGCAGCGCCAGGCCGGTCGTTCAGCCTGACGCGCAAAAGTGGAGAGCAATGGGCCGCCGAGCGAGGCGGCCTTCTCTCACTGCTCGAAGGTGCGCACGCCGTGAATGCCGGCATCGGTGCGGATCATTCGCCCCTTCTTGCCGTCGGACGAGACGAAGATATCCCAATGCGCGGTGCCGCCGGGCTGGCCGTCCATGATCATCGCGCCAGTGCAATCGGCGTTGATGGTGTACGTGCCTTGAAGCGTCTCGCGCTCCGGGCTCTTCGTCTGGCGGATCGAGGTCTGCTGGCCCGAGAACCTGCCGCTGCCGTCGAAATTGAAGACGCCGTAGTGCACGTTGGTGCCCCGTCCGTCAAAGACATAGGCGCCCTGCAGCCTATCCACCGCGCATCCCGCAGCGGCATAGGTTGGAGAGATCGAAGCGCACGCCAGGATCAGGCCGCCGACCGCAGCACCTGCCAACATTCGTTTGAACTGCATGTTTCCCCGCTGTTCCCGTAAAGAGAAGGCGAGGACACGCTTAAATTGAGGCACAAAAAGGGAGGCGCCGGAGCCTTCACGCCGCCACGTTCGCCAGGAAGCGGTCTACCGACGAGCGCAACTGCATTGCCTGGTTGGAGAGATCGTGCGCGGTGGCAAGTACCATGTCGGCCGATCGGTTGGCGTTGTCGGTCGCCTCCGCCGTTCCGGCGATGCTGCGTGCAACAATGGCGGTGCCGTTGGCAGCCTGGCCGATGTTTCTGGAGATCTCGCCGGCAGCGGCATTCTGCTGGCTGACGGCGGCCGCGATGCGGCCGGTAAAGCTGTCGATGTCGCCGATGATCAGAGCGATGGCGCCAACATTGTCGACAGCATGGCGCGTTGCGGACTGCACCTCGGTGATTTGCGAAGAAATATCCTCGGTCGCCTTCGCAGTCTGGGTCGCAAGCGCCTTCACTTCGGAGGCGACGACCGCAAAGCCCCTACCCGCTTCGCCGGCGCGCGCAGCTTCGATCGTGGCGTTGAGCGCGAGCAGATTGGTCTGCCCGGCGATGGTGCGGATGAAGCCGACCACCTCGTCGATCTGCTGCGCGGCGACGGCCAGCCGGCCGATGGTCTGGTTGGCGGCTTCCGCCATGCCGGAGGCGCGCTGCACGATCGTGGTCGCATCGGCAAGCTGGGACGTGATCGCCTGCACGGATTCGCCGAGCTGGCTGGCTGCGCTCGCGACCGTCTGGACGTTGCTCGAGGTTTCCTTGGCGGTCGAGGCCGCCTCGCTCGACTGCGTGCCCGCAGTGCGCGCGGTGGAAGCGAGGTTTTGCGCTGTGTCTGTCAGTTCGCCGGTCATGCGATCGGTATTGCTTAGCACCGTGCTGAAGGCAGAGCGGAAGGCATCGATCTCGGCTTCCAGGCGCTGCCGGCGGTTGCTCTGCTCGGCGCTGCTCTGGTCCTTGGCGGCAATCAGCGCGAGATCATCGTCGGCACGAGCCCTCAGGCTCGCCTGCATGACAGCGAGCGATTTCAGGAGACGGCCGAGCTCGTCGCCGCGACGCACAGAGATCTCATCGGTGAAATTGCCAGCCGCGACGCGTTCGGCGACCCGGACCGCGGCCGAGATCGGCCGGCTCATCGAATAGGAGAAGGCGAGCGCGATGATCAGCCCGATCACAACCGTGCCGACCGCGACCGACAGCATCGTGGTGCGCGCCTGCTCCACCGCCCCTTCCGCCGCAGTGCGATACTCGTAGCCATAAGCCGCGACTAGCTCGACAAGATCGTCGATCGAGGCCATCAGACGATCGCCCTGCTCGACGAGCAGGAAGCTCGTCGGAATCTCGGTCACCCCGCCGGGCGACGGTTTGAGGATCTTAAGCGCGGCACCCGACCAGTCCTTGAGCTGGCTCTCCGCCTTCTCGCGCGCCGCTGCAACGGACGGCGAAGGCGCGCGCTCGCGCACGACGTTGAGATCCTCGAAGCTGCTGCGCACCAATCTTTCGAATTTCGTGACCATGTCGCCGGAGGCGCCGGCAACCAGGCTGCGCTGGAGCACGAGGTGCGCCTCGTGCAGCGCCGCATGGGCGGAGCGCGCATGGTTGATCCCCATCAGCGGCCCGTCGTAGAGCTTGACCACCATGTCGCCGGAAGTGCCGATGGCGCGGATGCCGTAGAAAGCGATCGCACAGGCGAGCAGGACCACGACGCTGAAGGCACCGAAAATCTTGTAGCGTATCGACATCATCAATCTCCGGCGCCCGGCGGGCCCGTTAGTTCGTCACCTTGACCATCATCTTCATGCGCGGATGGATCGCGCAGATCACCTGCACGTCTCCGGCTTCCTTGAAGGAGACATCGGTCGAGGTGCCCGGCGCCTGCGAGCCGAGATTGAACTCGTTGCCCTTGCTGGCCGACATGATGTTGTGCGGCACCGTATCGTCATTCAGGAACGTAACCGCCTCGCCCTTCTTGACCGAGATGCTTTCGGACGAGAAGACGCGGCCCTGCTGGTGGATCACTTCGGTCGCAGCGTAGGCGCCGACCGAAAGACCACAGATGATGACGCCGGTGAACAGAGCGATTGTGCGCATGGGAATGTCCCATGAAGATTGTTGCTAGCGTGGAAGGACCGGCACTGCCGTCGGGCTGAGTTCGCTGGTCAATGTCTTGAGGAAGGCGACGAGATCGGCCTTTTCCTGCGCCGTCAGCTCGAGCGGCCGCATCAGGTCCGAGCGGCTGGGGCGGTCGACGCCGGCATGGTCGTAGTGGTCGATCACCTGCTCGAGGGTTGCGAGCGAGCCGTCATGCATGTAGGGGCTGCGGCGGCCGATCTCGCGCAGGCCCGGCGTCTTGAAGGCGTGCTGCATCTTGATGACACCGGGCAGATATTCGCCGCGACCGACGTCCTTGCTCGGCAGGCCGATGTCCTGAAAACCTTCGTTGGTGAAATTCCAGCCCTCGTGGCAGGCGGCGCATTGCGCCTTGCCGTTGAACACGGCGAAGCCGCGCTTGGCGTCTTCCGGGATCGCCTTCTCGTTGCCGTCGATCCAGGCATCGAACGGCGCGCGCTCCGAGACGACGGTGCGCTCATAGGTAGCGATCGCCTGCGCCAGTGTCTTCGCCTTCATGCCTTCGCCGGGAAAGGCCGCGTCGAACAGCGGCTTGTATTCGGAAATGCTCGAAAGGCGCGCCAACAGATCGTCGAGCTTCATGTTCATCTCGCCGGGCGATTGTATCGGGCCGAGCGCCTGCTCCTCGAGGGTCGGAAGACGCCCGTCCCACATGAAGATCGCACTCCAGGCGGCGTTGACGATGGTCGGCGAATGGCGGCCGAGCTTCGCCATGCCGTGACCGACACCGACGGCGAGCCCGTCGCCCCAGCCGAAGCCGGGACTGTGGCAACTCGCGCAGGACTGCGCTGAGCTCACCGACAGGCGCGTGTCGAAATAGAGTTTCTTGCCGAGCGCGGCCTTCTCGGGCGTATACGGATCATCCTTGGGAAATGGAATCGTCGTCGGCCGGCGGTACTGCGCCTTCAGTGCATCGAGTCCGCCCGTCGCCTTCTGCGTGATCTCGACCTTCCGGCTTTCGCCGACGACGGCCGCGCCAAAACCGATCGTGCTGAAGCCGAGAACGCAGAGACCAGCCGAGGCGATCGTCGCAAGAAAGGCGGTCGAGCGATAGGAGCCGCGCACCGGCATACAATGTCCCCAAAAAACGGCGTCATTCGCGACACCGAAAAAGCTTCGACGCAATGAAACGCCAGAACGGTATCGTTACAGTTAGAGTCAAATCGTTAAATAAAATTTCCATGATCATACAATCGTACGATCGATTTTCGGCGATTCAGCAAGCATAGGGAGCGGGGAAAACAGGCAGCAACCAGAGCTACGCAAGTCCCCGCAAATTTACGGAGAGGCGTCGGGTGTTTTCCGGCGAGGAGATCGCGTGCAGCCCCGCGGGTCTTTCACAACGGGAGGTATGGCGGCTCAACGCGGCTGAATGCGCGGTGCAAGGGCAAATGGCCGGGACTAGCCCGGCCATTGAGAGGTGAAGCGAGATTTCGTTCAGCGTCGAAGGGCTATTCCCACGACCAGGCCGAGAAATCGTTCTCGAACTGCGGGACTTCCTTCCAGACACCCTTCAGCTTCTTGCTAACGATAGTCGGCCATTGCGGCTGGAACAGGAAGCCGGCGACGGCGTCGGTTGCCAGCATGCGCTGCGCATCGCCGAGCAGCTTGGAGCGGCCGGCCTCGTCCGGCGTCGACATGATTTGCTTGTAGAGCGTGTTGAACGCATCGTTATTGTAGCCGAGGTAGTAGTCGGGCTCGGTCAGCTTCACGAGATCGAACGGCTCGACATGGGAGACGATCGTGAGGTCATAGTTGTGTGGCCCGTTCGGCGCGAACACCTGCGACAGCCACTGCGCCCATTCGACGTTTTCGATCTTGGCGGTGATGCCGACCTTGGCGAGCTGGGCCGCGAGGATCTCGCCGCCCTGCCGCGCGTAAGGCGGCGGCGGCAGCTTCAGGCTGATTTCGAGCGGCGTGGTGACGCCGGCTTCCGCCAGCAGCTTCTTCGCCTTCTCGGGGTCGTAAGGATTAGTGCCAGTAGTGTCGACATAGCCGAGCGAACCCGGCGTGTAGAAGCTGCCGATCGGCGTGCCGAAACCTTCGACCGCGCCGTCGATCATCGCCTTGCGATCGATCGCGGCGAGGATGGCGCGGCGCACCCGCACGTCGTCGAGCGGTTTCTTCTTCTCGTTGATGGCGACGATGGTCTTGGCCTTGGAGCCGCCGACCAGCACGGTGAAGCGCGGATCGCCCTTGAACTGAGCGACGCCGCGAGTCGTGACGCGCGGAAACGCGTCTACGTCACCGGACAGCAGGGCTGCAATCTGCGCAGCGGGATCGCCGATGAAGCGGATCGTCACCTTGGAGAGCTTGATCGCGGAGGCACTGCGATAGTCGGCCCATTTGTTGAGCGTGATCGAGGAGCCCTTGACCCAGGCGCCGAGCTGATACGGCCCGGTGCCGACCGGCTGCGTCACGTTGGACGCCGCGCTCTTCGGCTCGACGATCGAGGCGCTCGCCTGCCCGAGCAGGAACGGCAGGTTCGGCTCGGAATATTTCAACGCGACCACGACCGTGTCGGCGTCCGGCGCGTCAACCTTCTCGAAGCTCTGGAACAGGCTCTTGTCCTTGTTGGTGCTGTTCGCGACCGCATTGCGCTCGAACGAGAACTTCACCGCCGCGGAATCGAACGGCTCGCCGTTGTGAAATTTGACGCCCTTGCGCAGCTTGAACGTATAGGTCTTCAGATCGGGTGACGCCGTCCAGCTCTCCGCGAGCAACGGCGACACCGAGCCGTCCTCGTTGATCTTGGTCAGCGTCTCATAGATGTTGTAGAGCGTGACTTCGGCAATCGCCGCCGCTGCCGCGTTGGTGGGATCAAGCCCCGGCGGCTCCAGCGTCATGCCCATGACGACGCTGTCCTTCTTGCCCTGCGCCAGAGCCGGCAGCGACGCCGCGGCAAAGGCGGCAGTCAGTGCGACGATGGTGAATTTCTTGAACATGTCTTTCTTCTCCCCGGCCATCCACCCGACCAGTCTACGCCAATCCGCAGCCTGATGCTAACCCGCCTCGCCGGCCACGGCTGGCAGCGCCATGACCTCCTCGGCCTTGTGGCAGGCCGCAAGATGCGTCTCTCCGATCCTGCGTAGCGCAGGGGCGGCCTCCCGGCAATGCTGGTCGGCCAGCGGACAGCGCGAAGTATAGGGGCATCCGGTCGCAGCTGATGATTGCGAGGCGATCGCCTGCGCGCCGCGGCGGCGGCGCACACGCCCGGCGCGAGCGCGCGGCACGGCCTCTAGCAGCGCGCGCGTATACGGATGGGCGCAATGTTCGAACAGGTCTTCCGGCCGGCCCTGCTCGACGATCCGGCCGAGATACATCACCGCGACTTCGTCGCAAAGATAGTCCACGACCGCCAGATCATGGCTGATCAGGATGTAGCTCAGGCCGAACTGCTCCTGGAGGTCCTGCATCAGGTTCAGGACCTGCGCCTGCACGGAGACGTCGAGCGCCGAGACCGGCTCGTCGGCGACGATCAGCTTTGGCTGGGTGATCAGCGCACGCGCGATCGCGATGCGCTGGCGCTGGCCGCCGGAGAATTCGTGCGGATATTTGTCCATGTCCGCATCTCGCAGGCCAACCTGCTTGAGCACCGCAGAAACCCGCGCGCGCAGCGTCGCACGATCGGTCCGCTCCAGCGCAGTGAGCGGCTCGGCGACGATCCGCGCGATCGTCTGGCGCGGATCGAGCGATCCATACGGATCCTGGAACACCATCTGAAAATCGCGCCGCGCGCGGCGGAGCTCATCTGGTGGCAATTGATTGAGGTCGCGGCCGAGCAGCTCTACCCGCCCCGATGTCGGCCGCTCCAGCGCCATCACCACACGGGCAAAGGTCGACTTGCCCGAGCCGGATTCGCCGACCACGCCGAGACTTTTCCCCGCCTCGATCCGTACGCTCACGCCGTTGAGCGCCAGCACCTGGCCCGGCGGCCGGAACAGGCCTTCGCGCGGCAGCGTGTAGCGCTGCACGAGGTCGTTCACGTGGAGAAGCGGTTGCGAAATGGCGGTCATGCCGACACCGCCCCGATGCGATCAGCCATCGACACATCCGTCCTGATGCAGCGCACGCCATGGCCGGGTCCGACGTCCACCACCGGCGGCGGCGCGGCGCGGCAACCGTCGATCACGAGCGGACAACGATCGGCAAACGTGCAGCCGGACGGCAGATCAGCGAGCTCCGGCACCGTGCCGGTGATGGTCTTCAGCCGCGTCCCCTTCCGCGCGCCGAGCTGCGGCCGGGCGCGGAACAGGCCTTGCGTATAGGGATGGCCCATGCGCCTGAACACCTCGTCGGTCGGTCCGCTCTCGACCACGGTGCCGCCATACATCACCATCATCCGCTCGACGTTCTCGGCGATGACGCCGAGATCGTGCGAAATCAAGATCATCGACATGCCGCGCTCTTCGACCAGATCCGCGATGAGGTCGAGGATCTGGCCCTGGATGGTGACGTCGAGCGCCGTGGTCGGCTCGTCCGCGATCAGCAGGTCGGGCTCACAGGCCAGCGCCATGGCGATGGTGACGCGCTGGCGCTGGCCGCCGGAGAATTGGTGCGGGTAGGCATCGACGCGCTTGGCCGCGTCCGGGAGCCCGACGCGGTCGAGCAAGGCGATCGCCTCGGTGCGCGCCTGCGCCGTAGAATAATTCTTGTGCCGCCGCAGCGGCTCGGCGACCTGATCCCCGATCGTGTGCATCGGATTGAGCGCGGTCATCGGCTCCTGGAAGATCATGCTGATGCGGTTGCCGCGCAGCTTGCAGTAATCCGCATCGGAAAGTTTCATGAGCTCGCGACCGTCCAGGCGGACGCTGCCGCCGAGGACGGCGCTATCGGGCAACAGGCCCATCAGCGCGAGCGCAGTGACCGATTTGCCGCAGCCGGATTCACCGACCAGACCCAGCGTCTCGCCGCGCTTGAGGGAAAAGCTGATGCCGCGGACGGCCTGCGCCGGGCCGCGGCTGGTGTTGAGACGGACGCCGAGATTGTCGACGTCGATCAGCGGCGCGTTAGCGGGACCACTCATCATCACCGCTCCCGCGCCAGTCTCGGGTCGAGCAGATCGCGCAATCCGTCGCCGAGGAGGTTGAGGCCGAGGACGGCGATCGCGATCGCCGCGCCCGGATAGACCGCAAGCATCGGCGATTGGAACAGCAGCGTCTGCGCGTCGTTCAGCATGCGGCCCCAAGACGGCTGCGGCGGCTGCGTACCGAGCCCGAGATAGGACAGCGCAGCTTCGGCCAGGATCGCGAGCGCGAACTGGATCGTCGCCTGCACGATCAGGATCGACAGGATGTTCGGCAGCACGTGCTCGATGGTGATGCGAAAGCTGCCCTTCCCCGACGCGCGTGCCGCCAGCACGAACTCGCGCGCCCAGATCGCGTTGGCCGAACCGCGGGTGACGCGAACGAAGATCGGGATCTGGAAGATGCCGATCGCGGTGATCGAGGTCAGCATGCCGGGGCCGACCACCGCGGCGAGCATGATCGCCGACAGCACGGCGGGAAACGCAAAGGTGAAATCGCTCATGCGCATGATGAGCTCTTCCGTCCAGCCTTTTCGCGCGGCCGCGATCAGGCCGAGGGAAACACCGAAGGTCAATCCGACGCCGACCGCGATGATGCCGACCAGGATGGTCGAGCGCGCACCGACGAGCAGCAACGAGACGATGTCACGGCCGAAGGAGTCGGTGCCGAGCCAGTGTGAGAACGACGGCGGCTTGAGCTTCGAGGCGATATCAATCTCGTAGGGCGACCACGGCGTCCACACCAGCGACAGCAGCGCCGAGCCGATCACCAGAAAAACCAGCCCGCCGCCCAGTACGAAGCTGCGATGACGCAGCGCGCGGCGCCAGAAGCCGGTCGCGGGCCGCGACGGTGCTGATGTCGTCGGGAGTCCGACGGCGGCAGTCAGCGGATCACTCACAGGTCGTGAACCTTGATACGGGGATCGATGAAGGCATAGAGCACGTCGACCACGAAGTTGACGATGACGACCATGGCCGCGAGCAGCATCACGCAGTTGCGCACCACGATCAGGTCGCGATTGGCGATCGACTGGAAGATCAGCCGGCCGAGGCCGGGCAGGTAAAAGACGTTCTCGATGACGATGGTGCCGGCGAGCAGATTGGCGAATTGCAGGCCCATCACGGTCATCACGGGGATCATCGCGTTGCGCAGCACGTGGCTCCAGAGCACCTCGCGCTTGCCGAGCCCCTTGGCGCGCGCGGTGCGGACGAAATCCTCGCGCAAGACTTCGAGCACCGCCGAGCGCGTGACGCGAGCGAGGATCGCGGCCTGCACCACAGCGAGCGAGATCGCCGGCAGCAGCAGCGATTTGACGCCGGGCCAGATGCCGTCGTCCCAGCCGGCAAAGCCGCCTGCCGAGAGCCATCGCAGCTTCACCGAGAACAGCAGGATCAGGAGAATGGCGAACCAGAAGTTCGGCAGCGCGATGCCGACCTGGGTCAGCGACATCACGCCGACATCGCCGAGCCTGTTGTGATTGGCCGCGGTGTAGATGCCGGCGGAAAGCGCGAGCGTCACCGTGATCAGCATGGACATGATCGCAAGCGGAATGGTCAGCACCAAACGCTCCGCGATCAGGCCGGCGACGGGCGTGCCGTAGACGTAGCTGTTGCCGAGGTCGCCCACCGCCATGCCCTTGATCCATTGCAGGTAGCGCACCGTGAGCGGCTGATCGAGGCCGAGCTTGATGGTCAGTGCCCGCACCGCATCGGGCGAAGCATCGGCGCCCATCAGCATCTGCGCGGCGTTGCCGGGAAGCGCGTCCAGCACCAGGAAAATGATCAGGGACGCGCCGACCAGCGTCGCCAGCAAGGTCACAAGCCGCCGTAGGACAAATACGCTCATGCGCTCACGAGCTCCGACGTCGTCCTGGCGAAAGCAAGGACCCATAACCCCAGGGAGCGGTTTGGCGAAGACTGGTCGTTCGGTACTGGCACCGCCCGTCACTGATCAAGTCCGCGGTATGGGTCCTGGCTTTCGCCAGGACGACACCGAGAGGGTTGCGGGCGCCGTGCCGCATTAGGACAAATACGCTCATGCGCGGTCGGTTTCAGGGCTCATCCTTGGCACGATCAACATGTCCCGGCGCCGGACGCAAGTGCCTTGGTGCATGTGTCCCACCTCAGCCGGGCCGGCGGGACAAAACATCATGCGAGGCCTCGAACAGCGCGCTGACACGCAACAATTCGGCATCGCCACGGAAGCGGCCGACGAGTTGGAGGCCGATCGGCAGCCCGTCCCGGCCGAACCCGCAAGGCAGGCTGATCGCAGGGTGGCCGGTCATGTTGAACAGCATGGTCCAGGGGAACCAGTGCGGCCGGACGCTGTCGAAACTCCTGCCGTCGATCTCGATGGTACCGAACAGGTCCTGGTCGATCGGCAATGCCGTCCGGGTCAGGGTCGGCATCGCCAGCAAATGGCCGCGCGTGAGCAGCGATTGCACGCGGCGGAATAACGCCGTGCGCGCGAACATCGCCTCCTGGTAGTCGACGCCACTCACCTTCGTGGCGAGCGCGAGCTGCTTGAGGAAAGCTTCGCTCAGCTCATCCTTGTGGTCGGCCGCGAGCTTGGAGAAGCGCGTCCGCCAGACGGTGTGGTTGATCGCGCGCCAGATCGGCTCGATGTCGAACCCCTCGCCGGAGAATTCTTCGAGCTCCGCGCCGAGACCCGCGAGCCGGTCGAGGCTTGCCTTGAAGGCGCTGGCGACATCGGCCGAGACCGGGCGTCCGGGCGGCGACAGGCAGTACATGATCTTCTGTCCGCGCAGATCGCCGCGTGGTGCGGGAGTGTCCATGAAATCGGGCACGGGGATGCCGATCGACCATGGATCGCAGGGATCCTCACCCGCCATGGCCTGCATCATCAAAGCGGTGTCGGCGACGGTGCGCGTGGTCGGCGTGACATAGGTCTGGTTGCCGAAGGCATCCTGCACCTGGCTGTGCGGGATCACGCCGTTGCTCTGCTTCAGGCCGACGACACCGTTGCAGGCTGCGGGTATCCGGGTCGAGCCGCCGCCATCGGTTGCGATTGCCAGCGGTGCGATGCCGCTCGCAACCGCCACCGCGGCGCCGCCGCTGGAGCCTCCGGAGGAGCGCTCGGCACTCCAGGCGTTGCGGGTGCGGCCGAACAACGGCGAGTCGGTCAGGCATTTCGAGCCGAATTCCGGCGTCGTGGTCTTGCCGATCAGGATCGCGCCATGGGCGCGCAGCCGTGCCACCGCCACGGCGTCCTCCTCCGGCACATTGTCCTTATAGGGAACGGCGCCGAAGGTGGTCTTCACACCCTTGGTGTTGACGATGTCCTTGATGGTAACGGGAATGCCGTGAAGCAGGCCGAGCGGCTCACCCGCCATCACCTTGCGCTCCGCCTCCCGCGCCTGGACCAGCGCTTCGTCGGCGCACAGCGTGATGAAACAGTTCAGCTTCGGCTGCAATGCTTCGGCGCGGGCGAGCACCGCGCGCGTGATCTCGACTGGCGAGGCCTGCTTGCGGACAATGAGGTCGCGGAGATCAACCGCGGACAGCAGGCAGAGGTCGCCGTTCATCGTCAAACCATGCTCCGGAAAGCCGGCCGCCGTTGGCCAATGGCATTGACAGCGAGAATGACACCCATGTTAACTCGCCGTCCAATACGATTTTGACGACCAACCCATACGTTTTCAGTATGCCTATGGATCTTCGCCGGCTGCGCTACTTCGTGGCGGTGGCCGAAGAGCGCAGCGTCGGCAAGGCCGCAGAGCGGTTGCGGATGGCGCAGCCGCCGCTCTCGGTCCAGATTCGCAAGCTCGAGGCCGAGCTCGGCACGCCCCTGTTCCATCGCGGCACCCGCGGCATGGATCTCACTGAGGCGGGGCTCGCGCTGTTGTCGCGGGCAAGCGAAGCCCTTGCGCTCGCCGCCGAGGGCATCGAGGCCGCGCGCGCCGTGGCGGCCGGGCGGCGCGGTCGCCTCGCGGTCGGATACATGTTCGTCCTTGCGAATGCGGTCCTGCCGCGGCTCGTTCCGGAATTGCGCCGGTCGCTGCCGGGAGTCGATCTCGACTTCGTCGAGTTGAGCGCATCGACACGCGAGAGCATGCTGCTCGACCGGACCGTCGCTGCCGCCCTGTGCATGCCCGCAATCCGCCATCCCGAAATTCAGGCAAGCCAGATCGGCAGCCAGCGGCTGATGCTTGCCGTTCCGGCGCGCTCGCCGCTCGCTCGGCTTGCGGCCGTGCCGGTGACGAGATTGCAGGGGCGACCGCTCATCGCGCTGCCGCGGCCGGACGAAGAGCCGACCTCCTCCGCGGTCGCGGCGCTGTTGCGACGGCATCAGGTGGTGATGCCGATCGCGAGCCGGGTCGAGACCGTGCACTCCGCGCTCAGCCTCGTTCTGGCCGGCGAAGGCGTTGCGATCCTTCCGGCCTGCGCACAGCTTGCTTCACCGCGCGGCATCGTCTTCAGGCCATTCGTCGACGCTGCCGACGCCATCGAGATCGCGGTCTGCTGGCGGCGGGATTCGCTTAGCCCGCTCATCCGAAGCTTTGTCAAATGCGCCGAGAAGGTGGTCGCGCGGATCTGACGCGCGAAGAGCTACCAACGCCAGTTGATCTCGCTCAGGCGCGGCGGATCGGCGCCAGGGCGGGTGCAGGTGAACCCGGCGCAATTGGCCGCGAAGGACAACGCGCGGCGCAGTTCGTCGGCGCTGATGTCCTCGAGCTGCTGCCGACGCAGCCGCCCCTGCTTGTGCAGGGCGAACAGCAGCGCCGCCTGAAAGCTGTCGCCGGCGCCGATCGTGTCCGCGACCGCCACCTTGGGGGCGGCGACCTCGATCTTCCCCGCCGTCTTGTGCCAAGCGACGGCGCCGTCGATGCCGCGGGTGATGACGACGAGGCTCGGGCCTTGTCCAAGCAGCGCATCGGCCTTCTGCTGGTATGGCTCGTCACCATAGAGATAAGTGAAGTCGACGTCGGACATGCGGACGATATCGGCGTTCGCCGCGAACTCGCCCATGCGCGCAACGTACGACGGCTTGTCCTTGACGAGGTTGGGCCGGCAGTTCGGATCGAACGAGATCGTCGAGGACGCCCTGGCGTCTGCGATCAGCGCCTTGGTCTCGGCCGCACCGGTATCGTTGACCAGCGTGGTCGAGCCGATATGCACCGCTTCGATGGTCTCGAACGGAATGGACCCGCGCCGATAGGTCCAGTTCCGTGTCGCGGTTTCGGCATCGTAGAAGGCGTAATGCGACTCGCCGGCAACGATGCGCACGAAAGCCAGTGTGGTCTGGTGATCGCTGCGCGTGGCGTACCGCAGCTCGACGTTCGACGCTTCGGCATGAGCCGCGATCATCTGCCCGAACATGTCGGTGGAGAGGCCGCCGACGAAACCGCTCGGCGCCCCCAACCGCGCCATGCCAATCGCGACGTTGAGACAGGAGCCGCCGACCGCGGGCATCACGGCCTCGCGGCCGTCGGCTGCACGCGTCGGCACGAAATCGATCAACGCATCGCCACAACTGAGCAGCATCACTTCAACCCTTGACCAGACAGCGTCAGCTCGAAGCCGGCCATCGCTTCGCGGCTGCCGCGATCGACATCCCGCAGCAGCTTATAAACATCGCGCTTGCGGCTGTGAAACCCGGCCATGCCCGGCGCCGTCGGCTCGCTGAGGCGGCCGAGCGCCGACATCTTGGCCATGGTCTCGCCGATCGAGGCAAAGGCGCCGCCGGCGACCGCACCGAGCATCGCGGCACCGAGCAGCACCGGCTCCCTGGTCTGCGGCAGCGCGACGGTCAGCCCCGTGGTGTCGGCCATGATCTGCCGCACCAGCGGACTGCGGCTCGCCCCACCGCCCATGATCATGATGCTGGAGTGAACGCCGTGCGCGGCAAAGGCTTCGATCACCTCGGCAAGACCGTAGGCAAGGCCGCAGAGCCCGGCGACGAACACGCGCTCCATCGCACCGATGTCGGTATCGAGGTCGAGGCCGGCGATCACCGCGCGCGTATCGGGATCGGCATAGGGCGAGCGGTTGCCGATGAACTCCGGGAGAACGTGGATATCGCGCGCCAGCAGCGCGGCACGGCTCACATCACCCGCGCGAGCGATGATGCGCTTTTCCAGGAAGTCGATGATATCAAGCCCGTCCTTGCGCGCGGCCGTGCTCGCCTCGGCATATCCCGCATGCGACCTCAGAAGGTGGTCGATTGCGGCTCCCGCAGCCGACTGCCCGCCCTCGTTCAACCAGAAATTCGGCACCATGCCGGAGTAATAGGGCCCCCACACGCCGGGGACGAAGCATGGTTCCGTGGTCGTCGCCATGATGCAGGCGGAGGTCCCCATGATGTAGGCGAGGCGGTCGCAGACGTCGGCGGTGCCGCCCGAGCCATCCCGTCCGCCGATTGCGCCGACGCCGCCGGCGTGGGCATCGATCAGCGATGCGCCGACCGGCGTGCCCACAGCCAATCCCAGATCAGCCGCCGCCGCGCGCGTCAGGCCGGAGCCGAGCCGCGTGCCGGGCGCAACGATCTCGGTGCCGATGCGGGCATATTTTTCGGCAACGAGATCCGACAGTCCGATGCGCTGGAAGAACGGCGCGCTCCAGCCGCCGCCATCATGCGCCAGATAGTTCCATTTGCAGGTCACCGTGCAGGTCGAGCGCTGAAGCGAACCGGTCGCGCGCCAGGTCAGATAGTCCGCGAGGTCGAAGAAATGGCCAGCGGCATCGAAACTCGGGCGCAAATGCCGCTTCAGCCACAAGAGTTTCGGCATCTCCATCTCGGGCGAGATCGACCCGCCGACATAGCGCAGCACATCGTCCTGCGTCTCGTTGATCAGACGCGCCTCGGTCGTGGCGCGGTGATCCATCCAGACGATGACGTTGCGCTGGCTGTCGCCGGAGGCGCTGACCGTGACCGGCTCGCCGTCCTTGCCGAGCACGACCAGCGAGCAGGTGGCATCGAACCCGATGCCTCTCACGGTATCAGGCGCTATCCCCGCCTCGGCCATGGCCGCGCGGACGGATTTGGAGCAAGCGTCCCAGATGTCCGACGACGACTGCTCGACGATATCGCCGGCCTCATGCCAAATCCTGATCGGATGCCGCGCGGTCGCCAGAAGATTCCCGGCCTCGTCAAAAACCCCTGCCCGCGTGCTGGTCGTCCCGACATCGACACCGATATACGCCTGCGGCATTGTCGCTCCCGTCAATTTTGACGAGGAGCCTACCAGCAAGTGTAACCGCCATCCACTAGCACGATGCTGCCCGTCATCAGGCTCGCGGCCTCGGAGCTCAGAAACAGCACGACCGAGGCGATCTCCTCCACCTGCCCCATCCGCGCCATCGGAGTTCCACCGATCCAGGCGTCGTACATTCTGGGATTGCTTTTCACGAAAGCGTTCAGCGGCGTTTCGATATAGGTCGGCGCCACCGCGTTGACGCGGATGCCCCGCGCGCCCCATTCGGCGGCGAGCGATTTGGTCAAATGATGCACCGCAGCCTTGGAGGCGTTATAGAAGCTCTGCTCCTGCGGCTTGTTGACGATGAAGCCCGACATCGAGCCGACATTGACGATGGTTCCCGCTTTCGCCTTCAGCATGTGCTTGCCGAATTCGCGGCAGCACCAGAAGGTCCCATTCAGATTGACGTCGATGACGTTGAGCCAGTGCTCGTCGGTCACGGTCTCCGCCGGGGTCTCGCTGCGGGCAATGCCGGCATTGTTGACGAGGATATCGACCTTGCCGTGACGGGCGACGAGCTCGTTCGCCACCTCGGCAACGCGCCTGGTATCGGTCACATCCATGACGACGGTCTCGGTATCGTAGCCCTTGGCCTTGAGGCCGGCTTGCGCGGCCTGCGCAACCTTGCCGTCACGATCGGCAATGATCACCT
This sequence comes from Bradyrhizobium sp. CCGUVB1N3, assembly GCF_024199925.1. Classification (NCBI taxonomy): domain Bacteria; kingdom Pseudomonadati; phylum Pseudomonadota; class Alphaproteobacteria; order Hyphomicrobiales; family Nitrobacteraceae; genus Bradyrhizobium; species Bradyrhizobium sp. CCGUVB1N3. Next base: position 2,368,097 of record NZ_JANADR010000001.1, read on the forward strand.
TGGCGCCGGCTTCCGCCAGTGCCTCCGCGCAGGCGAGCCCGATGCCCTGCCCGCCGCCGGTAATGATCGCGCTCTTGCCGTTCAGCTTGAATTTTTCCAGGTACATGTTGCTTTTTCCCGTTTCTTGTTCGCCCAGCTTGTCAGCCCCGGATCGCGTTGCCGCCTTCGTTGAAGCGGTGAATCCGTGCGGGGTCCGGCACCAGAGATACGCGGTCGCCGGCGCTCAGGCTCAACTCGCCGATATAGCGTGCCGTGAGCATGCCGAGCTGGCCGGCATCGACATAAAGAAAAGTGTCGCTGCCGAGATGCTCGGCGACCGCAATCGTGCCCGGCCAGCCACCTCCACCATCGCGCTCGATCTTCAAATGCTCGGGCCGCACGCCGATGGTGAACGCGCCGCGCTGAAGGGCAGACTCGCCGGTGACGAGGTTCATTTTCGGCGAGCCGATGAAGCCCGCGACGAACAGGTTGGCGGGCTTCTCATAGAGCTCGAGCGGTGAGCCATATTGCTCGATCTTCCCTCCGTTGAGCACGACGATCTTGTCGGCCATCGTCATGGCCTCGACCTGGTCATGGGTGACGTAGATCGCGGTGGTGCCGAGCTGCTTCTGAAGCCGCGTCACCTCGATCCGCATCTGCACGCGTAGCGCGGCGTCGAGGTTCGACAGCGGCTCGTCGAACAGGAACGCCTTGGGCTCTCGGACGATCGCGCGACCGATCGCAACGCGCTGGCGCTGGCCGCCGGAAAGCTCGCGCGGCTTGCGCTCGAGATAGGGGCTGAGATTGAGCGTCGCGGCCGCCGCCTCGACCTTGCGGTTGATCTCGTCCTTGGCGAGGCCCGCCATCTTGAGCCCAAAGCCGATATTGCCGCGCACGCTCATATGAGGATAAAGCGCGTAGGACTGAAACACCATCGACAGACCGCGCTTGGCGGGCGGAACGGCGACGACGTTCTTGCCGTCGATCAGGATCCGTCCATCGGTCACGTCTTCGAGCCCGGCGATCAGCCGCAGCAGCGTGGTCTTGCCGCAGCCGGAGGGGCCGACGAACACCACGAAGGAGCCGTCCGCGATGTCGAGATCGGCGCCCTTGATGATGTGGACGGGCCCGAAAGCTTTCTGAACGCCCTGAAGTGTAATCTGACCCATGACAGCGCCTTTTGTTACTTGACCGCGCCAAAGGTGAGCCCGCGGACGAGCTGCTTCTGGCTGAACCAACCGAGGACGAGAATGGGCGCGATCGCCAGCGTGGAAGCCGCCGACAATTTGGCCCAGAAGAGTCCTTCCGGACTCGAATAGGAGGCGATGAACACCGTCAGCGGAGCGGCCTCCAAAGTAGACAGATTGAGCGTCCAGAATGCCTCGTTCCAGGCAAGGATGAAGTTGAGCAGCATGGTCGACGCCAGGCCAGGGATCGCCATCGGCGTCAGCACATAGACAAGCTCGCGGCCGACCGTTGCGCCGTCCATCCGCGCGGCTTCCAGGATGTCGCGCGGAATCTCCTTGAAATAGGTGAAGAGCATCCAGATCACGATCGGCAGATTGCCGAGGCAGAGGATGAAGACGAGGCCGATGCGGGAGTCGAGCAGACCGAAGGTCTTGTAGATCAGGTAGATCGGCACGAGCACGCCGACCGGCGGCATCATCTTGGTCGAGAGCATCCAGAGCAGGATGTCCTTGGTGCGCTTGGTCGGCGAGAACGCCATCGACCAGGCCGCGGGGATCGCGATCAGGAGTGCAATCAGCGTCGAGCCACCGGCGATGATGATCGAGTTCAGCGCGTGGTGAATGTAGTCGCTGCGCTCCTGCACGGTCACGTAGTTTTCCAGGGTCCAGTGGAAGAACAGGAAGGACGGCGGAATGGCGAAGGCCTCGAGCTCGGTCTTGAAGCTCGCCAGGATCATCCAGAGGATCGGGAAGAAGATGAGAAAGCCGCACAGCCAGGCTGCTGCCGTCGAGACCGCCACCTGCCGTGTCGTTGCCATCCGCGCCATGTCTCATGCCTCCAGGTTGCGGCCGACGATGCGGACGAGGAAGAAGGCGACGATGTTGGCGATCACCACCGCGACCAGACCGCCGGCCGACGCGCTGCCCACGTCGAACTGGATCAGCGCCTGCGAATAGATCAGGAAGGCGATGTTGGTGGTCTGCAGGCCCGGACCGCCGCCCGTGGTGACGAAGATCTCCGCGAACACCGTCAGCAAGAAGATGGTCTCGATCAGGATCACCACGGTGATGGGGCGCGCCAGATGCGGCAGCGTGATGTAGATGAAGGTCGAGACTCCGCTCGCGCCGTCCATCTCGGCGGCCTCCTTCTGCTCCTCGTCGAGCGATTGCAGCGCGGTCAGGAGGATGAGGGTCGCAAAGGGCAGCCATTGCCAGGCCACGATCAGGATGATCGCGAACATCGGCACGTCGTTGAACCAGTCGATCGGCGTCAGACCGAAGCGCGTGGTGATCCAGGCGAACAGGCCGGAGACCGGATGCATCAACAGGTTCTTCCAGACCAGCGCGCTCACCGTCGGCATGACGAAGAACGGCGCGATCACCATCAGCCGCACGAAGTTGCGGCCGATCACGGGTTGATCGAGCAGCATCGCCAGCGGAATACCGAGCAGGATCGTCAGCGCCAGCACCGAGCCGACCAAGACCAGCGTGTTCTTGAGCGAGGCCAGGAAGGCGGGGTCGGTGAGGAAATAGCGAAAATTCTCAAGCCCGACGAATCGCTCGGAGCCAGGATCGAGCAGGCTGTAATGCAGCGTCGAGAAATAGAGCGTCAGCGCGAGCGGGACGATCATCCAGATGAACAGCAGGCCGACGGCCGGGGTCAGGAGCGACCGCGCAAGAAATTGCGTCTGCTTGGTTGCCATCCTCGCTCTCCGTTGGCGGAAATAAGGCGACCATCCATCCGCTTCGGTGGATGGTCGCTAGTTTGAGCTCACAGGAGGAAGAGCTCGGGTACGTCCTTACGTCTCGGATACGCTGTTACTTGATGTAGCCGGCGCGCTTCATCTCGCGCTCGGTCGAGGATTGCGCAGCCGCTAGTGCGGCGTCGACGGTCGTCGATCCCGCGAGCGCAGCCGAGAACTGCTGACCGACGGCGGTGCCGATGCCCTGGAATTCAGGGATCGCCGCGTATTGCACGCCGACGTAGGGCACGGGCTTCACCGTCGGCTTGTTCGGATCGGCGGAGTCGATCGAGGCCAGCGTTGGCTTCGCGAAGGGCGCGAGCTTGAGGTACTCCTCGTTCTGATAGAGCGAGGTCCGCGTGCCCGGCGGCACGCTGGCCCAGCCTTCCTTCGAGGCCACGAGCTTGGTGTAGTCCTTGCTCGTCGCCCAGGCGATGAACTTCTCGGCGGCTTCCGTCTTCTTCGAGCCGGCCGGGATCGCCAGACTCCAGGCCCACAGCCAGTTCGCGTTCTTGCCGAGCCCGGTGTTCGGCGCGAGCGCGAAGCCGACCTTGTCGGCGACCTTGGAGTCCTTCGGATTAGTCACCATCGACGCCGCGACCGTCGCATCGATCCATATCGCGCATTTGCCGGCGTTGAATAGTGCGAGGTTCTCGTTGAAGCCGTTTGAGCTCGCGCCGGGAGGTCCGGCGTCCTTCATCAGATTGACGTAGGTCGTGAGCGTCGTCTTCCATTCCGGCGAGTTGAACTGCGGCTCCCACTTCTCATCGAACCAACGCGCGCCGTAGGAGTTCGACATGGCGGTCAGAAACGCCATGTTCTCGCCCCAGCCGGCCTTGCCGCGCAGGCAGATGCCGTAGACGCCGGCGCTCTTGTCGGTGACCTTCTTAGCGGCATCGATCACGAAATCCCACGTCGGCTTTTCCGGCATCTTCAGGCCGGCCTTCTCGAACAGGTCGGTGCGATACATCACCATCGAGCTCTCGCCGTAGAACGGTGCGGCATAGAGCTTGCCGTCGACAGAGACCGCATCCCTGATCTTCGGTAGCAGGTCGGCCACGTCGTAGTCAGCGCCGAGATTGGCGAGCGGCACCAGCCAGCCCTTCTTGGCCCAGATCGGGACCTCGTAGGTGCCGATGGTGAGGACGTCGAACTGACCGCCCTTGGTGGCGATGTCGGTGGTGACGCGCTGGCGCAGCACGTTCTCCTCCAGCGTGACCCACTTCACGGTGATGTCGGGGTTCTTCGCGGTGAACTCGCTCGTCAGCCCCTGCATCCGGATCATGTCACTGTTGTTGACGGTGGCGATCGTCAGGGTCGTTTCGGCCATCGAGGGAACGGAAAACAGCAGTGCAGACACGCCGCAGACGGCGCCTAGGACTTTTTTCACGGTGACCTCCCTAAACTCGCGTTTTGAGCATATGCCCACGCGTTGGGCGTATGTTCAACCCAAGGCCGGAGCTTTGTCAAGCAGGCGCGCGCGCCCTCCCCTCAATTCAGGGTGGTGCAGTGCAAGAAAGATCCGTGGAAATGCGCCGCGACGCCGGGGGGAGTTCAGCGATCGAGGATCGCGCGCGCGGTTGCTTCGTCGGTGATCAAGCCGTTGATCAGGCGGCCATTCAGCGCGGCCGCGATCGCAGACACCTTAGCCGCACCGACCGCCGCCCCGATCGTCGTGGTCTTGACCGGCACCTCGGGCGGGATGCTGGTGAGGCGCTTGTTGGTGCCGCCCTTGAGCAGGCGTCCCTTGGCATCATAGGCCCAGCCGGTGATCTCACCGATGGCGCCCAGCCGCATCATCTCGAACAGTTCGTCGCGGGTGACGAAGCCGTCGACGTGGACCTGCGCCTTCTGGTCCATCTGGCCGATGCCGACGAGCCTCAAGTCGGCTTTGGTCGCGATCGCCTTCACCTTCGCGATCGGCTCGATCCGGCCCATCTTGTTGCGCTCGTCCTCCGAGGACATCAGGAACGGCAGCGGCATCGGATAGTGCCGCGCGCCGGTGCGGTCGGCGAGCCGGCCGACGGTGTCATAGAAGCTCGCCGAGCCGTCCGCGGAGATGTTGCCGACCAGAGAGACGATCTGGTGATTCGGCCGCTCGATCGGGGTGACGCGCTCGACCGCCGCGCGCACCGCGCGCCCGGTCCCGAGCGCGACGATGACGGGCGTTTCGGAGCGCAGGGTCGAGTCCAGGAGGTTGGCGCAGCGCTCGGCAATCCCAGCGGTCGCCTGCGGCGCTGCGGGATCGGTCGGCACCACCTCGCAATGGGCGAGCTCGAAACGCTCCTTCAGCCGCGAGGCCAATTCCATGCAGGCGGCGATGGGATGTTCGAGCCGGAACGTGATCAGGCGCTCGGCAAGGCACAGCGAGACCAGCCGCTGCGCCGAGGCACGCGAGACCTGGAGCATCTTGGCGATCTCGTCCTGCGTGTGCCCGGCAATGAAGTAGAGCCAGCCGGCGCGCGCGGCATCGTCGAGCCTTGATTTCTCGTTCTCCACCGCCATGGCCGGCGTCACGCGTCCTTCCAGAAATCGCCCATTTGCGCGAAGACCCGATCGGCTCCGGCGGCGGTCAATATAGCGCGGCCGTCGCGGGCGCGATAATGGCTGCCGCCGACAAATCCCCAGACCGTCATGCCGGCAGCCTTGGCCGCCTGCACGCCGCTGACGCTGTCCTCGATCACCAGCGCGCGCGCTGGATCGGTGCGCATCTTCTCCGCGGCATAGAGGAAGAGGTCGGGCGCCGGCTTGCCGCGTCTCACCATCTGCGCCGTGTAGAGCCGGTCGCCGAAATGCGGCTTGAGGCCGGTGACATCGAGCGAAAGCGAGACGCGATCGAGGTCGCTCGACGAGGCGACGCAAAACGGCCTGTTCAACTCCGATACCACCGCGCCGATCCCGGGGATCGGCTGGAGTGCACCCGCGAAGGTGCTCAGCACCTTCGACTTGAAGCGAGGCAAGAAGCCATCCGGCACGACCTGCCCGAGATCGCGGTAATGCTGCTCGATCGCCTTCGTGCTACGTCCGAGGAACAGCTCGAGTGCCTGCTGCTCGCTGAGCGCGATGCCGAATTCGGACAGCACCTCGGAGAGGCAGCGGCAACTCAAGAGCTCGCTGTCCACGAGCACGCCATCGCAGTCGAAAATGATCAGGTCTGGCTTTGAGCGGCCGTTCTCCATCCAGCCATTCGATCATATACCCATGCTATGAGCAATAGCTCAGCCGGGAACACGCCGTCGCGAGCTTATCCGCGCCCTTAATGCGCCACCTGCCGGTAGATCGCAGGCAACGCCGCGGGCAGCCGGCGGATGTTGCCGACGATCGCGTAACCGCCGCGCCCGAACAGGGTCGGAAAATAGGATTGCGCCGTCGCATCGACCGTCACGCCGAACACCGCAATGCCAAGCCGGCGCGCCTCCTGCACGGATTTGCGCGTGTCTTCGATCGCAAAGCGCCCCTCATAGTGATCGACATCGTTCGGCTTGCCGTCGGTCAGGACGAGCAGCAGCTTCTTGCGCTGCGGTTGGCGGGCGAGCCCGGCCGCGGCGTGACGCACTGCCGCGCCAATGCGCGTATAGTAACCGGGCTTCAGCGCGCCGATGCGGCGCTCGACTGCCCCGCTCATCGGCTCGCCGAACGCCTTGACCGTCTCGAGCCGTACCCAGGAGCGCCGTCGCGAGGTGAAGGTCAGGATGCAGTGTTGATCGCCGCAGGCCGAAAGCCCATGCGCGAGCACCAGAAGTGCTTCCTTCTCGACGTCGAGCACGCGGTGACCATCGACCCACGCATCCGTCGATAGCGAGACATCGACCAGCAGCGTGACGGCGAGATCATGGCCCTGCGGCCGCATCGCCACATGGACGCGATCGAGCGCACCGCTGCCGGCGCGAAGGTCGCAACGCGCTCGCACCAGCGCGTCGAGATCGAAGTCGTGTCCGTCGGCTTGCGCGCGCATCAATTCGCGGCGCGGCCGCAACGCTTCGAACCGGCGCCGCACCTGGCGGATGCGGCGGCGCATGGTCTCATCCGGTGCCCAGTTATCGCCGGTCTCGGACGCCGCAGCGGCAAGCACGCGGCAATGATCGGGCAGATAGGTTCCGCTACGATAATCCCACTCAGGATAGGTGAGGTCCGCGTTCAGCGGCGACGCGTCGAGGGCTTCCGGCGGCAGGTCGAGATCGAATTTGAGCCGGGTTGCGGGCTTGCCGCTGCGGCGGCCGAGCGTGATCTCATCGAGATCGTCAGCCGCCTTCTGCGCGTCCTCGTCCTCACTGTCGTCGGCGGGACGATCGACATTGACCATCTCGGCCATTGCGAGGATCTTCTCGAAGCGGTTGAGCACGAAGGGATCGCGGCGGCTCGCATCCGCATCGCGCTCGCGGACAGCGAAGCGCTTGCGATCGTCCGCTGGCGCAGGTTCTGCGCCCTGTGCGTTCTCATCGTCGTTTGCGCCCGCGGACGAGAGCCCGCGCGTCCAGCAATCGCCCCACAGCGAGCACGGCAGAATGCAGCGATATCCGGGCGGCGCCCTTGCCGGCAGCGTGCCGGTGCCGGCCATGGCCTTCCACAAATTGCCTGAAGGTGGCTTGCCCGCGCCGAGCAAGGCAAGAACGATCTCTTCCATCTCCTGTTCGATGCGCGGCAGTGGCCGGCGCGGACGCGCCAGCGCCGTTGCCGCGGCGAGCTCCGCGTAGTCCTCCGCCAGTCCGGGAAACTGCGTGAGCACCCACACCGCCGTCTCGCTCGCCCGGCGCAGCATCAAGAGATCGCGCCGCAGCGGATCGACCTCGTCGATCGCCTCGACCGGCGCGGTCGCGAACCAGGCGGCGAGCCATCGATAGAGCGACGCATTCAGCGCGCGATCCTCGAAAATCGCGATGCGGTCCGGCAGAAAGATGGTTGCGGCGTCACGCCCCGGCTGCTCAAGGCGCTCGTCGCCGAGCCCGATGCGCTGACGCCAGCCGAGCCTGTGGCCAGAGCGGCGCGCGCTGGCGCTCGCGATCTGCACGCCGGATTCGCCGCCGAGCGCGCGGAACATCACGGCGATCCGCGCGCGCACTTCTGCAAGCGATACCGCATGCCCGGCATGGACCGGATAGCTCGCGGTGCCGCCGACCAGGCGATGCCAGGCACGGCCGACCGTCTCTTCCAGCTCGAGGAAGTCGAGCATCTGCTTCCCTCACCCGATCACGGCGCGCGCGACGTCGAGCAGCGCCGCCTTGACGTCGGCATCGTCGGTCAGCGGTTCGATCATGCCCGCCAGCACGGCGTCCGCGATGGAGGCCCCGGCTGCAATCAATGTCGCGCAATAGACGACGAGCCGGGTCGAGACGCCCTCCTCCAGATCGTGACCCTTCAGCGCCCGCAGGCGAGCGGCAAGCTGGACCAGCGGCCGCACGCGATCGGGCGCTAGCCCGCTTTCGACGGAGACCACCACGATCTCCTGCTCCGCCGGCAGGAAGCCGAACTCGATCGCGACGAAGCGCTGGCGCGTCGACGGTTTCAGCGCTTTCAGGAGCGTCTGGTAGCCCGGGTTGTAGGAGACCACCAGCATGAAGCTTGCGGGCGCGACAAGCTCTTCGCCGGTGCGCTCGAGCGGCAGAATGCGGCGGTCGTCCGTGAGCGGATGCAGGACCACGGTAACGTCCTTGCGCGCCTCCACCACCTCGTCGAGATAGCAAATGCCGCCTTCCCGCACCGCCCGCGTCAGCGGGCCGTCGGTCCACACGGTGTCGCCGCCCCTGAGCAGATAGCGTCCGGTGAGATCGGCCGCGGTGAGATCGTCGTGACAGGCGACGGTATGGAGCGGCAATCCCAGGCGCGCCGCCATATGGGCGACGAAGCGCGTCTTGCCGCAGCCGGTCGGACCTTTGAGGAGAACCGGCAGGCGATGACGCCAGGCGTGCTCGAACAGCGCGCATTCGTTGCCGCTCGCGACATAGGCTGGAAGCTCAGGCACGGGCGCCATCACGGCGTGAAGTGCAGGTTTCATCATGTCTCTCCGGTATTTCTCTTGAGGGGGTGGCCGCGACTTGCGCGGCCGCCATCACGCCTATTCGGCGGGTTGCAGTGCGCCGGGGATGACCGCCTGCTTCTCGCGCCCGGGCACCAGCACGGCCCAGACGAACATCACCGCGGAGATCACCACGAACACGCCGGAGCCGAGCCGGATCCAGTAGAAGAACGCCAGCTGGTCCTGCACATCCATGTAGCTCTGGCCAAGCACGCGCTGGAGATGGACCTGGATCACGCCGGCAAAGGTCAGCGCAAAGGTCATCACCATCATGGCCGTGCACATGATCCAGAAGCTCGTCATGCTGAGCCACTGGTTGTAGGGCGCGCGCTCTTTCAGCTGCGGGATGGCGTAGGCCATCATCGCCAGATTCAGCATTACATAGGCGCCGAAGAAGGCGAGATGCCCATGCGCCGCGGTCACCTGGGTGCCGTGGGTGTAGTAGTTCACCGAGGACAGCGTGTGCAGGAAGCCCCAGACACCCGCGCCAAGGAATGCCATCACCGAGCAGCCAACCGACCACAACAGCGCGGCGCGGTTCGGATGCCTGCGTCCGGCCTTCCAGGTCATCTGCACCGTGAAGATCACCATGGTGAAGAAGGGCGCGACTTCCAGCGTCGAGAACAGCGAACCGATCCACTGCCAGTAACCGGGGGCGCCGATCCAGTAGAAGTGGTGGCCGGTGCCGAGGATGCCGGAGAACAGGGCGAGACCGATGATGACATAGAGCCATTTCTCGACGACCTCGCGATCGATGCCGTTGAGCTTGATCATGAGGAAGGCGAGCACCGAAGCCATGATCAGCTCCCAGACGCCCTCGACCCAGAGGTGGACGACATACCACCAGTACATCTTGTCGACCGAGAGATTGGCCGGGTTGTAGAAGGCGAACAGGAAGAAGATCGCAACGCCCCACAGGCCGAACAGCAGGATGTTCGTGACCGTGGTCTTGCGTCCCTTCAACGCCGTCATCGTCACGTTGAACAGGAACATCAAGCATACGACGACGATGCCGACCTTGATGATGAAGGGCTGCTCGAGGAATTCGCGGCCTTCGTGATAGTGAAAGAGATAGCCGACCACCGCGATGCCGGCGGCACAGAAGAACATCCAGAACTGGATTTTTGCGAGCAACGGGCTGAACAGCTCGGTCTCGGTTTCCTCCGGCAGAAGATAGTAGGTCGCGCCCATGAAGCCGATCAGCGACCACACGATCAGCGCGTTGGTGTGGATCATCCTGACGATGTTGAATGGCAGGATGACGGACAGGGTGTTGGGCAGGACGTAGATGGTTCCGGCGACAAGGCCGAACGTGACCTGCGCCAGGAACAGCGTCAGCGCGCCGTAGAAATACAGCATCGCGACTTTCTGGGTCTGATATTTCATCTCGGGCTCTCTGTCTTGAGGGAATGTTGAGCGCTCAACCGGCCTTGTTCGGCGGCCAATCCTGGCGCTTGATGGTGCTCACCCATTGCAGGAAGTCGGCGAGATCATCGAGCTCCTGGTCGGTGAGGTTGAACTGCGGCATCTGGCGCCGGCCGGGCGCGCCGGACGGCTGCGACTGCATCCAGGCTTTCAGCGTCTCGCGAGCACCGGCAGGATCTTCCTTGCCGCCCCAGCGGTCCCAGACGTTGCCAACCTCAGGTGCGAAATAGGCGCCCTCGCCCAAAAGCGTGTGGCAATTGATGCAGGAGTTCCTCTCCCAGACATGCTTACCGCGCGCGACGGACGCCGTCAGCGTGGCAGCATCGGTCGAGCTTGTGGCCATGTAGTAGTGGCTGTGCGCGGTCAGCCCCAGGAAGATGGCGAAGAAAAAGGCCGATCCGCCGTAGAAGACGTTTCGAGCGGCCGACTTGGTCAGGCGTTCAGCCATTGCCAATCCTTTTCGTGTTGAGACCCGTCGAGAAAAGCGGTGACGATATTTTGCCGATCGGCGAGCGCTGCTCTTTGTTGCGGCGCAATGAGTGCAACGATGCGCAACGATCAGATCAGGGCGACGGCCGCGGAAGCCAGCCAGGCAAACAGCACGAGGATGACGATCCACGCGCTCACCAGCCCGCGCCACAGCGCCGGCGCGGCGCGCAGATCGAGATAGTCGAGCGCGATCCGGCGGCCCTTGACTGCGGCCAGGGCGAGCACCACGGCGTTGGCGACAAGCGCGCGCGGCACGAGCCAGGGCACCAGCACGGTTGTGATCGCAAGCCCGATCAGCGCGGCCCAAGTTGCGTCGAGACGGTTCATCACCGCACCAGATAGACGATCGGGAACAAGACGATCCAGATGAGGTCGACCATGTGCCAGAACGCCGTTCCTGTCTCGACGCTCACAGCTTCCGCGCGCCGGCAGACCACGGCGAGGATCACGATGCCGAGACCAACATGCAGGAGGTGAAAGCCGGTCAGGAGGAAATACAGCGTGAAGAACGGGCTGGTTTCGAGACCGATGCCGCGGCCGATCTCCTGCGCATACTCCATCAGCTTGATCGCAATGAAGACGCCCCCAAGCGCCATGGCACCGAGCAGCCAACGGCGCGCGATCCGTCTCGCCCCGTTCCGCGCGGCTTGCGTGCCGCGCGCGGCCGCCCAACTGCTGGTCACCAGGACCACGGTGTTCATGCCGGCAAGCCCCGACTCGAGCGCCGCCTGCCCGGAGGCGAACAGCGCCGGCTGCACGAGCCGGGCGATTGCGAAGGCGCCCAGGAACAGCCCGAAGGCAGCAAGCTCGCTGAAGATCAGCACCCAGATCATGGGATCGCCGGGCAGATCCTCGAGGATGCCCCAGCTACTTCCCTGCTGCTCGTAGTCCGTTGCCGACATCCGGTCCCCGCAAAACGCGATGCCGGGATGCAATATCGCGCAGGGGCGCGTCGCAATTTGTCGGCGGACAAACTGGAGGCAGCTTTCGCGCTGTTTGCGCCATCGCAACGTCGGTGATGGCGGCAGTCGGCAGAATGCCGTTGAGGTTCCATCATTTTCGCGAAGGCCAACCATGAGCGAGGCGCAACTAGGTCTGATGACCGCAACCCCCATCATCATCCTGTTCGCCGCAGCGCTCCGGCGGATGGGCGTGCTGTCGACGGCGGCGACCGTATCTGCGGTCTGCCTGTCGGTCGCGAAGTGGTGCTGTTCACGACGCAGTAGTCGAGGTGCGTGGAGTTCACCTTGAATTCAGCAAATCGGCCATGAACGGCCGAAGGAGATCCTGCGACGCTTTCTTCGCGCCGTCGGACAACAACATCAAGAGTTCCACCGCCACCTGCCGGACGGCGCCACTCATCCTCCTTGGCTTATCGCCGTAGCGCGCTAATATTCGCAGTCGCTCGCTACCCGATGGGTCCGCCATGCCTCAGATCATCAATCTTGGCGCACTGCAGCTGACGTTTCTGCAGAGCAAGGACGATACCGGCGGCAGTCTCGATCTGTTCGAGATGACGCTGCAGCCCAACGCGCGCATGCCGATCCCTCATTATCACGATCGCTGGGACGAAACGATCTATGGCCTCAGCGGCATCTCGACCTGGCGGATCGATGGAAAAGACACCGACGTGGCGCCGGGCGAGACCGTGTTCATCAGGCGCGGCGTGGTGCACGGCTTCGTCAATCGTTCGGCCCGACCGGCGACCTGCCTGTGCATGCTCAGCCCAGGCGTGCTTGGTCCGCAATACTTCAAGGAAATGGCCGCCCTGCTCTCGGCCGGCACGCCTGATCCGGCAAGAATGAAGGAAACGATGCTGCGCTACGGGTTGGTTCCAGTGCTGCAGTCCTGAAGCAAGAGCGCCGGCACTCGCCGAGCCGACGGTTAACGGTGGTGCTCAAGCGCGCTTTTGCTCGGCGCGGACGAGACATGTCCCCGCAATCGTCCGTGCTTGATCTCCTGCAATGGCTCTGTTTGGATGGATTCCATTCGGCGCTTCATTTTCGAATAGTCTGATTTTTTGGAATCGAAATGCTGCTTGCTGCGTTGTCGATTGCCTTTGTGTCGACCACTCCGTGTGTTCCGCGTCGGGGCCGCCGCACCCGTGAAAACGCCCACGCCGGCGCGCGCTGCGTTGACTCGAACTCACTTTCATGGATGCTAGCCAGCGTCGTTCCTGGGTTGCTCGTTCACCAAGAGGCATCGTGACCGTTCACCGCACCGGCATTGGGAATCGGCTTCTGGCGGCGTTGCCGCCCGAGGATTTGGGCTTGCTCACGCCTCACTTCCAGAAGGTCTCTTTCGAACCCGACGCCGTCCTGGTGCGGTCGGGCGACGAGCTCGACCCGGTATATTTTCCCCACAGCGGCGCGATCGCCTTCATGCTCGATATGCCCGACGGGCAAACGGTCGCAACCACGTTGATGGGACGGGAAGGCGCTTTGGCCTCGTTCTCCGTGCTCGGTCCGTCGCTTTCATCGGTGACAGCGACTGCTCGCTTGGCCGGCACGGCATCGCTGATATCAGCTGCGAAGTTCCGGGCGGCCTACGCGCGGAGCGCAGCCATCAGGCATGTCGTGCAGGTCCACGCTCGCGCGCTGTTGCTACAGCTCCAGCACGTCGCCGCCTGCAACGCGCTCCATCGGGTGGATGGCCGTATGGCACGGTGGCTACTGCAACTGCACGACCGCGTTCCCGATGATCACCTTCCCGTGACGCAGGAGGCGCTTGCGCAATTGCTCGGAGTGCGGCGGACGACCGTGACCCTGACGATGAGCAAGCTTCGCGCGGCGGGCGCCATCCCGTCCGACCGGCGTGGCTTCGTAGAGATCCACCGGGCGCGGCTGGAGATGGTCGCATGCGAGTGCTACGCGCTCATGCAGCGCAACATCGATCGGATGTATTGCCAGGAATTGTCGGCGCCGCAACCTGCCTTTGCGCCATTCCAGGACAGCTCCCTTGTCGCCTTCGACGAAGCGGGCACCGAACCCAGAGCCGCTTCGCGCGAGCGAAAATGACGCCTGTCCTCGATCCGATCAGCCTGACATAGCAAACAGGCCGCGCGCGCCGTTGGCGTGCCGGCGGCGTTGCGCAAAATAGGGGAAGCGGGTGGGCACCGCGCTGACGCGCCCGTGCCCACCCTACGCGCCGATCGCGCCCCTCACCGCCGCTGATTGTACACGTCGATGCAGACCGCACCGAGCAGCACCAGGCCCTTGATGACCTGCTGGTAGTCGATGCCGATGCCGAGAATGGACATGCCGTTGTTCATCACGCCCATGATCATGGCGCCGACCACGGCACCACCGACGCGCCCCACGCCGCCATAGGCCGAGGCGCCGCCGATGAAGCAGGCGGCGATGACGTCGAGCTCGAAGCCGAGGCCCGCCTTCGGCGTTGCGGTGTTGAGCCGAGCGGCGAAGACGAGGCCGGCGAGTGCTGCCAGAACGCCCATGTTGACGAAGGTGAAGAAGGTCAGCCGCTCGGTCTTGATGCCCGACAGGCTGGCCGCCTTGGCATTGCCGCCGACGGCATAGATCTGCCGGCCGACCACGGTACGGCGGGTGACGAAGCCGTAGAGCGCGATCAAGGCGCTCATGATGACCAGCACGTTCGGCAGGCCACGATAGGTCGCGATCAAATAGGTGAAATAGAGCACCGCACAGGCCAGCACGACGTTCTTTCCGAGGAAGAACGCGTAAGGCTCGACCTCGATGCCGTGCGACTGCTCGCGCGAGCGGTTCTTCGCGCCAGCATAGACCAGCCCGAGGGCCAGCACGGCGCCGATCAGCATCGAGGTCGGATGCATCGTGCCGGCCTCAGGCAAGAGCTCAGGGATGAAGCCCGAGGACAATTTCTGGAAGGTCGACGGGAACGGCCCGAGCGACTGGCCCTGCAACACCGCAAGCGCCAAGCCCTTGAACACGAGCATGCCGGCCAGCGTCACGATGAAGGACGGGATCTTGAAATAGGCGACCCAATAGCCCTGCGCGGCACCGATCGCCGCGCCCAGCAGCAGGCAGGCGATGAAGGCGACGGTGTAGTCGACCTTGTATGTCACCATCAGCAGCGCGGCCACGGCGCCGACGAACCCCGCGACCGAGCCGACCGAGAGATCGATATGCCCGGTGACGATCACGAGCAGCATGCCCAGCGCCATGATGACGATATAGCTGTTCTGCAGCACGAGATTGGTGAGATTGAGCGGCTGCAGCAGCGTGCCGCCGGTCATGACCTGGAAGAACAGCATGATCGCGAGCAGCGACATCAGCATGCCGTAGTTGCGCAGATTGTTCTTGATGAAGCCCGTGTGCCGGCGCTCTTCAGGCAGCGAAACCGTCTTGTCGGTCATGGCTGCATTCCTCCCATCTCCGCGGCCTCAGGCACGCCGTTTCCGTTGCTTCTCTCATTGCGCATGATGGCGCGCATGATCTTCTCCTGCGTGGCCTCATGGCCCGCGAACTCGCCGACGAATGCGCCGTCGTTCATGACGCAGATGCGGTCGCAGATGCCGAGCAGCTCCGGCATCTCCGACGAGATCACCACGACGCCCCGGCCGGCCTCCGCCAGCTCGTTGATGATACAGTAAATCTCATATTTCGCACCGACGTCGATACCCCTCGTCGGCTCGTCCAGGATCAAAACCTTGGGGTCGGTCATCAGCCATTTCGACAGCACGACCTTCTGCTGGTTGCCGCCCGAGAGCTGGCCGGTCTCCTGGTAGACGTCGGAGCAGCGGATGCGCATCCGGTTGCGGTAGTCGCTTGCCACCTTCAGCTCGGCAATGTCGTCGATCACCTTGCCGGGGGCGACCTGGTCAAGGCTGGCGAGCGTAATATTCTTGCGGACGTCGTCGGCCAGGATCAGCCCGAGCTGCTTGCGGTCCTCGGTGACATAGGCAAGGCCGGCATCGATTGCCGCCGCCACGCTCGGCAGAACGATCTCGTTACCCTCGAGGCTGATGCGGCCGGTGATATTGGTGCCCCAGGAGCGGCCGAACAGGCTCATGGCGAATTCGGTGCGCCCTGCCCCCATCAGCCCGGCAATCCCGACGACCTCGCCGCGCTTTACGCCGAAATTGACGTTCTTGATGACCTGCCGCTCCGGATGGATCGGGTGATAAACCGACCAGTTCTCGATCTTGAGGACGGCCTCCCCGATCTTGGCGCTGCGCTCGGGGAAGCGGTGGGCGAGATCGCGGTTGACCATGCTACGGATGATCCGGTCCTCCTGGACCTGCTCGGTCCGGCAGTCGATGCCGTCCACGGTGCGGCCGTCGCGCAGCACCGTGATGTGGTCCGCGACCTTGGCGACCTCGTTCAGCTTGTGGGAGATCAGGATCGAGCCGATGCCCTGCTCGCGAAATTTCATCAGGCGCTCGAGCAGCGCGGCGCTGTCGGCCTCGTTCAGGCTGGCGGTCGGCTCGTCCAGGATCAGCATGCGCACGCGCTTGGAGAGCGCCTTGGCGATCTCGACCAGCTGCTGCTTGCCGACGCCGAGATCGGTGATCAGCGTGTCCGGCGACTCCTTCAGCCCGACCTGGGCCAGGAGGTCCCGCGTCCGACGGTAGACCTGGTCGCGGTCGATGACGCCGAGCCGTGACGGCGGGTGCGAGAGAAAGATATTCTCCGCGATCGACATCAACGGGATCAGCGCCAGCTCCTGGTGGATGATGATGATGCCGAGCGCCTCGGAATCGTTGATGTCGCGGAAGTGGCGCTCCTCGCCGTCGAATACGATGGTTCCCTCGTAGCTGCCGTGGGGATAGACCCCGCTCAACACCTTCATCAGGGTGGATTTTCCGGCGCCGTTCTCGCCGACCAGGGCATGGATCTCCCCGGCCTGGACCGAGAAATTGACGTCGCGCAGCGCTTGCACGCCTGCAAAGCTCTTGCTGACGCCGCGCATTTCCAACATTGCCGTCATGGCTTCGTGTCCCTTACTTCGCCTCTCCCCGCGCGCGGGGAGAGGTCGAAATGCGCGCGGAGCGCGGATTTCGGGTGAGGGGGAGTCTCCGCGAGTCCCTTTGCCACCTCCCTTGCGGAGGCTCCCCCTCACCCCAACCCTCTCCCCGCAAGCGGGGAGAGGGAGAGCAACTCTTACTGGAATTGCGACTTCTTGTAGTAGCCGCTTTCAACCAGGGTTTTCTCCCAATTGTCCTTGTAGACCACGACCGGCTTGAGCAGGTAGGAGGGCACGGTCTTGGCGCCGTTCTCATAGGTCTTGGTGTCGTTCACCGTGACCTGCTTGCCGGCCAGCGCCGCGTCGACCATATCGGCGGTCACCTTGGCGAGGTCGCGGGTGTCCTTGAAGATGGTCGAGTACTGGTCGCCGCGCAGCATCGCCTTGATCGAGGGCACCTCGGCATCCTGGCCGCTGATGATCGGCATCGGCTGGTCGGCACTGCCGTAGCCCACGCCCTTCAGCGACGAGATGATGCCGATCGAGAGGCCGTCATAGGGCGACAACACGGCGTTGACCTTCTTGTTGCCGTAGTAGGCGCTGAGCAGGTTGTCCATGCGGGCCTGCGCGGTGGCGCCGTCCCAGCGCAAGGTCGCGACCTTGTCCATGCCCATCTGGCCGGACACGACGACGAGCTTCTTGCTGTCGATGTAAGGCTGCAGCACCGACATCGCGCCGTTGTAGAAGAAGTAGGCGTTGTTGTCGTCGGGCGAGCCGCCGAACAGCTCGATGTTGAACGGACCCTTGCCATCCTTCAGGCCGAGACCCTGCACGATCGATTCCGCCTGGAGCACGCCGACCTGGAAGTTGTCGAAGGTCGCGTAGTAGTCGACGTTCGGCGTACCGCGGATCAGGCGGTCATAGGCGATCACGGTGATGCCCTTGGCCTTGGCCTGCTTGAGCACATCCGACAGCGTGGTGCCGTCGATCGCCGCGATCACCAGCGCCTTGGCGCCCTTCGTCACCATGTTCTCGACCTGCGAGAGCTGGTTCGGAATATCGTCCTCGGCATATTGCAGGTCGGTGTTGTAGCCGCGCTCCTTCAGCACCTTGACCATGTTGTTGCCGTCATCGATCCAGCGCGCCGATGATTTCGTCGGCATCGAGATACCGACGGTCGGCTTGTCCTGGGCCAATGCCGGGGCCGATGAGGCCATCGCGGCGGCGCCCGCGAATGCGAGCGCGAGTACGGTCGTCTTCAGTTTCAGCATGCTTCACTCCCTTGGGTGTAAGAACGTTTGTAGTTACAGCAAGAACTTCGGTGTGTTGTGCCTTTAAATTGCTCCTTGGATTCTCCTATTCGAGCGTGACGTCGGGCTCCGCGCGACCGCGCGCGGCAGCCTCGAGGATGAAGGTGTAGCCGGCCTGCGGATCGGCGGCGCGTGCCGCCGCATCCATATCCTGCCACGCCGAGGTGACAAGAAGGCGTGACAGATCGGGCCCGATGAAGGCGGGACAACTCGACTGCCGTGCCGGCACCGCCAGCGAGCGCAAGCGCTCGCCTTCGGGACTATAGACGTCGACGCAGGCGCCGCCCCAGCGCGCGTTCCAGATCAATCCGTCGGCATCGACCACCGAGCCGTCGAGACCGCCGACGCCGGTGTGGCGCACCAGCACCTCCGGCTCGCCGCGCGGCAATCCCGTCGCCGGATTGAGCGGAACGCGATAAAGCACGTGGCGCGCGGTGTCGGCGAAGTATCCGATCGCGCCGTCGGGCGAAAAGCAGATCGAGTTCGGAATGCTGATGCCGGGAAACAGCGTCGAGATCTTGCCGCGATGGAGCGCATAGATCGCGCCGGCCCCTGCTTCCGCCTTGCGGCCCATGGTGCCGATCCAGAACGTGCCGGATTGATGCACGCGCGCGTCGTTCGACCGCGTGCCCGGGTTGTCGGCCTCCAGCGTGCGATAGAGCGTCATCGCGCCATCGGCGCGCTTGCGGATGTAGAGGCCGTCCTCGGCCACGATCAACTGCCGCTCTGCATCGATACGGCCGAGCGCGCTCGCCATCCGGCCGAGTGCATGGACGCGGATATTGCGGCTAGCGAGCTGGGCCTCGTAAAGGCGGCCTTCACGGATGTCGAACCACCAGGCGGTGTCGGTGGTGACGTCATAGGTCGGGCCCTCGCCGAGATGGCAATGCTCGGCGCACAGGACAGAGGTCGGCACCTGCTCGGTCATGGCGAGCTCACCCCAAAACGATACACGGAGTGGTGCTTGTAAACGCTGCCGGGCGCAAGGCGCGGGCTCGGGAAGTCCGGCCGGTTCGGCGCATCCGGCCAGATGTGCGGCTCGAGGCACAGCGCGTCGGACTGCCGGTACAGTCGGCCGCCCTTGCCCGCCACCGAGCCGTCGAGGTAGTTGCCGGAATAGACCTGCAAGCCCGGCTGATCCGTGAACAGCTCCATGACGCGCCCCGAGCGCGGCGCCTTCACGCGCGCGGCAAGACGCAAGCTGCCGTCACGCGGAAGGCAGAACGTGTGGTCGTAGCCCTTGCCGTTGCGCAATTGCTGATCGTTCTGCCGGATCCGTGCGCCGATCGCAGTGGCCTCACGGAAGTCGAAGGGCGTGCCGGCAACCGCGTGCGGCGGCCCGGCCAGCGGGATCGCGGTCGGATCGATCGCCAGGAAATGATCAGCCGCGACCATGAGCTTGTGATCGAGGATCGGCATCCCCGAGGTCGCCCCTTCCAGATTGAAGAAGCTGTGATTGGTGAGATTGACGATCGTCGGACGGTCGCTCCTCGCCTCCATGCTGACCGACAGTTCGGCAGGACCCGTCACCCGATAGGTGAGACGGACGTCGAGCCGGCCCGGGTAACCTTCCTCACCGTGCTCGCTTGTATAAGTGAGCGTGACCGCAGGCTCCACACCATCAGCGAGGTCGGCGATCTGCCAGAGCTTGCGGTCAAAGCCGTCCAGGCCGCCGTGCAGCGCATTCGGGCCGTTGTTGGCGGCGAGTTGCACCGTCTCGCCATCGAGCACGAAGCGCGCGTCCGCGATGCGGTTGGCATAGCGCCCGATGGTCGCGCCGAAAAACTTCCGCTCGGCGAGATAGCCTGCGAAATCGTCATAGCCGAGCACGACGTCGTCGGTAGCGCCCTTGGCATCTGGGGCGATGAGCGCCTGAATCACCGCACCATGGGTGATGATGCGCGCTTCGAAACCGCTCTGCCCGCACAGCACCACGCGTTCGACGGCGCGGCCATCCGGCAGCGTTCCGAAGACGTCCCTTGCGATGCTGCTCCCTGCCATGATCATTCCACGAACGGTTCGACGACGTTGCGCTTGCCGAGCATGAAGGCGTCGGCGACGAGACGGAACGGTGTCAGGTCGACGTCGCTCTCCCCCGTCGCCGCAAGCTCGCCGAAACGCCGGTAGAGCCCGCGATATTCGGCTTCCGGCTCTTCCGCAAGCACTTTGCCATCGACGGCCATGCGGGCACCGCCGCCCGACAGCGTCATCCGGCCCTGATCGGTCTCGGCCACGATGTCCCAGCTCTGCGGGCCGGTCTGTCGGAAGTCGAATTCGGCCGTGATCGGCAGGCCGCCGGCATTGGTGAGCACCAAATTCGCCGCAATCGGCGCCTCGCGATTGGCTGGGAAAGACAAGTCCGCCGCCGTCACGAACACCGGACGGGGCAGGATGCGGGTCAGGATCGAGAGCGCGTTGATGCCGGGATCGAACACGCCGAGCCCGCCCGGCTCCCAGATCCAGCCCTGCCCCGGATGCCAGACGCGGACGTCTTCCTTCCAGCTTATGTGCACGGACTCGATCCGGCGCGCGGCGAGCCATTGCCGCGCCGGCTCGACGGCGGGCGCAAAGCGCGAATGCCAGGTCGCAAACAGCGTCCGCTTCGCATCCTTCGCCATCGCAACCAGCGGATCGAGTTCGCCGAGGCTGAGGCCCGGCGGCTTCTCCAGCATCACATGCTTGCCGGCGGCAAGCGCCGCGAAGGCTTGCGCGCGCCGCACCTGCGGCGGCGTGCACAGCGACACCGCATCGATCGGCGGCCCCTTTGCGAGCAGCTCCTCGATGCTGGCGAAATGCGGCAGGTCCGGCAGCGAGGCATTGCGGCTCGCGATGGCGGCAAGTGTTGCGCCCGGTGTCGCCGCGATCGCCGCGACGTGCTGGTCGCGTGCGATCTTGCCGAAGCCGACGATGGCGATGCGAAGTTCAGTCACGCTTATTCTCCAGATTGAGCCGATGGCGCCACCTCGGCCGGCGCCGTCTCGATCACCGTGCCTTCATGGCGGCTCATGCCATTGTGAATGACAAAGACCATGGCCGCCGAGGCGGCCTCGACGTCGCCCGCCGCGATCGAATCGACGATCTTCTGGTGCCAGAGCAGCACCGTGTCGCGATCCTCGACCTCGACCGGCGCGCTTAGCAGGAAGGACGCCCGCAAGGCGGCTTCGATGACATGGCCGATCGAGCGCATGAACAGATTGCCCGATGCCCGCGCCACGGCAACGTGCAAGGCGAGGTCTGCGTCAGCGAAGGCGGCGGAATCGGATGCCTCGCGCCGCATGCGGTCCATGCTGCGCTTCAGCTCGGCAAGATCCTCCTCCGAGCGCCGCGCGGCCGCGAGCATCGCCGCGCGCGGCTCGACCGCGAGGCGGATCTCGGCGAGGTCGTTGAGGAAGCGCTTGTCGATGCCTGCGTCGAGATGCCAGGCCAGCACGTCGGCGTCGAACATGTTCCAGGCGCCGCGCTCGCGCACGACGGTGCCGACCCGCGCCTTGGTGGTGAGCAGACCTTTTGCCACGAGGGTCTTGACGCTCTCGCGCAGCACCGGCCGCGAGACGCCGAACATCGAGGTCAGCTCGGCATCACCAGGCAGCCGCGTACCTTCGGCATAGCGGCCGGCAATGATGTCGACGCCGATCGAGCGGGACACTTCCGCATGATTGGAATGGGCCCGCCGCGTCGGGATGACGACGATGCGCGAGGTCATGGCGTGGCTCCCGCGGGTCTCACGGCCGGCCGGCGCGCGATCGCGATCATGACCTGCTGGAGAGCGATGAAGGCGAACAGCAGAACGCCGGTCGCGATCTTGGTCCACCAGCTCGACAGTGTCCCGTCGAAATTGATGTAGGTCTGGATCATCCCCTGAATGAGGACGCCCAGGAACGTTCCGACCACCGAGCCCTGCCCGCCCGTGAGCAGCGTGCCGCCGATCACCACCGCCGCGATGGTGTCGAGCTCGACGCCGACGGCCGAGAGCGAATAGCCTGCGCCGGTATAGAAGGAGAAGACGATGCCGGCGATACCTGCGAGCAGGCTCGACAGCATGTAGATGCGGATCGTCATTTTGCCGACGGCGACGCCCATCAGGCTCGCCGTGACCCGGCTGCCGCCGAGCGCATAGACATTGGCGCCGAAGCGGGTGAGCTGCAGCAGCAGCGCTCCGCCGATCACGATGACCAGCATGATGATCGCAACCGCCGTCAGTCGTCCGCCACCCGGTAGTCGCAGCGCAAAGTCCGAGACCGTCGAATAGATCGGCGCGGTGATCGGCACCGATTCCGTCGAAAGCAGGAAGCTCGCGCCGCGCGCGAGGAACATGCCGGCCAGCGTGACGATGAACGGCGGCAGGTCGAACAGATGGATGACGGCGCCCATCGCCGCGCCGAAGGCCGCGGACAGCGCCAGGATTGCCACGAAGGCGACCAGCGGCGGCATGCCCCAGCGCTCGATCGCGAGCGCGACGAACACGGTGGTAAAGCCGATCACCGAGCCGACCGACAGGTCGATGCCGCCCGAGATGATCACGAAGGTCATGCCGGTCGCGACGATGCCGAGGAAGGCGTTGTCAGTCAGGAGATTGCAGACCACGCGGGTCGAGGCAATGTTGGGAAATTGCAGCGCGCAGAGCACAAAGCCGGCGACGAGCACGATGGCCGTGATGAGGACGGGCGGCAGGCCTTTCATGCTTTCGTCCCCCGGATACGCGCCACGATGCCGGCCATACCGGTCAGTTTCGGCGATTGCAACAACAGCACCGCCAGCACCACCACGGCCTTGACCAGGAGGTTGAATTCCGGCGGATAGCCCGACAGGAGAATACCCGTGTTCATCGTCTGGATGATGAGCGCGCCGAGCACCGCGAGCAAGAGGCTGAAGCGGCCGCCAAACAACGAGGTTCCGCCGATCACGACGGCCAGGATCGCGTCGAGCTCGAGCCAAAGGCCGGCATTGTTGGCATCAGCCCCCATGATGTCGGCCGCGGCGATCACGCCCGCAAGCGCTGCGCAGACGCCGCACCAGACATAGACGGCCAAAATCATGGCGCGCGTGCCGACGCCGGCGAGCTCGCTTGCCCGCGCATTGCCGCCGGTAGCCTCGATCAAAAGCCCGAGCGCCGAGCCGCGCACCACGGCGCCGGTCAGGATCAGCATCCCCAAGGCAATCGCGACCGGCACGGGAACGCCAAGGATGGCGCCGTTGCCGAGCCAGACCAGATCGGGCGAGGTGAAGGTCACGATGCGCCCCTCGGTGATGAGTTGGGCGATGCCGCGGCCGGCGACCATCAGGATCAGAGTAGCAACGATCGGCTGCATGCCGAGGATGCTGACCAGAAAACCGTTCCAGAGGCCGCAGACGAGTCCCGCACCGAGCGCCGCCACCAGCACCACCGGCAGGCCGTGGCTGTCGGCGAGGCTCGCCGCGATCGCGCCCGAGATCGCCATGACCGCGCCGACCGAGAGATCGATGCCGCGCGTGGCGATCACCAGCACCATGCCGAGCGAGAGCAGCGCCACCGGCGTGCCGCGGTTGAGCACGTCGATCATGCTGCCGAACAGCCGTCCGTCCTGAAGGCGTAGATCGAAAAATTGTGGCGAGACGGCACGGTCGACCGCCAGGATGACGATCAGCGCAAATATCTGGGCAAGGCCGCGGCGCGGCAGAAGAGCGGTCATGGCCTGCCCTCCTGCGCGACAGTGCTGCCGTCGGCGGCGATCGCCGCCAAGATATTGGAGACGTCGATCGCCTCGCCCTGCAACTCCTCGACATGGGCGCGATCGCGCAGCACGACCACGCGATCCGAATAGGTGACGATCTCGTCGAGCTCGGAGGAGATCACGAGCAGCGCCAGCCCATCGTCGCAGAGCTCGCGGATCAGGCGGATGATCTCGGCATGCGCGCCGACGTCGATGCCGCGGGTCGGCTCGTCCAGCACGAGGAGCCGCGGCGAGGTTGCGAGCCAGCGCGCCAGCAGCACCTTTTGCTGATTGCCGCCAGACAACAGGCCGACCGGACGTTCCGGATCGGGCGGGCGGATGTCGAGGAGCTTGACGAAACGCGATGCGATCTCGTCCTGCTCGCGGCGCGACAGCGGCAAATAGAGGCCGCGCTTGGCCTGGAGTGCCAAGACGATGTTCTCGCGCACCGTGAGTTCGGCCACGATGCCTTCGGTCTTGCGCTCCTCCGGGCAATAGCCAAAACCGTGGCGGACGCCGTCGCGCGGTGTTTGCAGCCGCACGGCCGCGCCCTCCACTTTCGCCTGGCCCTGATCGGAACGCTCGGCGCCGAACACCAGCCGCGCCGTCTCGGTCCGGCCCGAGCCCAGCAGGCCGGCGAGACCCACGACCTCGCCGTGGCGCAATTCGAGATTGAACGGTGCGATGTAGCCAGCCTTGCCGTAGCCCTCGAAGCTCGCGCAGACCTCGCGCGCCTTGTGCTCGCTCGCGGCCGCGCGCGCGCTGGTGGTCTCGGCAAGCTCGCGGCCGAGCATCATCCGGATCAATTCGAGCCGCGGCAGCGATGCGGTTTCCCGTTCACCAACGAGGCGCCCGTTGCGCAAGACGGTGATGCGGTCGGAGATTTCGTAGACCTGGTCGAGGAAGTGGCTGACGAAGACGATGCCGATGCCGCGGCCGGCAAGCTGGCGCATGATCTTGAAGAGAATCTCGACCTCATGACGGTCGAGGCTCGCGGTCGGCTCGTCGAGAATGAGAACGCGCGCCGACAGGTCGACGGCGCGGGCGATCGCGGTGACGTGCTGGATCGCGACGGAGTAGCTGCCGAGCGGCGCCGCCACGTCGATGTCGAGGCCGAACTCGGCAAGCAACGCCTTCGCCCGCCGGCGCATCTCGCCTTCGCGGACGATGCCGAAGCGCATCGGCTGCCGGTCGAGAAAAAGATTCTGCGCCACCGACAGATTGGGCAACAGATTTACTTCCTGGTAGACGGTGGCAATGCCAGCTTCCAGCGCCGCCTTCGACGATCGCGGCGCGACCTCGGCGCCGCCGAGCCGAACGATTCCGGCATCGCGCGGGAATACGCCGGTGACCACCTTGATCAGCGTGGACTTGCCGGCACCGTTCTCGCCGAGCAGGGCATGGATCTCGCCGGCACGAAGCGTGAAATCAACGTCCTGCAACGCACGCACAGCGCCAAAACTCTTGCTGATCCCACGCACCTCCAGCAGACAAGGGGCAGAATCCGGGCCGGTCTCCATTGCGACGTCACTCCCGCCGGCGTCCGCTTGTGGGGGTTGCGGACGTCCGGCCAATTCACCACGCTTAGCAGTTTCGATGGGGGGTGCGCCACCGGAGCACATCAGCCGCGGTGGCGCACGGGAGGGCTCAGTAACCGAGACCCTTCTTGCTGTCGTAGACCTTCTGCGGATCGTCGGAGGCGGTGTAGAGCTTCGATTCCGTCTGGATCCACTTCGGCGGAACGGTGCCCTTGTCCTTGAAGGCGGCGATGACATCGAGCGCGGGCCCGGCCATGTTCGGGGTCAGCTCCACCGTGGCATTGGCTTCGCCTGCGGCAATCGCCTTGAAGATGTCGGGAACCGCGTCGATCGAGACGGTCAGAACGTCCTTGCCGGGCTTGAGGCCGGCTTCCTTCATGGCCTGGATCGCGCCGACCATCATGTCGTCATTATGCGCATAGACCGCGCAGATCGACTTGCCGCCGCCTTCGGCCTTGATGAAGCTCTCCATCACTTCCTTACCCTTGGCGCGGGTGAAGTCGCCGGTCTGGCTGCGCACCACCTTCAGGTTCGGATGCTTGGCGACGACGGAGTCAAAGCCCTTCTTGCGGTTGGTGGCGACGCTGGCGCCGACCGTGCCCTGCAATTCGACGACGTTGCAGGCCTTCTCGCCAACCGTCTTGGCGAGCCACTCGCCGGCAACCGCACCTTCGTGCACGCTGTCCGAGGTGACCGCGGTCAGATAGAGTTCCTTGCCCGACGGATCGATGTCGCGGTCGAGCAGCACGACCGGTATCTTGGCTTCCTTGGCCTCCTTCAGCACCGCGTCCCATCCGGTCGAGACGACCGGCGCGAGGAAGATCGCGTCGACGTTCTGCGCAATGAATGACCGGATCGCCTTGATCTGGTTCTCCTGCTTTTGCTGGGCGTCGGCGATCTTCAGGTTGACCTGGCGCTTGGCCGCTTCCTGCTTGGAGACCGAGGTCTCAGCGGCGCGCCATCCGGATTCCGATCCGATCTGCGAAAAACCGATGGTGAGCTGGCCGGCGTTGGCTGGCAGCGCGAGCAGCAGCGCGGCGGTGGCGCTGGCCGCAAAGAGGGCTTTGAGGGTCATCAGGCGAGTCTCCCAAAAAATGTTTATCTCGGATGCCAATTGGTATCATGGCACCTGCTAGACCGCCCCTCTGGGCGGCGGGAGGCACCATTTCACGGAAGCTCTGCCCTGTATAGTCATATTATTTTACTATATGACTGATCCCAAGATTTTGTCGCCAACACGCGCCACGAACCCGCGGCCCTACTTTGCATGGGGTTGTTTTCGATAGTTTTGCGGAGGCAAGGCCAGCACCGGCGTTGAACGCGGTCTACGCCGGTGCTGGCACCCCGGGCGCTACAGCAGCTTCCGCTGCGCTAGATTCTTCATCAGCGCGCCGATGCCAAAGCTCCAGGGCTCGCACTCGTCGCTTGTGCGCATGCGGTTGGTGAGCTTGCCGAGCTCGGGCGCTGCGATCGTGACGATGTCGTCGTGCTTGTGGGTGAACCCCTGCCCCGGCGCATCGCGATCCTCGACCGGCGCGAACATCGTGCCGAGGAACAGCACGAAGCCGTCAGGATATTGATGGACGGTGCCGATCGTCTGCGCGACGAGATCGGTGGGATCGCGGCTGATCTTGCTGATCGAGGAATGGCCGTTGAGCACAAATCCGTCCTGCCCCTTCACGTTGAGGCTGATGTCCAGCTTGCGTGCGTCATCGAGGGAGAAGGTGTCGTCGAACAGCCGCAGCAGCGGGCCGATGGCGCAGGAGGCGTTGTTGTCCTTGGCCTTCGACAACAGCAGCGCCGAGCGCCCCTCGAAGTCGCGCAGGTTCACGTCGTTGCCGAGCGCGCCGCCGACGATCTTGCCGCGGCTCGAGACGAACAGCACCAGCTCCGGCTCCGGATTGTTCCAGGTCGATTTCGGATGCAGCCCGGCATCCATGCCGGCGCCGACCGACGACAGCACCGGCGCCTTGGTGAAGACCTCCGCATCGGGACCGATGCCGACTTCGAGATACTGGCTCCACGCGTTCTGCTCGATCAGCACCTGCTTCAGCCGCATCGCCTGGTCCGAGCCCGGCTTGAGCCGTGACAGATCGTCGCCGATGAGCCGCGTTACCTCCTTGCGGATGGCTTCGGCCGATGCCGGGTTGCCCTTCGCCCGCTCCTCGATCACGCGCTCGAGCATGGAAACGGCAAAGGTCACGCCGGCGGCCTTCAGGGTTTGAAGGTCGACCGGCGCGAGCAGCCAGGGCTTTTGCCGATCGCGCTGGTCGGGCGGCGTGTTGGCCGCAATCGCATCGAGATCGCCGATCCGCTCGCCCTTGGTCTCGCGCACCGCCTTTGCCGGATCCGCCTCCTCGCACAGCGCGCTGATGGTCGGAAACCGCGCGGTGACGTCGAACACGCCGTCGCTACGTACCGCAACCACGGCAGGACCATCGACCTGCGGCAGCCAGACGCGGCCGACCAGCGTGCCGCGCGTCCCGTCCTCCGGCAAAACATCCCTCGCCGTCAGTGTCATCCTGGCCGTTTCCGACTTCATTGCATCGGTCCTTTTCTCTTTCGTTGTCACCCGAATGGCACGACAGGCGCGCCGCTCGCCAGCACCAAAACACCATTTGCGGGCGCTCCGCCACTGGGCAGCACGCGATTCAATCTCACCGCGCGCCGCCGCCTATTGCACCGCGGAACCATTTGCGACGCAACATTCAAAATGAGACTGCCCGTTAAGCCACGCATGGCTCCGACGCGTGCGCTGCATCCGAGTTCGGTTAGCCTTCATTCAAGAACCGTGAGCCTCGCGCCAACGAGCTACCGGCAAATAATGACGACAAAAATGACGACTAAAGGGAGGAGAGCAATGTTGAAAGGCAGTGTGGGACTTATCGCGCTGAGCAGCCTGTTGCTTTCGGGCGCAGCCATGGCTCAGGAGAAGATCAAGGTCGGCGTCACCGCAACCCTCGAAGGTACCTACACGGTGCTCGGCGAGGACGGCATCCGCGGCCATCAGACCGCGCTCAACGTGCTCGGCAAGAAGGTCGGCGACAAGGAGCTCGAATTCATCATCGCCTCGACCGATGCAACGCCCGACTCTGCCGTGCGCGCCGTGCGCAAGCTGATCGAGCAGGACAAGGTGCAGATCCTGCTCTCGCCGCTGTCCGGCGACGAAGGCATCGCGGTGAAGAATTTTGCCAAAACCCATCCCGAGCTGACCTTCATCAACGCCGCCTCCGGCGCCCAGGAAACGACCTATGTCGATCCCGCGCCGAACTTCTTCCGCTACAACATGGACGGCGCGCAGTGGCAGGTTGGCCTCGGCAAATACGCCTATGAGACCAAGGGCTATCGCAAGATCGCCACGGTCGGCGAGGATTACTCCTTCATCTACACGCAGGTGTTCGGCCTGGTGCTCGAATTCTGTGGCATGGGCGGACAGGTCACCAACCGGCAATGGGTGCCACTCGGCACCAAGGACTTTGCCTCCGTCATCGCCGCGCTGCCTGACGATGTCGATGCGATCTATCTGGGCTTGGGCGGCGCCGACGCCGTCAACTTCCTCAACCAGTATCAGCAGGCCGGCGGCAAGGCGCATCTGATGGGCGGCTCGATCATGATCGACCAGACCATCCTGTCCTCCAAGGGCAACGCCAAGAACGCGCTGATCGGCACGCTGGCGGCGAGCGGCCAGGCCGACACCTGGGAGGATCCGGGCTGGCAGAAGTTCGTGAAGGACTATCAGGACGCCTTCCCGCCGAACAAGCGCTTCCCGAGCCCGTCGCTGCTCGCGACCAATTATTACGGATCGACCATGGCGCTGATCCTCGGATTGCGCGCGGTGAACGGCGATCTCTCCAACAACCAGGAGAAGTTCAAGGTGGCGCTGGCCAAGCTCGAGATCGACGCGCCGAACGGCAAGATCAAGCTCGACTCCAACCGCCAGGCGATCGGCACCAACTTCGTGACCGAGGTCGTCGATGACGGAAAGGGTGCGCTGTTCTCGAAGGTCGTGAAGGTGATTCCGAACGTGAACCAGACCCTCGGCTACGATCCGGCGGTGTTCGCCAAGATCGGGCTGCCGAGCCGTACAGTACCGGAATGTAAGAAGTACTGACGCAATCACGTTCGCAACTGCGGCGACCGGGGAGCGATTTGCGAGGCGCGGATCTCACCGCCCTTGCAATCTCTCCCCGGTTGTTGAACGCTAACGGCAAAACAAGAGAGCATCGGGAGGGATGGCATGAGCCGGGCGCTCGCCGTCTTCCACGGCCGGTTCGGTCGGGCGACGGTCTATCAGTTGAACCGCCCTTTCAACATCCACGCGCATCGCGAGGGTCATCTGATCTTCCATGTCGGCGGCATGCCTGCGTGCATTGACGTTTGCGACGGGCGCTTCCAGCTCAACGAAACCTCCGTCGTCGCCGTCAACCCCTGGGAACCGCACAATTTCCTGCCCTCCGATCTCGACGCCGGCGCGATCTTCTTCGTGCTCTACGTCAACGCCGAGTGGTTCGCGCCCGACGCACCCGGCGCTGACCGGCTGCGCTTCGGCCGCACCCAATTCAAGCGCACGCCGGCGCTCGACAAGCACATCCGAAGGACCGCGGCGCTGGTGTGCGGCGCCCCCTCGCTCTCGACCCTCGACTCCGAGCTCAGGCGGCTGATCGACATCTGCTACGACGAAAGCTGGCAGCAGGCCGAGATCGCCCGCGATGCCCGCGCGGCCGGCGCCGTTACCGACTTTCGCGTGCGCAAATGCATCAAGCTGATGTCGGAAAGTCCGGGCGCCGAGATGGAGCTCGACACCATCGCACGTGAATCCGGCCTGTCGCGGCCGCATTTCTACCGGCTGTTCCGCACCCAGACCGGCGTCACCCCGCATCTCTATCTCAACACGCTGATCATGGAGCAGGCGCTGGAGGCGCTGGTGGCGAGCGAAGCGCCGATCGCCGATATCGGCTTTGATCTTGGCTTCTCCTCGCAGAGTGGGTTCACCCGCTTCTTCGCCGCCAATGTCGGCATGGCTCCGACCGATTATCGCCGCGCCGCCAAGGTTTTGCGCGCATAGAGCCGCGCGCGAAAAGATACTCTCGATCAAACACCCTCCTCGTCTCCTCGCTAGGATGCGCGGAACGCGATCCCAAAAGAGGATCGCGAGCCCAGGGAGATGCACGTCCATGGCGCGGTACGCAGCCTGCTCGGGGCTGTCTGACCTGCATCGGGATGGTTGTCGGCGCGGCGCCTCCGCGGTCGAGCAATCGCCATGACCCGCTTTGTCGAACGCCATCCTGCCTGGGCGCTGATCGTCATCATCGCGATTGCGCTCGCGCTCTGGCTGATCTTCGCGGTCTGGCCGCCGGGGCTGGAAGAGGCGATCGGCCGCAAGCGGGTGTTCCTCAACGCCGTCTTCAACGGCATCACGCTCGGCGGCCTCTACTTCCTGGTCGCGAGCGGCTTCACCCTGATCTTCGGCCTGATGCGCAACGTCAATCTCGCGCACGGCTCGCTCTATCTGTTCGGCGGTTATATCGGCTATGCCATCAGTGCCTCGACCGGCTCGTGGATCCTCAGCTTCATCGTCGCCTTCATCCTGACGGCGCTGGTCGGCATCCTGCTCCAGGTCATCGTCTTCCGCCGCATGGAAGGCCAGGACCTCCGGCAGACCATGGTGACGATCGGACTCTCGATCGTGTTCGCCGACCTGATGCTGTGGGCCGCCGGCGGCGACTTCTACCAGATCCAGACCCCGAGCTGGCTGATCGGCCCCGTCGAGCTGCCGCTGATCACGGCGCTCAAATCCTCGGGCGAGCCGGTCTATCTGCGCTATCCCCTGGTGCGGCTCGTGATCTTCGCCGCATCCTTGGTGATCGGCGTCGCGATGTGGCTCGCGCTCAACCGCACGCGCATCGGCATGATCATCCGCGCCGGCGTCGACGATCGCGACATCCTGGCGGCGACCGGCGTGCGCATCCAAATCGTGTTCGTTCTCGTCTTTGCGCTCGGCGCCGGACTTGCCGGCATCGCCGGCGTTGTCGGCGGCACGTTTCAATCGCTGTCGCCCGGCGAAGACATCCGCTTCCTGCTCGCCTCGCTCGTGGTCGTGATCGTCGGCGGCATGGGCTCGATCCCCGGCGCCGCCCTCGGCGCGCTGATCATCGGCCTCGCCGAGCAACTCGGCTCGGTCTACATCCCGACCTATGCGATCGTCGTGACCTTCCTGATCATGGTGCTGGTGCTGGCGCTCCGGCCGCAAGGCCTGCTCGCGAGGCGCTGACATGTCCGTCACCCACGACGCACGCGTTCCCGTTCGCACCGCTTCTAGCGTGCAGCGGCCTGCGTTGCGTGGCTGGCCGGAGATCGACAATCCCGCCGCCTGGATCGTCGCGATCATCCTTTTGATCATGCCGCTGATCGCCAACGGCTTCTTCCTGATCGAGATCTTTGCCACGACGCTGATTCTCGGCACCATCGCGCTCAGCCTGATGTTCCTCGCCGGCTATGGCGGCATGGTCAGCCTGATGCAGCTCACCGTCGCGGGCTTTGCCGCCTACATGGTCGCTGTGTTCGGAACCAGCGACAACGCCAATATCAGCCTGGGCTGGCCGTGGTGGCTTGCGGTGCCGATGGCGCTCGCGCTCGCCACCGCCTTCGGCACGCTCGGCGGCGCGCTCGCGGTGCGGACCGAGGGCATCTACACCATCATGATCACGCTCGCGATCGGCGCGGCGTTCTACTACTTCACCAACCAGAACTGGGCGATCTTCAACGGCCACACCGGCATCAACAACGTCGGCACGCCGCGCTTCTGGGGCGTCAACTGGCGCGCCGATATTCCCTTCTACTACATCGTGCTCGGCGTCGCCGCGCTCTGCTACTTCGCCGTCGAATACATCTCGCGCGCGCCGTTCGGCCTTGCCTTGCAGGGCGTGCGCGACAATCCGCGCCGCATGGCCGCGCTCGGTTTCAACGTCAATGCCCATCGCGTTGCAGCCTACGCGTTTGCGTCCTTCGTCGCGGCGCTCGCGGGCGTATTGCAGGTCTGGAACTACCGGCAGATCTCGCCCGGCTCGGTCAGCGTCGGCGCCTGCATCGACATTCTCATCATTGCGATCGTCGGCGGCATCACGCGGCCGATCGGCCCTTTCATCGGTGCGCTGATCTTCGTGCTGCTCCGCACCTTCGCGCTCGACTTCCTGGTCAAGATCGGGCTCGACGGCAACCGTTTCCGGCTGCTGATCGGGCTGGGCTTCCTCGCCATCGTGTTCTGGTCGTCGGATGGCGTTATCGGCCTGTGGCAGCGCTGGCGCCAGCGACTGAGCTCGCCTCGCTCAAGCGGAGGTCGAGGTCATGGATAGCGTCGCCCATCGCCTCTCGGCCGTCGGCGCCGGCGCAGCGCTCGAGCTGCGCGGCGTAACGCGGCTGTTCGGCGCGCTCGCTGCGCTGACCGACGTCACCATCACCGTCCGGCCGGGCGAGCGGCGCGCGGTGCTCGGCTCCAACGGCGCCGGCAAGACCACGCTCTTCAACTGCATCACCGGCGACTTCCCGCCTTCCTCCGGCACCATCCGTTTCTTCGGCGAGGACATCACGCACTTCCCGCCCTATGAGCGCATCCGCCGCGGCCTGCGCCGGACCTACCAGATCTCCGCGCTGTTCCCCGGCCTCACCGTTCAGGACAACGTCTACCTCGCCTGCCGCGGCGTCTCGCGCGGGCGCTTTTCGTTGCTACGATCGGGCCAGAATGATGCGCTGGTGCATGCGGCCGACAACCTCGTGCAGGCGGTGCATCTGACGAACGTCAGGGATCAACGCGTCGCCGAGCTCG
Source organism: Bradyrhizobium sp. CCGUVB1N3 (assembly GCF_024199925.1). Classification (NCBI taxonomy): domain Bacteria; kingdom Pseudomonadati; phylum Pseudomonadota; class Alphaproteobacteria; order Hyphomicrobiales; family Nitrobacteraceae; genus Bradyrhizobium; species Bradyrhizobium sp. CCGUVB1N3. The sequence goes on from NZ_JANADR010000001.1 coordinate 2,401,193, forward strand.
CGCACGGCCAGCAGCGCCAGCTCGAGATCGCACTGGCGTTGGCCGGTGCGCCGCGCTTCGTGCTGTTCGACGAGCCGGCCGCGGGCCTGTCGCCAGCCGAGCGGCTGGAGCTGATCGAGATCCTGACCTCCCTACCCGCTCATATCGGCTACATCATCATCGAGCACGACATGGACGTGGCCCTTCGCGTCGTCGAGAGCGTCACGATGATGCACAACGGGCGTATCTTCAAGGAGGGCCTGCCGCAGGAGATCCAGTCCGACCCCGAGGTCCAGGAGCTTTATCTCGGAGGCGGCCATGAATGAGGTCCGTCGCTCAGCGCCCGCGCTCGACGTGAAAGGCCTCGACGTCTACTACGGCCATTCGCATGCCCTGCAAGGCGTCGACCTCTCGCTCGATGCGGGCGTGTTCTCCGTTGTGGGGCGCAACGGCATGGGCAAGACCACGCTGTGCAAGGCGATCATGGGCCTGGTGCCGGTGAGTGGCGGCTCGATCCGCATTCGCGGCGAAGACATCACGCGGCGACCACCGGCGCATATCGCGCGGCTCGGCGTCGGCTATGTGCCGCAGGGTCGCCGCCTCTGGCGGTCGCTCAGCGTGGACGAGCATTTGCAGCTTGCCGGCGGCATCCGCAGCGGCGCCTGGACCGTCGAGCGCATCTACGACACGTTTCCGCGCCTCGCCGAGCGCAAGGACCATGGCGGCGGCCAGCTTTCCGGCGGCGAGCAGCAGATGCTCGCGATCTCGCGCGCTCTCCTGACCAATCCGCAGCTCCTGATCATGGACGAGCCGACCGAGGGACTTGCGCCCGTCATCGTCGCCCAGGTCGAGGACATGCTGCAGCGGCTCGGCGAGGACGGCGACATGTCGGTGCTCGTGATCGAGCAGAACATCGGCGTTGCCACCGCGATCTCGCGCAATGTCGCGATCATGGTCAACGGCCGAATCAATCGCATTATCGATTCGGTTCGCCTTGCCGCAGACCGCGATTTGCAGCAGCGCCTGCTCGGGGTCGGGCTTCATGCCGGGCTCGAGCCGGACCTCGATGTTCCCGCGGCCGGTTCCGAGGCAAAAGCTGCACCGCAGCCCACGCGTCCGAGCGGGCCGATCCGCATCTATATCTCCAACCCGACGCCGCCGACGCGCTGGTCGCAGCCGGTGCCGATCACGCGTATCGAGGCCGCAGCGCGCACACTCTCCACTCAGATCGCGCGCCTCGACGAAACAGCGCGGCGCAAGCGCGAGCCGGTCGCGGCGCAAACCTCCGGCCCACCCGTCGTGCTGGTCGTCGGCACGCTCGACACCAAGAGCATCGAGCTGCGCTTCATCCGCGACATCGTTGCAGAAAGCGGCTTGCGCACGCGGCTGGTCGACGTCTCCACAAGCGGCAAGCACACGAGCTGCGATGTCTCCGCGCAGGAGATCGCACTGAACCATGGTCGCGGCGGATCAGCCGTATTCGGCCCCGACCGCGGCGTTGCCGTGACCGCGATGGCCGATGCCTTCGCCAACTGGCTCCGCCGCCAGGGCAACGTCGCCGGCGTCATCTCGGCCGGCGGCTCGGGCGCGGCCTCGCTCGTTGCGCCCGGCATGCGGGCCCTCCCCGTCGGCGTGCCGAAGCTGATCATCTCCTCGGTCGCCTCCGGCGATGTCGGTCCGTATGTCGGGCCGGCCGACATCACCATGATGTATTCGGTCACCGACGTGCAGGGCCTCAACTCGATCTCGCGCGCGGTGCTCGCCAACGGCGCCAACGCGCTCGCCGGCATGGTGAAGGCACGTCTCGACCAGCGCGAGGCGAAAGAGCGCGCCGCGGGCACAAGCCTGCCCGCGATCGGCATCACCATGTTCGGCGTGACCACACCGGCGGTGCAGAAGATCGCGGCCGACCTGCGCGACGGTTTCGAATGCCTCGTCTTCCACGCCACCGGCGTCGGCGGACGCTCGATGGAGAAGCTGGTCGAGTCCGGCCAGCTCGCAGGCGTCATCGATCTCACGACCACGGAGGTCTGCGATCTCCTGATGGGCGGCGTGTTTCCGGCGACTGAAGATCGCTTTGGCGCGATCATCCGAAGTCGCGTGCCCTATCTCGGCTCCGTGGGCGCGCTCGACATGGTCAATTTCGGCGCACCCGACACCGTCCCCGAGCGCTATCGCGGCCGCAAATTCCACGTCCACAATCCGCAGGTCACCTTGATGCGAACCACGGTGGACGAGAACGAGCGCATGGGACGATGGATCGGCGAGCGGCTCAACCGGATGGACGGGCCGGTGCGCTTCTTCATCCCCGAGGGCGGCGTCTCCGCGCTCGATGCGCAGGGACGGCCGTTCTGGGATCCTGAGGCCGATGCCGCGCTGTTCCGTACGCTCGAACGCACGGTGCGGCAGACGAGCAATCGCCAGCTCATCCGCGTCAAGAACAACATCAACGATCCCGAGTTCGCCTCCACGATTGTCAATGCGTTCAAAACCCTGTTCGGACGCACCGGGGCGCGCCGGAGAATGGTGAGGTGACCGATGGCCAGGTTTGAACGGGCTGCACTTCTGAAGCGATTTCGCGAGATGGCAAAGCGCGGCGAGCCGATCGTCGGCGGCGGCGCCGGCACGGGTCTCTCCGCCAAGTGCGAAGAGGCCGGCGGCGTCGATCTCATCGTCATCTACAATTCCGGCCGCTATCGCATGGCCGGGCGCGGCTCGCTCGCCGGCCTCATGGCTTACGGCGATGCCAACGCCATCGTGTTGGAAATGGCGAGCGAAGTGTTGCCCGTGGTCAGCAAGACGCCGGTGCTCGCCGGCGTCAACGGCACCGATCCGTTCCGCGACATGGACGCGTTCCTCGACCAGCTCAAGGCCCTCGGCTTTGCCGGCGTGCAAAACTTTCCGACGGTCGGGCTGATCGACGGGGTCTTCCGCGCCAATCTGGAGGAGACCGGCATGTCCTACGCGCTGGAGATCGACATGATCGCCAAGGCGCGCGAGAAGGACATGCTGACGACGCCTTACGTCTTCAGCGAGAAGGAAGCCGCCGCGATGGCGATCGCCGGCGCCGACATCATCGTCTGTCACCTGGGCCTCACGACCGGCGGCACGATCGGCGCGCAGACCGCGCCGAAGCTTGCCGATTGCCCGGCGCACATCGACACCTGGGCCTCTGCCGCGCTCAGTGTCAATCAGGACATTCTGGTGCTCGCCCATGGCGGTCCGATCGCGGACCCCGCGGACGCCGATTTCATCATGAAGAACACCCGCCACTGCCACGGCTTCTACGGAGCCTCCTCGATGGAGCGCCTGCCCGTGGAGCGGGCACTGACGGACCAGGTACGCAAATTCAAGGCGATCGGCGCGCGCTAACGCCGAAACGTTCGAGGGAGGGAAAGATGTCGGGGATTTTGGTCGGTGAATTGATCCTCTGGCTGATCGTCGCGGTCATCGTGATCGTGGTTGGCGTCTACATCGTGAACTGGCTGTACCATCGCTCGTCCAAGGAGGTCTCGTTCGTCCGGACCGGCTTCCTCGGTGAACGCGTGGTCATCAATGGCGGCGCCTTCGTGCTGCCTTTCATCCACGACTACACGCCGGTCAACATGAACGTGCTGCCGATGGGCATCCTACGTTCCAGGCAGGACGCCGTGATCACCCGTGACCGCATGCGCGTCGACATCGAGGCCGACTTCTACGTCCGCGTGCAGCCGACCCGCGAGGCCGTCTCGATCGCGGCCGCCACACTCGGCCGCCGAACCATGGAGCCGGAACAGCTCCACGCGCTGCTGGCCGGCAAGTTCATCTCCGCGATCCGTTCGGTTGCTTCCGAGATGACCATGGAGGAGATGCACGAGCGGCGCGGCGACTACGTCGCACGCGTCAAGACCAATGCCGCCGAAGCCCTTGCCCAGAACGGCCTCGAACTCGAGTCGGTCGCGATCACCGATCTCGACCAGACTGACCTCGAATTCTTCAATCCCTCGAACCGCTTCGACGCCGAGGGCTTGACGCGGCTGATGGAGGACATCGAGGCCAAGCGCAAGCTGCGCAACGACATCGAGCAGGATTCGATGATCAAGATCCGCTCCCGCAATTTGGAAGCCGAGCGGCAGGCACTTGAGATTGAGCGCGAGAGTGAAACGGCCCGCCTCGAGCAGGAGCGCGACATCGAGATGCGCCGCGCGCTTCAGCGCACCGAGGTCGCCCGCGAGCGCGCGCTGCGCGAGACCGAGGCCGAGCAGGCCCAGATCTCAGCGCGCGAAGCTATCGAGAAGGCCCGCATCGCCAACGACCAGGCGATTGCCGAGGCCCGCATCGCCTCCGAGCGCGAGACGCGCCAGAAGGAGATCGAGCGGACCCGGACCATCGAAGAGAAGGAGCTGCTCGCCCGCGAGGAGGTCGAAAGGACCCGGATCGCCAACCAGCGCTCGATCGATACGACGCGCATCGCCTCCGAACGCGAGGTTCGCCAGCGCGAGATCGAACGGATGCGTACCGTCGAGGAAGCCGAGATCGCCGCACGCGAGGCGATCGAGAAGGCCCGCATCCAGCAGGATCGGGTGGTGACCGACGCCCGCATCGCCAACGAGGAAGAGACGCGGCGCCGCGAGATCGAGCGTACCCGCGCCGTCGATGAGGCCGAGATCGCGGCACGCGAGGCCACTGAAAAGGCCCGCATCGCCCAGACCATGATCGTCAATGTCGAGCGCATTTCCTCCGACGAGCGCACCCGCGCGCTGGAAATCCAGCAGGTGCGCACCATCCAAGAGGCCGAGATCGAGGCGCAGCGCGCGGTCGAAGCCGCTCGCATCGCCCGCGAACGGACGCTCGCCGCCGAGCGCATCGCCGCCGAGCAGAACACGCGGCAATTGGAGATCGATCGCAACCAGACCTTGGATATCGCCGGCGTCACCGCGCGCGAGGCGACAGAAGCGGCGCGCATCGCCCAGGAGGAACGCGTCCGGTCGCTCGAGATCTCCCGCAACCGCGCTGTCGAGGAGGCCGACATCGCCTCGCGCGAGGCGATCGAGGCCGCACGCATCGCGCAGGAGAAGACGGTCGCCGCCGAGCGCATCCAGGCCGAGCGTGAGACTCGCGCGCTCGAAATCGAGCGGACCGGCATTTTGGAGGCCGCCGAGCTGAAGCGGCGCGACGCCATCGAGCGCCAGCGCATCGGTGTCGACCTTGCGCTCGAAGCCGAGCGGATCAACTCCTCGAAGAAGCGCGAGGTGCTCAACATCGAGCAAAAGAAGGCGGTCGAGATCGCCGACGAGGACCGCGTCATAGCGCTATCGACCAAGAAGTCCGAACGCATCGATGCCGACCGCCAGGTCAGGCAGGCCGAGATCGTGGCACGCAAGGAGGTCGAGACCACGGACGTCTCGCGCGAGCAGGCGCTTGAAGCCGCCCGTATCGAGCGGCGCCGCGCGATCGAGCAACTCGAGGTCGCTCGCGTGCAGTCCTTGCAGGAGGCCGAGATCGCCTCCCGCGAGGAAGTCGAGCGTGCCCGCATTGCCTCCGACCGTGGCCTGGACGAAGCCCGCATCGGTCGCGAGCGTGAGCTGCGCAAGCTGGAAGTGAACCGCGAGAAGGAAGTCGAGACCGTCCTGATGGAAAAGGCCATCGCCATCCATCAGAAGTCGCTGGAGGAGTCGGCTGCGCGCGCCGCCGCCGAGGAGGCCCGCATCCGGGCGACGGAAGCGGCGGAACGCGTCGTCACGGCGCGGGAGAGCGAAATCGCAAGACGCCGCAAGACCGTGGAAGTGCTGCTCGCCGAGAAGCAGGCCGAGGAGACTCGCATTGCCGCCGAGGCCGAGCGTGTCCGTGCGGCTGTCGAGGCCGAGGCGCAGCGGATGCTGAACGAGGCCGAGAACGTGCTAACCGATCAGGCCCGCTACTCGCTGTTCCGCCGTAAGCTGCTCGACCGCATCGAGGGCATCGTGCGCGAGAGCGTCAAGCCGATGGAGAAGATCGAGGGCATCCGCATCCTCCAGGTCGACGGCCTCAACGGCAACGGCGGCAATGGTGGCCGCAGCGCCACCGACGAGGTGATCGACTCGGCGCTGCGCTACCGCGTCCAGGCACCGCTGATCGACTCGATCCTATCGGACATCGGCGTCGAAGGCGGCAGCCTCGCAAAGATGCCGGGCCTGATCCGCGAGGCCCGTGACATGCAGGGCATCAAGGATTCCGCACGCAAGAGCGGCGGAGGTGGAGGCGACAAGCCGGCCGCCTCGTCTGCGCCTTCCGCCGAAGGCCAACCGCCGGCCGAGCGCGGTCCGCGGAAGAAGGGCTGAGGTCGCACCATGGCCCGTGTTTATGTTTCGACCGTCGTCAATGCGCGCAACGACCGCGTCTGGGCACGGGTGCGCGATTTCAACGGCATGCCGAACTGGCACCCGGCAATCGCCGAGAGCCGCATCGAGGGCGGCGAGCCCTCGGACAAGATCGGCTGCGTCAGGGATTTCCGCCTGCGCAACGGCGACCGCATCCGCGAGAAGCTGCTCGGCCTCTCCGACTACGACATGTTCTGCACCTATTCGATCCTGGAATCTTCGATGGGCGTCGAGAACTATGTCGCGACGCTGCGGCTCACGCCGGTCACCGACGGCGACCAGACCTTTATGGAGTGGACCGCCGAGTTCGACTGCGCGCCGGAGCGGGAGAGCGAGCTCGTCAACAATATCGGCGGCGGCGTGTTCCAGGGCGGTTTCGATGCGCTCAAGCGCGTGTTCGGAGGATGAGAGCCGTGCCGCATGTCGTGAAGAGCACGATCCTGGACGCGCCGACCGACGCGGCATGGGCCGTGCTGCGCGATTTCAATGGCCATGATCGCTGGCATCCGGCGGTCGCGACCTCCGCGATCGAGCGCGCACACCCCTCCGACAAGATCGGCTGCATCAGGCGCTTCAAGCTGCAGGACGGCTCGGAACTGCGCGAGCAATTGCTGGCGCTCTCCGATCTCGAACAGACTTTTAGTTACTGCCTGCTCGACACCCCCATTCCCATGTTCAACTATGTCGCCCATGTCCGCCTGCTGCCGGTCACCGATGGCGACCGCACGTTCTGGCACTGGGAATCGCGCTTCACGACGAAGCCCGAGGACGCAGCCCGCATCACCCACATGGTCGCCGAAGACATCTACCAGGCCGGCTTCGAGGCCATCCGCCGGCATCTGAAGGAGGCCGCGTAGTCATGTCCGTGACGGTGAAGAATTTTACCAGCTCCGGCGAAGCGGCCGCGGCGCTGTCGTCGGACCGCAGCGCGCGCTACTTTGGCGGCGGCACGCTGGTGATGCGCGCCCTGAACGAGGGCGATGTTTCGATCTCCACCGTCGTGCGCGCCAGCGACCAGGCGCTGTCCCGGATCGACGCATCCGGCCCGCGCGTCACGCTCGGCGCCGGCGTGACCTTTGCGAGGATTCTGGCGGAGCGCGATCTTGCCTTCCTGCACGTCCCTGCCCGCTCGATCGGCGGGCCTGCGGTACGCAACATGGGAACGGTCGGCGGCAATCTGTTCGCACCCAATCCCTACGGCGACTTCACGGTCGCCCTGCTTGCGCTCGATGCCACCATCGCCGTGCAAGGCGGTTTTGGCGCACGCGATATCGCAATCGAAGAATTCCTGCAATCGCGTGAACGGCAGGCTGGCACGCTGGTGCTGTCCGTTTCCTGCACCCGGCCGGCGAGCGCCGACGCGTTCCGCTATCGTAAGGTCGCCCGTATCAAGCCCAAGGGCGGCTCCGTCATCACGCTCGCGGCACATTTGCCGATCAGCGGTGGCCGCATTGCCGGCGCCAGAATCGCGCTCGGTTCGATGGCACCGACGCAGATCCGCGCGCGCGCCGCCGAGCGCGCGCTGGAGGGCCGTTCGCTCGACGCCGCCTCGATCGCGGCCGCAGCGTCCGCCGCGAGCGAAGGGACATCACCATCCGACAATGCGCTCGGCAGCGCCTGGTATCGCCGCGAGATCGTCGGCGTGCATCTGCGCCGCCTTCTCTCGGGTCAGGAATAGACCGCCATGTCCAAGACTCCGCTGCAATTTCGTCACAACGGCCGCGATGTCGCTGTGTTCGTCGATGGCGGCACCAATCTTCTGGTCGCGCTGCGCGAGCTGATCGGCGACATGACGCCGAAATTCGGTTGCGGCCAGGGCGGCTGCGGCACCTGCAGCGTGCTGGTGGACGGCGAGCTTTATCTCTCCTGCCTCACGCTGGCGGAGACCGTCGCCGGCCGTTCCGTCGAGACGCTCGACAGCTTGAAGCAAGGCCCGAACCTGCATCCGCTCCAGCGCGCCTTCGCCGACAATTTCGCGGCCCAATGCGGCTATTGCACACCGGGTATGCTGATGGCCGCAAAGGCCCTGCTCGACCGCAATCCGCAGCCGAGCCGCGCCGAGATCGTGGAAGCCATCTCCGGCAACATCTGCCGTTGCACCGGCTACGAGCCGATCATCAACGCCATCCTCGCCGCCTCGGGCGGCCGGGCCAGCGCCTGAGGACGTTTGCCATGCTGGAATTGCGCAAGGACATCTTCGCCGACGAGCGCGACGACAATCTCAAGGAGATCGGCAAGGGCACGCAGCGCCAGGACATGCTCGGCCACGTCACGGGCACCTCGACCTACTTTGGCGATCACAAGCTGCAGGGCATGCTGCACCTTAAGGTCGTCCGCTCGCCCCATCCCCATGCGCGGCTGCGCCGTATCGATACGACCGATGCCGAGCGTTCGCAGGGCGTGCGCAAGATCATCCGCGGCGCCGACGTGCCGCGCAATCTCAACACGCTGCTCAGCCTGATCAATTTCGGCAAGGACGACGAGCCGTCGCTTGCGGTCGACAAGGTCCGCTACAAGGGCGAGCCGATCGTCGCCATCGTTGCCGACAGCGAGCGTGAGGCCTTTGAGGCGATCGCCAAGGTGCGCATCGACTACGAGCCGCTGCCAACCGTGTTCGACGTCGAGGAGGCGCTGAAGCCCGGCGCGCCGGTGGTCAACGAGACCTATCCCAAGAACACTTTCACTTATCACGACGTCTATGATCACCAGAAGCTCCGCTTTGGCGACGCGGACGCGGCGCTCGCCACCGCCGATCACGTTCTGGAACAGCGCTACCAGATGTCGCCGATCGAGCACGCACCGACCGAGACCAACGGCGCGATCGCGGCGCCCGACACCAACGGCCGCTACGTCGTCTACACCTCGACCCAGGCGCTGTTCTTCTCGGTCGATACCTGCGCCAAGATCCTGGACGTGCCTTCCAACACCTTCCACTTCATCGGCGGCACGGTGGGTGGCGGCTTCGGCGGCAAGGTGGACACGCTGACCGAACCGCTCGCCATCCTCGGCGCGATGCTGACCGGGCGTCCCGTGCGCTACGTGTTCGGACGCGAGGAGGAAATGCAGTACGGCCCGCCGCGCGGCGCCGAGCGCATCTACATCAAGGACGGCGTGATGCGCGATGGCCGCATCGTCGCGCGCAAAATCCGCGCCTATTTCGATAGCGGCGCCTATACGCGGCTGTCCAGCTACGCCGCAGTGAAATGCGCCGCGCATCTGCCGGGCCCCTACACCATCCCGAACGTCTATGGCGACGTCTATTGCGTCTTCACCAACAGGACGCCAGCGACAGCGATGCGCGGCTTCGGCGTTACTGCGATGGATTTTGCCATCGAATGCCAGATGGACAAGCTGGCGCATCTCGTCGGCATGGATCCGATGGAGTTCCGCATCCTCAACGCCTATCGCGACGGCGACATGAAGGCGCATCGGCGCGAGGCAAAGAACACGGCGCTGATCGAATGTGTCCAGGTGGCCGCCGAAAAGGCCAAATGGCCGATCCGCGACGAGTTCAGGCGGGCGTCCTCGCGCAAGGAGGGCGGCGGCAGTCGCGCCGTCATCCCGCCGACTCCGGCGGACTCGCGCGCGCGACCGGCCGCGCCGGCTCAGCAGCGCACGACCTATGACCGGCTTCCGCCCACCGTCACCCGCGAGCCGCCGCGTGAGCCGCCGCCACCTGCACCGCCGCCGCCCTCGCCGCGGCCGACGGCACCATCGCATGGGGCAACCCGTTTCTCCTCCGTCTTCGGCACCAGGAGGCGCTAGATGACCCGGCATCGCGGACGCGGCATGGCCTCGATCAACTATCCCATCGGCATGAATCTCGGCGGCGATCCCAGCCAGGCGTTGGTGCATTCCAATCCCAGCGGCAAGTTCACGGTGGCGCTGTCCTCGATCGATCTCGGCCAGGGGATGAAGTCGGTTACAAGGCAGATCTGCGCGGAGACGCTCGGCGTCCCCGTCGAGGACGTCTATGTCGACACGGCGGACTCCGACACCGGCCCGCACTGCATGGGCTCGTTCGCCTCGCGCGGCACGCATCGCGTCGGCAATGCCGTGATGGCCGCGGCGCGCGAAGCTCGCGGCGTGATGATGGAGGCCGCCGCCGAGGAGCTGGAAGTCAATGCCGCCGATCTCGAGACCGACGGGCGCGGCAACATCCACGTCAAGGGGGCGCCACACCGCTCGATCTCGACCAAGGACGTCGCCATCGCCGCGCAGTTCAAGCAGGGCAAGACCATCTCGGGCCGTGGCATCTTCCTGGTGCCGCTCTCCGGTGTCGATCCCGAGACCGGCGAGATGTCGCCGGCGACCTGTTATGCGCATGCCTGCCTCGTTGCGGAGGTCGAGGTCGACGACGAGACCGGCGAGGTCGCGATGGTGCGCATGGATTCCGCCTATGAGCTCGGCCGCGCGCTCAACCCGCGCCTGGTCGAGCAGCAGCTCGTTGGTGGCGCCTGGATGGGCGTCAGCCACGCGCTCTACGAGACGCCGGAGCCTTATTATCCCGATCCCGTGCACGGACCGCGCGACTTCGTCGAATATCTGATGCCCGGTCCCGGCGACATCTGCCCGCACGACATCGCCGTGCTGGAGCGCCCCGCGCCCGATGGCCCGTTCGGCGCCAAAGGTCCCGGCGAGATGTGCGCCAATCCGGTGTTGCCCGCCGTTGCCAATGCGATCTTCAACGCCGTCGGCGTGCGCATCGACGATCTGCCGATCACGCCGGAAAAAGTGCTGCGCGCGATCAAGGCGCAGGGCGGCGCGCGGCCGCAAGCGCGGCGCTGAGGTTTCGCCGTGGCGGTCCGCAGCAACATCGTCGGCATCGACAGCCCCGAAGCGCTGGAGAAAGCGCTGCGCGCGGCCTATTACCTCGCCGACGAAGGGCTCGCGACCGCGGCCTATCTGGGTCTCGCCCTCGGCAAGCCGCTGCTGCTCGAAGGCGCGCCGGGGGTCGGCAAGACCGAGGCAGCGAAAGCGATTGCGGCCGTGCTCGGCCGCAGGCTGATCCGCCTGCAATGCTACGAGGGCATCGACGCGTCCGCGGCACTCTATGAATGGAATTATCCGCGCCAGATGCTCGCGATCCGCCAGGCCGGCGACGAGAGCATCGACATCTATGGCGAGACGTTCTTGATCGAGCGTCCGATGCTCGCTGCGCTTCGCGCGCCTGATTCCACCGTGCTGCTGATCGACGAAATCGATCGCGCCGACCAGGAGTTCGAGGCCTTCCTGCTCGAATTCCTGTCCGACTTCCAGATCTCCATTCCCGAGCGCGGCACCGTGCGCGCGGCCGAGCGGCCCGTCGTGGTGCTGACCTCCAACCGCACACGCGACCTGCATGAAGCCTTGCGCCGCCGCTGCGTCTATCACTGGATCGATTATCCGACCGCCGAGCGCGAGGCGCGCATCGTGATGATGCGGGCCTCCAGCGTCGCCGAGGCGACGGCTCGCGCAGTCGTTGCCGCTGTCGGCAAGCTGCGTCGTGAACCGTTGAGCAAGGCCCCCGGCATTGCCGAAGCCGTCGACTGGGCCGAGGCCGCGACGTTGCTGCACAAGGGCGGCGCGCGCTGGCCGGACGCGCTCAAGCGGTCAATCGGCGTTGCGCTCAAGGACGAGGAAGACCTGCACTTCATCTCGCCGCGGCTCGACGCCCTGCTTGCGGAGGCCTCCGCATGAGCACCGAGCCGCAGTTGCCGCGCGCAGCACGCGTCTTCATCTCCTTCGTGGCGCTTTTGCGGGCCAACGGTTTTGCCGTCGCGCCGGAACAGACCACCTCCTTCCTCGCGGCGATCGAGCTGCTCGGCCCGCGCGGCCTCGACGACATCCGGCAGGCTGCCCTCGCAACACTGGCCCCGCCGCCGGAACGCCGCGCCACCTTCGACCGGCTGTTCGATCTGCACTTCCGCGGCAGCGAGGCCGTCGAGCAGACCGACGAGGGCGAAGATGACGAGACTGTCCGGTTGCAAGAAGAAGGCCGCGGCGACGAGGAGCCGCTGCTGTCTGATGAAGTCAGCGAGTCCGGGCTGACGGCCACACGCGCCGAGGCCCTGGTCGAGCGGCGATTCGCGGTCACCTCACCCAGCGATGCACTGCGCCGCCTGGCACGCGAGGCGCCGCGGCGCCTGCCGAAACGGCGCGGCCATCGCCGCATGCGTGCGCGCCGCGGCCCCTTTGCCGATCTGCGCCGGACCCTGCGCGACACCGTCCGCAGCGACGGCGAGATTTTGCGGCTCGGACATCTCAGACGACGACAGCGACCACGCAAATTCCTGCTTCTGATCGACGTCTCCGGCTCGATGAAGGCGCGTACCGAGGAGAACATGAAGCTCGCGCATGCGCTGGTACAGGCTGCGCCCACTATCGAGGTCTTCACCTTCGGCACGCGGCTGACCCGCGTCACCCGCGCATTGCGCATCAAGCGCCGCGAGCAGGCCCTCAATGCCGCCGCGCATCTCGTCAGCGACTGGGACGGCGGCACGCGGATCGGCGATGCGCTGCAAGCCTTCCTCGCCGTGCCGCGCTTCGGCGGCTATGCGCGCGGCGCGGCGGTGGTCATTGTGTCGGATGGCCTCGAGCGCGGCGAGCCCGATGCCTTGCGCGACGCCGTCGCGAAATTGTCGCGGCGCGCCTGGCGGCTGAGCTGGTTGACGCCGCTCGCAACGGGTACGGGTTTCCGTCCGCAAACCGAAGCGCTGGTCGCCATCGAACGCTTCGTCGACGATCTCGTCGACGGTGGTTCGAGCGCGTCGATCGTCGCGCATGTGCTGGCGCTGGGACGAAGGAGAGCGGCATGACCGGTATCGTCGACGGCCATCACCACATCTGGCGCCAGGCCGATCTGCCCTGGCTGATCGGCCCGATGCAGCCGCGCATCTTCGGCCCGTACGAGCCGATCCGGCGCGACTATCCGATTGAGGAATATCTCGACGATCTCAAAGACACCGGCGTCACCCGCTCCGTCTACGTCCAGACCAACTGGGCCAACGATCGTTTCGAGGACGAGGCCGCCTGGGTGCAGCGGACCGCCGATGAGCACGGCTGGCCGCATGCCATCGTCGCCTACGCCAATTTCGCCGCCGCGGACGTCCGTCCGCAGCTCGATCGTCTGGAGCGCTATCCGCTCTTGCGCGGCGTGCGCATGCAGCTCCACTGGCACGAGAACCCGCTCTATCGCTTTGCGGCGCGGCCAGATCTCTGCCGCAATCTCATGATCCGCCGCAACATCGGATACCTCGCCGACTATGGCTGGAGTTTTGACCTGCAGGTCTTCACGCCGCAAATGCCGGATGCGGCAGATCTCGCCGACTCCTGCCCCGACGTGACCTTCATCCTGCAACATGCGGGCATGCCCGAGGATTTGTCGCCCGCAGGTCGCGCCGCCTGGCGCGTCGGCATGGGCCGCCTTGCAGCATCCCCGAACGTCTACGCCAAGCTTTCAGGGCTCGGCACGTTTATCCACCGCAACGATGCTGCGCATATTGCCACCATCGTCGCCGACACCGTCATGATGTTCGGCGCCGAGCGCTGCCTGTTCGGATCGAATTTCCCGATCGAGAAATTGTGGACCAGCTATCGCGAGCTGATCGACGCCTTCCGCACTGCCGCGGCACCGCTGAGCGCCAGGCAGCGCGAGGCAATCTTCGGAACAACCGCCATGCGCGTCTATCGGCTCTGAGCGCAGAGGCAACGGAACGAACAGAGACAGGGAGGGGAAAGAATGCCGCTGGAGATCAAGATCCTGGACTATGGCGATATCGAGCTGGAATCGAGCTTTCTGGTTCTGGGTCGCGACTGCGGCCGCACCCGGCGCGTCCTCACCCTCGGCTTCCTGATCCTCGGCGGCCCCTATCCGGTCGTCGTCGACACCGGCTACCGCTCCAACCAGATCATGGAAACGCTGGGCATGCGGGGCTTGCAGTACCACGAGAACATGATCGAGAACCAGCTCGCGCGCCACGGCGTACGCATGGGCGACGTCCGCTTCGTCTGCCACACCCATCTGCACATCGACCACGCTGGCAAGGACGATCTGTTCCCGATGAACACGACGGTCGTCGTCAACCGCCGCGAGCTCGAATATTCGGTCTCCGGCCTGATGCACCCGCAATATCCGGCGCCCGACATCAAGCATCTGATCGACCGCCTGCACACCAAGAGCGCGCTGCGCTTCCTCGACCTCGAGATCACCGGTCCCATCGAGCTGATGCCCGGCGTCTATTGCGACGCTGCGAATGCGCACACCGAAGGCTCGATGAACATCATCGTCCATACCGCCGACGGCATCGCGACCATCTGCGGCGACGTGATCTACGATTTCAACGACCAGATCGTCACGCCCTTCCACGAAATCCATGACTGGGAGCCGCGCACGACCGGCAATCACGGCACCACCAAGCGCGCCGAGAAGGCGGCCATCAAGAAGCTGCTCAGCAATTCGCGCTATCTGCTGCCGGTGCACGACCGGCCCGCCAAGATCGAAGGCGGCAATGTCGTGGGGCGGTTGCATGACCAGGTGCCCGGACCGATCGTGCAATCGCTGCCAGAGCGCAACTGGTTCCCTGCCTGACGAAACGAGGATCGAGCGATGACGCACGTCACCCTGCGTTCGGAATTCGAAACCCTGATCGATCCCTACGCGCCGGTCGGCCAGGTCGGCACCGGCTTTGAATTCACGGAGGGGCCGATTTGGCATCCGATTGATCAATACCTTTTGTTCTCTGACATGCCGGGCGATGTGCGCCGACGCTGGGATGCGCGGCGCGGCGTCGTCGAGGTCAAGCGCCCCGCGAACAAGTGCAACGGCATGACCTATGATGCCGAGCTGAACCTGATCGTCTGCGAGCACGCAACCTCCTCGCTCATTCGCGAGCGGCCCGACGGGCGGCGCGAGGTGCTCGCTTCGCATTTCCAAGGTCAGGAGCTCAACAGTCCCAACGATGTCTGCGTGCACTCCTCCGGTGCGATCTATTTCAGCGACCCCTGGTATGGGCGCATGCCCGTCTATGGCGTCGAACGGCCGCGGCAACTCGGCTTCCAGGGGGTCTATCGCGTCGTGCCCGGCGGCGAGCCGCAGCTCGTGGTGGAGCGCAACCTGTTCGACCAGCCCAACGGGCTCTGCTTCTCGCCGGACGAGAAGCTGCTTTATGTCAACGACACCGTGCAGGCTCTGATCCGCGTGTTCGACGTTAGCGCCGACGGATCGCTCGGCAACGCCCGCGTGTTTGCGAGCGGCATCAAGTCGGAGCTCGAGCCCGGGCTGCCCGACGGCATGAAGTGCGACCAGCACGGCAACGTCTGGGTCACCGCGCCCGGCGGTGTCTGGGTCTATTCGCCACGGGGCGAACTGCTCGGCAAGGTCCGCCTGCCGGAGCTTGTCGCCAACCTCGCCTGGGGCGGGCCGGATTTCCGCACTCTCTATCTGACCGCGACGCATTCGGTCTATGCGATCCCGACCAAAACGGGCCCGCGCCATGATCCTTACATGAGCGGCAAGCGCGGCGGCACCGGCGCCAGCCCTTCGGCAGCAGCACCGATCCTCACCGACGGCGAGCTGCGGCTCGATCCACGGCGCTGCGCCATGATCATCCAGGATCTGCAAAACGACGTCGTCATGGACGGCGGGGCCTTTGCCGAGTCCGGCGCCCCCGGGCATGCGCGCCAGCAGAATGTGATCGAGAATGTGCGTCGACTGGCCGAGGCAGCGCGCGGGCGCGGCGTCGCCATCATCCATGTCTGGTTCGTCGTCGAGCCGGGCGCGCCCGGCGTGACGTTGAACGCACCGTTGTTCGAGGGGCTGGTCGACAGCAAGGCGATGGTACGCGGGAGCTGGGGTGCCGCGCCCGTGCCCGGCCTTGAGCCGCGGCCCGGCGATTTCGTGGTCGAGAAGATGCGCATGAGCGCATGGGAGGGCACCAAGCTCGAGACGATCCTCAAGGCGACGGGACGCGACATGATCATCAATACCGGCGCCTGGACCAACATGTCCGTCGAACACACCGCGCGAACGGGTGCCGACAAGGGCTATTTCATGATCGTTCCGGAGGATTGCTGCTCGACCATGAATGCCGACTGGCACAATGCTTCAGTCAACTTCGCCATGCAGAACGTCGCCGTCGTCACAAAGGCCGAGACCGTCATCAGAGCGCTGGGATGAGCGGTGGCAAAGCTCCTGCACCTGTGCTGCTCGCCGCGCGCCGACTCCGAGTCGAGCGCCGGCGCGCGCGTGTTTCTTGACGGCTTCCGTCAGGCGCACCCGGACTGGGACGTCGACGTGATGGATCTGTGGCGTGAGCGCATGCCCGAGTTCGTCGGCCCGATCGTCGAGGCGAAGTACGCGCGCATGAAGGCGCAGGCCTTCAACGACGCGCAGCGGGACAGCTTTGCCGAAGCCGAGCGGATGGCGCTACGCTTCTCGCTCGCCGACCGCGTGCTGATCTCGACGCCGATGTGGAATTTCGGCATCCCCTACAAGCTCAAGCAGTGGTTCGACGTCATCATCCAGCCGGGGCTGACGTTCCGCTTCGATCCGCTGCAGGGCTATTTTCCTCTGCTCAAGGACCGCCCCACGCTGGTGATCCTGGCAAGCGGCAGCGATTATGCGACCGGGATGAACCGCGGCCGCATCGACATGGCGACGCCCTATTTGCGCGAAGCGCTGCGCTTCATCGGCGTAAGCGACGTGCGCTTCGTGCCGATCGGCCCGACGGCCGGACCGGCCGGGCCGATCCGCGCCGCGCGCGACAGCGCCCACCGCCGCCTCGCTGAGATGGCGATTCGGTTCTGAGGTTACGAACCGGCTCTCGCCTTCTTCGCGGCAATCTGCTGGAGCGCCCAGCGCGCGTTCTTGCGCACGTCGGGATCGGGGTCGTTGGCGACAACGGCGAGATACGCCTCGCCCTCGGGATCGGCGATCTCGCCGAGCGCGGCGGCCGCTTCCTTGCGGAGATTGGCCTGCTCGTGGTTGATGCCATTGCCGATCGGGCGCACCGCGCGCTCGATCTTCATCTTGCCGAGGCTACGGATCGCCTTGAGCCGCACCTGCCAGAAATCGTCGGCAAGCGAGGCGATGAGCTGGTCGGCGGCAAGCGAACCGTTGACGTTGAGCCCCAGCGTTTCGGCAGCCATCTCCCGGACCATCCAGTCGGCGTCCTTCAGCGCACGGGTGATCGTCTCGGCCGCCGGCTTCATCTGCGAGAAGGCGAGCGCACTCACCGCGGCGCGGCGCACATGGGCATCGGGATCGTGGATCAGCGCGGTCAGCGCCGGAATCGACTCTTCGAGCTTCAGGAAGCCGATGACGCCGATCGCCTGCACGCGCACCGCCGCATCGCCATCCTGGAGCGCTTCCAGCGCGGGCTTCAGCGTATCCTTGCGGCGCAGCTCCTTCAGTGCGCGGAGCGCGCCCATGCGGACGAAGGCGTGGGCATGTCTGACCAGCGGCAGGATGACATCGGCGCAGGCCGGGTCCTTGAACTCGGCCATGCTGTCGGCCGCAGCCACGGCCACGATCCGCTCGGGGTCGACGAGCAGCTTGACGAGCGCATTCGCTGCCTCCGGCCCGTCGAACTCGCCGAGTGCCATCGCGACCTGCTGGCGCACGCCGGCGTCGGGATCGGACACCATGTTGGCGAGATGGCCGACCGCGGCGGGATCGCCGGAATGGCCGAGCGCGATGATGGCGACGCGGCGTTCCGCGGGGTCCGCGGCCTGGAGCCGCTCGTCGGCGTCATCGAGATCATCGTAGGATTCGAACGGGCTCGACATGCTCACCTCAACAGATAGGGGATGTTGACGGTGACGGCACCGGTCGGGCAATCCGCCTCGCAGGGCATGCAGTACCAGCATTCGTCGTAGGCCATGTAGGCCTTTCCGGTCATGTCGCTGATACGGAGCACGTCGAGCGGGCAGACATCGACGCACACCGTGCAGCCCTTGTCCGCGATGCATTTGGCGTCGTCGACCACCACCGGGACCGAGGTCTGATAGGAAGCGAGAGGCATCGTCAAATCTCCTGTTGCGTTGCTGTTCGGCGGCTCAGGCGCTCGCCCGGATGCGCTGCTTGTCGTAGAGGTCCTTCTCGTCGTCGGCGATCGGCACGACATAAGGTTCGACCGCGCGCTTCTCGCTGGTCATCCTGCCGTCTCGCTTGGAAAGCAGCGTGTGGCAGAACCAATTCTCGTTGTCCTTCTCCGGGAAATCCGTGCGCCAGTGGTAGAGACCCCAGCGGCTTTCCTCGCGGTACAACGAGGCGTGGGCCGCCATATCCGCGCAATCCATGATCGACTGCACCTCCAGCGCGCGGAGCAGCTCGTGCGCGTTGCGGGCAATCATGCGCTCCTGCATGTCCTCGCGCACCTCGGCGAGGCGCCGCATGCCGAGCTCGTATTTGCGGGTCACCTTCGGCGGCTGGAGATAGTCGTTCACCAGGCGCCGGGTCTTGTACTCGATCTGGTTCGGCGGAATGCCGTCCTCGCGCGTGGTCGGCGCCATTACGCGCTCGCGCTCCATCGCTACTTCGCTCGCATCGAACTCCGCAAAATCGTGACTGTCGGCGAACTCCATCGCGTCGATGCCGGCGACCGAGCCGTTGGTGAAGGCGCCCAGCATGTAGTTGTGCGGCACGCTCGCCATGTCGCCGGCAGCATAGAGGCCCGGCACGGTGGTGCGCGCATTGTCGTCGACGAACACGCCGGAGGCGCTGTGGCCGGAGCAGAAGCCGATCTCCGAGATGTGCATCTCGATCGACTCGCTGCGGTAATCGACGCCGCGTCCCTGCTGAAACAGCCCGCGCGTCGGCCGCTCCACCTTGTGCAGCGTCGATTCGATCTCCGAAATGGTGTCGGGATGGAGATGCTTGAGCTGGAGGAACACCGGCCCCTTGCCGGACAACAGCTCGTTGTAGAACTCGAGCATCATCTGGCCGGACCAGTAGTCGCATTCGATGAAGCGCGAGCCTTCGTTGTTGGCGGTGTAGGCGCCGAAGGGGCCGGCGACATAGGCGCAGGCCGGGCCGTTATAGTCCTTGATCAGCGGATTGATCTGGAAGCATTCGAGGTTCGCCAGCGCCGCACCCGCATGATAGGCCATGGCATAGCCGTCGCCGGAATTGGCGGCGTTCTCGTAGGTGCCGAACATGTAGCCTGACGTCGGAAGGCCGAGCCGGCCGGCGGCGCCCATGCACAGGATGACGGCCTTCGCCTTGATGACGAGCATTTCGGCGGTGCGCGTGTTGACGCTGATCGCGCCGGCGATGCGACCGTCGGCGGACTTCAGCAATCGCGTCGCCATGTAGCGGTTCGAGATCAGGATGCGGGCACGGCGGAGCTGACGGTACAGCGCCTTCTTCACGGTCTCCCCGTTCGGCATCGGCAGGACATAGGTGCCGATGTGGTGCACCTTCTTGACAGCATAGTCGCCGTTCTCGTTCTTCAGGAAGCGGATGCCGAAACTGTCGAGCTCCTCGATGATCCCAAAGCAGTTTTGAGCGTATTTGTAGACCGCCTTCTGATCGACGATGCCGTCGTTCGCGATGGTGATCTCCTTGGTGTACTGCTCGGGCGTCGCATAGCCGGGAATGACGGCGTTGTTGAGCCCGTCCATACCCATCGAGATCGCGCCGGAGCGTTTGACGTTGGCTTTCTCGAGCAGGACGACGTTGGCCTTCGGGTTCTTCAGTTTCGCCTTCAGCGCCGCCATCGGTCCGGCCGTGCCGCCGCCGATGACCAGCACATCGCAGGAAACCTCGGAAAGTCCGTCGACGATCTGATCTAGTGCCATCGCTTGCTCCTGGTTCGCCGGCGTCCGGCGCCTTTGCATCAGATTTGTTCAGGTGGCTTTCCGGCGATAGCAATTAGTTGTCGCCGGAGAGAGATTTGCCCTTCACCGCTCCACGAACGCTTTCTCGATCACGAAGTGGCCGGGCTGGCTGTGATTGCCTTCGGCAAAGCCGCGGTCCCTGAACATCACGTGGAGCTCCTCGAGCATCGCCGGGCTGCCACAGAGCATGATGCGATCCGTATCGCGGTCGAGGCCGGGCTGGCCGATGTCCTCGAAGAGCTGGTTCGACGCGATCAGGTCGGTGATGCGGCCGCGATTGCGGAACGGCTCGCGCGTGACGGTCGGGTAATAGATCAGCTTGTCCGTGATCAGGGGACCGAAGAATTCGTGGGCCCGCATGCTCTCGACCAGGTGCTCGCCATAGGCGAGCTCGGAAACCTGGCGGCAGCCATGGGCGAGCACGATGGTCTCGTAATTCTCGTAGACGTCGGGGTCCTTGATCAGGCTTGCGAACGGCGCAAGCCCGGTACCGGTGGACAGCAGCAGCAACCGCTTTCCCGGAATGAGATTGCCGGTGATCAGCGTGCCCGTGGGCTTGCGCCCGACCAGGATGATGTCGCCTTCCCTGATCTTCTGGAGCCGCGAAGTAAGCGGACCGTCGGGCACCTTGATGCTGAAGAACTCGAGATTCTCCTCGTGATTGGCGCTCGCCATGCTGTAGGCGCGCATCAAGGGCCGGCCGTCGACCTCGAGCCCGATCATGGCGAACTGGCCGTTCTGGAAGCGGAAGCCGGGATCGCGCGTCGCGGTGAAGCTGAACAGGGATTCGGTCCAGTGTTTCACCGAGAGGACCGTCTCCTTCTGAAAAGCGCTCATCGTTCGTCTCTCCTTGCTTGCCCGATGCCGGGGAAAGTTTCGGAGAGGAGCTATTCCCGCAACGGCGAACTGCCATTCCCGGTCGATTAGTTTCACATTTCGCCAGCGATGACCGAAGAGGAGGCAGCCGCGCTTTCCTCGCGACTGTCGCCTCCGCTCAAGTCCGGCAATTAGTTGCTATCCCGCCGGCTGTTCTGCTCGCTAGAAAGAGACCGGAGGCTCGCCATGACTATGACTGCACTGGTCGCACCAACGGTGACTGACTACGCGACAAGCGCCGATCTCGCGACTCTCGTCGTGCGCACCACGCACGATGGCGAGGTCATGCTCGGCGCCGAGCGGCTCCGCCTCTCCTGCAAATGCGCGCACTGCACCCGCGCCCGCTTCGACGGCCGCTTCCCCCAGGGGTTTCCGGGCATCGCCATCACCGAGATCGGCGACCTCGGCTACGGGCTGAACATCTCGTTCTCGGACGGCCACAACCGCGGGATCTACCCGAAGCCGTATTTGCTGAATTTGGCTGAGCGTCAGGGCGGTTAGACGGTCCCACCTCGCTCCGTTCCCCACCAAAGCGTACGCCCCCGGGACCGCGCCCCCTGGCTGCCACCCTACTTTGCATGGGGTTGTTTTCGACATTTTGTGCGAACGCCTAACTCCTCACCCATCTGGCACGGACATTGCTCCTCTTTAGAACGGTTTGAACAATCCGGAGGCAGGTGATGTTGCAGGCGGCCAATGCGGTTCGCGGGACTGTTCCCGCAACGGTCCGGCCTGCCGGAAGCTCATCGCTGCTGCTCACCGAGAACCAGCAGTGGATCGGCGGACCTCCGTCGCTGATGGACAAGCTCACGCCGCGCGAGCGCGAATTGGTGCTGAAGCAGGGACGCCGCAAGGTGCTCAACCGCGGCCAGACGCTGTTCAGCCAGGGCGGCAAGCATGACGGCATCTGGCTG
This sequence comes from Bradyrhizobium sp. CCGUVB1N3, assembly GCF_024199925.1. NCBI lineage: Bacteria > Pseudomonadati > Pseudomonadota > Alphaproteobacteria > Hyphomicrobiales > Nitrobacteraceae > Bradyrhizobium > Bradyrhizobium sp. CCGUVB1N3. The sequence goes on from NZ_JANADR010000001.1 coordinate 2,423,118, forward strand.
ATCGAGAGCGGCCGCATCCGTGTCTTCTACACCTCGCCGCTCGGTCGCGAGATCACACTCGCCTATTGGCATGTCGGCAATTTCGTCGGCGGGCCCGAAGTATTCGAAGGCACCGTGCATCAATGGTCAGGCGTTGCATCCAGCAATTGCAGCGTCGTGCACCTTCCCGGAAAGGAGCTGCGAACGCTCGCGGCCGAAATCCCCAACCTCGCCATCGGCCTTATCGAAGGCCTGACCTTCAAGGGCAAGTGCTATTCGGCGCTGGCGCAGATGCTGGGAACGCGCTCGATCACCCAGCGCCTTGCGCATCTGATGCTCCACCTCGTCGAGCTCTATGGCGTGGAGGATGCCGATGGCAGGGTGATCGCGGCCGCGTTCACCCATGCTGACATCGCCCACATGGTCGGCGCCACGCGGCAATGGGTCACGATCAGCCTGAAGCGCATGCAGGAGAAGGGAATCGTTCAGACAAAGCGCTCCCAGATCGTGGTCTGCCGCCCCGACATCCTGGAGGAGATGCGCGGGCAGGCAGCCGATTAGGACCGCTGCACATGCAATTGGCTTCCAACTGCAAAACTGCCCAAGGAGTATGCAACCGGTCTTTCCCGGCAACTAATCGACTGCGGCGGTAAATCCGGATTTGCCCTGCCCGTCCCGTCACCCAATCATGGCAACCACAGCACATCCAACCGAATGAGGATGAGAATGGTCCGCCATCTTCCCACGCTCTCGATCGCGATGTCGGTGACGTCGCTGGCGCTCTTGCTGGCGCAGCCCGCGGCGGCGGAGACAGTCACCCTCGGTATCGGCACGCAGGACACCACGACCAACACGGTCACCGCCGGCGTCGTCATCCGGCAGCTTCATCTCCTCGAAAAATATCTGCCGACCGATGGCAAATACGCCAACATCAAGTTCGAGCTGGAATGGCAGAATTTTACGTCCGGCCCGCCCGTCACCAATGCGATGATGGCGAACAAGCTTCAGATCGGCATGATGGGCGACTATCCGCTGATCGTGAACGGCTTCACCTTCGAGAGCAATCCCGAGAGCAAGAGCCGGCTGATCGGCGTCGCCGCCTACAGCCTCTCCGGCTCGGGCAACGGCATCGTCGTTCACAAGGATTCGCCCTACTACGATCTCGCCGATCTCAAGGGCAAGCTCGTCAGCGTGCCCTTCGGCTCCGCCGCGCACGGCATGGTGCTGAAGGCGATGCAGGATCGCGGCTATGCGTCCGACTTCTTCCAGCTCGTGAGCCAAAGCCCCGAGGTCGGCTCGACCAATCTCCAGGAAAAGAAGATCGACGCCCACGCCGACTTCGTTCCCTTCGCCGAGCTGCTGCCGTTCCGCGGCTTCGCGCGCAAGATTTTTGACGGCGTCGAGACCAATTTACCGACCTTTCACGGCATCGTCGCGCGCACCGACTTCGCGGAAAAATATCCGGAGGTCGTCGTCGCCTACATGAAGGCGATCATCGCCGCCAACCAGTGGCTGCGCGACAATCCCAAGCTTGCGGCCGAGAAGATCCAGGAGTGGACCGGCATCAGCAAGGAGGTCGTCTACATCTTCTTGGGCCCCAGCGGCAACATGACCACCGATCCCACGATCAAGCCAGCGCTGATCGAGGCGGCCACCACCGACGTCAAGGTGCTGCAAAATCTCGGCCGCATGAAGGAGTTCGATCCGAAGAAGTGGGTCGACGACAGCTATATCCGCAAGGCCTATGCCGAGATGAAGCTCGATTACGACGCGCAGCTTGCGAGCGCCAAGAACTACGAGATCTCCGGCGAGGACAGCTTCTGCAAGAAGCCGATCGCCGATCCGCACAAGGCCGGCGAGGTCTGGGTCGACGAAACCGGCATCCTGCCGTTCGCGAGCGCGGCCTGCACGCTCGGCGCCTATGCGGACTTCAAGGCCAAGGGCAAGAAGATCAACGTCGCCTATGTCTTCGACACCACCCGCGGCATCAAGCTGTTCGCCGACCAGGCCTTCTATGCGGTCGGCGCCGGTGACGTCGCGCCGTTCCTCCTGAAGAAGGACGCGGAAGCCTACGCGGCCAAGATCAACGGCAAGGTTCTCGGCTTCGATGAAGCCGTGAAATCGGCGGTCGCCGGAGGCAAGACGTGAGTAGCAGTCCCGCGATCCTGCGCCATCAGGAGGACGCCATGCCGGCAGTTGCAGCCGTCACCGAGCCCACGCCTGCTCCCGTCGCGACGCCGACCCCCGCGCCACCCTCATTCGGCGCCTTGGCAGGGCGCTGGTACCGGCTCAACCAGGACAGGTTGCGTGCGATCGCGATAGGCGTGATCTCGCTCGCCGCCTTCCTGCTCGTCTGGCATCTGCTCACGACCTACCGCGTCGTGTTCTTCGTGCGCTTCACCAACGTGCCCTCGCCGGTGGCGGTCTATGCGAGCTTCACCAAGGCGATCCATGATCCCAAATTCCTGCTGCACATCCTCTTGAGCTGCCGGCGCATCTTCTTCGGCTTCTCACTGGCGGCCATCGTCGGCGTGCCGCTCGGGCTGATCATGGGCCGCTTCAAGCTGGTGCATGAGGTGGTGTTCCCGGTTGCGGAAGTGCTGCGGCCGATCCCAGCGATCGCCTGGGTGCCGATGGCGATCATGCTGTGGCCGACCAACGAGCAGAGCATCGTCTTCATCACTTTCCTCGGCTCGTTCTTCCCGATCCTGGTCAACACGTTGCACGGCATGTCGCTGGTCGACCCAGTGCTGGTGCGCGCGGCGCAATGCCTGGGGGCGCGCGAGCGCTCGATCTTCCGCGAGGTGTACTTTCCGGCCTCGCTTCCGCACATCTTCACCGGCCTCACCATCGGCATGGGGGTCGCCTGGGTGTCGCTGATCGCGGCCGAGATGATCTCCGGGCAATACGGCATCGGCTATTTCACCTGGGAGGCCTATTCGCTGGTCCAATATGCCGACATTGCGCTCGGCATGATCGCGATCGGCGTGCTTGGCCTCGGATCGAGCCTCTTGATCCGCGGCGCCGGACAACTGGTGATGCCATGGAGGGCGAAATGAGCGAGATCGCGACCGCCGCCCCGCAGGGGCACATCGAGGTCAAGAATTTTTCGCTGAGCTACGAGACCATTGACGGATCGGTCGAAGCCGTCACCAACACGCACATCCATGTCAGGCCGGGCGAGTTCGTCTCGATCGTCGGGCCATCGGGGTGCGGCAAGTCGACCTTCCTGAATGCAGTGGCCGGGTTTCTCAAACCCACCACCGGCACCATCACGGTCGACGGCGAACGCGTGAGCGGGCCGAGCGCCGAGCGCGGCATGGTGTTCCAGCAATATTCGCTGTTTCCCTGGAAGACAGTGCGCGAGAACGTCGAGTTCGGCCTGAAGATGCGCGGCATGCCCCGCTCGCAGCGCGAGCGCGCGGCGCGCACGTTGCTTGGGCTAGCGGGCCTCGAGGCCTTCGAGAAGCATTATCCGGAAAAGCTCTCCGGCGGCATGAAGCAACGCGTCGGCATCGTGCGTGCGCTCGCGACGGGGCCGAAGGTGCTGCTGCTGGATGAACCCTTCGGCGCGCTCGACGCGCAGACCCGCGTGATCATGCAGCAGATCCTCACCAACATGTGGCAGCGGCTCAAGATCTCGGTCTTGTTCGTCACCCACGACATCGACGAGGCGATCTTCCTCTCCGACCGCGTCTACTGCATGACTGCCCGCCCCGGCTCGATCAAGGCGGAGATCCCGATTCCGCTCGAACGCCCGCGGCAGCAATCGATGATGATGTCCTCGGAGTTCCTAGCGCTGCGCCGCGGCCTGATGTCCCTGATCCGCGAGGAGAGCCTGAAGGCGATGGGCGGCGAGATCAACGATTTGGGCATGCAAGGACTCAACATCGAGTTGCACGGCCACTCGCTGGCGGACGTGATTTAAGGCAGAACTCGCACCTTGCGAACTCTCCTCCCTTCTCCCCTTGTGGGAGAAGGTGGCGCACAGCGCGCCGGATGAGGGGTCTGCCTCAGCGAGCCACCCTCTCGCGATCTAAATTCGCGGATAGAACCCCTCATCCGGCGCTCCGCACCACCTTCTCCCACAAGGGGAGAAGGAAGAGGAGTCCGTGGCCTCGCGACCTCACTTGAACCAGTGCACCAGTCCTATGCTGATCCCGAGCAGCAGCATCAGCGACAGCGTCACCGCCGCCGTCACGCGTCCCCCGACATTGGCGAGCACGCGCACGTCGACGCCGAGGCCGAGCGCGGCCATGGAGACGACGGTGAGGAAGGTGGTGATCTTCGTCACCGGACCGACAACGGTTGAGGGAACGATCTCGAGCGAACGGAGCGTGGCGAGCGCGAGGAAGCCGAGGATGAACCAGGGCACGAGCCGGAAGAAGCCGACGCTGGTCTTCTTCGCGCCGCCCTGCCGGCGCGAGGCAATGAGCGAGAGGCCGACGACGACCGGCCCCAGCATCAACACGCGCATCAGCTTCACGAGCGTTCCGATCTGCGTGCTGACGAGGCCAGCCGGCACGGTGGCCGCGAGCACCTGCGGCACGGCGTAGACGGTCAGTCCTGCGAGGATGCCATATTGCGTCGCCGTCAGTTGCAGGAGCGGGATGAGCAGCGGCAGGCCCAGCACCATCATCACGCCGAGGATCGCGGTGAAGGAGATCGAGGATGCGATCTCGTCATTGTTGGCCCCGATGATCGGCGCCACGGCGGCGATCGCCGAGTTGCCGCAGATGGAATTGCCGCAGGCAATCAGGATCGACAGCCGCGTGGACAGGCCGAGCATGCGGCTCAAGCCGAATGACACGCAGAGCGCGACCACGACCACGGCGGCGATCGAAGCCAGCAGTGTCACGCCGGATGCGGCGATCGCGGCAAAGCTGATGGAGGCCCCGAGCAGCATCACCGCGACTTCGAGGAGTTGCTTGGCGCTGAAGGCGACGCCGGCCTGCCAGCGCTCGGACGGTTTCCAGAAGCTGCGCACGGCCATGCCGAGCAGGATCGCCATCACCAGCGCCTCCACATAGGGATGTGCGAAGGCGTGCCGTTCCGTGGCTTCAAGAGCAGCCGAGACGCCGGCAATGCCGATGCATAGGAGAACGCCTGGAATCAGCGCCACAATGCGGCCGGCGGTGGTCACCGGTCTTGCGCCGGCTGAAGAGGATGCTTCGTTCTGGGCCACTCAAATCTCCCGAAGGAGAAGATTTTATGCGCGACAGGGCGCGAGAGGGCAATATATTTTCGATTCCGGCCAACGGAAGCAAGTAATGTCCTTAAAGACAATTCTCCTGGGCGCGCAGACGCGCCGCGGCCCAAAGGACAGTGTTGGAGCAAATTACAGGCAGAGCGGAGCGGCTGCTCGGACGGCCTAGAAGATCAGGCCCTTGGCGAGGGAGGCGACGCGGCTAAAGCCGTCGAAAACGCCCGGTTCGAAGAAGGCGGCACGGGCGAGCACGATGGCCCCGACCAGCGACCAGAACAGGCCGGTGCCCGTCCACAGCAGATATTTGGAGGCGCGCGACTGCGGCCGGTCGTCCCTTCCCGGGGCCAGTCGCTCGCCAAAAGGCTCGAAATTTGCGCGTTCCATCGCGAGGCCAATCCACTGAATTCTGGACGGAATGTCGTCGTTTCCACCTCTCTCGGCAATGGAACTGATTGGCTTTTTTCGGCCCCGCGCGGCAAATTTCTTCCGCCGGGACGGACCGCGGCGATAGCTTTCTTCTTTGGCGGCGTCTGCGCCCAAGCCCCCTGCCCGGTTCGGCGGTAAAGTGCGACGATCGCATTGCTCGCTTTCGCCGGATCTGAGACCATTCATGAACATCGAACTGCCGCGCCAGCACCTCGACCTCGCCTCGGCGATCGCCGAGGGCGACATCCGCTGCCTCCTGATGGTGCTCGTACACATGACCGGCGACGAGCGCTGGCTCGCCCCGCCCTATTTGCCGAAGCGCGACATCCGCCTCATCCCGGATCCCGAGGCCGGCGTGCCGAGGGACGTGCAGGACGAAATCCGCGACGCCGTGGTCGAGCTCTTTGCCGATGGCCATCCAACACCGGTGATCACCGATCCCGGCGAGGAGCTGCTTCTGAGGATGATGCGTGCCTGCCTCGGCGAGAACGTCGCGCCAGAATATGCGCCGCTGATGCGCGAGGAGATGGGCTTTGTGCCGCGCGAGGCGCGCTGGAGCAGACGTCCGTCCGACGCGCAATTGTCGGAGCAGCACGTGCTGATCGTCGGCGCCGGCGTCTGCGCCATTGCGCTTGGCGTGGCGCTCGGCCATCTCGGCATCCCCTACACCATCGTCGAGAAGAACGCCGAACTCGGCGGCACCTGGTGGATCAACCGCTATCCTGGCTGCGGCGTCGATACGCCGAACCATTCCTATTCCTACTCCTTCGGCGCGCGCAACGAGTGGACGCGTTATTTCTGCCAGCGCGAGGAGTTGCTCGATTACCTCAAGAAGGTCGCCGACGAATTCGGCCTGCGCAGGCATCTGCGGCTGAACACGCAACTGACCTCGTCGCGATGGGACGAAAGCAGGCGCCGCTGGATCTCGACACTGAGAACAAGCAGCGGCGAGGAAAAGTTCGAGTCCACGGCACTCGTCAGCGCGATAGGCCAGCTCAACGATCCCTCCCGCGCCCGCTTCAAGGGCGAGGAGGATTTCAAGGGCCGGATCCTCCATTCGGCGCTGTGGTCGAACGACATCACGATCGACGGCAAGCGCGTCGCGATCATCGGCACCGGCGCGACCGCGATGCAGCTCGTGCCGTCGATCGCGCCCCGCGTCGCTTCCGTCACCGTCTACCAGCGCTCCGCGCAATGGGCGCGACCGGTGAAGGGCTATTCCGATCCAATTACAGGGGGCGCGCGCTGGCTGCTCGCGCACCTGCCGTTCTATGTGCAGTGGTACCGCTTCAACATGTTCTGGCGCTATGGCGACGGGCTGTTGCCGTTCCTGCGCAAGGATCCCGCCTGGCCGCATCCGGAGCGCGCCGTCAACAAGGGCAATGACCGGCATCGCCAGGAGTTGACGGACTTCATCCTCTCCGAGCTGAAGGACCGCCCTGACCTGATCGCCAAATGCGTGCCGACCTACCCGCCTTACGGCAAGCGTATCCTGCTCGACAACGACTGGTTCAAGACGCTGACGCGCGACAATGTCGAGCTGGTCACCGACGCGATCGATCATGTCGATCGCGATGGCATCGTGACATCCGACGGCGAGCACCGCCCGGCCGACATCATCGTGGTCGCGACCGGCTTCAAGGTCACGGAGATGGCGGCTCGCCTCGATATCACCGGCCGCGACGGCAGGAATCTCCGCAACGCCTGGGTGGGCGACAATCCGACCGCGTTTCTCGGCCTCACGGTCCCGGGCTTCCCGAACTTCTTCTGCATGCTGGGCCCGAACTCCGGCCCGGCGCATGGCGGCAGCGTGATCTTCCAGTCGGAATGCCAGAGCCGCTACATCTCGGCCTGTCTCGTCGAGATGATGGAAAACAGTGTCGCCGCCATCGACGTCCGCCAGGATGCGCACGACGATTACATCCGGAAGGTCGATGCCGAGCACGAGGCGATGATCTGGACCCATCCGGGCATGACCACCTACTACCGCAACACGAGCGGCCGGGTGTTCTCAGCGATGCCGTGGCGGTTCGTGGACTACTGGCGGATGACGCACGATCCCGATCTCGGCGACTACCGCCTGACGAAGGCGTGAACCTGGCGGCGCTCGGCGTCGGCCGACGGCTGCGCAACGGGCGCTTGCGAGACGGGAGGTTGCGCAAGAGGCCGCGCCGCACCGGCGCCATCGACCGCGCTGATGCGTGGCGCCTGAGTCTTCGGCGTGCGAACCAGAAACGCCGGCGGCTGCGCCGGCCGTTTGCTCGATCGAACGTACGGTTCCCATTTCAGATATCTGGCGCGGCGCTTTCGCGAAATGCGATCGCGCGTGACATACCCCGCCGCAAACGAGATCGCGGCGACCAGGATGAGGATGAGAACGCCAAGCATTCGGACTGTTCCGTACGAGGAGTCGGATAGTGCCTATCAATGCCAGCAACCTAACCCGGATGTGACCATTTCGAGGAAATTTGGAGACGACGTGAACTGATCCGTGATCGCATGTTTCTCGCGCGCGTAGGAACTTTTGCGCGAGATGCGAAAACAGCGCATGATGAGGTTTACAACTATGGAGCGATCGCGCGGATCGCGTATTGCCTAATCCGCGATCATCAAGCCCGATGCGGCGGCACCGTTACGCCGCCAGGCTGCTCTCCACCGGCGAGAATGGCAGACCGAGACTCTCCGCCACCGCCTTGTTGGTGATGCGGCCGCGATAGACGTTGAGGCCGTTACGCAGATGCGGATTCTCGAGCACGGCTCGAGCACGGCGGCAAAGCCCTTGGCCGCGAGCATCAGCCCGAACGGCAGCGTGGCATTGTTCAGCGCCTGGCTCGATGTCACCGGAACCGCGCCCGGCATGTTCGCGACACAGTAATGCACGACGCCGTCGACCTCGTAGGTCGGCTCGGCATGGGTCGTCGGTCGCGAGGTTTCGAAACAGCCGCCCTGGTCGATCGCAACGTCGACCAGCACGGCGCCCGGCCGCATCGACTTGAGCATCGCGCGCGTAACCAGTTTCGGAGCGCTCGCACCGGGCACCAGCACCGCGCCGATCACGACATCGGCGGAAAACACCTCGTCCTCGACGGACTCGATCGTGGAGAAGCGCGTGCGCACGCGTCCAAGGAACATGTCGTCCAACTCACGCAGGCGCGGAATGGAACGATCGATGACGGTGACCTCCGCGCCGAGGCCCGCGGCCATGCGTGCCGCCTGGGTTCCTACGACCCCGCCGCCGAGCACGACGAGCCGCGCTGGCTGCACGCCGGGCACGCCGCCGAGCAGCACGCCTCGTCCGCCTGCCGAACGCTTGAGCGCGGCACCGGCCGCCTCGATCGCGAGACGGCCGGCAACTTCGCTCATCGGCGCGAGCAGAGGGAGGTGGCCGCCCGCGTCAGTGACGGTCTCATAGGCAATGGCAGTGCAACCGGAGGCGAGCAGCCCCCTGGTCTGCGCGGGATCCGGCGCGAGATGAAGATATGTGAAGAGGATCTGGTTCTCGCGAAGCTGCGTCCACTCGCTCTGCTGCGGTTCTTTCACCTTCACGATCATCTCGGACTTGGCAAAGATCTCGCGCGCGTTGTCCGCAATCGCGGCGCCCGCCTTGCGGTAAATCTCGTCGGAAGAGCCGATACCCTCGCCCGCACCGGTCTCGACCCAGACCTCATGCCCGGCCGCGACGTACTCGCGAACGGCGCCCGGGGTGAGCCCGACGCGATATTCCTGCACCTTGATCTCCTTGGGAACACCAACGCGCATAGCGAGCTCCTTGCCTTAACATCTTGATTCTCCTCTTCATGTTAGCGGCCACGCCGGTTTGGTTTCGTGCAAATATCAGCTAGTTTCGGCACCTGGACGCCGGTTTCCGGCGCCGATTGCCCCTTCCACGCTGGAAACGAAACCTTGGCCCTCGACCGAAAAGATCTCGCCATCCTCGCGGAACTCACCACCAATGCGCGAGCCAGTCACACCGAGCTTGCCAACAAGGTCGGCCTGTCGAGCACAGCGCTGGCAAGGCGGCAGAAGGCGCTGGAGGATGACGGCTATATCCACGGCTACCAGGCTGCCCTCGATCTCGGGCAATTCGGCCTCACCACGACGGTGTTGGTGCGGATCGCGCTGGAGAGCCAGAGCGAGGAGGCGCTGAAGGCCTTCGAGGCCGAGGTGGTGAAATGCCCCTCCGTCGTGCGCTGCTTCCTGATGTCCGGCACCGACGACTACATCCTGATCGTGCTCGCGCGCGACATCCAGGATTTCGAGCGCATCCACCGCACCGAGCTGTCGCGCCTGCCTCGCGTCGCCCGGGTGCAGTCCAGCTTCGCACTGCGCGAAGTCGTCAACCGCGCCGTACCGACGGTGGTGTTCGGCGAGATGAAGCGCTGAGCACTGTCATCTAACTGTCATCGAATGTGCCGAGAGCTGTTGGCTTCGCATCTTCGGGACCCACCATGGACTATTTCAAGCGCTTCAACTTCCTGTTCGCTGCCCCTGTGTTCGATGCCGACGACCTCGAGGGCATCCGCTTCAACCAGATCATCGAGGAGATCCAGCGCTCCGGCTTCGAGGTCGTGAGAGCCCGCAAGCTCGAGGACGCCGAGATCGCGGTACAGACGGACGCCGCCATCGGCTGCATGGTGGTCGACTGGGGCAAGAAGGGGCTGGAGGGCAAAACCGCCGCCCTGATCAATCTGATGCGGCGCCGCGGCCTCGACTTCCCGATCATCCTGCTGATTCGGCGCAAGCGCTTCGAGGATCTGCCGGTCGAGGTGCTCGACTTCATCGATGGCTACGTCTTCCTTTCTGAGGAGACGCCGCCCTTCATCGCAAAAAACCTGATCAGCCGGCTCAAGCAATATGCCGAGACGCTGAAGACGCCGTTTTTCGGCGCATTGGTCGACTATGCCGAGGAAGGCAATCAGCTCTGGACCTGCCCCGGCCACAATGGCGGCATGTTCTATAGCCGCAGCCCGATCGGCCGTGTCTTCGTCGAGCATCTCGGCGAGTCCGTGTTCCGCGACGATCTCGACAATTCCGTGCTCGATCTGGGCGACCTTCTCACCCATGAAGGACCGGCGCTGAAAGCGCAGAAGGAAGCGGCCCAAATCTTCGGCGCGGAAAAGACCTATTTCGTGCTCAACGGCACCTCGACCTCCAATAAGGTCGCGCTCGGCGCACTCGTCACCGACGGCGACCTCGTGCTGTTCGACCGCAACAACCACAAGGCCGCGCATCACGGCGCACTGATGATCAATGGCGGCATCCCGGTTTACATCCCGACGATCCGCAACGCCTGGGGCCTGATCGGACCGATGCGCTGGGAGGCGCTCGACGAGAAGTCGCTACGCGAGGCGATCCGCAACCACCCGCTGGTTACGGATCGCGACGCCTGGCGCAAGGAGCGGCCGTTCCGCGTCGCCGTCGTCGAGCAATGCACCTATGATGGCACCATCCACAGTGCCGAGATGATTTTGAAGCGCATCGGCCATCTCTGCGACTACATCCTGTTCGACGAGGCTTGGGCCGGCTTCATGAAATTCCATCCGCTCTATGCCGGGCGCTTCGCCATGGGCTTGTCGGGGCTGACGCCGGACGCACCCGGCATCATCGCGACGCAGTCGACCCACAAGCAGCTCGCGAGCTTCTCGCAGGCGTCCCAGATCCACATCAGGGACCGCCATATCCGCGGCCAGAAGCGGCGCGTCGAGCACCGCCGCTTCAACGAAAGCTTTATGCAGCACGCCTCGACCTCGCCGTTCTATCCGCTGTTTGCTTCCCTCGATGTCGGCGCGCAGATGATGAAGGGCCGCTCGGGCGAAGTGCTGTGGGACGACACGATCCGCCTCGGCATCGAGCTGCGCAAGAAGATCCGCGCCATGCGCCGCGAGTTCGAGGAGAAGGAGCAGAACGCCGAACGGCGCTGGTTCTTCGAGCCGTTCGTTCCCGACCGCGTCGCCATTGCCGACGTGAGCCGGCCGGGCGCGGCGCATAACGTCGCCTGGGAGACGCTCTCGACCGACGAGCTTGCCACCAACCCCGCGCTTTGGCAGCTCGGTCCGGACAGCACCTGGCACGGCTTCCCCGGCATGACCGAGGGCTTTGCCATCACCGATCCGAACAAGCTGACGCTTCTGACGCCAGGGTTCGATCGCACGACCGGTGCCTATGCCGAACACGGCATCCCTGCCCCCGTCGTCGCGCAATATTTGCGCGAGAATCGCATCGTTGCCGAGAAGAACGACCTCAACTCCCTGCTCTTCCTGCTGACGCCGGGCGTCGAGGCGAGCAAGGCCGGCACGCTGATCTCCGGCCTCGTCGCGTTCAAGAGGCTGCACGACGACAATGCGCTGCTGGCGGACGCCATCCCCGAATTCTATCAGCGACGGCAGGCCCGCTATGCCGGCGTGCGGCTGCGCGACCTCTGCGCCGAGATGCACCGCTTCTTCCGCAAGGCCGACGTCAGTGCACTCCAGGCGCGTCAGTTCTTGCCTGATCACCTCCCGGAGATCGCGCTGTCGCCGCTGGACGCCGCACGCTGCCTGATCCGCAACGACGTCGACTACCTGCCGATCGAGGCCATCGCCGGCCGCATCGCGACGACGCCTTTCGTGGTCTATCCTCCCGGCATCGCCACCATCGTGCCCGGAGAGCGGCTCACGGAACGCGCGAAACCCATGATCGATTATCTCAAGATGTTCGAGACCTGCTTCAACACATTTCCCGGCTTCGACGTCGAGATCCAGGGCGTCTACAAGGAGGTCGACGCCGCCGGCCGGATCGGGCTCTACACTTACGTCGTCGCCGAGTAGCGGTCGATGAACGGAACAGGCCTCATGCGCGAGGATGACGATCCGGTCCTGGTCCGGCCCTCGCGCGACAGCGACGTCGAGGCGATGCTGGCGATCTACCGCCATCACGTCCGCCACGGCGTGGCGAAGGACGTTGAGGGCACCGGCGCACCCGAGCCCGACGACCTGCGCGACCGGCGCAAGAACCTGCGGCAGACGCGCCTGCCCCACCTGGTCGCGACCTGGCACGGCGAAGTGATCGGCTATGCCTATGCCGTGCTGTTTCGCAAGCGCCCGGCCTATCGCTACACCGCCAAGCACTCGATCTACGTGCATCACGACCATCTCGGTCGCGGTGTCGGACGCCTGCTGCTTCAGGAGCTGGTCGACGCCTGCGCGGCGGCCGGCTTCCGCCAGATGATCGGCTATATCGACGCCGACAATGCGCCTTCGCTGGCGCTGCACGAAAAATTCGGCTTTGCCCGGGTCGGGTTGTTGTGCGGAGTCGCCTACCGCTACGGCCGCTGGTCCGATACCGTCATGGTGCAGCGATCGCTCGGCGCCGGCGCGACCGCACCGCCGCCCGCGTCCATCCTCAGCCGCTGAACGCGCCAAACCTCCGCCTCAGGACGGAAAATCGGCCGCCTTCACATGAATACGATCCGCATGAAGAGACCAGTGATGCAAGGCCTGGTCCTTGCAGAATCTCAGCTTGGCCTGCTCGGTCGCCTCGCTTTCACAGGTGGCGTCGATTTCCAGGGTTCCCTGGCAGACCTCACTCTGCCGGCCGTACTCGCCGAGCACGTCCTTCATGAACCTGACGACATAGCGTGACATGGGACCTCCTGCTGCCCCGGCAGCACTCTAATCCCATTTTGCATTTTCATGGGAAGGAGAATTTGAGCGGGATCAAACTGAGCGCCGTCTCCCGGACTCCACCCGATCCGTCAGCCGCCCCGCCCTATCCTGGCGTGATCCCAAACGTCTTCCGGAAGCGCTCGGCATAATGCGGCCAGACCTCGGGATTGATGATGCGCGGCGGCCGCCTGCCGTCGAGCGCATCGAGGACCTGCTCGGCGGCGATGCGTCCCATGTTCTGGCGGGCCTCCCGGGTCACGCCCGCGGTATGCGGGCTCGCCAGCACGTTGTCGAACTGAAGGAGCGGATGCTCCGGCGGCGGCGGCTCCTTGGACCAGACGTCGAGACCGGCGCCGGCGATGCGCTGGTCGCGCAGGGCCTGGAGCAGCGCGTCCTCGTCATGGATGAAGCCGCGCGCGGTAGTGACGAAATAGGCGTGCGGCTGCATCAGCGAAAATTCGCGGACGCCGATCATGCCGCGGCTCTCCTTGGTCAGCGGACAGGAGATCGAGACGAAGTCGGACCGGCGCAGAAGTTCGTCGAGCTCGACCTTCTCGCCGCCCCGCGCCGCCATCACGTCGGCCGAAAGATAGGGATCGTAAGCCAGGACTTTCATGCCCAAGAGGGTGTTGCAGAGCGCGGCGATGCGGCGGCCGACATTGCCGAGCCCGACGATGCCGACGGTCTTGCCCCCGACTTCGTTGCCGATGAGATCGTTGCGGTTGACATCGCGCTCGCGCCGCAGACGGCGGTCCGACTGGATGATGCGCTTCGACAGCGTGAGCATCATCGCGAGCGCGTGCTCGGCGACCGAATGGGCATTGCCGCCGGACTGGTTGACGACGAGCACGCCCGCCGCGGTGCAGGCCTCGACATCGACCGGATCGAAGCCAGCGCCGTTGGAGGAGACGATCAGCAGGTTCGGCGCGCGCTTCAACAGCTCGGCCTGGGCATGGAAATGCCGCGCGAGCTCGTCGCGCGCCGCGCCGATCTGATAGACATGCGCGGCCTCCAGGATCGGCGCGAAAACTACTTCGGGGCTTTCGTTCTCGATGCGATCAAGCCGGACGTCGCTCCGCGCCGTCAGGATGTCGACATAGATCGGATGTGCGAGATATTTGACGTAGAAGACGCGCTTGGTGTTGACGGGCATCGAAAGGCTTCCGGGCTCCTCACAAGGGGGCACGCAGGAACGGCGCGAGCTGCGCCCCTACCATGCCGTCCTCCCACTGCTCTCGTTGTGGTCGCTTATGACACGACAACCCCGGCCATGGCAGCGCAGAGAGCGCAGACCGCTGTCCGGTTCGGACATGTTGACAATCCCGCCCGCCGCGTCAAGTTCGGTACCAAGGCGCCTATGAAGCGGCACCGCGCATAGACCAAAAAAGATGTCGCGGAAGGGAGGACGAGATGACGATCGTGGAGCAGCAGACCCCACCCCAGATGTCTCCCACCGAACGAAGCTGGCACGAAATCGTCGTGCAAACGCTGAAGCGAAACGAGGTCAGCCTCGTGCCTTACGTGCCCGATCGGGTGCTGACACCGCTGATCACGGCCCTGCACGCCGATCCCTTCTTCACGACCTTTGCGACCGCGCGCGAGGAGGAAGCGGTCGGCATCGTCGCCGGAGCCTGGATGGGCGGACGGCGGGGCGCCGTGCTGATGCAGACCTCGGGCTTTGCGACGCTCGCCAATGTGCTGGCCTCGCTTGCGGTGCCCTATCAGATCCCGCTGATCATGTTCGTGTCCGAACGCGGCACGCTCGGCGAGTTCAACTATGGCCAGGCGCTGGTCTGCCGCACCATGCGGCCGGTACTGGACTCGCTCGCGCTCGAGCACCACACCATCGCCCGGCTCGACGAGCTCGAATTCATCGCCGACCGCTCGATCAAGCAGGCCGTCACCACCCAGGCACCGGTGGCGCTGATCCTCAACCCGCTGCTCACCGGCGGCAAGGTCTTTGACAAGTGAGATCAGCCATGAGCAGCACCCAAGGCAATACCAAGGTGATGAACCGCTTCGATGTCACCTCGCGCCTCATCGCGACACTCAACAACGAGGAAGCCGTGATCGGCGGCATCGGCAACACCAATTTCGACCTCTGGGCCGCCGGCCACCGCCCGCAAAACTTCTACATGCTCGGCAGCATGGGCCTCGCCTTCCCGATCGCGCTCGGCGTGGCGCTGGCGCAGCCCGACCGCCGCGTCATTGCGCTGGAAGGCGACGGCTCGCTGTTGATGCAACTCGGCGCGCTAACGACGATCGCGAACCTGAGGCCGAAGAATCTCACCATGATCGTGATGGACAACGGCATCTACCAGATCACTGGTGCACAGCCGACGCCGGCCGCTGGCGTGGCCGACATCGTGGCAATCGCGGCCGGTTCGGGCCTTGTCAACAGCGCCTGGGCCGCGGACGAGGAGGATTTCGAGCGCCTGGTCGAGGGTGCACTGACGGCCTCGGAACCGAGCCTCATTGCAGTGCGCATCGACGACAAACCCGGCGTCGGCACCACCCGCCGCGATCCCGTGCAGATCCGGGAGCGTTTCATGCACGGTCTCGGCGTGCGGCAACCGCTTTGACATTTCGTCATTAACTACACGGCGATCTGATCTCGGTGTGATGATCGATCCGGCGCCGCTCCGTGCTAAACGGATAGGATGTTAGTTTTGTTGCGTCTCTTTGCCTGGCTGCTTGCCGCCGCCGTCAGCTTTGCGACCCTCGGGCCGCCGAGCCTCCGCCCGCATTCCGATCTTGGGCAAGACGGCGAGCACGCACTGGCTTTCGTTCTGGTCGGACTCGCTTTCGGGCTCGCCTATTCGCAGCGCCGCCTCAGCGTCGCGGCCATCGCCGTCGTGCTGATCGGCCTGCTTGAAGTATTGCAGCTCTGGGTACCGGGTCGCCATGCACGGTTCGAGGATTTCGTCGTCGACGCGCTCGCCGCCTGCGCGGGCTTCGTAGTCTCCGCCGCGATCGACTGGGCCATCGTCCGCTTCCGCGGCGCTGCCGGCGTCACAAGAAGCGAAGGCCCCGCGGAGTAGTGCTCCGCAGGGCCCCGTCCCTGGTCGCGATGATCATTCCATGATTTTGATGACCTTGCGGGTCCGCGGCTCGACGATGACGCGGCGGTCGTTGACGACCGCGTAGTCATAGTCCCTGTAGTTCGGCACCGGATGCAACACCACGGTCGGCGGCAGCGGCTCACCGACCACCACGCGCTCATGCACCACGACGGACCGCTCGGAGCGCGGCACCGCACCGATCACCGCATTCGGGATTTCGAGGCCGGCGCCAACGGCCGCGCCGACGGTGCCGCCCACCATCGCCCCGACCGGACCACCAATCTCGCCGCCGGCCCGCGCACCATTCGCAGCACCCTCGGCTGTGGTCGACTGCGCAAAGGCTCCGCTCGACGCCAGCAGCGAAGCGACAGCGAGCGAAATCACAAGACGAGTCTTCATGTCCTCTCTCCGGATTGATTTGTGTTGCGCCGTCAACCGCCGGGCCCGGTGATAGTTCCGGGTTCCCGAACAACCGAAGCGACATCAATCCGAACGAGTGTTACCGCGTAACAGTTTTACGTCGCGGCGATCTCGTGGCCCGCCATCAACTCGAGCGCACGCACCATCGCCGAATGATCCCACCCCTTGCCACCATGCGCAGTGCAGGCCGAGAACAATTGCTGCGCCACCGCCGTGCTCGGCAGCGAAAGCCCGAGCGCTCGCGCGCCCTCGAGTGCGAGGTTGAGATCCTTTTGGTGCAGCTCGATACGGAAGCCGGGATCGAAATTTCGCTTCACCATGCGCTCGCCATGGACCTCGAGGATTCGCGACGAAGCAAAGCCACCCATCAGCGCCTGTCGCACCAGCGCGGGATCCGCGCCGGCCTTCGAGGCGAACAGCAGGGCCTCGCTCACCGCCTCGATCGTCAACGCGACGATGATCTGGTTCGCGACCTTCGTGGTCTGGCCGTCACCATTGGCGCCGACGCGAGTGACGTTTTTGCCCATCTTGTCGAAGACGCCCTTCATGGTGTTGAAGGCACGCTCCGGGCCGCCGATCATGATCGTGAGGCTCGCCGCCTTGGCGCCGACCTCGCCGCCCGACACCGGTGCGTCGAGATAATCGGCGCCGAGCGCCTCGATCTTTTTGGCAAACTCCTTCGTTGCCAGCGGCGAGATCGAGCTCATGTCGACGACAATCTTGCCCTTGGAGATTCCGCTCGCGACACCGTCCTTGCCGAACAGCACGGCCTCCACATGCGGCGTATCCGGCACCATGATGATGATCGCATCCGCCTCCTCCGCGACCTCCTTCGCCGATTTGCAGGCGACGCCGCCGGCCGCGATCAGCTCGGGCGCAACCGGTGCGACGTCGTGCAGGAAGAGACGATGACCCGCCGCCAGGAGGTGGCCGGCCATCGGCCGTCCCATAGTGCCAAGTCCGATGAAGCCGATGTCGATCATGTCACTCGTTTCCTCTCGATTTTGATAAGTCGATCCACGGGCTCGATGCACCTCGCCCGCTTGCGGGAGAGGTCGGCGCGAAGCGCCGGGTGGGGCTCTATCCTCGTTGGGATTTCTTCCGCAAAAATCCGATTGCGGAGACACCCTCACCCCAGCCCTCTCCCGCAAGCGGGAGAGGGAGCGTACCGTCATCGCGGCCGCATCTGGGCCCGAAAACTCTCACGTCTCGAAGGTCTGTGCCGCGTGCCAGGACAGGCCTTCCAGCGTCGTGGTGCGCGGCTTGTATTCGCAGCCGATCCAGCCGCGATAGCCGATCGCGTCGAGATGGCGGAACAGGAAGGGATAGTTGATCTCGCCCGTGCCCGGCTCGTGGCGGCCGGGATTGTCGGCAAGCTGGATATGCGAGATGCGGTCGAGATATTTCTGCATGGTGCGGGCGAGATCGCCCTCCATGATCTGCATGTGATAGATGTCGTACTGGATGAACAGGTTGCTCGAGCGCACATCGGAGATGAGCTGCACTGCCTGCTCGGTGCCGTTGAGGAAGAAGCCGGGAATGTCGAGGGTGTTGATCGGCTCGACCAGCAGCTCGATGCTCTCGCGTGCGAGCGCCGCCGCAGCGAAGCGCAGGTTTCCGACCAGCGTCTCGTTCAGCTCGCGCGGATCGGCATCCGCCGGCGCGATGCCGACGAGGCAGTTGAGCCGGTCGCAGTCGAGCGCCTTGGCATAGTCGATGGCGCGAAACACGCCGTCGCGGAATTCGGCGACGCGATCGGGAAGGATCGCGATGCCGCGCTCGCCGCCCGCCCAATTGCCGGCGGGGAGATTGTGCAGCACCTGAGTGAGCCCATGGCTCTCGAGCTGCTCGCGCAGCAACGCCTTGTCGAAATCGTAGGGGAAGAGATATTCGACTCCGGAAAAGCCTGCCGCCTTCGCCGCGGCAAAGCGGTCGACAAACGGCATCTCGTTGAAGAGCATGGTGAGGTTGGCGGCAAATTTCGGCACGATGCTGGTCTCCCTATTCCGCCGGCTGCAACACGCCCGCGCGCGTGCTCTCGACCTCGTCAAGCGGCAGATCGAGCACTTCCTCGAACTCGACGATGTTGTCGATCTCCGTGCCCATCGCGATATTGGTGACGCGTTCGAGGATGAACTCGACCACCACAGGCACGCGGTGTTTCGCCATCAACTCGCGCGCGGTCGCAAAAGCGGCCTGCGCGCCTTTGGGGTCGGTGACGCGGATCGCCTTGCAGCCGAGGCCTTCGGCGACCGCAACGTGGTCGACGCCATAGACGCCAAGCTCGGGCGCATTGATGTTCTCGAAGGAAAGCTGGACGTGATAGTCCATCTCGAAGCCGCGCTGCGCCTGACGGATGAGGCCGAGATAGGAATTGTTCACGACGACGTGGATGTAGGGCAAATTGAACTGCGCGCCGACCGCGAGCTCCTCGATCAGGAACTGGAAGTCGTAGTCGCCCGACAGCGCGACGATGTCGCGATCCGGACACGCCGCGCGCACGCCGAGAGCCGCGGGCAGCGTCCAGCCGAGCGGGCCGGCCTGTCCGGCATTGATCCAGTTGCGCGGCTTGTAGACGCCGAGGAACTGTGCACCTGCGATCTGCGACAGGCCGATGACGGTGACGTAGCAGGTGTCGCGTCCGAACGCCTTGGTCATCTCCTCATAGACGCGCTGCGGCTTGATCGGCACGTTATCGAAATGGCTCTTGCGCAGCATCGAGCGCTTGCGATCGCGGCAGGCCGCGGGCCACGCCTGGCGCTCGCGCAACCTGCCTGACCGGCGCCACTCCCTGGCGACGGTGACGAACAACTCCAGCGCGGCCTTCGCATCCGAGACGATGCCGAGATCGGGATTGAAGACGCGCCCGATCTGCGTCGGCTCGATGTCGACATGCACGAATTTGCGGCCCTTGGTGTAGGTCTCGATCGAGCCGGTGTGCCGGTTGGCCCAGCGATTGCCGATGCCAAGCACGAAATCGGATTCGAGCATGGTGGCATTGCCGTAGCGATGGCTGGTCTGCAGGCCGACCATGCCGGCCATCAGCACGTGATCGTCGGGGATGGCGCCCCACCCCATCAGCGTCGGGACAACAGGCACGTTCACGGTCTCGGCGAATTCGACGAGCAGATCGGAGGCATCGGCGTTGATGATACCGCCACCCGCCACGATCAGCGGCCGTTCGGCGGCGTTGAGCATCTCCAGCGCCTTCTCGACCTGCTTGCGCGTCGCGGTCGGCTTGTAGACCGGTAGCGGCTCGTAGGTCTCATCGTCGAACTCGATCTCGGCGAGCTGCACGTCGAGCGGCATGTCGATCAGCACCGGCCCTGGCCGCCCCGAGCGCATCACGTGAAAGGCCTGGCTGAACACGCGCGGCACCAGCGCGGGCTCGCGCACGGTGACTGCCCATTTGGTCACGGGCTTTGCGATGGATTCGATATCGACCGCCTGGAAGTCCTCCTTGTAGAGTCGCGCCCGCGGCGCCTGGCCTGTGATGCAGAGGATCGGAATGGAATCGGCGATCGCCGAATAGAGCCCGGTGATCATATCGGTGCCGGCCGGCCCAGATGTGCCGATGCAGACGCCGATATTGCCGGCCTTCGCCCGCGTATAGCCTTCCGCCATGTGCGAGGCGCCCTCGACATGACGCGCCAGGATGTGGCGGATCGAACCCCGCTTCTTCAGCGCCGAGTAGAGCGGATTGATTGCGGCCCCAGGAACGCCGAAGGCAGTCGAGATGCCTTCCCTCTCCAGAATTCGCACGGCTGCATCGACGGCTCGCATCTTCGCCATATCGGACCTCGCTCGGTTGCGTCACTTCGAGCGTGATCATCGATTGCGCACGAGCCGCGCTCAACGAGATCGATTTTATTTTCCACGATGCGGCAGCCGTGGAAAAATCGCGGCGGTCTCAATCGGTTAGGTCGGGAAGCGCGTGAAAGCGACTACTCGAACAGCGGCGCGAGCTCCATCTGCGGCACGAGGACGAGGCCTTTGTCGGTGATGCGAATTTCAGGAATGACCGACAGCGGGATCAAATTGAAGCCCATGTAGGGGATGGTGCAGCCGGCTTCCGCCCATTCGGTCTTCAGTGCCCGCACCTCCTCGGCCACCTCGGTGATGCGCTTGTCCGAGAGCAGCCCTGCGATTGGCAGCGGAACCAGCGCCCTCACCTTGCCGTCCGCAACGACGCAGACGCCACCTTGTTGCTGCTTGATGGCGGATATCGCCACCTGCATGTCGGCTTCGTTGGTTCCCGCAACGATGATGTTGTGGCTGTCGTGCCCGACGCTGGAGGCGACCGCGCCGCGCTTGAGCCCAAAGTCCTTCAAGAGGCCATAGGCGACGTTGCCGGCCGATTTGCCATGGCGCTCGACCACCGTCACGAAGCACAGGCCATGGCGCGCAAACAGCGTCGGCCAATCCTTCGCCGGCTCGATCCTCACCTTCTCGTGGATCAACGTGATGCCGGGAAGCGCGGTCTTGATCGCGTTGACGGTGCAAGCCTTCGGCGGAAGCTCCGGCGTCAGCTTGAGCTTTTCCGGCAGCTTCACGGTCGCATAGGCCGACTTGGGATATTGATAGCGCTGCGACAGCGCCTGATCGAGGAGCTCTGTGATCTTGCCCTTCTCGACCACCAGCTCGCCGCCATACCAGGTGCATTGCGGCTTCAGATCGTCGTCCATCAGCACGAGGTCGGCGCGGCGGCCGCCGCCGAGGCCGCCGATCTCGCCCTCCATGTTGAAGCGCGTCGCGCCATGCAGCGAGCCCATCGACCAGGCCTGCTCCGGTGACATCCCGGCCTTCACCGCCTCGCGCACCACCCAGTCGAGGCCAAACAGGAAGAGATCATCGGCATCACGGTCGTCGGTGCAGACCGCGGTGCGCTTGTGCGAGGCCCCGAGCTCGGTGATGGTGCGGATCGCCTGCGGCAGCGAGTGCCAGGGCGTCGTCGGCGGCCCGCCGCGCAGGAAGACCCACACGCCGGCATCGAGCAGATCATCGGCGATGTCGCGATCAATTGCTTCGTGGGTATCGGTGACGCCGGATGCCGCATAGGCCGCGACGAATTCGCGGCCATAGACATGCCCCGATACCGGACGCCCGCGCTTGAGTGCCGCCGCAAGGATCGCATGGCTGCGCTCATCGCCCATGGTCACCGGCACGAAATCCATCTTCTCGCCGAGCGCGACCGCTTCAGGCCACCGATCGAACAGGCCGGCGATTTTGTCGGGCGTCAGATCGCCGCCGGCGGTCTCCAGCTCCGCGGACGTCGCAGGCACCGTGCTCGGCACCGTCAAAAAGATCGACAGCGGCGCCTCGCGCGCGTCCTGAAGCATCGCCTCGACACCGGCAACGTCCATGACGTTGCCGATCTCATGGCTGTCGCAGAAGATCGTGGTGGTGCCATTGAGCAGCGCCGCTTCCGCATAGGCGCAGGCCGTCACCATCGAGGATTCGATATGGATATGCGGATCGACCAGCCCCGGCGCGATGATGCCGCCGGCAGCGTCATAAGCAGCCACGCTGCTCCAGGCCTTTTTGGCCGCGCCCGCCGGCTTCACCGCCGCGATCCGGCCGCCAGTGATCCAGACCTCGCGGTCCGGGTGGACGCGCTCCGAATAGGTCGACAGCACCCGCGCCCCCGTGATGATCAGGTCAGGCGCGACGCGCAAGGAGGCAACATCGGCCAGGCGGCGGGTCATCTCATGCAGCGGCGCGACGGCAAAGCGGGTCAGTCGGGTCATCGGGAATCTCGCGTGACGGGAACAGCCCAGCGATGGTTGCGCCCCGCGGGCGACACGGGCAACTCAAATAAAACGGCACCCGTGCTTACGCATTGGGCAGCGGCCTGAGCGGCCCGAGTTCAGCCTTGCTCCACCGGCGCCGGCACGACACCGCCCAGCGCAGCCGTGAGTTCCGCTGCGACCTCGCGCACCATCCGCCCAATGTCCGGCAGCCGCGCGTCGGTGATGCGGCTCGTCATGCCGGAGACGGAGATCGCCGCGAGCGGCTCGGCGCTGGGGTTGTAGACCACGGCCGCGACGCAGCGAAGGCCCGTCTGCGCCTCCTCGTCGTCCACCGCAAAACCCTGCTTGCGGATCGTCGCGAGCTCCCTGAACAGATCGCTCGGCCGCACGATCGATTTCTCCGTGAGCCTCGGCATGCCGTGATGCCGGATAACCGCACCGACGTCCTCGTCAGAATAGGTCGCCAGCACCGCCTTGCCGACGCCTGACGTCACCATTGCGACGCGGCCGCCGACCTTGGTCAGCGAGCGCATGATCTCGCGGCTCTCCATGCGCGTCAGCACGATGATGAACTCGTCGTCGACGACGGCGAGGTTGGCGGTCTCGCGGGTGAGATCGCGCAGCTTGCGGAGGTAGGGAATGGCCTGCGCCGTGAAGTTGCGCCGCCGCGCGAAACTGGCGCCGACGGTAAAACTGCGCACGCCGACGTGCCATTTGGATTCGGCGCGATCGAACTGCACGAAGCGGCGGCTTTCCAGCGTCGCGAGCAGCCGGTGCACGGTCGAGGCCGACAGCCCAGTGCGGACGGCAAGATCGCTCAGGCGATAGCCTTCATCGTCCTCGGCAAGCGTCTCCAGAATCGACAGCGCGCGGTCGACGGACTGCACGCCGCCGTCGCGCGCGTCGTTATCCGCCTCTCCCGGCGGTCTTGGCTCGAGCGATCTGCGCCTGATCACGTTCTTGCTCATCGCGACCTGCCGCTTTGGCTACCGTCATTCCGGGGCGCGCGTAGGCGCGAACCCGGAATCTCGAGATCCCGGGTTCGATGCTCCGGGCCGCGCTTGCGCGGTCCCGTCGCATCGCCCCGGGATGACAAGAGAGATACCGCTCAGAGCAGCCCTGCCCCGCGCGCCCACTTGTACTTGGCGCCGAGGACCTCGACCGGCAGTTCGGTCGAGTACGCATAGGCCGGGATGCCGTGCTGGTAGAGATATTCGGCGGCCTCCTCGACCTCGACGTCGCCGGCGAGCGAGGCGACCATGGGCTTCACGAAGCCCTTGGCCTCCATCTCCTTCTTCACCTCGACCATGTTGCGCGCGAACACCATCGGCGGGGTGACGATCGTGTGCCAGTAGCCGAGGATCAGCGCGTGGATGCGATCGTCGGAGAGACCGAGCTTCACCGTGTTGACGTAGGTGATCGGCGGCTCGCCGCCGGTAATATCCACAGGATTTCCGGCCGCGCCGAACGGCGGGATGAACTTGCGGAAGGCGGCATCGAGATCAGGCGGCATCGACATCAGCGACAGGCCGTTGTCGACACACGAATCCGACAGCAGCACGCCCGAGCCACCGGCACCCGTGATGATCAGCACGTTCTCGCCCTTCGGCGTCGGCAGCACCGGCACGCCGCGGGCGAATTCGAGCAGCTGGCGCAGGGACCGCGCGCGGATCACGCCGGACTGCTTGAACACGTCCTCATAAATCCTGTCGTTGCCGGCGAGCGCGCCGGTGTGCGAGGACGCCGCCTTGGCGCCAGCCGAGGTGCGGCCGGCCTTGAGCACAACGACCGGCTTCTTCTTGGAGACGCGTTTCGCGGCCTCCGCGAAGGCGCGACCGTCCTTGAGGTCTTCGCAGTGCTGCGCGATCAGGTTGGTGTTCGGATCCTGCTCGAAGAAGGCGAGCAGATCGTCCTCGTCGATATCGGACTTGTTGCCGAGGCCGACGATCGCGGAAACACCCATCTTCGCCGAGCGCGAGAAGCCGATGATGGCCATGCCGATGCCGCCCGACTGCGACGACAGCGCCGCGTGGCCCTTCACGTCATAGGCCGTGCAGAAGGTCGCGCAGAGATTCGCGGGCGTATAGTAGAAGCCGTAGATATTCGGCCCCATCAGGCGGATGTCGTACTTCTTGCCGACCTCGACGATCTCGGCCTGGAGCTCCGGCGCACCTGCTTCCGCAAAGCCGGAGGGAATCAGCACCGCGCCGGAAATCTTCTTCTCGCCGCACTCGGTCAGCGCGCCGGCGACGAATTTTGCTGGGATCGCGAACACCGCGACGTCGATCACACCGGGCACGTCCTTGACGCTCTTATAGGCCTTGTAACCGAGGATCTCGGCGGCCTTGGGATGGATCGGAATGATCTCGCCCTTGTAGCCGCCGTTGATGAGGTTCTTCATCACGGAGTTGCCGATCTTGCCGTCTTCGGCCGAGGCGCCGATCACGGCGACCGCCTTCGGCTGCATGATGCGGTTCATGGCCGCAACGATCTCTTCGGTCGGGCGCGGCTTCGGCTTGGGCATGTAGGCAAAGTCGACGACGATGCGCACGTCGGCGGGAGTCGCATCCTTTGGGGTCGCGAATACCGGGTTGAGGTCGAGCTCGACGATTTCGGGGAAATCGGTCACGAGCTGCGAGACCTTGACGATGACGTCGGCAAGGGCTGTGCGGTTCACCGGCTCGCCGCCGCGAACGCCCTTCAGGATCTCATGCGCCTGGATGCCGTCGAGCATCGACAGCGCATCCTCCTTGGTCGCGGGCGCGAGGCGGAAGGTGATGTCCTTCAACACTTCGACCAGCACGCCGCCGAGGCCGAAGGCGACCAGCTTGCCGAACGAGCCGTCGGTGATCGAACCGACGATGACCTCGGTGCCGCCCGCCAGCATCTGCTGCACCTGGATGCCCTCGATCTTGGCATCGGCCTTGTACTTCTTGGCATTGGAGAGAATGGTCTCGTAGGCCTTCTCGGCATCTTCGGCCGTCTTGAGGCCGACGATGACGCCGCCGGCTTCGGTCTTGTGGAGAATGTCCGGCGAGACGATCTTCATCACGACCGGGAACCCCATCGAGGAGGCCATCTTGCCGGCCTCGCCCGCCGACTTCGCGACCCCCTCCTTCGGCACCGGAATGCCATAGGCGTCACAGACGAGCTTGCCTTCGGGGGCCGTCAGGCTGGTGCGGTTGTCGGCCTTGACCTGGTCAAGCACCCTGCGGACGGCATCTTTGGAATTCGACATGTGGTTTCTCCCTTGACCTCAGATCTTGCTTTGCAAGGCGCGCGTATTGCGGCTGCCCGTGATGCTTGCCATTCGCCGCGCCTTGTTCCGTACGGCGGAACGGAGGGGCAGAAAGCCCTAGTTTACTCCGCCGGTTTGGATCAAAAATGGCTAGCGATGGCATTTGGTATGCCAGAAGCCAACTTGTCAAGGCGGGTCATAGGGCCGAAGGCCGCAAAAAATAGGCAGCTTGACATTCTGGCATGTGGTATGCCAAAAACATTTCGGTAAATATTCCTGTAAAAGACGACTCCCCCTGAGGAGGAGATTCGTCGTGAAGCAAATCAAGGCGTCGCCCAACATGGCCGAGGCAGATCTCGCAATCGTCCGTATTGCCCCGGAGAGCAGCTTCAAGAACAAGGCGTATGACGCCTTGAAGGAAGCGATCCTCAAGATGGACATCTATTCGACGCCCGAGCCGGTGATGCTGGACGAGCGCGCGCTGTCCGAACGCCTGGGCGTCAGCCGCACGCCGATCCGCGAAGCGATCGCGATGCTCGAGCAGGACGGTTTCGTGAAGACGGTGCCGCGCCGGGGCATCATGGTGGTGCGCAGGACCAAAAGCGAGATCGTCGACATGATCCGTGCCTGGGCGGCGCTCGAGAGCATGGCGGCGCGCCTGATCACCACGACCGCGCGCAAGAAGGACATCTCGGCGCTGCGCGACTACTTCAAGGATTTCGGCAAGGATCGCCTGCCCGAGGATCACATCGAGGAATATTCGCGCGCCAACATCGCCTTTCATCAGGCGCTGATCTCGCTGTCGGAGTCGCCGATCCTCGTCGACCTCACCAACGATCTGCTCTTGCACGTGCGCGGCTACCGGCAACTGACGATCGGACGGAAGGATCGCACCGCGACCTCGCTGCCCGAGCATCTCGGCATGATCGAAGCGCTGGAAGCGCGCGACACCGAGCTCGCCGAGAAGCGCGCCCGCGATCACACCCTTGGCCTTGCGGCTTACGTCGAAGCGCATGGCCAGGAACTTTTTAGCTAGCAACTTCACCACAAGGGCGAACCATTCGCCCCCAAAGCCTAAAACGGCACCTTAAGACCAGGGAGACAAGGCCCATGCTGAATACCGCGACCAAGTCCGAAGCACCGGGCACCGAGCAGGAGTTGACGGATGGCTTCCATCTCGTCATCGACGCGCTCAAGCTGAACGGCATCAACACCATTTATAATGTGCCGGGCATCCCGATCACGGATTTGGGCCGCATGGCGCAGGCCGAGGGCATCCGCGTGATCTCCTTCCGCCACGAGCAGAACGCCGGCTACGCGGCCGGCATCGCAGGATTTCTCACCAAGAAGCCCGGCGTCTGTCTCACCGTTTCGGCGCCCGGCTTCCTCAACGGACTCACTGCGCTGGCTCACGCCACCACCAACTGCTACCCGATGATCCTGATCTCGGGCTCCTCCGAGCGCGAGATCGTCGATCTCCAGCAGGGCGACTATGAGGAGATGGACCAGCTCGCGATCGCAAAGCCGCTGTGCAAGGCGGCCTATCGCGTGCTGCACGCCCAGGACATCGGCATTGGTCTGGCCCGCGCCATCCGCGCCGCAGTCTCGGGCCGTCCCGGCGGCGTCTATCTCGACCTGCCGGCAAAGCTGTTCGGCCAGGTGATGAACGCCGATGCCGGCCAGAAGTCGCTGGTCAAGGTGATCGATGCTGCGCCTGCGCAGATCCCCTCGCCTGCTTCGGTGAAGCGCGCGCTCGACGTTTTGAAGAGCGCAAAACGTCCCCTCATCATCCTCGGCAAGGGCGCGGCCTACGCGCAGGCCGACGAAGAGATCAAGAATTTCGTCGAGAAGAGTGGCGTACCGTTCCTGCCGATGAGCATGGCCAAGGGCCTCTTGCCCGACACCCATCCGCAATGCGCCGGCGCCGCCCGCTCGACGGTGCTGAAAGAGTCCGACGTCGTCCTGTTGATCGGCGCCCGGCTCAACTGGCTGCTCTCGCACGGCAAGGGCAAGAGCTGGGGCGAAGCGCCCAAGAAGTTCATCCAGGTCGACATCGAGCCGAGGGAGATGGACTCCAACGTCGAGATCGTCGCGCCCGTCGTCGGCGACATCGGCTCCGTCGTCTCCGCCTTCAACCAGGCGATGGGCGCGGGCTGGACCGCGCCGCCGGCCGAATGGACCAAGGCTATCGTGACCAAGCGTGAAGAGAACGTCGCCAAGATGGCGCCGAAGCTCATGAACAACAAGTCGCCGATGGATTACCACGGCGCGCTCGGCGTGCTGAAGAACGTCATCAAGGAGCATCCCGACGCGATCCTCGTCAACGAGGGCGCCAACACGCTCGACCTCGCCCGCGGCGTCATCGACATGTACAAGCCGCGCAAGCGTCTCGACGTCGGCACCTGGGGCGTGATGGGCATCGGCATGGGCCAGGCGATTGCGGCTGCGCTCGAGACCGGCAACCCCGTGCTCGCGGTGGAAGGCGACTCGGCCTTCGGCTTCTCCGGCATGGAGGTCGAGACCATCTGCCGCTACAATTTGCCGATCTGCGTCGTCATCTTCAACAATGACGGCATCTATCGCGGCACCGACGTCAACAGCGCCAATTCCGATCCCGCGACCACCGTGTTCGTCAAGGGCGCGCGCTACGACAAGATGATGGAAGCCTTCGGCGGCGTCGGCGTGAACGCCACCTCGCCGGACGAATTGAAGCGCGCCGTCAACGAGGCGATCGCTTCGGGCAAGCCGACGCTGATCAACGCGGTGATCGATCCGGCCGCGGGCTCGGAGAGCGGCCGCATCGGCAATCTCAATCCGCAGAGCGTTTTGCAGAAGAAGAAGTAAGTCCTCCCCTTCAACCCATTATCCCTGCGGGTGCAGGGGCAGACAGAGTACGGAGCAAACACGATGACCAAGGCGCTCACGGGCGTTCGCATTCTCGACTTCACCCACGTCCAGTCGGGGCCGACCTGCACGCAATTGCTGGCATGGTTCGGCGCCGATGTGATCAAGGTGGAACGTCCCGGTGTCGGTGACATCACCCGCGGCCAGCTGCAGGACATCCCCAACGTGGACAGCCTGTATTTCACCATGCTGAACCACAACAAGCGCTCGATCACGCTCGACACCAAGAACCCCAAGGGCAAGGAGGTTCTCACCGAGTTGATCAAGAAGTGCGACATCCTGGTGGAAAACTTCGGCCCCGGCGTGCTCGACCGCATGGGCTTCCCCTGGGAGAAGATCCACAGCCTCAACCCAAGGATGATCGTCGCCTCGATCAAGGGCTTTGGTCCCGGACCGTACGAGGACTGCAAGGTCTATGAGAACGTCGCGCAGTGCACCGGTGGCGCCGCCTCCACCACCGGCTTCCGCGACGGCCTGCCGCTCGTCACCGGCGCGCAGATCGGTGACACCGGCACCGGCCTGCATCTCGCGATCGGCATCCTGGCCGCGCTGCACCAGCGCACCACGACCGGCAAGGGCCAGAAGGTCACCGCCGCGATGCAAGACGGCGTGCTCAACCTCGCCCGCGTCAAACTGCGCGACCAGCAGCGCCTCGCCCATGGTCCGCTGAAGGAATACAGCCAGTTCGGCGAAGGCATTCCGTTCGGCGATGCCGTGCCGCGCGCCGGCAACGATTCCGGCGGCGGCCAACCCGGCCGCATCCTGAAGTGCAAGGGCTGGGAGACCGATCCCAACGCCTACATCTACTTCATCACCCAGGCCCCGGTCTGGGAGAAGATCTGCGACGTGATCGGCGAGCCGACCTGGAAGACCGATCCGAACTATTCCAAGCCGGCCGTCCGCCTGCCACGCCTCAACGAGATTTTTGCGCGCATCGAACAGTGGACGATGACGATGACCAAGTTCGAGGCGATGGAGATCCTCAACAAGGACGACATCCCCTGCGGCCCGATCCTGTCGATGAAGGAGATCGCCGAGGACCAGTCGCTGCGCGCCACCGGCACCGTGGTCGAGGTCGACCACCCCACCCGCGGCAAGTACATCTCGGTCGGCAACCCGATCAAGCTGTCGGACTCACCGAGCGACGTGCAGCGTTCGCCGCTGCTCG
This sequence comes from Bradyrhizobium sp. CCGUVB1N3, assembly GCF_024199925.1. NCBI lineage: Bacteria > Pseudomonadati > Pseudomonadota > Alphaproteobacteria > Hyphomicrobiales > Nitrobacteraceae > Bradyrhizobium > Bradyrhizobium sp. CCGUVB1N3. The sequence continues at coordinate 2,452,914 of NZ_JANADR010000001.1, forward strand.
GCGAGCACACCGACGAGATCCTGCGCAGTGTGCTCGGCTTCAGCGATCACCAGGTGGCCGACATCCACAAGTCCGGCGCACTCGATCCGCCGCAGAAGCAGGCCGCGGAGTAAGCGGAACGACCGACCAGAGAAAACGCAAGGCCGCCGGTTTCGGCGGCCTTTTTGTTTGCGGAAGCAACCAATGCTCGACCCTCGCGAAGACCGCCGATGCTGCCCGCGCGCCATGCGCATTCCAGCGAAACACGATCGCTAGAGGTCCCCGCCTCCCAGAAGCTTCTTGCCGGCGGCCGCCTGGGACATCGCATCTCTGCAAGACTCGCCAAGCTCTGCAATGTGCGATTTGATGCATTTCCTGACGCCGCCGGTACCGGGCGCAATACCGGCACACAGTTTCGCGACATCGGCTTTGCAGGTCTTTCCGGTCACAGCCACCGTGAGCAGGCGGTCCTGGCAGGCCTCCGACACATCGTTCAAATGAGACTTTATGCAAGCCTTGATCCGGCCCTCACCGGGTCGAATGCCCGCGCACAGCGTCTTGATGTCACCGGCGCAAGGCGGGCCTGCCTGCTGCGCCACCGCGATGGAATCTGACAGCAGCAGCGCTATCACTATGACGAGTCCGGATCGGATTCCTGCCATTTTGATGCCCTCGGCCCGGATAATATCATATCCGAATACGGCCGTCCTTTCTGCATGCGAAGGCGGTGCTCTCCCCGGCTCCGACTAAAATCTGAAAAACAACCCCATGCAAAGTAGCCGTCAAGTGCAGGTGAGAAATTTATGATTTTACGAAAAAACTTGACACGTCGGGCAAATCAGTGGCATTCTGCCATCATCCCACACTTCGGAAAAAGCGGATGTTCTGACTGGCGAAGAGCAGGCCATGGTCGTCGAGGGATGGTCATTGTCTCAGCCACAGTCATCCTGAGCCGAATTCCTCGCCAACGGCAGTCGGTAAGCTTGCCGACGATGGCGCGGTTGGAGCGCGTGACGTATCGCCCATCTCACTAAACGAGACATTGCAGAATTCGCTAGGCCCTTCCTAAGATGGCGAGAGAAGCTCGCCCGTATTGGACGGCTGGAACCGGAAAAGCCTTCAAGAATCGCAAAAAAGGTCGCGTACGGGGCCGTACGAGCCAAAACTTAGTTCCCGCCTTGGGAATTCTTGAATTGATCCCATACTGGGAACATGCTATGGCGATAAACGTAATAGCTAGGAAGGCACTCAAAGACTTTTGGGAGCGATACCCAGATGCCGAGAAACCCCTTAGCGCTTGGTACCAGATCGCTTCCAAGGGAAACTGGAGTTCCCCTGCAGACTTGAAGAAGGCGTTTGGAAACAATGTGGACTTCGTCGGAGATAATAGGGCCATCTTCGATATAGGTGGAAATAAGTACCGCCTGATTGTTCACTTTGCCTACCAATACAAAAGCGCTCTCATCAAGTTTGTCGGCACTCACGAAGAATATGACGGTATAGATGCGGAGACGGTGTGATGATGGACGTTCGACCTCTCCATAACGAACAGGACTACAACTGGGCGATTGGCGAGGTAACTCGCTATTTCGAGGCTCAGCCCGCAGTCGGCACGCCCGAGAGCGACAGGTTTGAGGTGCTCACAACTCTCATCCGAGAGTATGAAGACACACACTATGAAATGCCCCACGTCGATCCAGTACAGGTCCTAGAGTTCGCGATTGAATCAATGGGAAAAACTCAGGCAGGCCTGAGCGAACTCATTGGACGGAATCGCGCGTCTGAAATACTGAACCGCATCCGCCCGCTGACGCTCGATATGATCCGAAAGATCAGTGCAGAATGGAATATTCCCATTGAACTGCTGACTCCACAGTACGCAATGGCTAGGGCTTACGCGTAGCTTCCGACCGCTTTTGCTTTTTTCTTAGCCCTTGGCTTTTCTTTCAGTGGCTCATGCGGGCTTTTAGGCGCGGAAGGGCGGCCTGTTCAGGCGGCACGTTTTTATGTGTGCTCCCTCTCGCACTCGCGGGCTGCCACAAAATTCGAAAAACAACCGCTATGCAAAGTAGCTAGTGCTCATCGGCATAGGCCTTGCGGATCTTACCAAATCGCGGGCAGCGCTGCATCGATTCTGGATCGCTGCTGACAGCATGCTGTCAGCAGGACGGCGTTATGGGTCAAGCGTCGCACGAAGCGGCAAGGGACCTACAGGAGATAGTGCTGTGAGATTTGCTTCGACACGTCTGATCGCTGCCGACATCAAGACGCTTGTCGCCTTTTATGAGAATGTGACCGGCAAGACGGCCGAGTGGCTGGCGCCTGTCTTCGCCGAAATCGTCACGCCTTCGGCAGCGCTCGCTTTCGGTGGCGTCGAGACAGTGGCGCTATTCAAGGAAGGGAGCGCAGAGCCTGCCGCCAACCGCACCGCCATTATCGAGCTCCAGGTCGATGACGTGGAAGCCGAATTTGCGAGGTTGAAAGACCACGTGGAGGTGGTGCATGAGCCGAAGATGATGCCCTGGGGAAATTGCGCGGCGCAGTTCCGCGATCCCGAAGGAACGCTCGTGAGCCTTTACACGCCCGTCAGCGACGCTGCCAAAAAACGGTTTGGATCGCGATGAATCGAGCCGAGGAAGGATGATGCCGAGCCGCCATCCTTTCTCGGTGAGGCCGTTGCATACGGGCTGGCCCTTTATCGGCTGACGCAACAAAATCTGAAAGTCATGTCGGGCCGCCCACGTCTCGTTCGTCCTCGGTGCATGAATGGGCAACGGACACTCCGCGTCGGCCCCATCAATTCATGAGGAACAACCATGCCTAGCACCGTCCGCCTGCACCGCGTTCTCGCGACCAGCCCCGAGAAGATCTATCGCGCCTTCCTCGAGGCAGACGCGCTGGCGAAATGGCTTCCGCCCAATGGCTTTACCTGCACCGTGCATCATTTGGAGCCGAAGGTCGGCGGCACATTCAGAATGTCGTTCCGGAACTTCACGACCGGCAACAGCCACGCGTTTGGCGGCGAATATCTCGAGTTCATCCCGGGCGAACGCCTGCGCTACACCGACAGATTCGACGATCCCAACCTGCCGGGCGAGATTCAGGTGACCGTGATCTTGAAGAAAGTATCTGTCGGCACCGAGCTGGATATCACGCAGGCAGGCATTCCGGACGTCATTCCGCCCGAGGCCTGCTATCTCGGCTGGCAGGAGTCGCTACGGAACCTTGCGCGGCTCGTCGAGCCCGAGATCAATCAGTAGCGCGGCCGGTGAAGGCGACGGCGTTCAACCCCGCTGAAAGCTCCCGTAGCTGCCCTTGTGAAACACCAGCGGGCTGCACGCAGATTCGTCGCCCGACAGCACCTCGCCGAGAATGATGTCGTGGTCGCCGGCCTTGTGGATGGTGGCCACGCGGCAGCAGAGCCGGGCCGCGGCGCCTTGCAGCAGCGGCAGTCCATCGGCGCTGAATACCACTGCCAGATCCTCGAACCTGTTCTTCACTTGCCCTGTGAAGCGGTGCGACAAATCAGACTGATGCTGGCCCAGAATATTCACCGAGAACAGGCCGCGCTGCCGGATCGCCATTCCGGTCGCGCTGCCCTCGTTCGTGCAGAATAAGAGCATGCAGGGATCGAGCGACACCGACGTCAGCGAGTTGATCGTCGCGCCGAACAGCTCGCCGTTCCATTCGGTCGCGATGACGGCGACGCCGGTCGGAAATGTTCCCATTACCGACCGGAAGCGTTTGGAATCGATGGCGGCGCTGCTCAGCATCGATCTCACTTTCGCAGCATGTGATAGCTGAGCTCGCCGGGATCGGTGAGGTCGGGCACCTTCCAGCCGTCGAGGTCGTATTCGGCCATGCAGTCCTCGGCAAAGCCCTTGAAGCGGTCGGCGTTGCCCGAAGCCTGCGCGCCGAACAGGCAGTAGCGGCGGATCTCCTCGGTCGAACCACCGTAGTTGATTTCGTAGAGCTCGTGGCGTCCGCCGAACTCGCTGCCAAGGCAGTCCCACAACAGCTTGAGCAATTTCACGCGCTCCTCGGCCTTGTAGCCGTTGGAGCCGCGCAAGTAGCGATCGAGATAGGGACGGATCTCGCCGTTCTTGAAATCGCTGGCATGGCTGTTGAGATAGATCAGGCCGGAGGCGACCGTCTGCTCGATCAGATATTTCACCTTGGTGTAGGCCATGGTGGCGATGATCTGATAGGCGTTGCCGGGGTCCATGTTGGGCAGCACATAGTCGCCGATCCACGGTTTTGGATCGCGCACCATTGCATCCGACAGGCTCCAGAACAGATTGCGCCAAGCAATCACTTCGCCGACATTGGCCTGCACGCCGCGATAATCCTTTGTGCCGGCCGCCTCCGTCGCCTTGAGCAAGAGCCCGCTGATGAAGTCGAGCTTCACCGCAAGCCGCGTGCAGCCATGCACGACGAAGCGCGGCAGGAAGCCGGTGCGCGGGAAGAAATTGTTCGCCTTGTCGATGTCGCCATAGACGAAGACGTTCTCCCAGGGCACCAGCACCTTGTCCATGATGAGCACGGCGTCGTTCTCGTCGAGCCGGCTCGAGATCGGATAGTCGAACGGGCTGCCCATCACGCTCGCGCTCATCTCGTAGGAGGTGCGGCAGATGAATTTCACGCCGGGCGCATTCGTCGGCACCATGAACACGACGGCGAACTTCTTGTCCTGCAGCGGAATGAGGCCGTGATGCGCGACGAAGGTGTAGTTCGTCAGCACCGATCCCGTCGCCACCACCTTGGCGCCGGAGACGACGATGCCGGCATCGGTCTCCTTCTCGACATGGCAGCAGACGTCGGCCACTTCACTCGGCGGACGATCGCGATCGACCGGCGGATGGATGATCGCGTGGTTGATGAAGGGCACGCGCTCCTGGCTGAACTTGTACCAGCGCTTGGCGTTGTCCTGGTACGGCTCATAGAAATCCGAGTTCGCGCCCAACGTTGCGAGAAACGCGGCCTTGTAGTCCGGCGCCCTGCCCATCCAGCCATAGGTGATCTTCGCCCATTCGGCGATTGCGTTCCGACCGGCGAGAAGATCGTCCATCGTCTTCGGCGCCTTGAAGAAGGCGTGCGTCACCCCGCCATTGCCGGTTTCGGTCGGCAGCAGCAGCTTGTCCTTGCGCTTGTCGTCGTGGAGCGCGTCGTAGAGACGGGCGACCATGCGCGCGGTGTTGCGGAAGGCCGGATGCTTGGTGACGTCCTTCACCCGCTCGCCATAGATGTAGACGGCGCGATCGTCGCGCAGCGAGTCCAGATATTCCGCGCCTGTTTGCGGACGCGTGACTTTGACGTTGCCGGTGTGCTCCGGCGGAATTGCCACCGCTGCCTGCGCCTTGCCTGCCATCGCGCGATCTCCCCTCTGAAATCTGATATGTTCGATAATCGAACTAGTGTCCGTATTTCGAACTTGACGCGACGATACGGCCGGCCCGCCGCGATGGCAAGAGCCGGACGCGTCCTCAGACGGTCATCGAGGAGACCTGCTCGCTGATGCGATTGAGCTCGGGCAGGAAATGCTCGCGCATTTCATTGCGGGTCGTTCGTGTCGAATGCGTCGACAGGTTGATGGCGCCGACGACCTGGCCGCTGCGATCGAGCACCGGCACCGCGATCGCGCGCAGGCCGCGCTCGAGCTCCTCGTCGACGATGGAAAATTTTTGGGCGCGGTCGGCACGGATGCGGTCGAACAGCGCCTGAAGATCGGTGATGGTCTGCGGCGTATAGGCCTCGATCCGCTGCGACTTCAGCCGCCGCCAGATCTCGGCCTCGTCGAGATAGCCAAACATGACGCGGCCGAGCGCCGTGTGCAACGCCGGCAACCGGCTGCCGACCGACAGCGCCGCCGACATGATGCGCCTTGCGGGGACGCGCGCGACATAGACGATGTCGCTATCTTGCAGGATCGCGGCCGAGCAGGATTCGCCGAGGCGCTCGCTGAGCTCGCGCATCAGGGGCAGCGCGCGATCGATCCAGCTCTGCGTCGACAGGTACGCGAAGCCGAGATCGAGGATCTGCGGCGACAGCGCAAACGTCCGGCCGTCCTGCACGACGTAACCGAGCTGGGTGAGCGTGCGCAGCACGCGCCGCGCGGTGGCCCGCGAGAGATCGGCGACCACGGCCGCTTCCGACAGCGTCATGGTCGGCCGCTGACGGCCGAACGCGCCGAGCACCGCCAGGCCCTTGGCGAGCGTCGTCATGAACTCCTTGTCGTCGGGCTCGCCCTTGTGATGCCCGGGCTCGCCCTTGCGATGCCCGGGATCGCCCTTGTGGCGCTCGGATGCTTGCGTCATGACGCGGCCTGTTGACTCCATCTGGGCGCTGGCGGAAACTGGTCGAATTACGAACTAATGTTCGAATATCGAACGCCGGCCCGTGTGTCAATCGATCCACGATGAGAATCCGGCGCATCCAGAGGGGAGGACGCGCAGATGACCTGCCGCAAGATCAGCTCGACCAACCGTCATTCCATCGACCGCCGCACGCTCCTGAAATACTCGGCCGCAACTGGCGCCGCGCTCTCGGTCGGACTGAAGTCGCCGGCGATCGCGCAGACCCGCGCGATCAAGCTCGGCTATGTCTCGCCGCTCACCGGTCCCCTCGCCGCCTTTGCGGAAGCCGACAATTTCATCCTCGCCAATTTCAAGGAGGCGACCAAGGCCGGCATCAAGCTCGGCAACGCCACCGTGCCGGTCGAGGTCGTGGTCAAGGACAGCCAGTCCAATCCGAACCGCGCCGCCGAGGTCGCCAAGGATCTCATCGTCCAGGACAAGGTCGATCTGATGCTGGTGGCTTCGACACCGGAGACCACCAATCCGGTCTCGACCCAATGCGAGATCGAGGAAGTGCCGTGCATCTCCACGGTTGCGCCGTGGCAGCCATGGTTCATCGGCCGTCAGGCCAATCCCGGCGGCGGACCGCCGACGTGGAAGGGCTTCAACTACACCTATCACTTCTTCTGGGGGCTCGAGGACATCATCGCCGTCTTCACCAACATGTGGAGCGAAGTCGCGACCAACAAATCGGTCGGCGGTCTGTTTCCCAATGACGGCGACGGCAACGCCTGGGGCGACAAGGTCGTCGGCTTCCCGCCGGTGCTCGAGAAAGGCGGCTACAAGCTCACTGATCCCGGCCGCTACCAGAATCTCACCGACAATTTTTCGGCGCAGATCGGCGCGTTCAAGGCGGCCAATTGCGAGATCATCACCGGCGTGGTGCTGCCGCCTGACTTCACCACCTTCTGGAAGCAGGCGCTCCAGCAAGGCTTCAAGCCCAAGGTTGCTTCCGTCGGCAAGGCGATCCTGTTCCCCGTTGCCGTCGAGGCGCTCGGCAAGGACGGTCACAACCTGTCCTCGGAAGTGTGGTGGACGCCGAACCATCCGTTCAAATCCTCGCTCACGGGCATGAGCGCGAGGGATCTCGCCACGGCCTATGAGGGCGCGACCAAGAAGCAATGGACGCAGCCGATCGGCTTCGTCCACGCGCTGTTCGAGGTCGCGGTCGATGTCCTGAAGCGCGCGCCCGATCGCGACGGCAAGGCGATCGCCACGACGATCGCCGCGACCAATCTCGACACCGTCGTCGGCAAGGTGCAGTGGGGATCTGCGAACCTGCCGCCCTTTGCCGCCAGGAACGTCGCCAAGACGCCGCTCGTCGGCGGCCAGTGGCGGTTCAAGGACGGCAAGTACGACATCGTCGTCACCGACAACCGGACGGCGCCGGCGATTCCCGTCGGCGGCAAGATGGAGCCGATCGCCTGATCGCGCGGCGCGTAGACGGATCATGCTGCTGGAAGTCGCGGGGCTGAAGAAAAGCTTCGGATCGATCGTCGTCGCCGACGATCTCGATCTGGCGATTGCGCCTGGTGAAGCCGTCGGCATCATCGGGCCGAACGGCGCGGGCAAGACCACGCTGTTCAACCTGATCGCCGGCGGCCTGTCGCCGAGCGCCGGCCACATCCGCTTCGACGGCAGCGACCTCGCCGGGCTGCCGCCCCAAGGCCGCTGCCACGCCGGCATCGGCCGCACCTATCAAATCCCGCAGCCGTTCGAAAATCTCACCGTGTTCGAAAACCTGCTCGTCGGTGCGGTCCATGGCCGCCGCAAGACGGAAGCCGAGGCCGCGCAATCCTGCGGCGATATCCTCGACCAGCTTGGGCTGCTCAAGCGCGCCAATACGCTCGCGGGCGCATTGACGCTGCTCGAGCGCAAGCGGCTGGAAATGGCGCGCGCGCTTGCGACGGCGCCAAAACTTCTGCTGCTCGACGAGATCGCCGGCGGCTTGTCCGAGGGCGAATGCGCCGAGCTCGTCGCGACCATCGGCGACATCCGCAAGACCGGCGTTGCGATCCTGTGGATCGAGCACGTCGTGCATGCGCTGTTTGCCGTGATCGACCGCCTGATCGTGCTCAATTTCGGGCGCAAGATCGCGGAAGGCGCGCCGAAAGAGGTCATGCAACGGCCTGACGTGCATCAGATCTATATCGGCATCGAGGCGTGAGGCATGCCGCTGCTGAGGACACAGAAGCTCACCGCCTTCTATGGCGACTTCCAGGCGCTGTACGGCGTCGACACCAGCCTCGAGGCGAGCGAGACCATTGCGATCATCGGCGCGAACGGCGCAGGCAAGTCGACCTTCCTGAAGGCGATCGCGGGCCTCATCCCCGGTCCCGCCGACAGCGTGCTGCTCGATGGCCTGCCGATCGGTGCGAAGCGCGCTGCCGATATCGTCAAGCTCGGCGTTGCGCTGGTGCCGGAAGGGCGGCGGCTGTTTCCCTCGCTCACCGTGGAGGAAAATCTCCTGATCGGCGGCTACGGCCGCAAGCTCGCCGGCCCCTGGACGCTCGACCGCGTCTACGCCCTCTTCCCGGTGTTGAAGGAGCGGCGCAGTTCGGCCGCGCCGATCCTGTCGGGCGGCCAGCAACAGATGGCCGCGATCGGCCGCGCCCTGATGTCCAACCCCCGCGTGCTGCTGTGCGACGAGATCAGCCTCGGGCTTGCGCCCATCATCATCGCCGACATTTACGCAGCCCTGCCGCAGATCAAGGCCGAAGGCACCAGCGTCGTGCTGGTCGAGCAGGACATTGTGCAGGCGATGAAGGCCGCCGATCGCGTCTACTGCTTCCAGGAGGGCCGCGTCTCGCTCGAGGGCCGTCCCGGCGCGCTCTCGCGCGATCAGATCCACCGCGCTTATTTTGGTTGATGCCATGATGGGGTTCCTCGACGCGATCATCCAGGGCATCTTGCTCGGCGGCCTATACGCCCTGTTCGCCACCGGGCTTTCGCTGATGTTCGGCGTGATGCGGTTGGTCAATCTCGCCCATGGCGACCTCATCGTGCTCGCAGCCTTTGCCATTTTCGTGGTGGCCGAGAAGCTTGGGCTCGATCCCTTCGTTGCGGTCGTTGTCGCAGCTCCGATCCTGTTTGTGATCGGCTTTGCGCTTCAGCACGTGTTGTTGAACCGCGCGCTCGGACGCGACCTCCTGCCGCCGCTGCTGGTCACCTTCGGCCTGTCGATCATCATCCAGAACGGGCTGTTGCAGATGTTCTCCGCCGACAGCCGCCGCCTCAACTCCGGCGCCATCGAGACGGCGTCGGTCTCGCTCGGCGGTGACATCGCGGTAGGCGTCGTGCCACTGCTGACGCTGGCATCCGCGATCGTCGTAATCGTGCTCCTCAACGTCATCTTCTATCGCACCGCGATCGGCCGCGCCTTCCGCGCCACCTCCGACGATCTCGACGTTGCGCAGCTCATGGGGATCGACGTCAACCGCACCTTTGCGATCGCGATGGGCATCGCCTTCGTCGTGATCGCGATCGCGGCGCTCTATCTGGGCCTGCGGGCCAATTTCGATCCCACCATCGGTCCGGCGCGACTGCTCTATGCCTTCGAGGCCGTGATCATCGGCGGGCTCGGCAGCTTCTGGGGCACGCTGGCAGGCGGCGTCGTGCTCGGCCTCGCCCAGACCATCGGCGCGCGGATCGATCCGGAATGGCAGATCCTGTCGGGCCACCTCGCCTTCCTCGTGGTGCTGGCAATCCGGCCGCGCGGCCTGTTTCCCCGCGCGGTCGATTGAGGAGCCATGAAGATGGATGCCGGCGCAGCGAGGCCAAGGCGGGTGTTTCGCATCCAGACCGCAGACCGCCTCTCGCACCGTGCGGCGATCGCCGCCTGCATCGCGCTGCTCATGCTGGTGCTGCTGCCGGTCTTCGCCGGCCGCAATCTCATCCAGGACCTGATCTTCCTGTTCTACATGCTGGCGCTGGCGCAATGCTGGAACCTGCTCGCGGGCTATGCCGGCCTGATCTCGGTCGGCCAGCAGGCCTTCGTTGGCCTCGGCGGCTATGTCCTGTTCGCGCTGACGCTGATCGGCGGCGTCAATCCGCTGCTCGCGATTCCCGTTGCGGGCATCGTGTCGGCGGCGCTGGCCTTGCCGACCGCGCTGATCGTGTTCCGGCTGCGCGGCGCCTATTTCGCGATCGGCACGTGGGTCGTGGCCGAGGTCTATCGCCTGGTTTTCGCGCAAGTGAAGGCGCTCGGCGGCGGCACCGGAACCTCGCTCTCGCCATCCGTCACCTCCTCCGTGCCCGGCATCGAATGGATCAAGGCGCTGCTCGATGTGCGGACGCCGGCGGCCCGCGACATTGCCTCCTACTGGCTGGCACTGGCCTTGATGGCCGGCACGCTCGCCTTCGTCTATCTCGTGCTGCGCTCGCGCCGCGGCCTTGCGCTGGGCGCGATCCGCGACCGCGAGGCCGCCGCCGCGAGCCTCGGCGTCGATATCGACCGCATCAAGCTCGCCGTCTACGTCGCGACTGCCGCGATGACCGGCATGGTCGGCGCGCTGATCTATCTTCAGAAGGCGCGCATCTCGCCGGACGCCGCCTTCTCGGTGCTCGACTGGACCGCCTACGTCCTCTTCATCGTCGTCATCGGTGGCATCGGCACGATGGAAGGCCCTGTCATCGGCGCGATCATCTTCTACCTGATGCAACGTTATCTCGCTGATTTCGGCGCCTGGTATCTGATCCTGCTGGGCACGCTCGGCATCCTCGTCATGCTGTTCGCGCCGCGCGGCCTCTGGGGCCTCGTCTGCGAACGTTACGACCTGACGCTATTCCCGACGCGGCGCCGGCTGGTGGTGGACGAGGATAGCAGTCAGGGATGACGCCGGCGTCCGACATGGCGACGGCTAGTTTGTTGTTCGGCCTGGACCAATTCCGGACTCATGCACCGCAACGAATAGAGCTCTCATTCTACCACCGCGTCGGTCGGCAGAGCGGCATTGTTGCAAGCGAACGCTGAGAACGCCGAAGCCGACCGGGAACCCTGCCCCCAGTCTGGATTCCCGCGATATTTGGGGTAAGGTTACGCCGCCTGCGCAGAAAAATTGCAAACGACATCCGGGAGGAAGTGATGCTCGACACCACGCTTAGCGCGCGCGTACAGGTTTTCCTCGACAAGTTTGAAGCCGCGCTGGCGGCGGGCGAACTCGACACCGCCGTGGGAATGTTCGCTCCGGAATGCTACTGGCGCGACCTTGTTGCCTTCACCTGGAACATCAAGACCATGGAAGGCCGCGACCAGATCCGCGACATGCTCGCGCATTGCCTCGCGCAAGCGAAGCCACACAACTGGAAAATCGCCGAGGGTGAAACGCCAACCGAGGCTGGCGGTGTGACCGAGTCCTGGATCTCGTTCGAGACCGAGGTCGGGCGCGGATATGGACTCATCCGACTGCAGAACGGTCAGATCTGGACGCTGTTGACGACGATGGCCGAACTCAAGGGCCATGAGGAAAAGGCCGGCTTCAGCCGACCGCTCGGCGCCAGGCACGGCGTCAATCCCGGCGCCAAGACCTGGAAGGAACTGCGCGACGAGGAAGTCGAGCAACTCGGCTTCAAGACCCAGCCCTACGTGCTTGTCATCGGCGGCGGACAGGGCGGCATTGCGCTCGGGGCGCGGCTGCGCCAGCTCGGAGTGCCGACGATCATCGCCGAGAAAAACGCACGCCCCGGCGATTCCTGGCGCAACCGCTACAAGTCGCTCTGCCTTCACGACCCCGTCTGGTACGATCATCTGCCCTATATCGATTTCCCCAAGAACTGGCCTGTGTTCTCGCCCAAGGACAAGATCGGCGATTGGCTGGAAATGTACACCAAGGTCATGGAGCTGAACTACTGGACGAACACCACGGCCAAGCACGCCGGCTGGGACGACACCAAGAAGGAATGGATGGTCGTCGTCGAACGTGATGGCAAGGAGATCACGCTGCGGCCCAAGCAACTTGTGTTCGCAACCGGCATGTCGGCCAAGCCGAACATGCCGAAAATCAAAGGCATGGAAAACTTCAAAGGCGAGCAACACCATTCCTCACGCCATCCCGGCTCGGACGCCTGCAAAGGCAAGAAGGTGGTGGTGATCGGCTCGAACAATTCGGCCCATGACATCTGCGCTGCGCTGTACGAGGCCGGCGTCGACGTAACGATGGTGCAGCGCTCGACGACGCACATTGTGCGCTCGGATTCGCTGATGGAGACACTCGGCGATCTCTACTCCGAACGTGCCGTCCGCAGCGGAATGACCACGGCAAAGGCCGATCTGATCTTCGCCTCCCTGCCCTACCGGATCTTGAATCAGTTTCAAAAGCCGGTCTACGACAAGATCCGCCAGGACGACGCCGCCTTCTATGCCGGGCTGGAGAAGGCCGGCTTCAGGCTCGACTTCGGTGACGACGATTCCGGGCTATTCATGAAGTATCTGCGCCGCGGCTCGGGCTATTACATCGACGTCGGCGCCTCGCAGCTCATCATTGACGGCAAGATCAAACTGTTCGCTGGACAGGTCGAGGAAATCACGCCCAACGGCGTCAGGCTTGATAACGGCAAGGAATTGCCGGCGGACGTGATCGTCTATGCCACCGGCTACAGCTCGATGAATGGCTTTGTCGCCGATCTCGTGAGTCGGGAAATGGCCGACAAAGTCGGCAAGGTCTGGGGCCTCGGCTCGAATACGACAAAGGATCCCGGCCCATGGGAAGGTGAACAGCGCAACATGTGGAAGCCGACGCAGCAGGAAGGACTATGGTTCCACGGTGGCAACCTGCATCAGTCGCGCCATTACTCGCAATTCCTCTCCCTGCAGTTGAAGGCGCGCTACGAGAGCATCCCGACGCCGGTCTATGGCCTGCAGACTGTCCACCACAAGGGCTGAAATTGCCGGGTGCACAGTGGGGCTCGCCGATCGCGAGCCCCATTCCGTTTCCGGAAGCTCCGCACGACGAGAGCCAATGAAGGATCAACCTATGCCAGCAAGCCCGCCGCTGGCGGCCCAGCGGTCCGGGTCAGGACTGTGTCCGATCAGAGCGAGGCCATAGGCGATCGACTCGAACTGGTCTCCCGACATCAGCCGCTCGTTGCCGAACCGCTCGGCAAACAGCCGCCGGACGGCGGGCACGAAGGAAGTCCCGCCGGTCAGGAACACCTTCTCCACCTCGCGCGCGGTGATGCCGGCCTCGCCCAGCACCTTGTCGACCGTAGCGCCGAGCCGGGCGATATCGTCGGCAATCCAGGCTTCGAAATTCTTCCGTGTGATGGTCGAGCCGATGTCGACCCCGCCGCCCTTGAAGCGAAAGTCCACCTGGTCGTTGGCCGACAGCGCGACCTTGGCATCCGACACCGCGCGGTACAGCGAAAAGCCGAGGTCGAGGTCGACGATGGTGATGAAATCCTCAAGCAGAGCCGGCTTCAGCGCGGTACGCGAAAGCTCCCGGAGCTCACGCAGATCGCCGTTGCTCTTCATCATCGCGAGCTGATGCCAGCGCGCGAGGTTGGTGTAGTGGCCGCTGGGGACCGGTAGCACCTTGTCAAACGACCGGAAGCTGGAGCCTTTTCCCAACCGCGGCGAGACGACGTGATCGACGATGCGGTAATCGAACGTGTCACCCGCAATCCCGATGCCGGCGTGGCCGAGCGGCTCGGCGCGCAAGCTGCCGCCTGCTTTCGAAAAACGCATCACGGAGAAATCGCTGGTGCCGCCGCCGAAATCCGCAACCAAGACAGTGGAATCGCGCTCCAGCCGGCGGGCGAAGGAGAACGCTGCTCCCACGGGCTCGTAGACGTAGCGCGCGTGGCCGGCGCCGAGGCGTTCGAATGCAGCCCGATAGCGCTGCATCGCCAGCCCTTCGTCTGGATTGCCGCCGGCAAAGCGCACGGGGCGGCCAACCACGATGTTTGCCGCCTCGAAGCCGAATTTGTCGCCGCCATGGCGCGCCAGCGTCCGCAGGAACGCCGCCAAAATATCCTCGAATTTGTAGCGCTGCCGGAACACCTGGGTGGAATTGAAGCTGCTGCTGGCAGCGAAGGTCTTGAACGACTGGAGGAAGCGGTAGACGTGGCGTCCTTCGAGAAACTGTTCGATCGCCCACGGGCCGCCTTCAGCCTGGGCTCCGCTTCCCGGCCGGTCCTCCCAGAAGCACAGGGCCGATACGTAGACGCTGTGGCGTTGCCCGCCATGATCGAAGCGGATGGCCTCGACCCGGCGGTCGTCCGCCGCGAGCGCGACGACCGTGTTGCTGGTCCCAAAATCGATGCCGATCGAGACGGCGGGCGAGGCGCTCGACATGAACCACTCTGACAGATGCTTGGAAAAGGGGGCAGACCACTAGCGGCTTTGAATTGCCCTGACAAGGCCCCGGTCCACCACTGAAATGCCATCATCCGTCGGCCAACACCAGAACCCCGCCGTGGCGAGGCGAAATCACGTAGAGCTGATTGGGCACGACCAACGCGGTCGTGTGCGCCCCCTCGCCGGTCCTGGTCTGTCCTCTCGCCCCTGTCTTCGGATCGATCGTCTCGATCACACCGGGCTCGCCGATCGCCACGTGGACACGGCCGGTGGCCGGATTGAAGAACGTCACGTCGGGCGGGCCTGCGATCGGCCAGACGTTGGTCACCTTTCCGGCGGTGCTATCGACCTCGACCAGCTCGCCGTCGTCGCAGGCCGCGTAAAGCCGATGGCTGATATGATCGATGTCGAGACCGTGTGCTCCGCCGGACGGCAACGGCCAATGCACGACGTCGCCGAGATCTGGCAGCCGGGCCGATAGGATCATCGAGGGCTCGCGAATGCAGAGAAACACACGCTCGGCGGCGGCATCGGTGACGCACCAGCGCGGCCGGCCCGGCAGATCGATCGCGCGCTGCGTGACGTCCTTCAGATCGATGCATTGCAGCGTCGGCACCTGCTCCGCATCACCGATGCAGGCGGCGATTCCGATCCCCTTGCGCTTGACGATCGCCGCGCCGTTCGGACGTGGCCCCGACGGGAAGACGCCCTTGATGTCGTAAGTCGCAGCATCCAGCCAGGATATCGTGGCTGCGCCGCGATTGGTGGTCAGGATCTCGCCGCCATCAGCGACCGCGCCTGCAACGCCCGGAAAGCCCGGAAGCGCTGCGATGTGCGTGTGCGTATCGTGATCGATCACCTCGATGCGATCGCGCGCAGTGTGGGCGATGAAGACGCGGCGGGTCTTCGGATCGAACGCGGCGTGATCGAAGTCGCTGTTCGATCCGTCGGGGATGGCGATGACGCCAAGGGGGTTCAACGGCATGGTGTCCTCACGGGTTAGTGGACGGAAAACGGCAGCACCGAGATGATCAGCGACAGTCCCGCGAACAGCAGGAGCACCAGCACCGTCTTGCGGAAGGTTTCATCGTCGATCTTTCCGAACAGGCGGAAGCCCGACCAAAGGCCGGCGACCATGAACGGCACGCCCAGCGCGTACAGCACAAGCGTATCCCTGGTGATGGTGCCGGCGGCGGCCTGGGACAGCGAGATGACCACGAAGGCCACGAACAGCACCGGCTGAAACACGGCACGCTGTACGTCCTTCGGCCAGCCGCGCCATTGGCAAGAGATCGTCGAGATGATGCCGCCAAGCCCTGTCAGGCCGCCGAGCAGTCCGTTGGAGATGCCGATCGCGATGTCGGCCCCGGTGCCGATCTTCATCGGAGCGAACACCGGCCGCGTGAGGCCATAGATCGCATAGAGTATCAGCAGAACCCCGACGCCGGACCGCAGGTGGGCCGGGTTGAGGTAGGCGAGAATGCTGACGCCGATCGGGATTCCGATCACGGTGCCGAGCGCGAGCGGCCAGGCTTTCTTGAGATCGAGCACATGCCGCAGCTTGACGATGCCGTAGCCTTGCGTGAGCAGGCCGTAGCCCGCGATCAGCGTGGCGGTCTGCATCGGCGTGATGATGTGCAGCCAGACGCCGGATACGACGAGGCCCATGGCGAAGCCGGAGAATCCACTGACGAAGCCGCCGACGAGCGCGGCAAGCGCAAACAGCGCGAAGACAAGTCCATCCATAGGGTCACCTCCCAACGCTGCTTCGAAATCTCCTGATCCAGAAACTCGGGAGCCGAGCCGACGATGTGACGCATCAATATTTCGGCCGGTGCGAATTGGCCCATTCGCGGGCATGATCAATCGGGGCACGAGGTGGTAGAATTGCCCGCAACTTCTTCGTGGTGGGCAGGCTTTCCATTCGCTCGCGCCACCGGCAGAAGGCAGGGAACTGCGGATACATCTTGCGCCCCTCCTCGGTCAGGCTAAACGCGAAGGTACTCGGCAGGATGAAGAAATCCGCGAGCGTGATCTCGGCACCGAGCAGATAGTCCTGCCCATGCGATAGCTCGCGCTCCAGGACGCCGAGCCCAAGCTCGACCTTTGGCAGCGCGTGCGCCACGACCTCTTCATCGGCTGCGATGCCGAGCTCGGGGAAGACGAGCCGTTCGTGCGTCACATGATAGATCATGTAGGGGTAGTAGTAGGAATTGACCGCGCTGATCCACTGGTTCATGCGGGCACGGTCACGGACGTCCTGCGGCGTCAACCGCGGCCCGGCAAACGCCTCGTCGATATAGGAGGCGATAGCGCTGGTCTCGTAGACCGTAAAACCACCGTGCTCCAGGATCGGTACGCGGTTGAACGGGTGCAACGCCAGATGCTCCGGCTTGCCCATCACCGTTTCAAGGTCACGAAAGGTATACGGCACGTCCTTGTGCGTCAGCACAAGCCTAACGATGTTGACGTAGGTGCTTCGCGGAAAACCATATACAATCGGATCGGACATTGTAGTTTCCTCTCGCTCGATAGGCGGTTGATCAGAGGTCACCGCCAAAACGGCTTGTCGGCTTCTTGCAGTGCCTGCTCACGAGTCACGCCGATGTCCGAGAGCAGATGGGGGTCATCAGCGAGATCGCGGAGCGCCTTGCGCTGTCTATGCCGCGCCCGCATAAGGCAAAATCGGCGCCAGCCCAGGCTGACGCGCGTGCCCCAGTTTTCCTGATGAAGTAGCGGACCATGGCGGGCCGCACGAATAGTCAAGGTTGGCATCGACAGGCTCCAAAATTCGTGAAATTCTAGTCTAGAGCCTTTCAATAGTTCCGCTGGCAGACTGACGGCAAACCATACTTTCTCGTCCCTGCCCTAGTTTAACTTATGAAGTTGGTCGCACGATGCGCCCGCGCCTGCCGCCTCTCAACAACCTGAAAGCGTTCGAAGCCGCCGCACGGCACGAAAGCTTCACGCGCGCTGCCGAGGAACTCTGTGTTACGCAAGGTGCGGTAAGCCAGCAGGTCAAGGCGCTCGAACAAGGGCTCGGGCTCAAGCTGTTCAATCGTGAACGCCAGCGTCTGGTCATCACGGAAGCGGGACGCGACTATCTCACGGTCGTGCGCGATGCCCTGGACCGGATTGCAGTTGGCACAGAGCGACTTCTCCAGCGTCAGAACGCCGGTGTCCTGACCGTCAGCACCTCGCCCGACTTCGCCGCCAAATGGCTCGTGCACCGGCTCGGTCATTTTGCCGAAGCCCATTCCGGCATCGACCTCCGCGTCTCGGCAACGCTGCATCATGTGGACTTCGCACGCGAGGACGTCGACCTTGCCGTCCGGCACGGCGACGGCAACTGGCCGGGGTTCGATACCGTCCAGTTGAGCGGCGAGCGGCTTTTTGCGGTTTGCAGCCCGAAGCTGCTTTTGGGACGTCGCGGGCTCAGCAAGCCCACAGGCATTCTGAAGTATCCTCTGATCCATCTGGACAGCCGGGCGGATTGGACGCACTGGCTGCGGGAGGCCGGAATCGATGAGAGCGCGGTCACGCATGGACCGCTTCTCAACCGGGCGAGCATGGTCATCGATGCCGCTATCGATGGGCAGGGCATTGCGCTGGCGCGAACGACCTTGGCCGCATGGGATCTGATCAACGGCCGCTTGATACGCCCCTTTCCGAATTCGCTTCCATTGTCGAAGACGTATTGGATTGTGTGTCCCAAAGCGACGTCGAACGTGCCGAAGATCGTGACGTTCCGAAACTGGCTGTTGGCGGAAGCGGCAGAGGATGCACGCCGCCTCAGATCGGCTCTTCGGCGATAAGGGGCGAAAGCCTTGGGTCATCTGTTCGGACCCGCCTCGGCCTAGCCGATTCCGCTTGTCGCGCTGCGGCTCTGCAAGGCCCTTCGGGACCTGTGTAAACGTCGACTACGCCCGGACATGCCGAACTCCCGACTGTGTGCTTCTTCAAGCTACCGGCCTGAATATCCAGATCGCCGCAGGCCCGGCGAAACTCTCTCGGACGGCCACGATCAGCCGATCCATCTCCGGAATGAACAGCGATGTTCGCGCCCCGGCCACGGTCGGAACGCGTGAGATTCTTTGGTACGCCACGCCATTCGCCTCGAGCACGTCGACATAACCCTGACCACAGCTGACATAGACACGCTTGCGCCTGGCATCGACGAAGAGATCGTCGACGTCTCCACAGGTGTCGGCGGTCCCGATGGACTTGCCGTCGGCAAGCTCCAAGACGCCGAGCCCGGGTGGACTGCGAAACGCCACGAGAAGCCGATTTCGCTCGCGGTCGATGGCCATCGCATAGTTTCCGCCCCTATCCACCGGCCAGCTGGTAAGCTGCTTTCCGGATTTTCCGTCCACCACGGCCACTGCGCGAACATTGGGAAGGTTGACGAAAATTCGATTCGTATCGGGATCGGGCTGGAAGCTCTCCGGGTGCGCCTTCAATGGCGTGTTCTGGACCTTGTTGCGGGTCGTAACGTCGAGGTATGCCAAAGCGCCGTCGCCGTAGCCGACAATGACCCGTTGGGCTGCGGCATCGATGCGGATATTGTCGGCGTCACTTCCAAGTTCGATTTGCCCCTTCGCCTTGTAGTCGTTGCCATCGAACACCTTGACCGAACCATCGCGGGCATTGGCTACAAAGAGCATGTCAGTCGACGGCTCATAGGCAACGCCTTGCGGCTCGTTCAAACCGGATATCGTGTGTATCACGCTGCGACTAGCGAGATCGACGACACCGACGCTGTCGTTGCCCAGTTCGGCTACGAACAATCGCTGTCGCTTCAGGTCGACCGCCATGTGATCGATCCGCCCACGCACGTGGCCAAGCAGTATCTTGGCCTCGAGTTGCAAGGGGCTGTTCTCTTCCGGCCGGGCAGACGTCGCGGCGCCGCTCAGCACGATGCCGGCCAACGCCACTGCCAACTTCCGGAGCCAATGGGACATCACCGCCGCCTTGTTTCGGCGCATGCCACCTGGATTTTACGGTCGGGTCCTCTTTGCTTGTTCACGCGTCTCTCCTCAGGTTTCCCTCGCGTATCGTTCGTAGAGCCTGGCGGCGTTGTCCCAGCGAATGGCCTCCATGTAGACGTCGACGTAGCGGGCCGCCGCCGCACCGAAATCCATGTGATAGGCGTGCTCATACATATCGAGCACCAGTACCGGGCGACCGCCGGCGAGCGTCGTCGTATGATCGGCGGCCCATTGGTTGATGAGCCGCCTGTCGCGAGGTGAATAGGAAAGTATCACCCAACCCGAACCACCCCCTTCTGCCTTGCCCATCGCCGCGAATTCCGTCCGCCAGCGCTCCACGCTGCCGAAGTCGCGCGCAATCGCGTCGGCGAGCGCGCCGCTCGGCCCACCCGCGCCACCGAGGCCGTCGAAGTAGACCTCGTGCAGAATCATCGAGTTCGACGCGATCAGCTCTTCGCGCTTCAGGCCGTTGATGACAAAGTTCGGCGCCTTGGCGAAGTCGAGCTCGGCGAGCTGCGTGCCGATCGCGTTGAGCCGCTTCACCGCGCCGACGTAGTTGTTCTCGTAGTGGCTCACGAGTACCTTTTCAGAGATACCGCTGATCGACTTTGGATCGAACGGCATCGGTTTGGCCTGGTAAGACATTGCAGTAGCTCCTGTATGTTATCGCGTCCCGTTTCCCGTCTTGCGACCTGCGCCTCAGCTCTTCGTGCTTGCGGTCTTGTCGAGTGCGGCGCGCAGGCCCTTGGCGAGCTTGATCGCGTCGTCGTTGGCCCAGAAATGCATGAAGAACAGGCGCTGCTGCTCGTCCAGCATGTGGCTGTGCAGCGCCGTCACCTCGATGCCGTTCGTCTTGAGCGCCGCAATCACCGGGTTCACCTCCTCGCCCGTCAGGACGAAATCGCCGGTGATGGCGGCCTTGCCGTCGCCGGTCGGCTGGAAGTTGATGCCGGTCGCAACACCCAGCGGTCCGGCCGGATTGAGCGGCATGCCGCCTTCACTGATGGGATCGCGACGCGGCACGGTGAACGCGTAGACGCCACCATTGGCCTGTCCCTTGACGCCGATGATCTGATCGAGCTGCGCCGTATCAAGATCGACTGCGGGCTGAGGGCTCGACGGCGCCGCGACGGTGAGCGGCGTCTTGCTCTCGACGAGCGCATCGTGGATGGCCGCGGCGAGTCTGGCGGGATCGCCGTGTCCGGCGACATGCATGTAGAATGTTGCCGGGCTCGCGCGCAGCAAATGATTGTGCACGGCTGATATCTCGAGCCCGCCCGCGATCATCTTCGCCATCACCGGATTGATCTCGGATTCGAGCAGCACCAGATCGCCCATAATCATCGCGCCGCCATGCGCGGGCTTGAACGCGACCCAGCCGCCGAGCGCGAGCGCGGGCTTGATCGTCACGCCGTCGAGCGTCACGGCAAGATCGCTGCGCGGAAAGCCGTAACGATGCACGTCGCCGGCAACAGCCGGCTTTCGGCCCAGCGTGTCATCGACCTTTTGCCAGTCGACGTCCTGCGCCTGGGTGCGCGCGAGCGGAAATCCGCTGACCGCCATCAACAGCAGTGCCGCACAAGAGGTGATGGATTTGCGCATGATTGTTCTCCTGGTTGTGTCCTGCCCCAGGGCAACAGGCGCGGCTCTGCGGAGACGGCGCGCCCCAACATGCGCCGGCACGAACGTGCTGCCGGCAAGTCGAGATCGTTTGTCAGGTGAGATCGGAGGGTGTGCTGACATGCGGCGTCCTTGAGGAGTGAGGACGCGATTCTTGGGCATGTCGCCTCACGGGGAGATCGCACATCCCCGTCAGGCCAATAAAGACCCTGTCGCTCCACGGCGTCAACCGGAGTGGTGGCAATCGGGCCTCGAGATGGCTGCAGCGACGGAAAAGGCCCGGTTTGGCTCCGTTTTTCGCATCTTTATGCCCGCAACGGCCGCTTCAGGGAATGATTATGTTGCAATGCAGGATATCGAATGCTGCCATGCAAACAAAACGATTGTTTCTGGCATCTGGTATACATAAGTTTCCCTTCGAAGATGAGACAGCAGTACTGACCGTCTCGAGAAAGGGAACTTCCGATGTCCAAGTCCGCCGCCGTCGCGCTCCAGCCCTCCAGCTCTCTGATCAGCCGCCTCGTGGCCGCGATCGACCGCCTGTTGATGGCGAGCGCCGAGATCTCCATCCGCAACGGCGATCAGCCACGCTTCGGCCTTTGAAACCTTCAGCGCGTCGAATTGTCGCGCCGAGTCTAAATCTGCCGAATTGCTACTTTCGATGAATGGCCCCTCTCCGCGGGGCCATTTCTATTTGCGCATACGGCTCGTTACGCGACCTCGATTCAAGCAGGTTGCGGCATAAGCGCACGGCGAGCCGTCGGGCGCTTGATGCTTGGCATAATGAATACAAGAATGCCTCTACAGCGCTCACAAGAAAGAGAAGCGCCTCTGGAGGATTCATGACGGACATGGTGCAAGCAGCGGCGCCCACAGCGGCACGCGTCAGCGACACCTATCGC
Source organism: Bradyrhizobium sp. CCGUVB1N3 (assembly GCF_024199925.1). NCBI lineage: Bacteria > Pseudomonadati > Pseudomonadota > Alphaproteobacteria > Hyphomicrobiales > Nitrobacteraceae > Bradyrhizobium > Bradyrhizobium sp. CCGUVB1N3. The sequence goes on from NZ_JANADR010000001.1 coordinate 2,475,049, forward strand.
TGGGCTCAACTCGCGATCGGGGTCGCCGCGATGGTGATGATCGCGAACTACCAATACGGATGGACGTTCTTCGTCCCCGACATCCAGAAAACATTCGGCTGGGATCGCGCCTCGATCCAATGGGCCTTTACGTTATTCGTGCTGTTCGAAACCTGGCTCGTGCCGGTCGAGGGATGGTTCGTCGACAAATACGGTCCACGCATCGTCGTGCTCGTCGGCGGCGTGCTCTGCGCGATCGGCTGGGTGATCAACGCCCAGGCGACCACGCTCAACGGTTATTATCTCGGCATGATCATCGCGGGCATCGGCGCAGGCGCCGTCTACGGCACTTGCGTCGGCAATGCGCTGAAATGGTTTCCGGACAAGCGCGGTCTTGCCGCGGGCCTCACCGCGGCGGGCTTCGGCGCTGGCTCCGCGCTCACGGTCGCGCCGATCCAGGCAATGATCAAGGACAGCGGATTCCAGTCCACCTTCCTCTATTTCGGCCTCGGCCAAGGCATCATCATCTGCATTCTCGCCTTCTTCCTGTTCGCGCCAAAGCCGGGCCAGGTGCCGAGTGTGGTGCAGAATGCCGCGCTCGTGCAGAGCCGCCGCAACTATCAGCCGACCGAAGTGCTGCGCCAGCCGATCTTCTGGCTGATGTACTTCATGTTCATGATCGTCGGCGCCGGCGGCTTGATGGTGACGGCGAACCTCAAACCCATCGCGGTCGACTGGAAGGTCGACGCCATTCCGGTCACGCTCGTCGGCATGACCATGACGGCGGTGACGTTCGTAGCCACGATCGATCGTGTGCTCAACGGCCTGACGCGTCCGTTCTTCGGCTGGATCTCCGACATGATCGGCCGCGAGAACACGATGTTCATCGCCTTCGGCATGGAAGGCGTCGGCATCTGGATGCTCTACCTCTGGGGCCACGATCCCGTCTGGTTCGTGCTGCTGTCGGGCTTCGTGTTCTTCGCCTGGGGCGAGATCTACTCGCTGTTCCCCTCGACCTGCACCGACACGTTCGGCGCAAAGTTCGCGACCACAAATGCGGGTCTGCTCTACACTGCGAAGGGCACGGCGGCACTCCTTGTTCCCGTGGCCAACTATGTGCAGCAGACCTCGGGCCATTGGGACAATGTGTTCATCATCGCGGCCGGCGCCAATATCCTTGCCTCGCTGCTTGCGATCCTGGTGCTGAAACCCTGGCGCAAGACGGTGGTCGCGCAGGCGTCCGCCTAAGCCCTCATTTCTCAAATCTCGCGCACTGCGCCCGGCCCTTTGGGGCCGGGCGTTTCGTTTTTAGAGAATAGTTCAGACTTCGTATAATCCGAATGAACCAGCGCATTTTGCTGCGACGCACCGCAAGATAGGGCTTGCATTCTGGGATATGGTATACCAAGCTCCGCGCCGCGCTTGCGACCATACGCCACAATATTTGCGACACTCCGTCGTCTTGCCGACGCCGGGTAACAACAGGCAGCGCCTTGGGAGGTTGTTGATGATTTCCAGCACGGACGGCGCCGTCACGGCCGCGCCTCTTCGAAGTGGTTTCCGTTGGCTCCAGCTCGTGATGGGCATCGTCTGCATGGCGATGATCGCGAACCTGCAATATGGCTGGACGCTGTTCGTCGATCCGATCGACGCCAAGCATCACTGGGGTCGCGCCGCGATCCAGCTCGCCTTCACGATCTTCGTGGTGACCGAAACCTGGCTGGTGCCGATCGAGGCTTGGTTCGTCGACAAATACGGCCCGCGCATCGTGATCATGTTCGGCGGCGTGATGATCGCGCTGTCCTGGGTGCTCAACTCCTACGCTGACTCGCTCACCTTCCTCTACGCCGCTGCGGTCGTTGGCGGCATGGGCGCGGGCGCGGTGTACGGCACCTGCGTCGGCAACGCGCTGAAATGGTTCCCCGACCGTCGCGGCCTTGCCGCCGGCGCGACTGCCGCAGGCTTCGGCGCGGGCGCAGCGATCACCGTGGTGCCGATCGCCAGCATGATCGCCTCCAGCGGCTACCAGACCGCGTTCTTCACCTTCGGCATCGGCCAGGGCGTGATCGTCTTCGTGCTCGCCTTCTTCATCCAGCCGCCGTCGATCTTCGTGCCGCCGAGGAAGAAGAAGCTCAACCTGCCGCAGACCAAGATCGACTTCACGCCGCCGCAGGTGCTGCGCAGCCCCATTTTCTGGGTGATGTACGTGGTCTTCGTGATGGTCGCCTCCGGCGGCCTGATGACCGCGGCCCAGATCGCGCCGATCGCGCACGACTTCAACATCGCCAACACGCCGGTCACGCTTGCCGGCTTCCAGATGGCGGCGCTGACCTTCGCGATCTCGCTCGACCGCATCTTCGACGGTTTCGGTCGTCCGTTCTTCGGTTGGGTCTCCGACAATATCGGCCGCGAGCACACCATGTTCATCGCCTTCGGCACGGCCGCTCTGATGCTGCTGACGCTGTCGGCCTATGGCCACGTGCCTGTTGTCTTCGTGCTGGCGACGGCGGTGTACTTTGGCGTGTTCGGTGAGATCTACTCGCTGTTCCCCGCAACCTGCGGCGACACCTTCGGCTCGAAGTTCGCAACCACCAACAACGGCATGCTCTACACTGCGAAGGGTACCGCCTCGTTGCTGGTGCCGCTCGCAAGCGTGATCTCGGCGACCTATGGCTGGAAGTCGGTGTTCGTCATTGCAGTCGCGCTGAACGCGACGGCGGCACTGATGGCGGTGTTCGTGATCAAGCCGCTGCGGCGCTCCTTCATCCTCGGCAAGGAAGCGACCGCAACGGACACCGCAACGGGCAACGCCAAGACCGAGACGGCGTAGCAACAGCAAAAGCTTTCGCATCGACCAAAAGGGGCGCAGTATTGCGCCCCTTTCTTTTTGCCGGTTGGTGCATGCGAAACGTCAGCATTGCTGCCGCAAGATTTTTCGGATGTGCCAAATCCAACGCTTGACGATTGGCATAATGTATACCAGAATATCTTCACATCGTTTACCCAGGGAGGTTGCAATGCTGGTCGGAGACATTCTGCGCAAGAAGACGTCGCGCGTCGTGACCGTGCGTATGAACGAAACGGTGGGTATTGCCGCGAAGCTGATGCGCGCCAACAACATCAGCGCGCTGGTGGTCAAGGACGTCGTCCGGTCCGAGGGCAACACCGCGGTCGGCATGTTCACCGAGCGCGACGTGGTGCGCGCCGTCGCCGAGCACGGTGCAAACAGCGTCAACGTCAAGGTCTCCCAGCTCATCTCGGTGCAGCAGCTCGTCTCCTGCACCTCGAGCGACACGATCGAGCACGTGCGGCATCTGATGAACCGGCACCACATCCGGCACCTGCCTGTGATCGACGACTACAGCCTCGTCTCCGTCATCAGCATGCGCGACATCGCCGCCGCCGTCGACGAGATCACCACGCCGCACGCGGCCTGACGGGCTGAACTACTTCCCCTGCGACTTCCGGCCCCGGCTCGGACCATCCGAGCCGGCCTGGACCTTTCGTGCCCAAAATCCCGATTCAGCTCCCCCTCTGCGAGGATTTCATGAAGATCTGCATCTACGGCGCCGGCGCGATCGGCGGATATCTTGGAGTGCAGCTTAAGCGCGCCGGCGCCGACGTCAGCCTCGTTGCGCGCGGCCCTCACCTCGCCGCCATGCGCGAGCGCGGCCTCACACTGCTGATGGACGGAGAGGAGCACGTGGTGCATCCGCGCTGCACCGACAACGCGGCCGAGCTCGGCGTGCAGGACTATGTCATCGTCACGCTGAAGGCGCATTCGATCACCGGCGTGATCGAGAAGATGCAGCCGCTGCTGGGGCCGCGTACCCGCATCGTCACCGCGGTGAACGGCATCCCCTATTGGTACTTCTACAAGCACGGCGGAAGTTACGAGAACTCCACGCTCGAGAGCATCGATGCCGGAGGCCGGCAGTGGCGCGAGCTGGGTGCCGAGCGCGCCATCGGCTGCATCGTCTATCCCGCCACCGAGATCGAGGCGCCCGGCGTGATCCGCCACGTCTACGGCAACAATTTCCCGCTCGGCGAGCCCTCGGGCGAGATCACGCCCGACGTGCAGCGCCTTGCCGATCTCTTCGTCGCCGCCGGCATGAAGGCGCCGGTGCTCGACCGCATCCGCGACGAGATCTGGCTGAAACTCTGGGGCAATGTCTGCTTCAACCCGATCAGCGCGCTGACCCATGCAACTCTCGACGTGATCTGCACCGATCCTGCCACGCGTGCGCTGTCGCGCGCAGTCATGCTGGAGACGCAGGCGATCGCCGAGACCTTTGGCGTCAAGTTCCGGGTCGACGTCGAGCGCCGCATCGAGGGCGCCCGCAAGGTCGGCGCGCACAAGACCTCGATGCTCCAGGACCTCGAGCGCGGCCGACCGATGGAGATCGATCCGCTCGTCACCGTGGTCCAGGAGATGGGCCGCATGACCAGGATAGCCACGCCCGCGCTCGATTCCGTGCTCGCCATGGTCACTCAGCGCGCCCGGATCGCCGGCCTTTATGACGGCGTCACGGCGCCTGCCGAAACCAAGGCGGTGGCGTGATGAGCGCGGCCGGCCCGAACAAATGGCTCCGCTTCCGCAATAATGGCGCGACGGGATTCGGAACGCTCACGCCAAACGGCATCGCCGTGCATGACGGTGAGATGTTCGGCCGCAACGCACCGAATGGCAAAGTGCTGGCGCTCGACGCAGTGGAGCTGCTCGCGCCGTGCGCGCCGAGCAAGATCGTCGCGCTCTGGAACAATTTTCACGCGCTCGCCGCAAAGCTCAATCAGCCCGAGCCGCCGGAGCCGCTGTATCTGTTGAAGGCAACCACCAGCATCACAACGCCCGGCGCCGTGATCCGCCGCCCTTCCTCCTATGACGGCAAGACCACGTATGAAGGCGAGCTCGGCATCGTCATCGGCAGAACCTGCAGCCGCGTTTCGAAAGCCGAGGCCGACGCCTTCATCTTCGGCTACACCTGCGTCAACGACATCACCGCCAACGACATCCTCACCCGCGATCCGACTTTCGCGCAATGGGCCCGCGCCAAGGGCATCGACGACTACGGCCCGTTCGGCCCGGTGATCGTAACCGGCCTCGATCCAGCAAAGCTCGTCGTGCGTACCATCCTCAACGGCGCGGAGCGGCAGAACTATCCGATCTCCGACATGATCTTCACCGCGCAGGAGCTGGTCAGCAAGATCTCGCACGACATGACCCTGCTTCCGGGCGACCTCATTGCGGTGGGCACCTCCGTCGGCGTCGGCGTGATGAAGGAGCCCGTCAACACCGTGACCGTCGCAATCGACGGCATCGGCGAGCTGACCAACGAGTTTCGACTGTAGCTGATACGTCGAAGCCCGGATGAGCGACTTGTCCGCCGTAGCTCAAAGAGCGAAGGCGGAAGCGACATCCGGGAGACGGGACCTGACGGCGTCGAAAACGGTCAACGACCACACAGGGTGATTAGTCCAAACGGGCGACTGGATTGCACGCTCTCCGCGCCTAGCATGGAGCCAAGGCACGGAGATCAACGTGAACGTGTTTCGCGGCATCATGATCGGACTTCCCATCGCCATCGCGCTGTGGCTGCTTTTTGTCATGGGCGCCCTCTGCCTGTACGACCTGTTCGAGTCCGTCGGCACACAGGTGGCGGCGCTCTGATCGCGCGACCAGACGACTTTGGCCGACGCGAGATGGTTTGAGTTCCTGCGAAACCCATCCTGCGATCACCACGCGCATGTGACGTGTCGGGCACAGCAAACATATTCCTCCAACGCGCCGCGCGTTCGCCGCACTGTGGACGCATTCCGACGCCCATCTTCGACCGCTTGGGGAGCGCGGCAGGCTACGGCCGTGCTTTGTCTGATCTCAAAGGGGAACTACCAGTGAAGAAAATCGTGATTGCAGTGGGGGCAACGCTTGCCCTGGTGACGGCCGCGAGCGCTGCGGATCTACCGCACCGGCAGCCCGTCTATCCGCCGGCGCAGGCTCCGATCGGGAAGATGCCGATCGGCAAATCGCCAATTGGAAAGGCTCCGATCGGCAAGGCGCCCGGCCCGATCGTGTCGCGCTACTAAAGCCTCACGCGTCTCCAAAACTGCTTTTGTCGGCGGCTGAAAGGCGAAGCGTGGCAATCACACGTCTGAGATCGGGATTGCGTCTCCTCGCGGGATGCGCAGTCCTCTCGCTCGTTTGCACGATCCAGTCGGCTTCCGCCCATGAGGCGCGCAAGCGCATCGCTGACGCGAATGCGCTTGCGTCCCGTGACGCGCCTGCCCGGCCGAAGCCTGGTCAGGCAAAGGGCCCATACTACGTGGACTTCAGGGCAAGGACCGCGGCGAGCTGGGGACATGCCTTCGTCTGGTACGGCAAGACCAGCGAGCGTGCGGTCGAAGTCGCAGGCCTGACGCCCGCGGGCGACACGCTCACCTATATGCTCGGCCATGTCATTCCGGTCCCATCGGAGACCGGCGCGAGCTATGGCGATCTCGATCCGGAATATCTGACGGCGAGCTACCGCGTCTATCTGAACGAGGCCGACGCCAAGCGGGTGTTCGCCTACATCAGGAAATTGCAGGACTCCTCGCCGCTCTGGAACGCCGAGACCATGAACTGCACGGGCTTCATCGGCAACATCGCGGGCTACATGGGACTGAAGGTCCCCATGCGCTGGCAGCGCCCCGAGGAGTACGTCACCAAACTGAAGGAAATCAACGCCGGCCGCCAGATGGTCCAGCTCGCGCCGGAGCAGTAGCGCGCGTTCATACGGGGCGCGCGAAGCGCGAGCCCTGAATGACGCGCTTTCGGGTCTTGCGGCTCGAACCCGGACGCTTGACGGAGCGACAACATAGTCGCCGCTCACCGCAAGCACTTTATCGCGCCCCCTCCATGTCCTTCATCCTCGGCCTCCTCTCCGGTCTCCTCGGCGCGCTCGCCGGCTGGTCCGGCCTTGCCGCGCTGGTCGTGCTGCTGTCCGGCCCGGACCGCGATGGCGGCATCGCGATGGGCGCGTTCTTCAACATCGGACCCTTTGGTGGCCTCGTCGGATTCATCGCCGGCGTCTGGCTGTTCACGAGGTTCGGTCTCGTCCGCGAGAGCATGCCGTCGGCCGATGCGGCGGTACCGGGCGCGGCGAGCCGGACGCACATCTCATACCCCTTTGCCGTGACCATCGTGCTGATCGTAGCGGGCCTCGCCTATTGGGGCTGGTACGAGCTGATCCGCTCGCCCTACCTCACGCACGGCTTCATGACGCTCGAGCTGCAATTCCGCCTGCCGCCCGGCATGGCCTTGCCGGCTGACAAGGCCGACGTGCAGATCTATGTCGACGAAAACCACGGCTTCGCGCCCGTCACCTTGAGCGAGGGCTGGTACGGTCACGACGGCGATCGCAAGGTGATCCTCGCGACCGCAGCGCTGTCTTACAAGACGGGCCGGCGCGAGGTCATCCTGACTCTTCCCAACACGCCGACCGAGACTTGGCGGCTCGACCTCTCCCGCGATCCCGATCCCACGCAGGGCTATTCGCCATGGCGTCCCGGGATCGGTGGGTCGCCTGCGAAGATCGAGATGAATTTCCGCCTGAGTGCCGACAGGTGAAGCGCCGCGTAACCCGGATGGAGCGCAGCACAATCGGAAATGGCGGCATCCGGGCCGTTCATCCGTCGAGGCTCGCTGCGCGAGCGCCTCAGGATGACGGGTCTGGTACTTCGAACAAGATTATCCGCCACGCGGAATCGTCCCCCGCCTCTCGCATGATCGCCCTGCCCTGGCCGCACTTGCTGCGAATAGACTTTTGCCGGACCGGGCGGCATCCTGCCGCCGAAATCAATCGATAACAGGGCCAATCACGCGCCCGAGGAAACAGAGGGCACCATGCTGAAGACACGCTTCACCGAGCTGGTCGGGGTCGAGCATCCGATCGTCCAGGGCGGCATGCAGTGGGTGGGGCGCGCCGAGCTCGTGGCGGCGGTCGCGAACGCCGGCGCACTCGGCTTCATCACGGCGCTGACCCAGCCGACGCCGGAGGATCTGACACGCGAGATCGCGCGCTGCCGCGACCTCACCGACAAGCCGTTCGGCGTCAACCTCACCATCCTGCCCGCGATCAAGCCGCCGCCTTACGCCGAATACCGCGCTGCGATCATCGAAGCCGGCATCAAGGTGGTCGAGACCGCCGGCAACAAGCCGCAGGAGCATGTCGACGAATTCAGGAAGCACGGCGTCAAGGTCGTGCACAAATGCACCAGCGTCCGCCATGCCCTCTCGGCCGAGCGGATGGGCGTCGACGCCATCTCGATCGACGGCTTTGAGTGCGCCGGCCATCCCGGCGAGGACGACACGCCCGGCCTGATCCTGATCCCGGCCGCCGCCAACAAGGTCAATATCCCCATGATCGCCTCGGGCGGCTTTGCCGATGCGCGGGGCCTCGTGGCCGCGCTGGCACTCGGCGCCGACGGCATCAACATGGGCACCCGCTTCATGGCGACCAAAGAGAGCCCGATCCACCAGCTCATCAAGGAGAAGATCGTCGCCAATGACGAGCGCGAGACCGAGCTGATCTTCCGCACCATGCGCAACACCTCGCGCGTCGCCAGGAACGCGATCTCCACCAAGGTCGTCGCCATGGAGAAGGAAGGCGCCAGGTTCGAGGACATCCGCGAGCTGGTGGCGGGCGCCCGCGGCAAGATGGTCTATGCGTCGGGCAATTCGGACGAAGGCATCTGGTCGGCCGGCCAGGTGCAGGGCCTGATCCAGGACATCCCGAGCTGCGCCGAGCTCATCTTGCGCATCGTGCGCGAGGCGGAAGCCATCATCAGGAACCGGCTCGAAGGCATGATCGTTCAACCGGCGGCGCAGGCTGCGGAATAGGATCTGTGAGGATTTGAGCAACGCTGTCCCGGGCGCCGAAGGTGCTCTCCCTCTCCCCGTTCTTACGGGGAGAGGGTTGGGGTGAGGGGCTATCTCCGCGATGTCGGTGACAGAAAGACTCGCGGAAGCTCCCCCTCACCCGGATCGCATCTGGCGATGCGATCCGGCCTCTCCCCGCGTGCGGGGAGAGGCGAAGTGGCACCGCCGTCGCTTAAACAAGTGCATCAAGCGCGAGAGAGTAACACATGAAGGCCTACGTCTATGGCCCTAACGGGGCTGCGATTTCCGACGTTGCTCAACCAACGCCAAAAGGCACGCAGGTGCTGGTCCACGTCCGCGCCTGCGCGCTCAACCGCGCCGACACCGGCATGCGCAAGGGCCACGCCCATGGCGCATCCGGCGGGGTCGGCACCGTGCTCGGCATGGAATGGGCCGGTGAAGTCGCAGCCCTCGGGTCCGACGCGAAGGGGGTGAAGGTCGGCGACCGCATCATGGGCTCGGGCGCCGCTGCGTTCGCGGAGTACACGCTCGCCGATCACGGCCGCCTGTTCCGCGCCCCCTCGAACATGAACTTCGAGGAAGCCGCCACCCTGCCCGTCGCGCTTGCGACCATGCACAACGCCGTCGTCACGGTCGGCGGCGTGCAGCCGGGCCAATCCGTCCTGATCCAGGGCGCAAGCTCCGGCGTCGGCCTGATGGCGATGCAGATCGCCAAGCTCAAGGGCGCGAAGGTCGTGATCGGTTCGTCGACGGATGCCCATCGCCGCAGCCGGCTTACCGACTACGGCGCCGATCTCGCGATCGACTCCTCCGACCCCGGCTGGGTCGACCAGGTGCTGAAGGCAACCGGCGGCGAAGGCGTCGACCTCGTCGTCGACCAGGTCTCGGGCAAGGTCGCGAGCCAGAACCTTGCCGCCACCAGGGTGAAGGGCCGCATCGTCAATGTCGGCCGGCTCGGCGGCACCCATGCCGACTTCAATTTCGACCTGCACGCAGCACGCCGCATCAACTATATCGGCGTCACCTTCCGCACCCGCACCATCGAGGAGATCCGCGAGATTTTCGAGGAGGTTCGCAAGGACATCTGGAGTGCGGTGGAAGCCCGCAAGCTGCAGCTGCCGATCGACAAGGTGTTTGCCTTTGGCGACATCGATGAGGCGTTCGCGCACATGGAGGCCAACAAGCATCTCGGCAAGATCGTCGTGACGCTGTGAGGGGTGACCGTCATTCCGGGGCGCCCGAAGGGCGAGCCCGGAAGCTCGAGATTCCGGGTTCGATGCTTCGCATCGCCCCGGAATGACGGAGCCGGCATCGCTCCTGCAACTCAGTCGCGACTACACCTGTGGACCGCGGCTTGATGTTACGTCGCGGGCTGCTAAATCCCCGGCCATGACAGCACAGCACAGCAAGACATCGGTCGCCGCGATCTCCATCTTCGCCAGCGGCGGCATGGCGGCGGCCAAATTCGTGGTCGGGATCGCGATCGGCTCGCTGGCGCTGATCTCGGAGGCCCTGCATTCCTCGATCGACCTGGTCGCGACCATCATCACCTGGGCGGTGGTGCGGGTGTCCGACAAGCCTGCGGACGACGAGCATCATTACGGCCATGGCAAGCTCGAGAGCGTCTCCGCGCTCGGTGTCACCGCCCTGCTCTACGTGCTGGCCGGGGGCATCCTGGTCGAGGCCTATAGCCGCATCCGCGAGGGCTCGCCGCCCCCGACCATCTCGGCCGTGCCCTTCGTCGTGCTGGTGATCGACATCGTCGTCAATCTCTGGCGCGCCCGGGCGCTGCATCGCGCCGCGCGGGAGACGCGGAGCCAGGCGCTCGCGGCCGACGCGCTGCATTTTGCCTCCGACGTGCTGGGCTCGTTCGCCGTCATCGCCGGCCTCATCCTCGCCGCCCTCGGCTTCTGGTGGGGCGACGCCGCAGCGGCCGCCGCCGTCGCCGTGATGATCGCAGCTCTCGGCCTGCGCATGGCGGGCTCCACGGTGCAGACGCTGGTCGACCGCGCGCCGGTGGGCGCGCTGGAGAAGGCCACGGCCGTGATCAAAAGCGTGCCCGGCGTTCTCGACGTCGAGCGCCTTCGCGTGCGCATGGTCGGCGCGACCTATTTCATCGACACCATCGCAAAAGTACCGCGGACCTATCCGATCGACCGCGTCGAGGACATCAAGCGCAACGCTCAAGCCGCCGTCGCCAAGGCGTTCGGCGATGCCGACCTCACCTTCACCGCGGTCCCCGTGGCGCGCGACAACGAGACCGTGCGCGACCGCATCATGGTGATCGCGCGCAATTCGGGCCTTGCCATCCATCACGTCACCGTGCACGATCTCGGCGCCAAGCTCATCGTCGGCATCGATCTCGAGGTCGACGCCGGGATGCCGCTGATCGCCGCCCACGACGTCGCCAATACGCTGGAGCGCAACATCCAGGAGGAGTTCGGCGAGGATGTGGAAGTCGACGTCCATATCGAGCCGCTCCAGCCGGAGCTGCCGTTCGGCGTCGACGCGCCGGCGGAACGGGTGCAGGCCATTGCAGCCGCGCTGACCGGCTTTGCCGCTGATAGCGAGATCCACGACATCCATAATGTGCGCGTGCGCAACACCGATGCCGGCGAGATCGTCAACTTCCACTGCCGCGCCACGCCGTCGATGAGCGTGATCAAGGTGCATGAGCATGTCGACGAGATCGAGCGCGCGCTGCGGCGCGCCTTCCCGAGCGTGAAGCGCGTGATCAGTCACGCCGAGCCGCCGCGCGCATGAACAAGCGCGCGAAGAGTCACACGTTCCCGTTTCGGACTCCCCGCGCGCGCAAGATTGCGGACGATCGTCGCGCAAACTCTCCATTGGATAAGAATTATTTCGCGTTAACGATTCGTTGACTCTCGACAGCCCGCGAAAACTGGATTCAAATCGCTGTGATTCGGAAGCGAGCGGGGGCTTCATTCCGAGTTGTGGTGCAGCAATATCTCTGGGGGCCGAAGGCATGCCGCGCGCAGACGCCGCGAGCGCGTGCGTCCAATCCGATTCGATCAAGGGATTGGCGCAATCGATCGCGAAACCGGCCTACCACCGGCTCCTGATCGCCGAGCCGGCGCTCCGGCGCGCTGTGCCTACTCTCATCATCGCCTTCCTCATCACCATCTGTCTCGGCGCCTTCGTCCAGGTCGTCGACCAGACCCGCCAGAAGCGCCAGGTGATCAAGCACGACATCCAGGCGCTCGCCGACCTGCTCGCCGAGCGCATCGATCGCCTCGCCTCGGTGCGCATGGATCGGCAGAAGAACATCGAGCGTCTGCCGACGCTGTTGCCCGAACTCATTCCCTCCTGGGGCACAGCCTCGGGCCGCCACGTCATCGTCACCTCCGTCGGCACCGACCGCCGCATCCTTGCCCGCATTCCCGTCGACACCGACCCGGCCGGCAACGACCGCCTGCTCGATGCGATCACCACCGCGCAGTTGGTGGCAACGCCGCCGCAACAGAACGACGTCTCCGATCTGACGCTGCCCAGCGGCAACAGCGCGATGGCGATCTCGCGGCCGATCAAGTCGCTGCCCGGTCAGGTCACGGTGATCCAGGAGCGCAACGAGCCGATCTGGGGCTCGGATGCCGCGCTCTCGGTGACGCTGTCGGCGACCACCGGCTTCGTCGTCCTGATTCTCGGCTTCGCCTTCCACTGGCAGTCGACCCGCGCCCGCGAGGGCGACCTGATCAACGACGCCGTGCGCGGCCGGATCGACACCGCGCTCAACCGCGGGCGCTGCGGCCTTTGGGACTGGGATCTTTCCCGCGGCAAGATCTTCTGGTCGCAGTCGATGTTTTCGATGCTGGGCCTCGACGGCCGCAACGAGCTCCTCACCTTCGGCGAGGTCAATGCGCTGGTGAAGTCGGACGACATCGACCTGTTCGCGATCGCCGACCAGCTGATTTCGGGCCAGATCGACCACATCGACCAGAGCTTCCGCATGCAGCATGTCGACGGCCACTGGATCTGGCTCCGCGTGCGCTGCGAGCGCACGCGCGCCACGGGCGATTCCGCCATGCATCTGATCGGCATCGCGGTCGACATCACCGAGCAGAAGAGCCTTGCCGAACGCACGGTGGAAGCCGACCTGCGGCTGCGCGACGCCATCGAGACGATCCCGGAAGCGTTCGTGCTGTGGGACAACAGCGACCGTCTGGTGCTCTGCAACTCGCACTTCCAGCGCCTGCACAGGCTGCCGGACTCAGCCGTCATCCCCGGCACCTCCTACGAGACCGTGCTCGAGGTCGGCCGCATGCCGGAGGTGCGCACGCGCCACAACGAGACCGCCAATCAGGGACCGGGCGCCCGCACCTTCGAGGCGCAGCTCGACGACGGCAGCTGGCTGCACATCAGCGAGCGCCGTACCAAGGACGGCGGCTACGTCTCGGTCGGCACCGACATCACGCGCATCAAGGAGCACGAGCAGAAGCTCGTCGACAACGATCTGCGCCTGCGCGCCACCGTCATCGACCTGAAGCGCTCGCAGGCGGCGCTGGAGCGCCAGACCAACGAGCTCGCCGATCTCGCCGAAAAATACCAGCGCGAAAAGACCCGCGCCGAGGAAGCCAACCAGACCAAGTCGAAATTCCTCGCCAATATGAGCCACGAGCTGCGCACGCCCCTGAACGCGATCATCGGCTTCTCGGAGGTCATGGGAAGCGGCATGTTCGGCGAGCTCGGCAACGAGAAGTACCAGGAATACTGCCAGGACATCCTCACCAGCGGTCACTATCTGCTGGAGGTCATCAACGACATCCTCGACATGTCCAAGATCGAGGCCGGCCGCATGAAGCTCGACATGGAGGAGCTCGACCTGTCGCGCACGCTGGCGGAATCGCTGCGGGTGGTCTCGGGCCGTGCGCAGGACAAGAACCTGACGTTAGACGCCGACATCGAAAGCATCATCTCGGTCGTCGCCGACCGCCGCGCCACCAAGCAGATCATCGTCAACCTCCTGTCCAACGCCGTGAAGTTCACGCCCGACGGCGGCCGCATCGTGGTGCGCAGCCGGCAGCTCGAGGACAAGGTCGTGCTGATGATCGCCGACACCGGCATCGGCATCGCCCCGCATTCGCTGACGCGGCTCGGCCGGCCCTTCGAGCAGGTCGAGAGCCAGCTCACCAAGACCTATCACGGCTCGGGCCTGGGGCTTGCGATCGCCCGCTCGCTCGCCCAACTGCATGGCGGCACGATGCGGCTGCGCTCGAAGATCGACGTCGGCACCGTCGTGCGCGTCACGCTGCCGCGCGATGCCAACAAGGCCGCAGCCAGGATCCCCGCGGCGGCCTGACCCCGATCAGGATCGCAGCGTCGGCGCAACCTCGCGCGCGACGTTGACGAGCGCGGCGATCAGCGGCGTCATCGGGTCGCGCTGCGGGATCACGAGGCCAATGCTGTAGTTGACCTCGGGATCGATGATCGGGATCGAGCGGACGGTATCGGCAAGACCGAGCGTCTCGGCAAGCTTCGCCGGCATCACGCTCGCCCAGCGCCCGGTCTTCACATGGGTGAACAGCACCAGCAGCGAGTTCGACGTCAACGTCGGCGTCGCCTCGGCATTCACCGAGCGCAACGCGCGGTCGATGATGCGGCGGTTCTGCATGTCCGGCGTCAGGAGGCAGAGCGGCACCTTGCCGACCTCCGCCCAGGTCACTGTCTCGCGGTCGCCGAACATCGCATCCGGCGCGGTCAGGAGGCGATAGCTCTCGTTGTAGAGCGGGATGGTGCGCACCTTGCCGATCGGCTCGTTCTCGATATAGGTCAGCCCGGCATCAACCTCGAGATTTTCGAGAAGCCCCAGCACCTCGGACGACGTGGTCGACTGGATGCGGAAACGCACCTCCGGATGCTTGGCGCGGAATGGCGTCGTCAGCGAGGCCACCATGCCGAGCGCGGTCGGGATCGCCGCGATGCGGATCTCGCCGGAGAGCTTGTGCTTCAGCCCGTTGATCTCGTCGCGCATGGCGCGGGCGTCACCGACGATGCGCCGCGCCCAGTCGAGCGCCCGCTCGCCTTCGGGCGTAAAGCCCTGGAAGCGCGAGCCGCGCTGGACCAGCATGACGCCGAGAATCTCCTCGAGCTGCTTCAGCCCGGTCGACATCGTCGGCTGGGTGACGCCGCAGGCCTCCGCGGCGCGTCCGAAATGCCGCTCCTTGGCGAGCGCCAGCAGAAGTTCAAGCTTGTCGAGCAACCGCTATTCCCCCGGGATTCTGTCGTGGCATGCAAGCTATCACGGCCAGCTCCCTCCAACACGCGAAAACGGGCCGCGGCGGGCACAATCATTCGATTTTCGTATCACCCAATTGCAACGACCGATCGATGCGAATTCCCGATCGCAGCATGAGACAGCTTTATTGATTCTTGAACGATTCCAAATACTCATGGAGAGGTCGGTCACCCTCTGATTGAGAATGAAGAATGACGGGGATTCACGAGCCTTGGGACGAAACGCGCGGCGCTGAGATCATCGCCGAACATGCCGGACAGGAGGGCGCGACGCTGGTTATCCTCCATGCCCTGCAAGAGGCCTTCGGCTATGTCCCGGAAGCCGCCATCCCGATGGTCGCGCAGGCGCTCAACCTGTCGCGCGCCGAGGTTCATGGCGTGTTTACCTTCTACCACGATTTCCGCCACAAGCCCGCCGGCCGCCACGTCCTCAAACTCTGCCGCGCGGAAGCCTGCCAGGCAGCTGGCGGCGATGCGCTGGCCGCACGCGCCGAGGCGAAGCTCGGCGTCTGCCTGGGCAACACCACCGCCGATGACCGGGTGACGCTGGAGCCGATCTACTGCCTCGGCCTCTGCGCGACTGCCCCGTCCGCAATGCTTGATGGCCGCCTCGTCGGCCGGCTCGATGAGAAGCGCCTCGATGCGCTGGTTGCGGAGGCACAGCGATGAAGATGCGGATATTCGTTCCCCGCGATGCGGCTGCGATTGCCGTCGGCGCCGACGATGTGGCTACAGCGTTCGAGCAGGCTGCGGAGAAGCGCGGCCAGCCGATCGAGATCGTCAGGACCGGCTCACGCGGACTGTGCTGGCTGGAGCCGATGGTCGAGGTGGCGACCCTCAAGGGTCGTGTCGCGTACGGACCGGTCAGCCCGGAGGATGTCTCCTCCGTGTTCGATTCCATGGCGAGCAACGGACAGCACCCCCTGAGGCTCGGCGTCGCGGACGAGATGCCCTGGCTCAAGCGCCAGACCCGGCTCACCTTCACCCGCTGCGGCGTGATCGATCCGCGCTCGCTCGAGGATTACCGCGCCCATGGCGGTTACAAGGGCCTGGAGCGCGCGCTCTCGCTCGGCCCGGATGCAATCCTCAACGAAGTGACCGCGTCCGGACTGCGCGGCCGCGGCGGCGCCGGCTTCCCGACCGGCATCAAGTGGAAGACGGTCGCGCAAGCCAAGGCGGACCGCAAATTCATCGTCTGCAACGCCGACGAAGGCGACAGCGGCACCTTCGCCGACCGCATGATCATGGAGGGCGATCCCTTCCTGGTCATCGAGGGCATGACCATCGCGGCGATCACGGTCGGCGCGACCAAAGGCTACATCTACATCCGCAGCGAATATCCGCACGCCGTCGAGGCGATGAACGCGGCGATCGCGACGGCCAAGCGCGGCGGCTATCTCGGCGCGAATATCGGCGGGTCTACCCAAAGCTTCGATCTCGAGGTGCGCGTCGGTGCCGGCGCCTATGTCTGCGGCGAGGAGACCTCGCTGCTGGAGAGCCTCGAAGGCCGTCGGGGCATCGTGCGCGCAAAGCCGCCGCTGCCGGCCCATCACGGCCTGTTCGGCAAGCCGACGGTCATCAACAACGTGCTGTCGTTCGCAGCCGTCCCCTTCATCCTTGCCGAAGGCGCGAAGGCCTATGCAGATTTCGGCATGGGCCGCTCGCGCGGCACGATGCCGATCCAGCTCGCCGGCAACATCCGCCATGGCGGACTGTTCGAGACGGCGTTCGGCGTGACGCTCGGCGAGCTCGTCGATGACATCGGCGGCGGCACGTTTACGGGCCGTCCGGTCCGCGCGGTGCAGGTCGGCGGTCCGCTCGGCGCCTACTTCCCCCGTGCGCTGTTCGACACGCCGTTCGATTACGAGGCTTTCGCCGCCCGCGACGGCCTGATCGGCCATGGCGGCATCGTCGTGTTCGACGACAGCGTCGACATGCGCAAGCAGGCGCGCTTCGCAATGGAGTTCTGCGCCATCGAATCCTGCGGCAAGTGCACGCCGTGCCGGATCGGTTCGACCCGCGGCGTCGAGACCATCGAGAAGATCATGCGCGGCGAGCGCGTGAGCGAAAACCTCGCGCTCGTCGAGGACCTCTGCAACACCATGAAATTCGGCTCGCTCTGCGCACTCGGCGGCTTCACGCCCTACCCCGTGCTGAGTGCCCTGAAACATTTCCGGGAAGATTTTGGCCCGGCACCGGCCACCCTTCAGGCCGCGGAATAGGAGAACAACGATGTCTCTGATCGAAGAAATCGACTTCGGCACGCCGCGCTCGAAATCGGAAACGATGGTCACGCTGACCATCGACGGCAATGAGGTCACGGTGCCCGAGGGCACCTCGATCATGCGTGCCGCGATGGACGCCGGCCACCAGATCCCAAAACTCTGCGCGACCGACATGGTCGATGCATTCGGCTCGTGCCGACTTTGCGTCGTCGAGATCGAGGGCCGCGCCGGCACGCCGGCCTCCTGCACCACGCCGGTGATGAACGGCCTCGTCGTGCACACCCAGACCGAGCGACTGAAGAAGCTGCGCAAGGGCGTGATGGAGCTCTACATCTCCGACCATCCGCTCGACTGCCTCACCTGCGGCGCGAACGGCGATTGCGAATTGCAGGACATGGCCGGTGCCGTCGGCCTGCGCGAGGTGCGCTACGGCTATGAGGGCGAGAACCACGTCTTCGCCAAGTCCAACGGCGAGGTCAACGCCGCCTGGATGCCGAAGGACGAGTCCAATCCCTACTTCACCTACGATCCCTCCAAGTGCATCGTCTGCTCGCGCTGCGTCCGCGCCTGCGAGGAGGTGCAAGGCACCTTCGCGCTGACGATCTCGGGCCGCGGCTTCGACAGCCGCGTTTCACCGGGCATGAGCGAGAGCTTCCTCGGCTCCGAATGCGTCTCCTGTGGCGCCTGCGTGCAAGCCTGTCCGACCGCGACGCTGACGGAAAAGTCGGTGATCGAGATCGGCCAGCCCGAGCACTCCGTCGTCACCACCTGCGCCTATTGCGGCGTCGGCTGCGCCTTCAAGGCCGAGATGCGCGGCGAGGAAGTCGTGCGCATGGTGCCGTGGAAGGACGGCAAGGCCAATCGCGGCCATTCCTGCGTCAAAGGCCGCTTCGCCTGGGGCTACACCAACCACAAGGAACGCATCCTCAAGCCGATGATCCGCGACCGGATCGAGGATCCCTGGCGCGAAGTGTCGTGGGATGAAGCGTTCTCCTTCGCCGCAGCGAAGATGCGCGGCATCCAGGCGAAATACGGCCGCGACGCCATCGGCGGCATCACCTCGTCCCGCTGCACCAATGAAGAGACCTATCTGGTGCAGAAGCTGATCCGCGCCGGTTTCGGCAACAACAATGTCGACACCTGCGCCCGCGTCTGCCATTCGCCGACCGGCTATGGCCTCGCCACCACCTTCGGCACCTCCGCCGGCACGCAGGATTTCGACTCCGTCGAGGATACCGACGTCGCCGTCGTCATCGGCGCCAATCCGGCCTCCGCCCACCCCGTGTTCGCTTCGCGCCTGAAGAAGCGGCTGCGGCAGGGCGCCAAGCTGATCGTGATCGATCCACGCCGCACCGAGATGGTGGAATCGCCTCACGTGAAGGCGCTGCATCTGCCGCTGATGCCCGGCACCAACGTCGCGGTCATGACGGCGCTGGCGCATGTCATCGTTACCGAGGGGCTCGTCAACGAGGCCTTCGTGCGCGAGCGCTGCGACTGGAGCGAGTTCGAGGAATGGGCGGCGTTCGTCGCGCAGCCGAACAACAGCCCGGAAGCCACCGCGATCCTGACCGGCGTCGATCCCAAGGCGCTGCGCGAAGCCGCGCGCACTTACGCCACCGGCGGCAACGGCGCGATCTATTACGGGCTCGGCGTTACCGAGCACAGCCAGGGCTCGACCACGGTGATCGCGATCGCCAACCTCGCGATGGCGACCGGCAATATCGGCCGCCCCGGCGTCGGCGTGAACCCGCTGCGCGGCCAGAACAACGTGCAGGGCTCCTGCGACATGGGCTCGTTCCCGCATGAATTGCCGGGCTATCGCCACATCTCAGGCGATGCCGTGCGCGACCAGTTCGAGGCGATGTGGAACGTCAAGCTCAATCCCGAGCCGGGCCTGCGCATTCCCAATATGTTCGATGCTGCGGTCGAAGGCACGTTCATGGGGATCTACGTGCAGGGCGAGGACATCCTGCAATCCGATCCGAACACGTCGCACGTAGTGGCGGCGCTCTCGGCCATGGAATGCGTCATCGTCCACGACCTCTTCCTCAACGAGACCGCCAACTACGCCCATGTCTTCCTGCCCGGCTCGAGCTTCCTCGAGAAGGACGGCACCTTCACCAACGCCGAGCGCCGCATCCAGCGCGTGCGCAAGGTGATGACGCCGAAGAACGGCCTTGCGGATTGGGAGGTCACCATCGGGCTGGCGAAGGCGATGGGCTTCGAGATGAACTACAAACACCCCTCCGAGATCATGGACGAGATCGCAGAGCTGACGCCGACCTTTGCCGGCGTCTCCTACGCCAGGCTCGACGAACTCGGCTCGGTGCAGTGGCCCTGCAACGAGAAGGCGCCCGAGGGCACGCCGGTGATGCATATCGACGGCTTCGTCCGCGGCAAGGGCAAGTTTGTCGTCACCGAATATGTCGCGACCGACGAGCGCACCGGCCCGCGCTATCCGCTGCTGCTGACCACCGGCCGCATCCTCAGCCAGTACAATGTCGGCGCGCAGACCCGCCGCACCGACAACGTGGTCTGGCACGCTGAAGACCGGCTCGAAATCCATCCGCACGACGCCGAGCAGCGCGGCGTGCGCGACGGCGACTGGGTGCGGCTGAAGAGCCGCGCCGGTGAAACCACGCTGCGCGCGGAGATCACCGACCGCGTCGCGCCGGGCGTGGTCTACACCACCTTCCACCATCCGGACACGCAGGCCAACGTCATCACGACCGACTATTCGGACTGGGCCACCAACTGTCCGGAGTACAAGGTCACGGCGGTGCAGATCTCGCCGTCCAACGGACCGTCCGACTGGCAGAAGGCCTATGACGCGCAGGCGCGGCATTCGCGTCGCATCGCGCCGGCCGAGGCTGCGGAGTAGGCCCATGCACGTGGCGGTCCAGGCGATCGATCGTGAGAGCTGGCGCGACGGAGCGGCCTCCGGCGGGACACGGCACGTCCCGGAGGAGACGCC
The DNA here is from genome assembly GCF_024199925.1 of Bradyrhizobium sp. CCGUVB1N3. Lineage (NCBI taxonomy): Bacteria > Pseudomonadati > Pseudomonadota > Alphaproteobacteria > Hyphomicrobiales > Nitrobacteraceae > Bradyrhizobium > Bradyrhizobium sp. CCGUVB1N3. Next base: position 2,495,357 of record NZ_JANADR010000001.1, read on the forward strand.
GATCGCGCTGACCTACAATGGCGGCACCTATGCCGTCATGATGGGAACGCCGCAAAATCTCGAAGACTTCGCCGTCGGCTTCAGCCTGAGCGAAGGCATCGTGAAATCCGCCGACGACATCCAGTCGCTCGATGTCGTTCGCCTCGATGACGGAATCGAGCTCCGGATGTGGCTGGCCTCGGAGGATGCCGGACGCACGAGCGAGCGGCGCCGCCACATCGCTGGGCCCACAGGCTGCGGCATCTGCGGCATCGAGTCGATTGCGGAAGCCGTGCGTCCTGCGGCGGTCGTGCCACAGGGGCAAACCTTCACGCCGGAGCAGATCGTGACGGCGATGCAGGGCATTGCTCCCCTGCAAGCGATCAACATGCAGACCCGCGCCGTGCATGCCGCCGCGTTCTGGTCCCCTGCCCGCGGCATCGTCGCGCTGCGCGAGGATGTCGGCCGCCATAACGCGCTCGACAAGCTCGCCGGCGCGCTGGCCCGCAGCCGCACGGATGCGAGCGGCGGCATGGTGCTGCTGACCAGCCGCGTTTCGGTGGAGATGGTGCAAAAGACGGCCGCGATCGGCGCACCGGTGATGGTCGCGGTCTCCGCGCCCACCGCGCTTGCCGTGCGCACCGCGGAAGCCGCCGGCATCACGCTGGTTGCCATCGCCCGGCAGGACGGGTTCGAAGTGTTCACGCATGGCGGCCGCGTGGCCTGCCGTGCCACGGAGGTTGCCGATGTCGCCTGACCGCTTGATCTACATGGCCAACCAGATCGGCAAGTTCTTCCAGAGCCAGGGGCACGACAAGGCCGTGCCGGGGATCGCCGAGCACATCAAGAAGTTCTGGGATCCCCGGATGAAGCGCGCGATCTTCGCGCATCTCGACGCCGGCGGCGCCGGGCTGGAGCCTGATGTTCGCGAGGCCATCGCATCGCTAAAAGAGGCTACTGCCCTTCCAACAGCGCCCTGAACACGCGCCGCACCTCGCTCTGCGTCTCCTTCACGCGCGCTTCGAGCGATGAGAAATCCGGCGCGTCGCCTGCCCGCGCCAACACCCGCTGAAGGTCGACACCGGCGGTCTCCGGCTTGAAGCGGTCGCTGACGCAGAGGCGCAGGATCTGGGTCAGATCGTGGTAAAGCCGCGCTGCCGCGCGCAGGATCTCGGTCTCCGACTGCGCCAGCACGCCGAGCCTTGCGGCGTTCTCCAGCACCTGCATGGTCGAAACGTCGAGAATCCCCGGCTTGTCATGCGCGTGGACGAGCTGGAGATATTGCGCGATGAAGTCGATATCGACCATGCCTCCGGCGGCATATTTGAGGTCCCAATAGTCGGTCTCGCCCTTCTCCTGCGCGATCGCGCGACGCATGTCGGCGACGTCGTTGGCAATCGTGACGGGATCGCGCCGCCGCGTCAGCACCTCGCGGATGACGGCCTCGATCCGCTCCCGAAACTCCGGCGAAGCCGACACGACGCGTGCGCGCGTCAGCGCCATGTGCTCCCAGGTCCAGGCTTCGTGGGCCTGATAGTCGGCGAAGGAGGCGGCGCTGGAGGCCACCGGGCCTGCACGCCCCGAGGGACGCAGCCGCATGTCGATGTCGTAGAGCACGCCGTAATTGGTCCGCGTCGTGAAGGCGCTGATCAGGCGCTGGGTGAAGCGCGCGAAATAATGCGCGCCCTGGAGCGACTTTGGTCCGTCTGAATCCGGATTCTCGCCGTCGAAATCATAGAGCAGGATCAGGTCGAGATCGGACGACGCCGTCATCTCGCGGCTGCCGAGCCGGCCCATGGCGACGATCGCTGTCTCCTGCCCCTTGATCCGGCCATGCTGGCTGGCAAAGCGATCTGCGACCAGCCCGTGCACGGTGTGCACGATGCCCTCCGCGACGTCGGCGAAGGCGGTACTCGCCTGTTGCGCAGAAACTGTGCCCGAAAGGATGCGCGTGCCGATCAGGAACAGGCTCTCCTGTCCGAACAGGCGCAGCCGGTCGAGGAACTCCTCGTAGGAATCGGCATCTCGCACCGTGGCTGCAAGCCGCGCGGACAACTCCCGCTGGTCCGGCATTGCGCCGAAGAAGCGCGGATCGATCAGGCCATCCATCAATTGCGGCTGCCGCGCCAGCATCTCGCCGAGCCGGGGCGCGGCGCCCAGCACCAGCGCCACGAGGGCAACGAGATCGCGGTTCTGGCTGAGCAGCGTGATCAGCCGACCGCCGCGCTGCAAGGCCTGGAGGAAATGGTCGAACGCTGCGACCGCGCGGTCCGGCTCCTCGGCATGGGCAAGGCCGTCGATCAGGGCCGGTACGAATTCGACGAAGGCGCCACGGGTCGCCTCGTTACGGAACACGCGGTAGTCGCCGGTGATCCAGTCGCGCACCGTCTGTGCGACGGCGGCGGGCTTCTTGAAGCCGAGCGTCAACAGCTGCTGCAACAGGCGCGGATCGTCGGGGCCGGTGCCGTAATCAATCGCCGGCAGCTTTGCCGTGCCGGTCGGATCGCCCTCGAACAGTTTCTCGTAATGACCCTGTACGATCCCGAGCTGACGCAAGAGGTCGCACGCAAAGGCCTCGCGACTCTCATAGCCATAGAACCACGCCAGGCGCTCCACGGCCTCCTTGTCGTCAGGCAAGGCATGGGTCTGCTCGTCGGCGATCATCTGGAGGCGATGCTCGACCCGGCGCAGGAAGTGGTAGGCGGCGGTCAGCTCATCGCGGGCCTGGTTGGTGATCCAGTTGCTGCTGGCGAGCACGTCGAGGGCGGTCAGCGTCGGCCGCACCCGCAATCCCGGATGACGGCCCCCGGCGATCAATTGCTGGGTCTGGGCGAAGAACTCGATCTCGCGGATACCGCCACGCCCCACCTTCACGTTATGGCCTTCGACCGCGACCTCGCTCTGGCCGCGATAGGTCTGCATCTGCCGCTTCATGTCGTGAACGTCGGCGAGCGCGGCGAAGTCGAGATGCTTGCGCCAGACGAACGGCGCGATGTCGGCTAGCAGCGCTTCGCCGGCTTTCAGGTCGCCGGCGCAGGCGCGAGCCTTGATCATGGCCGCACGCTCCCAGGTACGCCCTTCCCGCTCGTAGTAATGCAGCGCTGCGTCGCGCGAGATCGCAACTTGCGTCGAGGACGGATCGGGCCGCAGCCGCAGATCGACGCGGAACACGTAGCCGTCATAGGTGCGCTGTTGCAGCAGGCGCGCGAGCCCCTGCGTCACCCGCACGAAGAAGGGCTGCGGCTCGATGTCGGACGCAAGCGTCGTCGCGTCGGGATCAAAGAACACGATCAGGTCGATGTCGCTGGAATAATTCAGCTCGCCCGCGCCCATCTTGCCCATCGCCAGCACGATCAGGCCGCAACCTTCTTCCGGAGCTTCTTCCGGATTGGCCGGCAGCAGCTTGCCGCGTGCGGCGTCCTGCCGCAGCAGGAACCGGAGCGCGGTCTGGACCGACGACACCGCGACGTCGGTCAACGCCGCCGTCACCCGCATCACCGGCCAAACGCCGCCGATGTCGCAGAGCGCGATCAAGAGCGCCGCCTCCGACTTCATGCGGCGGAGCAGCCGCATCACCTCGGCTTCCTCGATGGCGGCGAGCACGGCGCGTCTGGCGTCGTCGATCAGCGATGCCAGATGTGCATCGGGATCGCACGCCAGCAGCCGGATCAGCCGCGCCGGATCGCCGCGGATCAACTCGAACAGATAGGGCGAGAATTCCGCGATGCCGGCCAGGATCGGACGAACGAAGGGACGATCGAGCAGCGCCGCGATCGCAGCAGCCTGCTGCGGCTCGAGCTCGGCGAGCCAGTCACGAAGACGCTGTTCGGCGGTGGCGGAAGCGGCAATATGGGGACCTTCCGCGAAGCGCGCGGCCAGACTTCCACCATGCTTGTCCGCGTTTCCCGGCGCGGAGAGATTCATGCCACCTTCTGTGGCACATCCGGTATTGGAGGAGCAACCCTCTCGCCGGCCCCGGCGCGGGCGGGCAGGACCAGCGTGGCGATGAGGCCCGGATGGGCATCGCCCAACTTCAGCTCACCGCCATGCAGCGTTGCAACCGCGGCGGCAAGGCTGAGGCCCAGGCCCGAGCCCGGCAGCGTCCGGCTCGCCTCGAGCCGCACGAAACGCTCCACGGCGTGCTTGCGATCACCTTCCGGAATTCCGGGGCCGCGATCGGTGACGCTGAGCAGCACGTGATCGCCCTCGCGCCGAGCCTCGATGAGGATCTGGCGGCTGTCCATGCTGACCACGGTTCCAGCGGACTGCGCGACCGGCTTGCCATATTTGATCGCGTTCTCGACCAGATTGGCGAGCGCCTGGCTGATCAGCTCGCGATTGCCGTGGACCGGCGTCGGCTCAGCCTTCACCTTCAACGTCATGCCGTCGTCCTCGGCGAGCGGCTCGTAGAGCTCGTGGATGCCGCCGGCGACATCGGAGGCGTCGAAATCGTCCATGTTGCCGCGCGCTTGGCCGGATTCGGCGCGCGCGATCATCAGCAGCGCATTGAAGGTGCGGATCAGCCCGTCCGATTCCTCGATGGTCCGCTCCAGCGCCGCGCGGTAGTCAGCCTCGCAGCCCGATTTCGCCAGCGCCTCCTCGGCGCGGTTGCGCAGGCGCGTCAGCGGTGTCTTCAAGTCATGGGCGATGTTGTCGGAGACTTCCTTCAGCCCCACCATCAGCGCCTCGATCCGCTCCAGCATGGCGTTGAGGTTTTCCGCGAGCCTGTCGAGCTCGTCGCCGCTGCGTCCCACAGGCAAACGTTCACTGAGATCGCCGGTCATGATGCGATGCGCCGTGCCGCTCATCGCGTCAATGCGCGTGAGCACCCGGCGCGCGACGAAGATGCCACCGCCGAGGCCGAGCACGACGACGATCAGGATCGACCATTGTGCGGCCTTGGCGACGATGCCGAACAGGCGCCGCCGCTCGGCGAGGTCGCGGCCGATCAATAGGCGGAAGCCGTTTTCCAATTCGGTGACGCGCACGAGCGCGCGATGGTCGCGGTCATCGGTATCCTCGATACGCCGGTACGCGGTCTCCGACCAGCCGCGCGTCGCCATCACGCCCGGCGCCAGCGAGCCGACATTGCCGGCGATCGCCTGGCCCGCCGGCGAGGTCACGAGATAGAGGTTGGCGCCCGGCCGCAACGCCCGATATTCGATCGCCCGCACGAGGCCGAACATGCCGCGGAGACCGTAGATCTCGTTGATCTCCGAAGTCTCCGCATTCACCGTCTGGGTGATCTCTTCCGTGATCAGCCGCCGCGTATTCCAGGCGAAATAGCCGAGCAGCGATGCGGCAAAGATCGCGAACAGGAACAGGTAGACCAGCGTCAACCGGAACGCGGTCGTTCGTATCAGCTTACCGAATGCCGTCACGGATCATGTACCCCGCGCCGCGGATCGTGTGCAGCAGCGGCCGATCGAACCCCTTGTCGATCTTGGAGCGCAGCCGCGAGATGTGCACGTCGATCACGTTGGTTTGCGGATCGAAATGATAGTCCCAGACGTTCTCCAGGAGCATGGTGCGCGTCACCACCTGCCCTGCATGCTTCATCAGATATTCGAGCAGCCGGAACTCGCGCGGCTGAAGCGTCAGCTCGTCCTTGCCGCGGGCGACGCGATGGGAGAGCCGGTCGAGCTCGAGATCGCCGACGCGATAGACCGTATCCTCGGCGGGACCGCCGCGCCGGCGCGACAGCACCTCGACGCGCGCGAGCAACTCGGCGAACGAGTACGGTTTCGGCAGATAATCGTCGCCGCCGGCACGCAGGCCCTTGATGCGGTCGTCGACCTGGCCGAGCGCGGAGAGAATCAGCACCGGCGACGAATCGCCCTTTTCGCGCAGGGCGCCGATCAGCGACAGGCCGTCGCGCTTGGGCAGCATGCGGTCGACCACCAGCACGTCGTAATCGCCGCTCTCGGCCATGGCGAGGCCTTCCTCGCCGTCAGAGGCGTGGTCGGCGATGTGACCGACTTCGCGAAACGCCTTGACGAGATAATCGGCAGATTCGCGGTCGTCTTCGATGATGAGGAGGCGCATCGTGCGGTCGGCGGCGGTCAAGGAGGTCAGCCCTTCTGTCAACATGGCGCGGTCGGCAATCGCATGCAAGCGGAGCGGAAGATTCTCGAACCGGGAAAAGAGCGGGCGGTGAAGCTGGGGGACCTCACCGCCCTTAGGCCCTTCCGACGGAGGGGGGCGTATTCCACCGGAAGGTAGGTTGGGGAAGCGGTGTTGCTCCGCCCCCCTGAAGGGGGCCCGCGGCGGGGGCGACTAATGCCGGCGGCTCCCTTCATCTCGTAACTCCTGATCCTCAGCCCTTGGCGAGGGGGACTGCGACGAAGCGCGACTGGCCGCCGCTCTTCACGCGCATCAGGACGCTGTTCTTGTTGTCGGTGCGCGCCGCGTTGATCGCGTCACGCACGTCGCCGGCGGTGCTCACGCTCTTGCCGGCGACCTCGAGAATCACGTCGCCTTCCTTGAAGCCGCTCTCGGCCGCGGCGCTCTTCGGATCGACCTCGGTAACCACGACGCCGTCCTTGCCGGCGCCAGCCACGCTGTTGGCCGGGGCAACCGTCATGCCGAGCTTCGGCACGTCGGTGCCGCGGGTCGGCGCCTTGCTGTTGTCGTTGTCAGTGTCGGCCTTGGCCTCCACCGTGTTCGGCAATTGGCCGAGGGTGAGGTTCACGACCTTGTCCTGGCCCTTGTGCAGCACGTTGAGCTTCACGGTCGCACCGGGCGCCATGCCACCGATGGTGCGGGCAAGCTCACGGGCATCCTTGACGGACTCGCCGTTGACCGAGGTGATGACGTCGCCGGACTCGATGCCGGCCTTCGCCGCCGGACCGTTGGCCTGCGGCTCCGCCACCAGGGCGCCTTCGGCCTTCTTCATGCCGAGGCTGTCGGCGATGTCGGAGGTCACGGGCTGGATCTGCACGCCGATCCAGCCGCGGCTGACCGAGCCCTTGTCCTTGAGCTGGGCCACCACGCTCTTCACGGTCGCGGCCGGAATCGAGAAGGCGATGCCGACGCTGCCGCCGGAGGGTGAGTAGATCGCGGTGTTGACGCCCATCACCTCGCCGTCGGTGTTGAAAGCCGGACCGCCGGAGTTGCCCTTGTTCACGGGCGCGTCGATCTGGATGAAATCGTCATACGGACCGTTGCCGATGTCGCGGCCGCTGGCCGAGACAATGCCCGCGGTCACGGTGCCGCCGAGGCCGAAGGGATTGCCGACCGCCAGCACCCAATCGCCGATCCGCGGCTTGCCGTCGGACAGCTTTGCGAACGAGAAGTTGGAGCCGCCCTCGACCTTGATCAAGGCGAGGTCGGTGCGCTGGTCGGTGCCGATCACCTTGGCGCTGTAGGTCTTGCCGTCGTCGGTCGTCACCTCGACCTTGTCGGCGCCGTCGACCACGTGGTTGTTGGTCACGGCAAAGCCGTCGGCCGAGATGAAGAAGCCCGAGCCCTGGCCGGTGACGGCACGCCCGCCGCCGCGCGGTCCGCGCATGCCCGGGATCCCGTCCTGCCCGCCGAAGCGGCGGAAGAAGCGCTCCATCGGCGAGCCCGGCTGGAACGGCGAATCATCACCGTCATCGTTGCTCGCGGCCTTCTCCTTGATGTTGACCTTGACCGAGATCACCGAGGGTTTGACCCGCTCGACGATGTCGGCGAATCCGATCGGACGTTCGACCTTGCGGACCTCCGTGTTGACCTGCGCATGCGCCGGACTCGAGAACAGGTCGGACGGCGACGTCGACGGGCTGAAGCCATAGACGGCAACGCCCAGGCCGGCGACCACCGAGGCCATCAGCGCGAGTTTGCGGGCAACGAGCAGCGACCGGCGGGGCTGCCGGTACGACGGGAGGGACGAAAGGTCGGGGCGTTCGGTCATGCAGGGATCTCCAGGGCCTTGAATCTCTTTTGGCGCTGCGCAGGCAACGCCTTACGGCTTCAAGATGGGGATTTGCGCCTTACGGCGCGCTGGCGGCGGGGTTAAACTTTTGTAATGAAGCCGCAAATACCTGCGGCAGTTTAACGCAGGCCAAAAACCATGATTTCACAGGAACTTAAGGAAGTTCCGCGAACGGCGCGGTGCTTCCTTTTGTTCCCTTCGAGGAGCGCGAACGCTAGCCCGATTTCGCCTCGTCGGACATCAGCGCTGCGAGCTTCGCTTCCTCGTCGGGCGTGAGCGGCGGCGGCACATTTACGTCGCCTCGCGAGCGGCGCCGGATCTGAAGCCAGAGGGCGATACCGCCCGCGCCCAATGCGAGCGGCGTGAGCAGCCATAGCAGCAAGGTCTGCCGCTCGAAGCGCGGCTTGAGCAACACGAACTCGCCATAGCGCGCCACCAGGAAATCGATCACCTGGGAATTGCTGTCGCCGGCCGCGATCCGTTCGCGCACCAACAGGCGCAGGTCGCGGGCGAGCGGCGCGTCGGAGTCGTCGATCGACTGGTTCTGGCAGACCATGCAGCGCAGCTCGCGCGACAATTCGCGCGCGCGCGCCTCCTTCGCAGGATCCGCCATGATCTCGTCGGGCTGCACGGCAAAGGCCGCCGGCAGCCCCAAGAGTGCAAGTGCAAGGATCACTGCGATCATCCGGCGCATCGGATCACTCCGCCGGCTGCAAGCGCTGCTGCGCGCGCGCCGGTTTTGGCGCGCCAACCCGCAAGCGGCGGTCAGACAGCGACAGCACGCCGCCGAACGCCATCAGCACAGGTCCCCACCAGATGAGCAGCACCAGCGGCTTGTGATAGATTCGCACCGCGATCGCGCCTTCCGCAGTGACGTCGCCCAGCGAGATGTAGAGCTGGCTCGCGCCGCGGGTCAGAAGCGCAGCTTCCGTGGTCGAGGAGCCGCGGGTGGTGAAGCTCCGCTTCGACGGCGTCATGACACTGAGCGCCTCGCCATCACGGCTGACGTCGAACCGCGCGATCATCTCGCGGAAATTCGGACCCTGCCGCTGGAACAATCCGTCGAGCTTCAATTCATAACCGGCAACGTGCGCAACATCGTCCGGCTTCATGGTGCCGATATATTCGCTGTTCCAGGTGGTCTCGCAGACAATGCCGATCAGCGCGACGCCGAGGCCGGCATGCGCGAAGGCCGTGCCCCAGGCCGAGCGAGGCAATCCGCGCGCACGCCGCACCGCCGTTCCGAACGGCACGCGGAACAGGCCGACGCGTTCGACGAGATCGGTCACCGAGCCGAGGATGACAAACACCGCGAGCGCGATGGCCGGAGGCGCAAGCGCGCTGCCGCCATGCGCCCAGGCCCACACCAGCGCCAGGGCCAGCAGCGCGACGATACCGGCGGCCAGCAGTCGCTGCGCGGCGCCGAGCAGATCGCCACGCTTCCACGCCAGCATCGGGCCGAAGGGAACGGCGATCAGCAGCGGCACGAACAGCGGCCCGAAGGTGAGATTGAAGAACGGCGCGCCGACCGAGATCTTTTCGCCGGTCAAAACTTCCAGCCCGAGCGGATAGAGCGTTCCGACCAGCACCGTCGCACAGGCCGTGGTGAGGAAGAGGTTGTTCAGCACCAGCGCGCCCTCGCGCGAGATCGGCGCGAACAGCCCGCCCTGCTTCAGCGAGGACACGCGCGCAGCATAGAGGCTCAGACTGCCGCCGATGAAAACGCAGAGGATCAGCAGGATGAAGACGCCGCGCGTGGGATCGCTGGCAAAGGCATGTACGGAGGTGAGCACGCCCGAGCGGACCAGGAAGGTTCCGAGCAGCGACAGCGAGAAGGTCAGGATCGACAGCAGGATGGTCCAGACCTTGAGCGCGTTGCGCTTCTCCATCACCAGCGCCGAGTGCAGCAGCGCGGTGCCGGCGAGCCACGGCATCAGCGAGGCATTCTCGACGGGATCCCAGAACCACCAGCCGCCCCAGCCGAGCTCGTAATAGGCCCAGTAGGAGCCCATCGCGATGCCGAGTGTCAGGAAGATCCAGGCGACGAGCGTCCACGGCCGCACCCAGCGCGCCCAGGCGGCATCGATGCGACCTTCGATCAGCGCTGCGATCGCGAAGGAGAACGAGATCGAGAAGCCGACATAGCCGAGATAGAGCATCGGCGGATGCACGGCGAGGCCGACATCCTGCAGCACCGGGTTGAGATCACGTCCCTCGATCGGCGGGTTGGCGATACGCAGGAACGGATTCGAGGTGATCAGGATGAAGAGGTAGAAGGCGCTCGCGACCCAGGCCTGCACGGCGAGCACATGGGCGCGCAGCGACAGCGGCAGGTTGTTGCCGAAGGCGGCGACGAGCCCGCCGAACAGCGCCAGGATCGACACCCACAGCAGCATCGAGCCTTCATGGTTTCCCCACACGCCGGTGATCTTGTAGATCAGCGGCTTCATCGAGTGGGAATTCTCGTAGACGTTGGCGACGGAGAAATCCGAGGTGACGTGCAAGGCGACGAGCGCGACGAAAGACGCGCCGACGAACAGCAATTGCGCCAGCGCCGTGGAGCGCGCGACGTTCATCAGTGCGGGGTCGCGCAGCCGTGCGCCGATCAGCGGTACGAAGGACTGGATCAGTGCAAGACCCAGAGCGAGCACCAGCGCGTAGTGTCCGGATTCAGCGATCACCGCACCGCTCCCTGCGGATTGCCTTGCGCCGTCGTTGCCGCGGGCTTGGCGCCATAATCGTCCTTCCAGTGCCCCTGCTTCTTCAGGGCGTCGGCCACGTCCTTGGGCATGTAGGTTTCGTCATGCTTGGCAAGCACCGTGTCGGCCTTGAACACGCCGCTCGCGTCCAGCGCACCTTCGGCGACGACCCCCTGCCCTTCGCGGAACAGGTCGGGCAGGATGCCCTTGTAGGCGACCGGCAGTTTGGCGCTGCCGTCGGCGACTTCGAAGGTCACGGCGAGATTGTCGCCACGCTGCAGCGAGCCCGGCTGCACCAGACCGCCGAGGCGAAACCGCTTGCCCGGCGCGATGTGCTTCTCGGCGACCATGGTCGGGGTCGAGAAGAACACGATGGAATCACGCAGCGCATTGAGTACGAGCGCGGCCGCGAGCGCGAGCACTGCGAGCGAGCCGCCGATGATGGTCATACGTCGCTGCTTGCGTGTCATGCCGGATCTCTTGCCTGGTCTCTTTCTGCGATCGTCATCCGTCGAGCCCGAGATTCTTGAGGCCTTCATTGAGCTGGCGCAACCGCTCGGCGTCGCCCGCGACCGCTTGACGCGCGTCGCTCAATGCGCCCTTCGCCTTGTCGCGCTCGCCCATCACCACATAGGCGCGCACCAGGCGCAACCAGCCCTCGACATCGTCGCCATTCTGCTTCAGCCGCGTGGCCAGACGGTCGACCATGCTGCGGATCATGGCGCCGCGGTCGCCCTCGCTCATATCTTTGGCGGCTGCAATTGTCTCGTCCGAGAGCGCCGGCGCCGTGCTGCCGCCCCCCACGCGCGCGAGCGAGGATTGCACCAGCGAGCGCCACGGCGCATCCGCCGGTGCCTTTGCCAGCAGCGCGCGCCAGATCGCGGCGGCGTCGTCCTTGCGACCGTCCTGCTCGGCCGCGAGGCCGAGGAAGTAGTTCGCTTTGGGATCGTCGGCGTTCAGCGCCTGGGCGCGCGCGAATTCGGTCTTGGCTTCCGCCGTCACCACGCCGCCGGCGGCAGCCGACAGCGCCTCGCCGATATCAGACCGCCGCTCGGCGCTCTCGCCGTTATAGGTGAGCGAATTTCGATAGGCCGTCACCGCTTCGTCATAGCGGCCAAGCCGCTCCAGCACCGGTGCCAGCACGTTCCAGCCGCGGCCGTCGGTCGGATTTTTCTCGAGATGTTGCTGGACCTGCGTCACCATGTTCTCGAGCGACTGCGCCATGCCGGGCGCGCGATCACGCTGCGCCAGCGGGAAGTCGTGCAGCCTCGGCGAGCCGAGCGGGATGTAGACGAGGATTGCCACCAGCGGCAGGCCGACCAGCGCCAGCACGGCCGCCGCGCGGCGCCATTTCAGGCTCGACTTGTTCAAGCTCGACTTGCCGTCCGGCGCAGGCTCGCTGCCGGCTGCGGCCAACAACCGGCGGCCAATCTCGATCCGCGCAGCCTCCGCCTCCGGCGCGGCGATCAGGCCTGCGGCAAGATCGCGCTCGATTTCGGCAAGCTGGTCCTTGTAGACGGCAAGCTCGCTGCCTCCGCTCGGCGCACCGCCGGCACGGCCGAGCGGCCAGAGCACAGCGAAGATCGCCGCGACCGTCATCAGCGCGAACACGAACCATAGCGTCATCGGGCAAGCTTCCGGCAGCGCGTCGTTCGCGCCTCTCAGCTGGCTTTACACCACGCTGAAGCGGGGCGGCAATTGACAATTGTCAATTTGGCGCGACCAGGCATGGAGCCGAAAGGAAAGGAATCCAACGGCTTAGGCGATCTCGAAATCCGCACTCTGGGCCGCGTCCTCGCCGTGCCCGTTCAGGGCCTTCAGGAAATAGGTTCCCGGCTTCACCGTGTCCGGCAGCCGGATCCGCACCGCCCCGACCGGAACGGGAGAGGCAATCGTCGTGACCGGGTCAGGCAATTGCCGGCCACTCGCCTTCTCGACCAGCACCACCTTCGCCCTGACCATCATTCTGCGATAGGTCGCCGAAATCACGCGGTTCTCGATTTCCACGAAGCTAATGACAGGTTTCATGCGCCCACAAATAGAAATTCAGACCAATTGCGCGCGGACCGTACGTTCCGTCACCAACCAGGTCAACTATAAATTGTAGGCAGGCTTTGATACCCCAAACTTACACGGCGCGCGAGGATTTGCGCTCGCCAGTCAACGCGCTTTCGGCCGCCCGGCTCATCAGCGAGGCGTAATCGTCGCCGAACAGCACTTCGCAGAAGCGGATGGCGGCGGCCATCTGCTGCTGACGATAGGCCCGGACCTTGTGGTCGGCGGCGCGCAGCGACTGCACCAGGGACTCCGTCGACCGCTCCACATATTGCTGGAGGTCCGAATAGGTGCGCAGCGTCACCTCGTTGATCGCAAGCTCGCTGGCATAGTTGCGGCAGGTCGCGACGAAGTCGATCAGCGCGGCGGTTTCCTCGACCTCGGTGCTGTCGACGCGGGCGCCCGGCGGAATGTCCTTCTCCGCACGCTGGCGCAGGATGCGGCGGACACGGCCCGGCACGCTGTCGATCTCCGATTGCAGCGCGTTGGAGATATCGGCACGGATCGAGGTGAGCTGCTTGCCCCAGGCGGAATCGTTACGCAGATCGAGCTCGGTACGCAATCCGCGCACGCCGTCATGCAGCGCCTTGAGGTTCTCGGCAATGTTGTCGAAACGGCCCCGCTTGATGTCCAGCCGCAGCATGGCGGCGAGACAGGACAGGTCATGCAGGGCCATCGTGACCGCCACGCCGAATGGCGTCGCGGCAACACGGATCTCGTCGTCGGAGGCTGCCATCTTGATGGCGAGGCGAACGATCTGCCAGGGCGCCGTCAGCCGCTGGATCACCATCGACAGGACAAACGGCAGCATCTGCGGCGTCTGGAGGACGGGAACGTTGAGCGCGGCCGTCACGGAGGCGATCTGGGAATCGCCGAAGGCACGCAGAAACCGCGGCAGCTTCTCATTGAGGGTCGCAATGGCCTCGCGAACCCCGAGCACGGCACCGATCGCGTAGAGGTCCTCGATGACATTGGGCGGGCCAACGCGGGCGAGCGCGCGCGACTTGTCGCCGACGCCGGGCCCCGTCAGCTCGAAGATCGCGTCGGCCGCGACCGCCTGGATCTTCAGGGCCAGAGCCTCTCCGCTGTCGCCGGCAGGCAGCCGCGAAAGCGCGGCGTCGATCTCACCCACCTTGCCGGGGGCGCCATCGCGACCGAGCCATTGCCAGATCGGAAGCAGCGAGGAGCGGCGGATCTGTCCGAGGCGGATCGGAATGCCGGCCTCGACGAGGAACGGTTCCAGCGGCTGGTAAAGCAGCCGCGACAGATCCTCCGTGCGCGGCGCAACGTCTTCGTCGACCTCGGTCTTGCGCACGATCTTGCGCAGCTGCTCGAGCACGAGGGTGGCAACCGCCGTGTCCTGGCCGCGCTCCAGCGCGCGCTCGAACTCCCGCATCAGCAGCGCCTGCGACTGCGGCGGGAGCTGCGCGAGATAGTCTCTCAGCCGCTCGATCGATGTCTGGCTCATGCGCCCGGAATGCACGGTCATGTGGCGGACGAGGGATGCGTCCGGGCGCGATCATAGGAGGTGGCGCGTTAAGAAGGCGTTTAGGAAGTTGCCCAACGGTGTTGCGTTTTGTGTCGAACCCGCCTTAACAGAACTGAAAAAGGCGCGCGGGAACAAGGACTAAATGCCTGGGAGAACCAGCTCCGCCCGCAAGCCCCCGATCGGCGCGCCGCCGAGGGTCAGGCTGCCGCCGTAGAGCGCTGCGAGGTCGACGACGATCGACAGTCCAAGGCCCGATCCCGGCTTGGACTCGTCGAGCCGCTGCCCCCTGCGCGCGACCTGCGCCCGCTCGGCCTCGGACAGGCCACGACCGTCGTCATCGACGATGATCCGCAGGCGTGGTCCCGTATCGGGCTTGCCGGGCGCGTCCGCCAGCACCTCGATGAAGACGCGCGAGGCCGCCCATTTGCAGGCATTGTCGACGAGATTGCCGACCATCTCTTCCAGATCCTGCCGCTCGCCGCGAAATTTCGCGGCGGAATCCGCCTTGGCTTCGACGACGATGCCGCGATCGCGATGGATCTTCTCCATGGTCCGGCGCAGCGCCTCGATCGCCGGAGCCACCTCCGTCACGGTTCCTACGATCGACACCCTGGCCGCGATGCGGGCGCGCTCCAGGTGATGGGCGAGTTGGTCGCGCATGACGTCCGCCTGCTCCATGACCTTGGCCGCGAACGGATCGGCCGCATGCACGCCGGCTTCGTTGACGATGACCGAGAGCGGCGTCTTGATCGCGTGCGCGAGATTGCCGACATGGGTGCGCGCACGCTCGACGATCTCGCGATTGGCCTCGATCAGCGCATTGGTCTCGCGCGCGAGCGGCGCGATCTCGACGGGAAATTCGCCTTCCAGCCGCTCGGCACGCCCGGAGCGGATGTCGGCGATCGCCTCTGAAATGCGCTTCAATGGCGCAAGACCGAAGCGCACCTGGAAGATCGTGGTGAGCAGGAGCACGATGCCGAGCGCCGTGAATGTGCCGCCGAGGTAATAGTCGAAGCTGCGCGTCTCGTCGAAAATCTCGGTGGCATCGCCGGCGACGCTGACCAGGAACTTGCCGTCGGCGCCGAGATCGACGGGCCGCTCCACCATCCGCAAGGTCTGGCCTTCCGGCCCGTCGACATAGCCGAGCCGGATGCCGGCCGCGATCAGCTCGACGCCCTGCTCCTCCAGCTTGGGCAGCTTCTTGTCCCAGAGCGAACGCGACGAGCGCACTTCCGGCTTTTCGGTGTCCGTGCGCGTGATCTGCCAGTACCAGCCCGACAACGGCAGCTCGAACAGCGGCTCGCCGAGTGACTGGAATTGGCGGTCCGGCGGCTCGTCGGGCGTAGCCACCTCGGCGATCAGCGTGCGCAGATAGAGATTGAGCCGGCGGTCGAAGGCGCGCTCGGTGGCGTTCTTGTAGACCGATGACAGCACCACGCCGGTGATGGCCAGGATCACAACCAGCCACGCGGTCGCCGACAGGAACAGGCGGGTCGCAAGCGAGCTAGCGCGCATTGGATCGATCCCGGCAGGCGCAGGACGGCAGGTGGTCGCAGACGGTCATAGGCGACCAAGACCCCGGCCGCGCCGCCCGGTCAAGTCCCAGGTCAGGTACCCGGTCAAGTGCCCGGTCAAGGACCAGGAGCGGCTGGCGGGGTCAGGAGATAGCCGAGGCCACGGACGGTCTGGATGATATCGACGTCCAGCTTCTTGCGGATGCGGCCGACAAAGACCTCGATGGTGTTGGAGTCGCGGTCGAAATCCTGGTCGTAGAGATGCTCGACGAGTTCGGTACGGGAGACCACGCGGCCGGCATGGTGCATGAGATATTGCAGCAGCCGGTACTCGTGAGAGGTCATCTTCACGGGGTTGCCGGAGACGGTCACCTTGTTGGTTCGCGTGTCCAGCGTCACCGGCCCGCAGGTCAGCTCGCTCTGGGCGTGACCGGCCGAGCGGCGCAGCAGCGCGCGGATGCGCGCCAGCACCTCCTCGAGGTGGAAGGGCTTTGCGACATAGTCGTCGGCGCCAGCATCAAAGCCCTGGACCTTGTCGCTCCAGCGGTCGCGCGCGGTGAGGATCAGGACCGGCATGGTGCGGCCGTTGCGCCGCCAGGCCTCCAGAACCGAAATGCCGTCCTTCTTGGGCAGGCCGATGTCCAGCACCACGGCGTCATAGGGCTCGTTGTCACCGAGATAGTGCCCCTCCTCCCCGTCAAAGGCGCGGTCGACGACGTAACCGGCGTCGGCCAGCGCCTTGGTGAGCTGGCGATTGAGATCGGGGTCGTCCTCAACAACAAGCAGGCGCACGCTTCTCTCCAAGAATAGTCCGAAAGGGACGGACTGCGGAATCTACTGCCAAGATGACCAATCCCGGCGTGAACTGAATATGAACGCCGGGAACTGGCAAATGTTACTTTTTTGTCATGAGGCCGACACGACGGCGCCCGCCCTGCGGCCGGGCTACTCCGGCCGCAGGGCGGGCGCAATTTGCCGCGTTCCTCGGCGAGTCGGAAGCGCTGATCGCGCGTGCCGGGCGGCGGGCGCTCAGGTCCGGAAGAACACGAACCAGATGACGCCGAGGATCAGGATCGCAAGTCCGGTCGAGACGGTGAGCAAGGCTGCAACCGACGGACCGGGCTCGCCCTGGCGCGCTTCGGTCGATGTCTCGATGATCCGATCGTCGCGTCTCGTAGCCATGGTAACCCTCAATTGCCGGGGTATCGCGTCCAAATGCCGCGACCTCCTCGCGGCCTCTCGTGATGTGCGGGGCAACGTTTGATCACGAACGATGTTCCGGGCTGGCCCTTTCCAGAGGGTCAGCGATTAACGCCGTTGCAAGATTCCAATCCGCGCCTTGCTATGATTCGCGGTTCCCCGGTGTTATCTTCGCAGGCTGTCCCTGTTGCGTTTGGAGTAGCCCATGGCCCCCCGTGCCAACTGGAAGGGTTTTTTGCGCCTCTCGCTCGTGACCTGTCCGGTCGCGCTCTATCCGGCCACTTCGGATACCGAGAAGGTCTCCTTCAACCAGATCAACCGGAAGACCGGCCACCGGATCAAGTACCTCAAGGTCGACGCCGAGACCGGCGACGAGGTCACGTCCGACGACATCGTCAAGGGCTACAAGGTCGACACCGACACCTATGTCGAGGTCACCAAGGACGAGCTCGACGAGATTGCGCTGGAATCGACCCACACGATCGAGATCGATGAGTTCGTGCCCAAGGCCGACATCGACAACCGCTATCTGATCCGCCCCTATTATCTCGTGCCGGACGGCAAGGTCGGCCATGATGCCTATTCGGTGATCCGCGAGACCATCCGCAGCATGAACAAGGTCGCGATCGGCCGCGTGGTGCTGACCAACCGCGAGCACATCATCGCGCTCGAGCCGCTCGACAGCGGTCTGATGGGCACGCTGCTGCGCTACCCCTACGAGGTGCGCAGCGAGAAGGAGTATTTCGACGACATCCAGGACGTGAAGCTCACCAAGGACATGCTCGACCTCGCCAAGCACATCGTCGAGAAGAAGTCGGGCGCGTTCGAGCCCGAGCTGTTCGAGGACCACTACGAGACCGCGCTGATCGACCTGATCAATAAGAAGCGCAGCGGTGTTCCGCTCGCCGCCAAGGCCGCGCCGAAGACGGGTGGCAACGTCATCAACCTGATGGACGCGCTCAAGAAGAGCCTCGCGACCGAGAAGGAAGCCGCGCCCGCCGCCAAGGTCAACGGCAAGGCCAAGAAGCCGAAGAAGCGCGTCGAGGGTCAGCGCGAAATGCTGCTGCCGATCGCCGGCAAGGGCGGCAAGACCGCCGCCGCGAAGGAAGCCCCCAAGAAGGCCGATAAGCAGGCCGACAAGCCGGTGCGTGCGCCGGCGCGCGGCAGGAAGGCCGGATAGCGGCACCACCTCCGGGCGACGCTGCCGTGATGTCCCTTCCCGCGTATCGCCCGGCCTGACATGCCCTGGTCGACGTCGCTCGACGAACCAATCCCCCTGCCCAACCGGCGCAAACTGCTCACGCTGCAAGAGGCGGCCGACTACATCATGCAACTGCCGGAGGACGCGCAGCACGAAGCCCACTGGCAGACCGCAATCGAGATCCTGATCAACGCGGCTGAGACCGGCGGCGGCTGGACGATGTTCGCCCGCATCGCGATGTTGCGGGCGCTGAACGCGGACGGCGGCCGCGGATGAGCCCATGCCGGACCGGCGCTCGCTCGCCGACCCGTTGACGAACAGGCTCAACAATCCGTTAAGCGGAGGCGTCGTTTTTCGACGCGACCGCCTGACCTCACCGCCGCACCGGGTATTCCTACGGAAGACAAAATTAACCGTCGATTGCCGCTCTGCCCAGCATGGTCGCTCCCTCGATTGAGCCAAGGTCGCACGCCCGTGCAGCAGCAGGACGCCAGAAAAAACTACATCGGCATCGTGAACGACACGAGCGAGGAAGAGCGCGTCGCCAATAGCGCCGCACGGTCGCAGCCGCGCGTGGTGACCTATCTGGTCAGGCGCCTCGCAGCTGTGCTGAACCGCCGTCGCAAAGGCGCGCCGGGACGCGCGATGACGCCTTGAGACGCGCGAGGGTACAACACAGCGCCTTCTCGTCTCCTTTACCATGCCCGGCTCCCGCAATGTCGCTTCTGCCAGCAGGGCACCGATTCAAATCCGCCTGAATTGGGTGAGGAAACCTTAATTTAATGGATGCCATCATATCAGGCAGCACGCGAGGTCGACCGAACCCGTTGTTTTGACGCGGACAAAAAAACTTAATCGACCAATTTACCAGTTCGAAAACGACGCCAGCATAGATTAGACGGATCATAGGAGTCGACGATGGCTTTGCTTAGGTCTTTCCTTGCCGATGAAAGTGGTGCCACCGCGATTGAGTATGGTCTGATCGCCGCCGGCATTGCGCTCGCAATCGTTACGGTTGTGAACAACACGGGGTCCGCCCTGCTCAACAACAAGTTCAACTCCATCAGCTCGGCGATGAAGTAACGCCGGCAGTTGACCTGGTAAAAACTCCCGACTTCCGTTGATTCCAGAACGACGTCCGGCCTCGGCACGATTCCGAGCGGCCGAAGGGCAATACTGAAGCGGCAGCCGACGGAGCCAGAGATCAGCTCCGTTTATTTACTGACCCCGCCGGGCCGACCTGTCATTTCAGCATGACGTCGAGAACCGTTCGTATACCTAAGTATAGTCGTCACAAGCCATATTCCTGATCGATCATTGGCCACCGCGAGGCGCGGTTCGACCCACCGTACGCCGTTGACGACCGCTAGGTATCCGCCGCTCCGGGCCGAGGGATAGCTCCGCTACCCCGACGCTAGAAATGAGTCGATTTGATCCATCGCTCTTCAGCAAGGTCGGCCATGCAAGATCCAATTCAGGTACCGTCGGACGGGTTCGATCCAAGCGAGCGCAAGTGCCCCGAGAAGGCGTTACGCGAGAGCGACGAGCGCTTTCGCACCTTGGTGCAATTCTCCTTCGACGTATACTGGGAAACGGATGCACAACATCGCTTCATCCGCCAGGAGTTCGCCGAAACCCTTGCCGATCCGCCGGTCTCCGAGATTGGCAAAACGCGATGGGAAGTGCCTTATCTGGAGCCTGATGCGGAGGGTTGGCGCAAGCATCGGGAGATGCTGGACGCCCACCTCCCGTTCCGTGATTTCGAGCACGCGCGGCCGACGCCCGACGGCGGCAAGCGCTACGTGTCCGTATCGGGGCTACCCGTCTTCGACGAGAAGGCACACTTCCTGGGCTACCGCGGCGTCGGGCGCCACATCACGGAGCGCAAGCGCGCCGAACAGGCGCTGCGTGAGAGCGAGGCCCGCTTCCGCACCTTCGTGGACCACGCGACGGACATGTTCATGCTCCACAACGATGATGGTCGTGTTCTCGACGTGAACCGAAATGCGTGCGAGAGCTTGGGCTACGGCCGGGACGAACTGATTGGGTCGATTCCGCTTTTCTTCGATCTGGAGATGGACGAAGCCGCCTGGCGGATCAACCGCGAGCGCCTCAAGGCCGGAGGCATCGCAACGCTGGAGAGCCACTATCATCGAAAGGACGGCACCGTGTTTCCCGTCGAAGTCCGCATGCGCGAGTTCTGCGAAGGCGGCCAGCGACAGACCATTTCATTGAGCCGCGACATCACCGAACGCAAACGAGCCGCCGAAACCTTCCGCGTGATGCAGGCCGAACTGACACACGCCAATCGCGCGGCGGCAATGGGACAGGTCACGGCTTCGGTCACGCACGAATTAAGTCAACCAATTACTGCGATGCTCTGCAATGCGGAGGCTGCGCTGAACTGGCTGGGATCGCGATCCCCGAACGTCGAGGAGGCACAGCGGGCGCTCGCATGCATCGTCGCGGACGCCAGACGAGGCGGCGAGATCATCGGCTGGATCCGCTCCCTGATCAAGAGAGCTCCGACACGGAAAGAGAGCGTTGACGTCAATAGCGCCATCCTGGACGTCATCACCATAGCCCGCAGTGAATTGATCAAACATGGTGTTCTGCTCGAGACTGAACTCGCTGCGCACTTGCCGCTTGTCGAGGGCTACCGCGTCCAGCTGCAACAGGTCATTCTCAATCTGGTCCTCAATGCGATCGAAGCAATGAACTGCCTGGACGCGGGGGGACGGGAGCTGCGGATCAGCACGGTCGTGGATGCCTCAAATGCCGTTGTCGTTGCCGTCCGGGACAACGGTCCCGGTTTTGACGCGGCAATGGTCGACCGCTTGTTCGAGCCCTTCTACACGACCAAGCCCGGAGGTATCGGCATGGGCCTGTCCATCTGCCATTCGATCGTCGAAACGCATGGAGGACGACTTTGGGCCGGTGCGAATGAACCAAGGGGCGCCGTGTTCCAGTTCAATCTGCCTCCCGCACCAGGGTAGTACACGTCACGGGGGGCGGTGCGCAGGCGGGAGCTCATCCACTGAATCGTGTTCTCGGCCACTGCCGCCGGCCTCGGCGGCGGCAGTGGTTGTCGGGGTTGAAGCTCAACGCTTGGGTAGCGATGCCATGACCTCGCCCGCGTCTCCGTCCTCCAGGCAAGGCGTGACGGTCAACGGGAGCAGATCCGCCCATTGCGCGTGCCAACGATACATGGCCTTTGGATCACTCGATTCAGAGATCGCAAATCCCTGCCCGTTCATGCCATGCCAGCGGCCCAACATTTTCACGCCTTCAGGCGGAGCGCCACCGGTTTCCAGAAAGCGTGCGACAGCTGCATTGAAGGTGCCTTGAGGTACAGACCAAGTTGTTATGAATTTCATGCGAGTCTCCCATATCTGCAATTGTTGGAAGAATGCCGCGGCTGCGCCGCTTGCGCACGATAGCGCCTATGCTTCGAATAACAACGGCGAATGAATGGGTTCGTTGGTTCGATCGAAGCCGCCGTTTGCAGAGCAACAAACCAGCACCGGTTTCGACCGAACGTGGCACCGGCGTCAAAATGCGACTTAGCGGGACATTGAGCAGGGCAGCACGTGTCAAAAAGGCCAAGACGCGACCAGGCGTGCAGAGCGACTCCTGGCGCGAAGCGGAAGTCCATCGAAGCTCAAGCTCGCCTGAGAGGTTGGAGCGCAATTGATCGGCATCAATTACAAGGCCGGTTTTCCCAGCCAGACTTGCAAATCTGGATGCCTGACAGACGAAACCATCGATTGCAGTTCTCCCAATTCACGTCGAGTGTGAGATTGCAAGGATCGGCACGTGAGCAATCCGCGCAACCGCGTTGTTCAACTCCGGCGCTTCGGCGGTCCCGAAGAGCTGGAGGTGGTCGACGCTCCTCTGCCGACGGCTGGTCCCGGCGAGGTGCGCGTTCAGGTACTCGCCTCCGGGCTTGAGTACACCGACACTCTGATCCGACGCCACCTCTATCCGCAGACAGCCTCGCGTCGGCCCCCCTTTGTCATGGGCTACGACGTCGTCGGCGAAATCGATCAGCTCGGCGATCGTGTGAGCGGCTTTCAGCTTGGTGACCGAGTGGCCGACATGACGGTGCTCGGATCGAACGCTGCCTATCGCACGCTTCGGGCGAGCGACTTGACTCTCGTGCCAGCGGGCCTCGACGCGGCGGAGGCTGCCACGCTGATCCTCAGCTGGATGACCGCGTACCAACTCCTGCATCGCGCCGGCCGGGTGCAGTCAGGACAGCGCGTGCTGGTGCATGGAGCTGCCGGTGCGGTCGGTCAGGCGCTTCTCGTGCTCGGGGGTATAGCCGGGCTTCAGCTGTGGGGCGGAGCCCATGGGAAGCACGCCGCGCTGATCCGCGAGCTCGGCGCTACGCCGGTCGATTATCAACGCGAAGATTTCACGCGGGTCTTGCCGGGCGGATTTGACATCGTGTTCGACGGCATCGGGGAAAACGGCTATCGCCGATCATTCTCGGCCCTCAAGCGCGGCGGTCTGCTCTGCGCTTACGGCTACTCGGCGGGCGTGCAGAGTCACCGACGCATGCTCACCATGCTGATGTGGATCGCGCGACTGTACCTTTGGAGGTGGTTGCCTGGTGGCCGGCGGGCAATGTTCTATTCGATCAACGCAATGCGATTGCAGCATTCTGGGTGGTTTATGGAGGACCTGAAGCGCCTGTTCGCTTTACTCGGCAGCGGCGCTATCCATCCGCGTGTCGCAGCGCGGGTCTCGCTGGACGAAGTTGCTGAAGCGCATCGAAGCCTCGAAGCCGGTGGTCTTGAGGGCAAGCTCGTGCTGTGCCCAGATCTCTCGCCGCGACACGGCCAGCGTGCCGCCTGAATATCAGCGCAAGCAGTTCACCGCATCGTCGCAAGCTGGAGCGCGAGCGCGCAGGCGCGGTCGTATTCGTCGAGATTGATCCATTCGTCGATCGTGTGCGCCTCGTTCTGCCCCGCACCGAAAGTGACGGTCGGTATGCCGTGGCGGACCATCCAGTTGGCGTCCAGACCACCATTGGCGGCGCGGACGGCCGGCGTCCCTCCAACCGCGGCCACGGCCTCGATCGCGCGTTTGACGACGGGCAGGCTCTCCTTCATGCGGAACGGATAATAATCGGTCTCGGCCTTGAATTTGACGCGGCCGGACTTGCCTTGCGTGTTCTTGACGCGCTTGGCGGCCTTCTCGAACGCCGCCTTGTAGGCTTTGGTGATCTCCTTGAAAAACTTTCCATCGTGGCTGCGGCTTTCGCCGCGCACGTGCACATAGTCGGTGACGACATTGGTTGCATCGCCTGCGGGGCGGCCCTCGCCGCCGGTGACCGGACCTACATTGCTCGTGCCCTGCCGCTTGCCCTTCACCACCTTGCCGAACCAGCCGCCGGCCTTCACCTCGGCGAGCGCAAGCGCAAGGATCATGGTCGAGCTGATGCCGCGCTCCGGCGCAACGCCGGCATGCGAGGCGCGGCCGAAAATCTCGACATTCCAGCGATCCGCACCGACGGCGCCGATGGTGACGTTGGAGGCGGAGCCGCCGTCATAGTTGAAGGCCATGACCGGCGAGCCGAGCTCCTCCGTCTTGACGTGTCGCGCGCCATAGAGCCCGCTCTCCTCCCGCACGCAGAACAACAGCGTGATCGGCGGATGATCGAGCTGCTGCTTCGCAAGCTCAGCCGCCAACGTGACGAGAACGCCGCAGCCACAGCGGTTATCGCCGCCGAGCGCGGTCTTGGCCGCATTGACGATCTTGCGCCCCGACCGCTTCGGCTTCGCGCCGGCGCACAGCGGCACCGTGTCCATGTGGGTCATGAACATGATCCGCGGCTGGTTGTGCATCGCGCCGCGGCCGGGCAGATCGACGATGAGGTTGCCGGTCTCGGTCGGCACGGGAATGCGCGTGTTGGCATCGTCGAGGCGGATCGCCCCCGCCGGGACGCCGCTCTCTCGCAGCGCCGCCGTAAGCTCGCGCCCGATCGCCGCCTCCTTTCCAGTCACGCCCTCGACGGCAAGGAAGCGCATGAGGCGGTCAGTGGCGGCCTGGGTGTCGACGGACATGAATGATTCCCTTGATGGACGGTGCGAGCAAGCATCCGTTGCAGCGGCCGGTTCCGCAAGGCTCCTCACCGCAATTCGCCCGGCGATTCCGGCATCGCCCTCCGCTTCAAATGCAGAGGCTGAGCAGCTTGACGTGGCAATCCCTGGATTTCGGTCCACCCGAGGGAGCGGCGTCACGTTTCACGGCGACGACGGGCTCCTTGTCCTTTTTGCCCTTGCCCGGCTTCGGCTCGTAATCGCCCGCGATCACCATGGCCCAGTAGGTGCGCTTGCCGCTGGCATTCCTGGCGCTCGCGATTCCGACGCGGGATGCGTTGTGCAACAAGAGGTTCTTGCGGTGCCCGGAGGAGTCGATCCACTGTCCCAGCGTCTTCTCGAAACTGTCATAACCATAGGCGATGTTCTCGGCGGCGCGCCCCGCATGCGCCGGCGCGACCCGCCTGGTGAACGAGCCGAGGACTTCGTGGCTGAGATCGTCCTTGGCCGCCATGGCCTGCGCCTGCTCCAGCGCAATGCGGTCCAGCGTTGCATCACGCACGACGCGGGCCTCGCCGTGCTTGAGGCGGAAGCCGGAGATCAGCTCGGCCGGAGACTCGGCAGCCATGACAGGCGCGGCCAGCAGCACAAGGCCGGCCATCAGTCCGCTGACCATACGACGCGTCGTCGTCCCCCAGGCGCCCATCGGTCTCCAAGCCCGCGCGGTAATCCGCCGTTTCTCCACCGGCAATGTGGACGCTTCAAGGCGCGCGCCAGGCATCGCCTCCATGTGAGCGTGTAATGGCACGAGGCCCGTACTTGCGCTAGCATTTCGTGGAAAGGTCGCCCGGCGAAAGCTGCGGCTGCAGAACCTTCGAGGAGCATTGTGATGGAATACCGACGCTTGGGTTTGTCAGGGCTCACCGTGCCGGCGCTCAGTCTTGGAACTGGCACCTTCGGCGGGGTTGGTCGCCTCGCGGCGTGGGGCACCACCGATGCGACCGAGGCGCGGCGCCTGCTGGATATCTGCCTTGATGCCGGCGTGTCGATGTTCGACAGCGCCGACGTCTATTCGCTTGGCGAATCCGAGCGCGTGCTCGGCGAGGCGATCAAAGGTCGCCGCGACAAGGTTTTGATCTCGACCAAGGCGACGTTCCGCTTCGGCGATGGGCCCAACGACATCGGCTCATCACGGCAACATCTGCTCGCAGCGATCGACGGATCGCTCAAGCGGCTTGGCACCGACTATATCGACCTGTTCCAGCTCCATGGCTTCGACGCCTTTACGCCGCCCGAAGAGGTGCTTGCGACACTCGATGGGCTCGTACGCGCCGGCAAGATCCGCTATGTCGGCGTTTCGAACTTCTCGGGCTGGCACCTGATGAAGTCCCTCGCCGTCGCCGACAAATACGGCTATCCGCGCTACGTCGCCAATCAGACCTACTATTCGCTGATCGGGCGCGACTACGAATGGGAGCTGATGCCGCTCGGCCTGGATCAGGGCATCGGCGCTGTCGTCTGGTCGCCCCTCGGCTGGGGGCGTCTCACCGGAAAGATACGCCGGGGTCAGCCGAAGCCCGAGGTCAGCCGCTTGCCCAAAACCGCCGACTTCGGGCCGCCCGTACCCGACGAGCACGTCTATCATGTCGTGGACGCGATCGACGAGGTTGCCAGGGAAACCGGGAAAAGCGTGTCGCAAATCGCATTGAACTGGTTGCTCCGGCGTCCGACGGTTTCGACCTTGATCATTGGCGCACGCAACGAGGCGCAATTGCGCGAAAATCTCGGCGCGGTCGGCTGGTCATTGACCAAGGATCAGATCGAGCGGCTGGATGCAGCCAGCAAGGTGACGCTGCCCTATCCTTACTGGCACCAGCGGACGACCTTCACCGACCGCAATCCGCCGCCGGTCTAAGGCGGGTGAAATCGAGCGCCGGTGGATAGCGGCCGAGCGCGGCCGCCCTGCATGGCTGACCTACGGCTGCGCGCGGGCGCGCGCGCTTTACGCTTTCGCGAATTCCTGCTCCTCTACCCGACAAATCGGCCGGATCAACCGGCCTGCCGTAAGGGAGAGACGCGATGAAGCTCGGCACTGCGATCGCGGAAATCATGAAGCGCGAGGGGATCGAGATCCTCTGCGGCTATCCGGTCAACCACCTGATCGAGCACGCCGCGAAGGCCGAGATCCGCCCCGTGATGGTGCGGCAGGAGCGCGTCGGGATCCACATGGCCGATGCGATCTCTCGCGTTACGTCCGGGCGCTCGATCGGCGCCTTCTGCATGCAGCATGGTCCCGGCGCGGAGAACGCCATGGGCGGTGTCGCGCAGTGCTTCGGCGAGTCCGTCCCCGTGCTGGTGCTGCCGATGGGCTATCAGCGCAGGCTCTCGCACATCGAGCCGAACTTCAACTCCAGCGAGGTAATGAAGGCGTTCGCCAAATCCTCCGAGCCGATCATCCTCGCCGCCGAAGTCTCCAATATCTTTCGCCGCGCCTTCACCAGATTGAAGAACGGCCGCGGTGGTCCCGTGATTGTCGAGATCCCCGCGGACATGTGGAACGAGGAGGTGCCGGCCCCCCTCGACTACACGCCGGTGCTGCGCACCCGCTACGCCGCCGACCCTGTTCACGTGAAGGAGGCCGCGGCGCTTCTCATCAACGCCAAGCGGCCGGTGATCTATGCCGGCCAGGGCGTGCATTACGCGCAGGCCTGGCCGCAACTGAAGCGGCTCGCCGAGTGTCTCGCGATCCCCGTCACCACCAGCCTCGGCGGCAAGTCGTCGTTTCCGGAAACGCATCCGCTCTCGCTCGGCTCGGGCGGGCTCGCCGTGCCGCGCGCGGTGCCGAAGTTCCTTGCCGAGGCCGACGTGATTTTTGGCATCGGCTGCTCCTTCACCGAGACCAGCTTCGGCATCGCCATGCCCAAGGGCAAGACCATCATCCATTCGACGCTCGACCCGAACCATCTCAACAAGGATGTCGAAGCCAAGGTCGGGCTCGTCGGCGATGCCGGCCTGGTGCTCGATGCGCTGCTGGACGAGATCGGCAAGACGGTCACGTCGGACCGTGATGCCTCGGCGGTTGCGGCCGAGATCGCGGCGTCCCACAAGGAATGGCTCGCAAAATGGATGCCAAAACTCACCAGCAACGACGCGCCGCTCAATCCCTATCGCGTGCTCTGGGATCTCCAGCACACCGTCGACATCCACAACACCATCATCACGCATGATGCCGGCAGCCCGCGCGACCAGCTCTCGCCGTTCTGGAAGGCGGTCGAACCCCTCTCCTATCTCGGCTGGGGCAAGACCACGCAGCTCGGCTACGGCCTCGGTCTCGCGATGGGTGCCAAGCTCGCAAAGCCCGACAAGCTCTGCATCAATGTGTGGGGCGATGCCGCGATCGGATTTACGGGCATGGATTTCGAGACCGCGGTGCGCGAGCGCATTCCGATCCTGTCGATCCTGCTCAACAATTTCTCGATGGCGATCGAGCTGAAGGTAATGCCGGTCTCGACCGAAAAATATCGCTCGACTGACATTTCCGGCGACTACGCCGCGATGGCGCGCGCCTTTGGCGGCCATGGCGAGCGGGTGACCAAGCCTGAGGATATCGTGCCCGCGATCAGGCGCGGCATCCAGAAGACGCGCGAGGGCGTGCCGACGCTGCTCGAGTTCATCACCAGCAAGGAGACCGACGTGTCGCGGCCGGGGACATGAGCGACGCCAGCGGGGACGCATGAGTGTCGGCCAGAATCTCGCCTGGCCCATCCGGCGGCAGATGCTGTCGCTGTCCGGCGTCGGCCTCATGCTGGGCGCGTTGTTCTTTGCGGCTGCGCTGACGCCGACACTGATCCCGCGCAGCTATCTCACGCAAGGCGCTCTCGCCGGCGCCTGCTTTGCGATCGGCTACGCCGCCGGCATCCTCTGGCGCTGGCTGTGGCACTATCTCGAGCTGCCCGAGCCGTCGGCGCGGGTGCGATCGACCGCCAACGCGCTGGTCGCGGCCGGCTGCCTTCTCGTCGTCATCATTTACCTCAGACGGGCGGCCGAATGGCAGAACTCGATCCGCGCAGTCATGAAGATGGCCCCGGTCGAGACCGCGCATCCGCTCAAGGTCTGCGCCATCGCGCTGCTCACATTCGTCGTGCTTCTGGCGCTGGGGCGGCTGTTCGTGCTCGTCGTTCGTTTCCTGGCCGCGCGCAAAGGACGTATCATTCCGAGAAAGATCGCAAACGTCCTCGGCGTTCTCTTGGCGACGCTGCTGTTCTGGTCGATCGCCAACAACCTCCTCGTCCGCACCACCTTTCGCGCGCTCGATTCGTCCTTCCGCGAATTCGACGCCCTGATCGAGCCGGAGCGGCCGCAGCCGACGGCGCCCGGGAAAACGGGAAGCGCGGCATCACTGGTGAAATGGAATGAGCTCGGGCGCGCGGGACGCGAATTCGTGGCTTCGGGACCAACGGCTGCCGAGATCAGCGGCTTCACGGGCCGCGCCGCGCAGGAACCCGTGCGGGTCTATGTCGGTCTCGGTGCCCGCGACACGCCGCAGGCGCGCGCGAGACTGGCGCTGGACGAGCTCAAGCGCCAGCACGGCTTCGAGCGCGCGATCCTGATCGTCATCACGCCGACCGGCACCGGCTGGATCGACCCGGCCGCGATGGGCACGGTCGAGTATCTCCACCACGGCGATGTCGCCAGCGTCGCGATGCAGTATTCCTATCTCAACAGCCCGCTGTCGCTGTTGTTTCAACCCGAATACGGCGCGGAGGCCGCGCGCGCACTGTTCTCGGAAGTTTACGGCTACTGGACGACGCTGCCGAGGGACAAGCGGCCAAAGCTATATCTGCATGGTCTCAGCCTCGGCGCCATGAACTCGGAAAAATCCGCAGAGCTGTTCGAGACGATCGGCGATCCCATCGCAGGCGCGCTGTGGAGCGGGCCGCCGTTCGAAAGCCGGATCTGGCGCTCGGTCACCGCGAACCGCAATCAGGGCTCGCCGGAGTGGCTGCCCGAGTTTCGCGACGGCCGCTTCGTGCGCTTCATGAACCAAAACGGATCGACGGTGGCGGCAGATGCGCCCTGGAGCGCACTGCGTGTCGTCTATCTGCAATATGCCAGCGACGCGATCGTGCTGTTCGACTACCGCGATGCCTACCGAGCGCCAGCCTGGATGAAAGCGCCGCGCGGTCCGGACGTGTCACCGGAGCTGCGCTGGTACCCCGTCGTGACGATGCTCCAGCTCGCCCTCGACATGGCGGTTGCGACCAGCACGCCGATGGGCTTTGGCCACGTCTACGCGCCCGAGCATTACGTCGATGCCTGGGTCGCCGTGACCGACGTGCAAGACTGGTCCGCCGACGCACTCGCGCGGCTGAAGGATCATCTTGCGGCAGCGGCGAGGAAGGCGGCCGAGCGCAGCACTGATGACAATCCCTACGCTGATCGCGGCGGATGAAGCCGCCTACTCCGCCATCTCGACGGGTTGCGCGGTCGCAGGCCCGGCCAGCGGCCGCTCCTCCATCAGGATCAGGCAGAGCGAGGCGAGCGCCATCATCGCGGCCGCGGCCCCGAAAACGTAGCGGAACGCCATCATCATGTCGGCCGAGGGAATCGCGTTGATCGCACCGTGATGCTCGCCGGCCAGCGGGATGTCGGCGCCGAGCGAGATCAGCAGGACGGCCGCAAACGCTGCGACCGTGAACGAGGACATCAGCGAGCGGAAAAAGTTCATCGCGCCGGTGATGGTGCCGACCTGGGCGCGCGCGACCGAATTTTGCAGCGAGACCACGCAAACCGGAAAGGTCGTGCCGAGACCGAGCGCGAACGCGGCCATCAAGACCAAGAGGGCCCACAGCGGCAGCGTGGAGAATGTGAGACCCAGTCCGCACAGTGCTGCCCACGATGTGCCGACGACGGCGACGCGCTTGTAGTGCTTCGCGCGCGCCATGGTGCGGCCGGCGATGGCCGCGCCGCAGGTCGAGACCGCCGCGAGCGGAATGAGCGCAAGTCCAGCCTCGCTGGCGCTAAGATGGTAGACGGACTCATAGTATAGCGGCAGCTGCACGGTAAGACCGGTCATCGCCCCGAGCGCGCAGCCGCCGGCAGTGAGCGCGTAAGGCGCGACCGTTCCGCTGAGCAGCGGCAACGGCAGGAACGGCTCGTCCGCCCGCCGCGCGTGCCAGACGAAGGTCACCGCCAGAGCAACGGCGCCACCCACCATCGCAATCACGGTCGGCGAGAGCCAGGGATAGCGGGTGCCGCCCCAGGTCAAGACCAGCATGAAGACGACCGCGGATGCCATCAGGAGCACGCCGCCGAACCAGTCGACCTTGCGCTTGCGGTGGAAGACCGGGATCTTGCCCATCTTCGGCAGCAGCAGTGCCAGCGCAGCGGCTGCGAGCGGCAGGTTGATCCAGAAGATCATCGACCAGTGCAGATGCTCGGCGAACACGCCACCGATCACGGGCCCGAGGATGCCGCCGACCATCCAGACGCTGGAGAAATAGGCCTGGTACTGGCCGCGCTCGCGTGGGCTCACCACGTCGGAGATCACGGTCTGCACCACCGGCATGATGCCGCCGCCGCCGAGTCCTTGCAGGCCGCGCGCCAAGATCAGCATCGGCATATTCGGCGCGACCGCACAGAGGATCGAGCCCGCCACAAAGAGGCTCAGCGAGGTGATGAGCATGGCTCGGCGACCATAGATGTCGCTGAGCGTGCCGAACACCGGCGCCACGGCGGTGCCGGCCAGCAGATAGGCCGTGATCACCCAGGAGAGGTTGGAGACGTCGCGGAACTGGCGCCCGATGGTCGGCAGCGCGGTCGCGACGATGGTCTGGTCGAGCGCCGCCAGGAACATCGTCAGCATCAGGCTGATGACGATGGTGCGGACTTCATCCGAGGTCAGCGGCGCCGGCGGAGCGATGGAGGGCGCGTCGTCGACGCTCAAGACCTCGGTCGGAAGGCGGGACAGCTCTTCGGCGATGTCGTCGGGCAATGGCCCGATGTCGGCAGGTTGATGGCTCTGCCGTGCGAACTTGTTCATTTCAGACGTAGTTCTTCGGACGCAGATTGTTGCGGCGCAACGCCGCGATGGAATCGTTCTATGAATCCCAATCTACGCAGCAAATCCTCATCGAGGCAGGCACCTCGACGCATGGGAGCATCCCGTCCCCGGGTCATCCCGAAGACGTGATCGCTCCGGAATCGGGAATGGCGCTCAGCCCTTGTCAGCCCTTGTCAGCCCTTGGGCCGCCGCCTCAATTGCGCCCGCTTCGGCAGCAGCGCCGGCCACTCGACGATGTGGTCCTCGAGCTCCTCGTCCGGGATCTCGTCCTCGCTGCCCTCGACCCGGCCGCGCACGGAGACGCCCGCTTCATGCACGGTATTGGGATCGCCGGAGACAAGCGGATGCCACCAATAGAGGTCGCGCCCTTCCGCGACCAGCTTGTAGCCGCAGCTCGGCGGCAGCCAGTTCAGGGTGCGGACATTGGCCGGCGTCAGGCGCACGCAGTCCGGCACCTTCTGAGACCGATTCGGGTAGTCCTTGCAGGCGCAGGTGCCGGCATCGAGCAGCTTGCAGCCGACATGGGTGAAATAGATGTCCCCGGTGTCCTCGTCCTCGAGCTTGTTCAGGCAGCAGCGCCCGCAGCCGTCGCAAAGGCTCTCCCATTCAACCTCCGACATCTGCTCCAACGTCTTGGTTTTCCAGAAGAATCCTTCCTGGTCTGAAGGTCGTTTGGGAGCTGCGGTCATTGCGTCTTCAACTGGTTTCACAAGAGGATCGGCCAACTCCATCTAGGGCGCGAGCCAATGGTGCTGCAAGCAGCGCCGTGGACGTTCCGTAAAGATGCGGGGCCAATTAGGCCTGTCGTTCAAAATCGCGAGCGTGACCATTGGTTTATGGCCCCCGCTCGGCTAGAACAACCTGCGAGTCCCCCGAAGGACGCAATTGGGTGCCTTGGGTTTGCCGCAACAGTCCCGCAAGACGTCTCGATGCCGCCCCGGCCGGGTGCTTGAACGCTTTCGAACCGAGCCTCAAGGGTTCTAGGTGCGCCAGATCATACCACCGCATTGGAAGAGCAAGGTCCGGAACTTCTTCCTGGATCTTGATGCGCGCATCGACTCCTCGCTGTTCTCCTCGGCAAAGGGCATCCGCGAGCTCTATGAGCGCTACTCGACCTTCATGGACCGCTTCTATGTCGGACGGTGGAAGCGCTGGGTGTTCATCGAGCCGCTGTCGGAGGCTGCGACCCTCGGCCTCGGCGGGCTGGTGCTGCTGCTCACCCTCGCCATCCCAGCCTTCCGCGAAACGGCGGATGAGGACTGGCTGAAGAAGTCCGACCTCGCCGTGACCTTCCTCGACCGCTACGGCAACCCGATCGGCAGCCGCGGCATCAAGCACAACGACTCGATCCCGCTGGAAGACTTTCCGGACGTTTTGATCAAGGCGACGCTCGCGACCGAAGACCGCCGCTTCTACGATCATTTCGGCATCGACATCGCCGGCACCGCGCGCGCGCTCGTCACCAACGCCCAGGCCGGCGGCGTTCGCCAGGGCGGCTCCTCGATCACCCAGCAGCTCGCCAAGAACCTGTTCCTGAGCAACGAGCGCACCATCGAGCGCAAGATCAACGAGGCCTTCCTCGCGGTCTGGCTGGAATGGCGGCTGACCAAGAACGAGATCCTCAAGCTCTATCTCGACCGCGCCTATATGGGCGGCGGCACCTTCGGCGTCGACGGCGCCGCACATTTCTACTTCAACAAGTCGGCGCGTGACGTGACGCTTGCGGAAGCCGCCATGCTCGCCGGCCTGTTCAAGGCCCCGACCAAATACGCACCCCACATCAACCTGCCCGCCGCCCGCGCCCGCGCCAACGTCGTGCTCGACAACCTCGTCGATGCCGGCTTCATGACCGACGGCCAGGTGTTCGGCGCCCGCCGCAACCCCGCCTTCGCGGTCGACCGCCGCGACGAGGCTTCGCCGAACTACTACCTCGACTACGCCTTCGACGAGATGCGCAAGCTCGTCGACACCTTCCCGAAATCCTACACCGAGCGCGTCTTCGTGGTCCGCACCGCGATCGACACCAACGTGCAAAAGGCCGCGGAAGACGCGATCGAGAACCAGCTTCGCCAGTTCGGCCGCGATTATCACGCGACGCAGGCCGCGACCGTGGTCTCGGACCTCGATGGCGGCATCCGCGCCATGGTTGGCGGCCGCGACTACGGCGCAAGCCAGTTCAACCGCGCGACCGACGCCTATCGCCAGCCCGGTTCCTCTTTCAAGCCATATGTTTACACGACGGCCCTGCTAAACGGCTTTACGCCGAATTCGGTCGTCGTCGACGGCCCGGTCTGCATCGGCAATTGGTGTCCGCAGAACTATGGCCACTCCTATTCCGGCTCGGTGACGCTGACGCAGGCGATCACCCGCTCCATCAACGTGGTGCCGGTGAAGCTCTCGATCGCGATCGGCGCCAAGGAGCAGCCGAAGGCGCCCAACCCCGCCAAGATCGGCCGCGCCAAGATCGTCGAGGTCGCCCGCCGCTTCGGCATCAAGGCGCCGCTGCCCGACACGCCGTCGCTGCCGATCGGCTCGGACGAAGTCACCGTGATCGAGCACGCCGTGGCCTATGCGACCTTCCCGAACCGGGGCAAGGCCGTCACGCCGCATTCGGTGCTCGAGGTACGCACCGGTGGCGGCGACCTCGTCTGGCGCTGGGACCGCGACGGTCCGAAGCCGCGGCAGGCCATTCCGCCGAACATCGCCGCCGACATGGCCGGCATGATGAGCCACGTGGTCAGCGAAGGCACCGCGCGCCGCGCCGCGCTCGACGGCATTCCGACCGCGGGCAAGACCGGCACCACCAACGCCTACCGCGACGCCTGGTTCGTCGGCTACACCGGCAACTTCACCTGCGCGGTCTGGTACGGCAATGACGACTACTCGCCGACCAACCGCATGACCGGCGGCTCGCTGCCGGCGCAGACCTGGCACGACATCATGGTCGCGGCCCATCAGGGCGTCGAGGTCCGGGAAATTCCCGGCATCGGCATGGGCCAGAAACTGCCGCCGCAGCCGGCGGCCGCCAACGCGCAGGCCAATGCGGCGCCGAAGGTGCTGGAGACCAAGCCCGGTCCGCCGCCAGTGCTGACCAAGCGCGGCGCCGATATTCTGGTTCGGGTGGAGAAGCTGCTCGACGACGCCGCCAAGACCGCGACCAAGACGACGTCCGACGATACGGCAAAGCCGGCCAAGCCCGCCTCGCCGTCGAGTGCGCTCGCCTTCCCGCAGAACTATGCGGCGGAGGAGAATGCGACCTCGGCCGGCCCGCGCAAGAACTGACCTGATCCCGTGCGGCTGATCATCATCACATTGACGGCCCTTCTGCTCGCAACCGCGGTCGGCGTCGGCGCGACCTGGATGACGACGACGCGCGGCACCGACATCGGGGCGCTCACCATCGGCGCCTGGACGGCGCGGCCGCGCACCGGCACGGCCGACGTCGACCCCTATTCGCGCGCCACCATCGTGCGCAACGGCGAGCTGCCGATCGGCACCGGCGACGGCGTGGCGTTCACCGCGACCACCGACGACAAGAAAAAGGCGCTCGACGGCCGCTGCGACATCGTGGTCTCCGGGGTGACCCCGCCGGCTCGGTTCTGGACGCTGACGCTCTATGACCGCAAGGGCCATCTCGTCGCCAACTCGCTGCAGCGCTACGGCTTCACCAGCCAGGAGATCGTGCGGCAGTCGGACGGCACGTTCGAGATCCGCATCGCCTCGCGCTCCCGCTCCGGCAACTGGCTGCCGACCGGCGGCATCGAGCGTTACGCGCTGATGCTCCGCCTCTACGATACGCCCGTGGGCGTCGCCACGCGCACCCAGCGCGACGCGCCGATGCCGCAGATCGCAACGGTGGGCTGCCCATGATCCGGCTCGCGTTCACGATCCTTGCCGGCATCCTGCTCGGCCTCGTCGTCCACCTCGTCAGCGTGCTGGCGCTGCCACGCATCGCGACCCAGGACGCCTATTCGCGGCTGACGCCGATGACGAAGGAGAACGCGGTCACGCAGCTGCCGCTCGCCGATCCCAATACCTCGCCGATGCCGTTCATGGACCCGGCCTTTGCGCTCGCGATCTGCCGCTACGACCTGTCGGGTGGCCCCTTGAAGCTGCAGGTGCCGGTGAGCCAGGCCTACACCTCGGTGTCCTTCTACACCCGCAACGAGATCGCCTATTACGCGATCAACGACCGCTCCGCCGGCAGGAAGGTGATCGAGCTCGACCTGATGACGGAAGCCCAGCACAACGCGCTGCCCGAGGACGAGGAGGTCACCGCGGCCGACCGGCTGATCATCGATTCCCCGTCCGCGACCGGCCTGATCGTGATGAAGGCGCTCGCCGCGGAGCCCGGCCTGATGCCGCAGGCGCAGGCTTCGCTTGCCGCCGCCACCTGCGCGCCGCAGACCGACGCCCCCGCCAAGGCCGAGGCCCCGCGCGGCCGGCGTTGAGCGGGCCGCTAGCGGCGCATGAACAAAATCTGGAAAACAACCCCATGCAAAGTAGCGGAGGGCCTTGTTATGCTCACTTCGAGTATTGTTATGCCGGAGCGGGCCGAGATTAGTCTGACCGCTTCCAGACCCAGCGTGCCAGCGGGAGGGCAAGGGCTGCCCCGATGAGCTGAGCGGCGATGAAACCTGCAACTCCGTTTGGCGCGATACCGGCAAACGTGTCGGACATCGATCGCGCGATCGTCACGGCTGGATTGGCAAATGAAGTGGAAGCCGTGAACCAATAGGCTGAAGCAATGTAAAGGCCGACCGCGTAAGGCACTGCGTTTGGCGTTTTCGCCGCGACGCCAAAGATCGTCGCCAGCAGGCCGAACGTTGCTACGGCCTCGGCAAGCCATTGCCCGGCGCCAGAGCGCGCGGCCGCCGAGAACTGCCAAACCGGAAGCTCGAACATCAAATGTGCGATCCACACGCCGACGATTCCGCCGGCGACCTGCGCCACGACGTAGACTGCCACATCCGACCAGGTCGTTTCGCCGCGCAGTGCAAACGCCAGCGTGACTGCCGGATTGAAATGGGCTCCCGACACCGGACCGAACATCTGGATCAGCACGACGAGAATGGCTCCAGTCGGAATCGTGTTGCACAAGAGCGCCAGCGCGCCATTCCCGCCAGCGAGCTTCTGGGCCATGATTCCGGAACCGACGACGGTTGCGAGCAGAAAGGCTGTCCCGAGCCATTCAGCGAAGGCGCGCTGCGCGAGGCTTGGCATGGCGCGCTGCGCACGGTCTGGCATCAGCGGCTACGGCTCAACGAGACGCACTCGCCGTCTTCCTTCACGAACTCGCCGTGTTGCGGCGGCAGCAGCTCAAGGACCAGCTCGGAAGGGCGACACAATTTCACGCCCTTCGAGGTCACCACGATTGGCCTGTTGATCAGGATCGGGTGGGCCATCATCGCGTCGAGAAGCTGGTCGTCGCTCAAATCCTCATTGCCTAGCCCGAGCTCTGCATAGGGCGTGCCCTTCTTGCGCAACAAGTCACGCGCCGGCATTCCCATCCGCACGACGAGCTGCTTCAGCAGCGCACGAGCAGGTGGTGTCTTCAAATATTCGATCACATGAGGCTCGATGCCTGCGTGCCGGATCATCGCGAGTGCGTTGCGCGAGGTGCCGCAATCCGGATTGTGATAGATGATCGCGTCCATCGATCGTCCTCGAATTCAGCAGCAGGCCGAGGACGGCTTCGGGGCCGGCTGAGGCGCGCAGCAGGCAGACTGCTTCTCGTGAGCCACCCGTGCCCGGTTCTCTCCGGTGCCGTCGCCGTAAACGGTGCTCTCGCCGGTCGTGTGAAAAGTCTCCCACGCGATGCCGGCGGGATCGTCAATCCACGATTTCTCGGACTTGGCGTAGCAGCAGGTCGTCTGCCCTTGCTCGATGACGTTGCCGCCGGCCTGGTGCAGCCGCGCATAGACCTCTTGCAGTTCCTCGGCGGTCTCGACCTGGATGCCGAGATGATCCAGGCCAGGCTCACGCCCCCGGGTCGAGATCGCGAAATTGACCCGAGGATCCTCGAGCATCCACTTTGCGTAGTCGGATTTCACGACGGCGGGTTCGGCTGCAAACAGCGCGGAGTAGAACCCGATCGACCGCGGAATGTCGTCGACGGAAACGTGAACGTGCAGGCGCTTCATGACATGTCCTCTCAGGCTGGCACTCTGGTGCGCTTCCGCGCGGGTTTGCACGCCGCAACTGGAGCGCATGGCGCTCCGCCGCAGCAATTCTCCGTCAGGAATCCAAGCAGCGCGTTCATCGTGTTGAACTGGGCCGCATAAATCATCGAGCGTCCCTCGCGCCGGACGGTCGCCAGACCAGCCATCCGCAGCCGGTCGAAATGAAAGGTGAGCGTGTTCGGCGCGAGATCCAGCGTTTCCGCGATCGCGCCGGCAGACATTCCGTCCGGGCCGGCCTGGACCAGCAGGCGGAAAACGTCGAGGCGATTGTCCTGTGCGAGAGCGGCGAGCGCAGCTACCGCGGCCATCTTTTCCATATTTCAACGATTATTGAAATAATAACTGCCTGTCAATTGATCTTTCTCGTCGGCTGAGCCGGTCTGGCAATCACTCTGCCGCGCGATCACCGGAACGTCGTCCGTCTTGTCGAACACGTTGGTCCGGCACACGTTGACGCAAGTGTCGTGCAAAGCGCGAACTCGGTTGGCGATTGAATGCTGAATCGTCGCGCTAGACTAGTTTGGCGACGTTCACGCATCTTCGTCATCAAGCCAGGCGTGAATCAGAGACGATGGAATGATCCGTTTGGGCAAATGCGGATTGATGGTGCCCGCGAATACTGCCAAGCCTTCCCGAAGCCGTGAGCGCGCGAACGCCTTCGCTTCAGTTTCCGTCGCAAAGGTCTTCGTCTCGCGCGGACTGCGCTGCTTCGGCAAAACGCCCTGTTTGCGAACTTCATAGGTGACGTACCAAATCTGCGTCATTCTGCCCACCAACGTGTCATCCAGCCCGGCTGGTGCAATTGGCATTGTTAGGTGAGCGCCTGACACCGAATGCTTGATCCAGATCAATCTCGATCGAGACCGGGGATGGTCTGCGCGTAAAGCCAGAAAGCGTAGCTGGGTCTGGCACGTAGTGAGGCAAGAAAGCCAGGCGCGAAGCAGCGCAACTACGCGTGCACACTATCGGAATTGACGAGGCCGCCGGAATCTCTCCGGCGGCCTTCGCGCTTAACGTGGTTCGCTGACCTGCGTCCCCGACTAGATATCGATGCTAACAGCGATGTTACGGCCCTGGAGTTCGGAGATCTTCATTCCGTCGGCCATCACCTGCGCAAACTCCGGGTCCTTTGCCACGGCCTCCTGCACCTTGCCGTAGACTTCCCAATTGGCGTAGCGCGTCGTCACCAGCAACTCTCCTGCCCAATGGCCGGTGTGGAAACGGGACAGTCGAAGAAATTCGGCGCCGTGTTTCTCAAAGATTTTCTTCGCCTGCCTGACAATCTTGGTCATTTCCTCGGGCTTGTCAGTTTTGAAACGAGTAAATTGCACGATAGGCATGGGACTACCTCCATAGTGATGTAAAATGTCCAAGAGGCATGTATCGAGTTACGCTTGAGGAGCGAATCTCAATGCGATCTCGATGAACGTTTGTCTTCATCAACTTGTTGCTGGTTCAGCCTTCATAAGCGGCAACAACTCTGCCCTTTCGTGGCGGATCGGCTCGCATCATCACTGGCCAAAGCAGAGGTCGTACGCGCAAATGCAGTCTTGGAAAATCAGTGTTGAAGCAGTGCGGCCGGCGCCACAGGCAGGGAGCGCACGAACACGAAGCGAGAGGTCACCGGTATTTCCGCATCCGCGCGACCATCCTGGCCGATGAGGATGAGGCCTGCCCCGCCATTTGCCACAGTCAGGATGATGGCTTCACCTGTCCATGTCCGGATCGGCTCCATTCCAATGATGAGAAACTCCCCGATGGGCTGGTCCAAATATTGAAGTCGAAGCTGCGGCGCGATTTCAGCCGGTGCAAACGCGAAGCCCAGTTGCTGCGCGCGTGCGTAGATTTGCCGTAGCGACACCGTCTCGCCCTGAAAGCCCAGGTCGGCCGCCGACACTGTCAGAAGGTCCACCGCCGTTTTCGTGCCGCTGACGGTAAAGGCCGGCCGCGCAAGAGCCGCCGCAGCCGAGTCGCCAACGCCGCAACCGATCGCGCTCATGGCGTTGAGAAGAGCGAACGGATCCGAGAATGTCCCGATCGCTATCGTCTTCCACACCGCAACGTCCGAAGCGGATGTCAGAGGGCTCTGCGGTTTCGGGACAGCGGGAGCCGTCCTGAACGTCAACTGCCTCTGCAGCACATCGCGTGCCGAGCATTGGGCCTTGGCGTCGTTGGTGGAGCCGAGGATGCACGTGCTGCAAAGCAAGAGCACGGCAAGCGCGATGCTGTTGCACCACCCCGTCGAACGACGCGAGCTCGCGGCGTTTCGCTGCGAGGTGGCGGCCGTCGGCGCAATCAAGCCCCTCATGATGACCTCCCTCGCAATGCGAGATCGGCATGCGATGCATGCGCGTGCGGAGGATGCCAGGCGGTCGCTCGAAATGCTTTACAATCAGCTTCCTTTTTTCTTACCGTTACCTTCTAACCCGGTCCAAGGTGTCATCGTACCTGGGAGGCCGCGTTTGCTTTATTCCTTTGCGGACTGCACTCTCAACACGGACCAGCGTGAGCTCCGCCGCAACGGGGACCTCATTGTCGTCGCGCCGCAAGTCTTCGATCTTCTCGAGTACCTGATCTGCAATCGCGAACGCGTGGTCAGCAAAGACGACCTCATCGCTGCGATCTGGAAGGGCCGGATCGTTTCGGAATCAGCGCTCACGACCCGCATCAACGGAGTCCGATGCGCCATCGGTGACAGCGGCGAGGAGCAGCGGCTCATCAGGACGCTGCCGCGCAAGGGCATCCGCTTCGTCGGGGTCGTGCACGAAGAGCGAGAGCCTGCGCATGTGATTGCCGGGTCTGAGGAGCGGCCACAACAGACGCCACCTTATCCGGGGCGGATTTCGATCGCCGTACTGCCCTTCAGCAACATGAGCGGCGATGCCGAGCAGGAATATTTCGCGGACGGAATGGTCGAGGAAATCACGACGGCGCTTTCGCGGTTCAACTGGCTGTTCGTGATCGCTCGCAATTCGAGTTTCGCCTTCAAAGGCAAGGCGATCGATATCAAGGAAGTCGGATGCAGGCTCGGCGTGCGCTATGTCCTCGAAGGGTCCGTGCGCAAGGCGTCCGGGAAAGTTCGCATCGCAGGACAATTGATCGACGCGGCAACTGGCGCGCATGTCTGGGCGGATAGCTTTGAGCGAGACCTGAGCGATATTTTCGTGCTTCAGGATGAGATAACCACGGCCGTCGTCGGCGCGATCCTGCCGAAACTGCTTCGAACGGAAATTGCAGCGGCAACGCGGCGGCGGCCGGAGAGCCTCACCGCCTATGATCTTCAGCTCCGGGCCATGGCTCAGTATTCCCGGGCGACCCGCAAGGGTGTGGCCGAAGCGTTAACGCTGGCCAAACGCGCCCTCGAGCTCGATCCGGGATTTGGCTTTGTCGCGGCGCTAGCGGGCCTCTGTCACATGGTCAAGGTACTGTCGGGCTTCTCGACTGATCCTCAATCCGACAGAAATGAAGCCGTGCGGTTTGTGCACCTGGCGTCAAGGATCGATAATGGTGATCCGCAAACGTTGGCGACGTCTGCGTTGGTCTTGGCGTTCATGGTCGGCGATTACGAACGTAGTATCGAGATGGTCGACCGGGCGGTTGCGCTCAACCCCAATTCATACTGGCTATGGCTCGACAGGGGCTGGGTCTATCACACCGCGGGGGTTCCGGAGGAAGCGATCCGCAGCTTCGAACATGCAACGCGCATGAGCCCGATCGACCCGATGCTGGACCGGCTATCTGTTGGCATGGGGATGGCCTTCATCGAGCTTCGGCGCTTTGACGAGGCCATCGCCGCGGGCAAGAAAGCCTTCCGGTTCAATCCCTTTTTTTCGGCGACTTACTGGTGTCTCGCGTCCGCTTTTGCCCATCTCGGACGTGACGCGGAAGCGCATGAGGCTGTGGGGCGTCTGCTCGAGCTTGATCCCGCCTTCACGATATCCACGTGGATGGCTCGAGGTGGACAGACAAACGCAAAGCTCGCGATCGAAGGCCTCCGCAAGGCAGGCCTACCCGAGTGAACCGCGCTCGGATACGGCCTGAACGTCCTTAGTCCGGCTGCGCTGCGCCGGTCTGATTGAGGCCAACCGCCCTATCCGAGGATCCCCTTCAATCCGGCATAGATCGAGCCGACCGCGGTGGCGGCGACGCCGACGAGCGGGCCGACGGTCTGCATGAGGTCCTGGATCAGGCGCGCCCTGCGCCGCAATTGCTCCTCGCCGACATGCTGCCCGAGAAGTCGTGCCACCCTGAAAGCGAAGGCGTTGGGCTTGCCGCCCTGGGTCAGAACCCGCGGCAACACCTGGAAGATCACGACGCCGAGGATGTTGCCGGACAGGAAAGCGAGCAGGATGCTCGCGCCATATTCGAAGACCTCACGCCACTCGACCCAGACCTCGGGAAGGATCGGGACGCGGTCGTGAATGCCGGTCACCGTCAGCATCAGCTGGATGCTGACGGCAGCGCACAGCACACCCAGCACCAGCGCGCCGATCAGGGAGACCCTGTGCAGCGGATAGGCGATGAGCCCGAACAGCAGGGGGATGACGATCGACGCCAGCCGCAGCGGCAGCGGCGACATGTTGAAGGTGATGGTGACGAGGACGTGCGCGGTGACCAGCAGCAGCGCGGGAATGACGACATAGAGAACCGCATGCGTCGCCATATACCGCAGCGGATTCTTGTGTCGCTCGAGTGTCGCGTTGACCCGGTCGAGATCGCGCCTGAGCTTGTCCAGGTCGGCGACGATCTCGTCGATCTCGGCAAGCATCGGGCGCACGACACGCAAGTCCCGCGAGCAGTGCTTGCACGCGATGGCCTCATCCTTGATGGTCTCGGCGCAGAACGGGCACTCCATGGTCAGCGCGACTTCCTGCGGGTCATGATCGCCTCGATCTCGGCCCTGGCGCGCCGCAACTCGTCACGCAGCAGGTCCCGCTTGCGCAGGAGATCGTCGCGTTCGGCGATCAGCGTGGCGGGAACCGCAATGTCGCGCGAGCAGGACGCGCAGACCAACGCACTCTCGACATTGTCCGACTGGCAATAGGGACACTTCATCGCTTCATTTCGGCGCGACTTTCAGGACGAAACTGGCGGTGCCGGGGCGGCCGTCGCTG
Organism: Bradyrhizobium sp. CCGUVB1N3; assembly: GCF_024199925.1. Lineage (NCBI taxonomy): Bacteria > Pseudomonadati > Pseudomonadota > Alphaproteobacteria > Hyphomicrobiales > Nitrobacteraceae > Bradyrhizobium > Bradyrhizobium sp. CCGUVB1N3. The sequence continues at coordinate 2,537,815 of NZ_JANADR010000001.1, forward strand.
TCCTTGATGTCGACCCGCACCAGATACTCGCCCGGCGGCAATTCGGCGTCCTGCATGTTGATGCCGTCGGCCTGGATGAACGGCTTGACCCGCGCGGTCAGGTCCACGTTAGGCGAGCGCAGGAAGATCACCTTGACCGAGTCGGGATCAATCTTCGCGCCGCCGAATGACTCGAACTTCAATTGCAATCGCAGCGGCGAGCTGGCGGCATCGCTGGGCGAAACCACCTCCACCTTCGGACCGCGCAAAATGCCGCGCCGGTCGGTCGCAACCGCCCCCTTCGGCGGCGGCAGCTTGGCTTCGTCTTCCGTGATCAATTGCGTCGCCTGCGCGGCCCCCGAACTCAAGAGGCCTGCCGCGACGAGCCCGAGCAACGTCTTCCGCATCATCCTCGTTCAACCCTTCCTTCCCACGCACCACGCCTCGCTAGCGCACTCCGCCGTCGCCGATGATCGTGTACGGCGCCCAGAACAACGGATGCGCATAGGCAAATTCGGTCTTGCCTTCGCCGTTAAGATAGCCGGGGCCGTCGACGAGAGCCATCATCGCCTGGCGCAGCGCCTCGCTTCGTCCGAGCTTCGGATCGTCCGCCTGTCGCTTGAACAGATCCGTCACCAATTGCCGCGCCGATTGCGAATGCACCGACCAGTTCGTGACCAGAAGCGCGCGCGTGCCGGCGTAGAAGAAGGCGCGGCCGAGCCCCGAGGCCGCCTCGGCGCCGGCCCCTGCTCCGGCGCCGGTGTTGCACGCCGACAGGATGACCCAATCCGCGTCGAGCTTGAGGCCAAGGATCTCCTCCATCGTCAGGAGGCCATCGCCCTCTTCGCCCGTCACCGCCGGGGACGACAGTGCGAGCGCCGGCTGGGTCAGGCCGTTGAGCTCGCCCGGCACGAGGCCATGGGTCGCGAAGGCGAGGATCTTGAAGCCGGAGAGATTCATGGTCTTGACGGCGCTCTCCGTCGCCTTCTGGCCGAGGAACAGGACCTTTGACGGGTCGGCCTGCAAGGCGATCGCGATCGACTTCAGCTCGTCCGCGGTATCTGGCAGCCGGGGCAGCAGCCCGAGCTCGGCGCTATCGACACCTTCGAGCTTCGGACTGTTGCGCCGCTTCAAGGGCATGCCGCGTGTCAAATTCCCGCCGGCGTCCGCGACCTGGACCTTGGCATCGGCAGCTTCCGCCTCGGCTTGCTGATCCCTGTTGAAATAGGGATCGCCGAACGCCACCAGCTCGCTGCGTCCGGGCTTGCCCGGCGGCAACTGCCGCAGCGTCCGCAAGGCAGCCGCCGAGGGGACCGTCGTCACCGCGTGGGTGCGCGCAAGCCAGGGCACGTTGCGATAGCTGACGAACAGCGGATCGTCGTCCTGCACGACCTCCGCCGGCGCGGTCGGCAGCAATGAGAGCGGCAGCAGGCCGAGCGCGCCATTGGTGACGACGATCAGGTTCTTCGCCGGCTTCCAGCCGCCTTCGACGGGCTTCAGCAGGAGCTCGTAGAGCTCATAGGCGAGCTTGAGGTCGAACGGAGGAATGTCCGAGATCATCGCCGCCTGCGGCTCGAGCGCCTCACGCAGCTTGCGGATCTTGCTCTCGATGTCGCCGATCCTGGCCTTGACCGCGGCGAAGGCCACCGGACCCGTCTTGGGGACGGCCCAGACGAAGCTGCCGTTCTGGCCGAAATAGAACGACAGCATCGCCTCGTTGTCGGCCAGCGTCGCACGGATCTCGGCGACGCTCGCCGGTTTGGGCGAAACCAGATCGGCGTAAGACGGAAACTTCTGCTTGATCTCCTGGCGCGCCTTGTCGCGCTCGCCGCGCAATGCCACGATCGACGCCTGGATCTGCTGCACGCCCTTCTCGTCGCGATCGGCCGAGGGAATGGCGAGCACGTTGTTGAGCGTGCCGAGCTGGGCGTTGACCTGCTTGGTCAGGTCCTGCTCCTTGCGCACGAGATCGGCGAGCGCCGGATCTTTCGCCGCCGCCCGGGCGCTGGAAGCTGCCAGCGCCTGCTGGACCGAGCGGCCACGGATGGCGTCGGCAAGACCAAAGGTCTCTTCGCCGACCTCGTTGCTCGTCCCCTCGGCGCGTGCGAGCAGGATGAAATAGCTTTCAACGATCGCCTGCAGCCGCTGACTGCGCGCGGCCACCACGGTCGTATTCTCGTCGTCGGCGTTCTCGCGCGCATTCGCCATCATGATCGGAATGGCGGCCTTGAACTCGCGGATCGCTTCCGCATCGCGGCGCGCCCGCATCAGCCCGATCGCCAGCGTCCCGCGCGCCGAGGCGGCGTCGAAATGGTTTTCGCCGACACGGCTGACCTGCTTCTTGACCAATTGCTCGGCAGCGGCGATCCCGGCGTCGACTTGGCCGGAGGCATAGAGCGACATGATGCGCGAGGGATTGAGCTCGAACACCTGGCGGCGCTGCGGATCCCAATTGGCGACCGCCTTGTCGATCCTCGCGTAGATCTCGTTCGCTTCAGGCGCCTTCCGCCGCAGCGCCAGGATACCGGCAAGCTGCGAGAGCAGCGCGACGGTGGCCTGCGAATCCTCGGGCACGCCGACCGTCTTGTTGATCTCGACGGCGACCCGGCCGAGCTGCTCGGCCTCCTCATAGCGGCCTTCCTCGACCAGGATGCCGGCGAGGCCCATGACGAAGCGTGGCGTCACCGGATTGTATTTGCCGGTGTCCTTCAGCCGTGACAGCAGCGCCCGGCGCGCATCGACCTCGGCTTCAGCCAGTCTGCCCTGCCTCGCCTTCATGCGCGCCTGATTCAACACCATGGTGTCGACCACCTGCAGCAGGAGGGTCTCTGCAGGCGGGTTTTCCGACTCCAATACCGCCTTGTTACCGGCGCTCTTGCGCAGCTCCGCGGTGCGATAGGCGGCCTCGGCTTCGGCAAACTGCCCCCGTGCCTCGAATATGATCCCGCGGGTGATCTCGATTTCACCCTCCCAGGTCTGGCCGAACTTTGCATAGGACGTTCGCCAGCCGGGAAGCCCACTGGTGCGCGCTTCCTGAATCCCAGTCAGGCTGCGACGCAAATAGGCTTCCGCCTGCGCGACATCACCCATCTGGAGGAGAATGGACGCAACCGTGCGGTTTGCATTGAACTGCATTCCCTTCGCGCCTGGCAGAGTGGCTACCTCGCGCAACAGCCTCTGGATGACCTCGAGCGCGCGCTTCGGATCGCCTGCGAGGGCGTATTGCACCGACTGCAACTGCAACAATCGCCCCATCATGTTTGGGCTGACGGCCCCGCGGCCCACTTCTACGGCCTTGTTGGCGTCGGCGGTGGATTCGGCGAGACGCCCGAGCTGGGAGCGGGCATTGGCGCGGTCGAAATAGAACTGGGCGAGATCCTCGCGGGACTCCTTCCCCGTGGGCGTCGAATCCGCATCCGTCTTCAGCTCCGCGATCAGCTTCTCGTTCGGCTTTTCGCTGTCGAGGATTGAGGTGATGTCGGCGATCGTACGAGGCGGCGCCACAAAGCCTTTGGGCAATGCCGTTCCCGGCGCCAGCTTGGGCGCATCTTCCTTTGGCGCCGCGACCGCAACATTGGCGCGGCCATTGGCAGCATTGAGGGCGGCGAGCACGCAAGCATGGACCTGCGGCTTGGCCTTGGCACGACAGGCTTCGAGATTGGCGCCGCCCGCCGGCCCGCCTCCCGCACGCATGCAGGCTTGCACGATCGGCTTGCCGACCGTCATCCGGCAGTTCTCGACCGCCGCTTCCTGCGTGAGAGCGAATACCGGGCCGGTCGATGCCAGCAGAGCGCCGATTGCGAGGAGTTTGCGGATGCCTGGCAGCGACAGGTGATTCAAATGACTTTCGAACATGGCCGGAGCCCCTGCTGAAAGAAATGGTCAAAAATCAACGCGTCTAACGCATGCAATCTATCGATATCGGCGCTCGCGGGACAAGCACAAATCTATCCGACGAAGGTTCGAGAAGACCCTGGTCGCGGCCGCTGCGCTGCACAGCCACGCGCCCCCGTCCAGACGGAACCAACCCGGGTTACCCCTAAAGGTCAGCCGCGGACAGCCACCGTCCGGCCGTAAGGCGGCTGGGCAGCGAGCGGCGGATTGGCGGCCCGCGCGGCGAACTCGCCGATCAGGCGGCTGACAGCGCCTCTTCCATTGCGGGTATGAGTTGTTCGTTTTTCAAAACCCTGGCGATTGCTGCTTCGGTTAGGGTAAGCACCATCGGAACCTCCCCTGGCTGATCCACTCAAGGCAAAAGGTACTCTCCGGATTGTATGGTTGAGCCTAGCACCAAGCGAGTTAGGACAATGTCCGAATCAGCACATGAGCGAAGTGGCATATGCCTCCTCGAGGTTCGCTGAGCGAGGCACGGCGGACGAGATTTGCTCTCGTTGAGTTCTTCGCATTTTGACCCTGAGCGGTCATCTGGTGTCCAATTCGAACTCCAACCTTAAAGGTGACAAATTTCGGACCTTGAGAAGAGTGGACGAGAATTGTTGCATTAAGTCGGAGTGCACGAATGAGCCCTTCCGGATCTTTGATCGCGATCCTGCCGTGTAATGACCTTGATGCGTCGGAGCGGTTCTACAATCGATTAGGCTTCGCGCGCCCGGACAGCCAAAGGCCTGCTCCGGGAGAACCCGACACCTATCGCATGCTGTCGAACTCAAAAGGCGGATATCTGCATTTGACGGACGCGGTCGAGGGATGGCTAAAGCCGGGCAGAAACCCTTTTGGGCTTTATCTTTACCTTGAGAATGTTGACGCTGCGGCGCGCGAATTTCAGCAATCACCCGAAGACAAGCCGTGGGGGATGTACGAATTTGCCATGTCTGATCCAGATGAAACGTTGGTCCGTGTCGGGTGGCCAACCCGTCTCCGCGCTGGAGCTCAATAATTCGGCGCAATTGGCCCTTCCGTGACCTCCGGCGACCTCCGCTATCGTGCCGCTAATGGCGGATAAGGAGACATCAGGCGTTACCCGGGCACCCTGATTACGGTGCACGACCTGGTCAGCCGCGGACGGCGACCGCGCGGCCGTAAGGCGGCTGGGCCGCGACCGGCGGATTGGCGGTCTGTGCGGCGAGCTCGCCGATCAGGCGGTCGGCGTCCGCCGCCATGCCGTCGGGCGCCTGGATCACCAGCCGTTCCAGCGCCCAGCGATAGGACGAGACGCGCTGCTCCAGGCATTGCTGCACCCACTGCACGATCAGCGAGTTCTCCTGCATGCGCGCGACCGCATCCGCCTTCTCCCTCGGCGAGAGCTCGGAGACGCGGGCCATGCTGGCGTTGCGCTTCTTGTCGAGATCGATGACGCGGATCGCACTGGCGAAGAACGGCTCGAACCGCGTGATGTCGTTGCGCACGTCCTCGATGAGCTGCGCATAGCGCGAGGAATGCGAGCGGTGCGGCTCGTCGATCAGCGTGCGCCCGTACATCGTACGGTCGAACACCACCTTCTGCTGCCAGGGTGACGGCAGCGCCTTGTAGTCGCCGAACACGCTCTTCCAGGCGGGACGCGACAGCGGCGGCTCGATCATGGGATAGGCGAGGTCGCGAAGCTGGCGTTCCTCGTCGGTGAGCTGGAATTGCGAAGCCCTGAGACCAAGGCTGCCGGTCACCTCGGCCCCCAGCCAACGGTGCATGTCGTCGCTGCGCATGTCCTCGCGGGTGCGGCCGAAATCGCCGCCGCTACAGGCGCCCAGCGTCGCGCCGGTCAGCGCGAGCAGCAGGGCCGATGCGAAACACCGGATCTTGTGATGTGGGTCCGGCATGACACGACAACCGGATGATCAGCGGCGCCGACGGCGGCGCCCCGGCGCAGTGCCCTCTTCCGGCCCGCGACCGCCGCTGGTCTCGTCCGATTCACGCTCGATGCGAATCACGGGAAGGATCAACACCCTCCCCGTCTCTGCGAGCGGAGCGACATCCCCCGATGAGCCCGGCCGGCGACCGGCCGGAAATTCAATGATGGTCCCCATGTCAGCTCTCTTCTATTGCCGCGCGACCGAACGGTCCTCACAACATGGGTGCCATTAAGATCAGCACATGGTTAACGGGGTGTAAACGTGCCGCCTGGACCGTAACCGCACGGGCAAGACGCGCCGTCCCGTTGCAGCACGACAACAGCGCAAAAGGCGGCGTCAGCTTCACACCTCGTTTTCCTTAACGAGCCTTTAAAACAACCCGCGATAGGCTGACGCGGACGATCTTTCTCGAGTCGCGTACGCCTCATGACCAAGCCGCTATTTCCAGCATTCGACGGGCTCATCACCCTGTCCCGTCGCGAAGGCGTCGATATTCGCCCCACGCTCCTGCGCGTGCTGACCGACCTTTACGTACAGGCGAAGAGCCATAGCGGCGACGAGGAGCGGCAATTCGTCGAGCTCGCCTCGCGGCTGATCGACCAGGTCGACGATGCGACGCGCGCCGCGGTCAAGGCCCGTCTCGCGATCTATCCTGCAACACCCGCGCCGATCATGCAGAAGCTCGGGCTTCTGCCCACGCATGAGGGCCGCAGAATTCCGCTGGCGCGCGAGATCCCCGCCCTGCCCGCAGCCCCCGCGCCGGACCGTACGCCAACGGATGTCGAGCTGCGGATGTCCGCCAACATGGCGATGCAGCCAAAGGACGCCGCCGAGATCCACGACATGTTCTTCCGCGCCACGGCCTCGGAGCGCGCGCTGATCCTGCACAATCTGGCGCAGACGCCCCTGAAGGCTGCGCCCCGCATTCCGACCGCGCGCGCCACGCGCGCGATCCAGACGCTGGAGTGGGCGGCCTATGCCGAGGACACCGAAAGTTTCACGCTGGAGCTCGGCGAGAGCCTGATCCTGCCCTCGCGCGTCGCCGCGCAGATCGTCGATGACGTCGGCGGGGAAGCGCTTGCGGTCGCCGCGCGCGCGCTCGACATGCCGAGCCCCAACTTCCAGCGCATCCTCTTGTTCTTCAAGCCGGAGATCGGGACGTCGGTGAACACCGTCTACCGGCTGTCGCGGCTCTATGACCGCCTCAGCGATCGCTCGGCGCTGGTGATGTTAGCGGCCTGGCGCGGCTCGACGCTCGCCGTGACGCGGGCCAAATATCAGTCGTCGCTCTACGACGGCGAACGCCAGCGCGCGCGCAGCGGCGCGAGCCAGCCGCGGCCCGCGGTGCAACCCGGCGCGATCCCGCCGATGCGGACAGGCACCGGCGGCTCGGAGCGCTAGATCGTGGGCTCCTCAACCGGCGGGTAGTACCGGCCGCATCGCGATCGTTCTCGGTCTTGCCCGAACGCCGATAGACGGATGCAATCAGGACTGCGACCAGTGTCGGGAGACCACGATCATGCGATCGGAGCCCGCTTTGCACTCCAAATTCCGCGATCGATCAATGTGTTCGTCGTCTCCACGATAAGACGAGCAACGGCCTGTTGTGCACGCGTTTTCGGTCGGCGCGACAATGTTGCGATCGACGCATGACGCGCAAGGGTGGGCCGAACAATACGACGAGCGCTCAGAAGTCCCTTTGAGAGCTCCGCTTGAATCGCAGCGGAGGGCAGAATTGTATATCCCAGCCCACTCATCACCATCTGCTTGATCGTCGAGACCGAATCGATCTCAGCCTTGACCTGGAGTTTGCGCTTGGTCGTAAGGAAAATGGCATCATCGAGGGTATTTCGCAGATCATGCGATTGGCTCGCCAGGAAAAGATCAAACGTGTGCAATTGGGCGAGAGTGACAGTTTCCGCCTTCGGCCCGATCTGCGGAGCGCTGATCAGGTGGAGCGTCTCGACGACGAGGGGCTGCAAGTCCAATCCGTCGGCATCAGCGACGTTGAACAGCAGCGCCAGATCAAGGCGCGATGAATCGAGCCATTCGCGAAGAAACCCCGAATGGCTTTCGAGCAGATGAAGCGTAACCCGCGGGAGCGATGTCAATGCCATCTCCAATAGCGGCGCCGCAAGAATTGGGGTGACGGTAGTTGGCAATCCGATCGCCACCCGCCCGGAAATCTCGCCGCCGGCTTCTGCCGCGGCTTCGCGTGCTCGTTCAAGCTCACGCAAGACAATGCGTGCGTGCTCGATAAAACGAGCGCCAGAGTCCGTCAGGCGCACGCCTCGCGCCTCGCGCTGTAGAAGCCTTGTGCCCAGCTCCTTCTCCAAGGAGAGAACGTGCTGACTGAGTGCCGGTTGAGCGACGCGGAGCCGATGCGAGGCGGCCGTGAAGCTTCCTGCTTCGACAACGCTTATGAAGTAGCGCAGCTGACGGACGTCCATCGCGAGCCATAGGATTTTCATCTAGCTTGCAGGCATATTAGCTATTTGGCATCTGGATTGGAATGCGACAATTTTGAGGGGTACGAGCGCCTCGGCCTTGCCAGGCTTTCGTCGGGTGCCGCACTCCATCCGAATGCCAGCAAAATGATCTATCTGACGTGGTCACTGCCGATACTTGCCGTTGTCATTCTGATGGCGTCAGGCCGTGTTGGCGCAATCGGCGCCGGACTGATTGGCGCCGGAATCGCGACACTGGTGGCCTTGACGGCAGCGCCAGCCCCATTGACCCTTCCCGGAATATTCCTGGCCGTCGCCGCGGGGCTCTGGAGGAGTTGGTTGGTCGCCGCAGTGATTCTAGCGGGTCTCTTCTTTCGGCACGTCATGGAGACCGAACAAGATGGACGAGGTCGTCCAGTGATTGTCCATGAGATGAGACGCCAGAAAGTCTTTGTTGCTTGCTTCCTCTTGGGACCATTCGCCGAAACTGCAACAGGATTTGGCGTTGGTCAGGTGACGACTGTCGGCGCACTACGCGCGGCCGCGTTGTCTCCGGTCCACGTCGCTTTGCTCGCTCTGTTCAGTCAAATTCTCGTACCCTGGGGAGCTATGGCCAATGGTACGATCATTGGAGCGCAGTTGGCGGCCCTGTCGCCAGCAGATCTCGGCACCAACAGTGCTCTTGTGAGCGTTCCCCTTCTTTTGGTCTGGCTCGTCGTCTTTTGGCGCATGGCAGGAGAGGCCGGTGTAAGCGCGTCGAGCTACCTGATCCACCTGCAAGAGGCCATGTGGGTTCTGCTCGTATCCGTGTTGCTCATTATCGCCAATCAATTCCTTGGCCCGGAAATCGCCGGTATGGCGGCGTTGGGGCCAGTCATCCTTCTGCGCTTCTGGCGGGATGAGAAACCGGATCGACGCCGCTGGCTATCGGCGTTGCGGATTGGATTGCCGTACGCCGCGTTGATCGTCGGCTTTTCCGCGACCCGCATGATCCCGATACTCAGGGCAACTCTTGGAAATTTGGCATTCCAGCCGTTTGCGGACGGCCCGACATGGGTTCCATTGTTACATCCCGGCGTTTGGCTTGCGAGCATCGGATGCCTCGCGGCCCTGGTGGCGCGACGCAGCAGTAAGATAGCAAGCTCAGCGCGGCGCGCTTGGTCACTCGGCTGCAAAGCTGCATCGACGGTCGCCGTTTACTTGGTCATCGCACAGATCATGGCAGAATCGGGTATCGCTAAAGGCCTTGCAAGCGGAGTACAGCTTCTGCTCGGCCCTTGGGCGGTGCTCGCCGTCCCTTTGATCGCCGGCGCACTTGGATTTCTGACGGGCAGCAGCAATGCAGCTAACGGCTTGCTTATGCCATCCCAGACAAGTCTTGCAGGCAGCCACGTCTCGCTTGGGTCGATCGCCGCACTTCAAAACACGGCTGCAGCCGCAATGACGATGCTGTCGCCAGCGCGTGTAGCTATGGGTTGCGCTTTGGTTGGCCGGACAGATCTCGAGCTCGCGGTCTATCGTCTGGCATGGCCCCTCGCCGCTTCAGCTTTGATTGCACTCTCCTGCATAGCAATCGCACTGCTCAGCATACCTTGATGCGCGCAAACGAACGCTGCTGACCCACCTGCCATTTCGTTGTCACGTAGCAAGCGGATACGGCCGGACTCCATAAGTACGCGCCCTGGTCAAGTGCGCGCCAGTTCCAGAAAATGCCGTCCGGCGCGGTCCTCGGTCTCGACGATCCAGGCGTCGGGATCGAAGCGGATTTCCTTGGTGAGCCGTTCCTCGACCGCAGGCTCCGGCAAGGGCTGCGGCGCAAGCGGCACGAAGAAGCGATCGACCGGCCGGCCGTCGTCATAGACGGTCTGCGGCGCGGGCACGTACAGCATCGCATTGCCGTCAAGCAACGACACCTTGACGAACACCGCGCCGGCTTCCTCGGCACCACGCCGGCGCACCGCGCCGAACACGCCTTCAGCCTGGCAGCGGCGCAAATATGCCGCCACCCATATGTTCGATTTCAATCGCATGGACGGGACGATAGGCCAGCTGCGGAAACAGCACCAGTGTCCGCGGCAAGCAACGGCGATTATTCGACGGGATGTCCGATTGCAGCCGCAAGCTCACGCAGCAGGCGGTCCGAGACCTGCCCCGTGACCGGCATCTTGTGCTCGCGCTCGAACTTCTGGATCGCGGCCTGGGTTTCCCCGGAGATCGAGCCGGTCACCTTCAACTGCCCGTAGCCATATTCGGAGAGCGCGCGCTGCACGGCGGCGACGCGACGGATTGCGGGGCTCTGCTGCGCCGGGATCGGCGCCGGCGGTCGCGCGACGACGACGGACTGCGACGGAGGCGTTGTCGCCGTGGCCTTGACGAGATTGGTCAGGGGATCGGCAGACCTCGAGGTCGAGGCCGTCGCCTCCGCGGCTTTCTCCGGCGCTGGCGCCTTCTCTACCGGTTTTGGCTCAGCGACGCGGAACTCCATCGGCTTCGGCTCGAGCGGCAGCGAGTCGGCTGCGAGCGGGCGCGGCCGCGGCAACGGGTTCGACAGCGCGACGGCCGACGGCGCCGGCAAATTGATCACAGTGCCGAACATCGGCGCGGGATGGCGGCCGGTTTGCAGGAACAGCGCGTTGGCGACGATGGCGCTCACCGCGGCGAATGCGACGAGGCCGGCGAGCGTATCCTTGGGGCTGTGCAGCAGGATCCGCATCGCGAGATTGCGCTCGGTCTCGACGTCGACGACCGCCGCCTTGGCGCCGCGGCGGCGTGGAGCATCCTCATCCCTTGCAGACTTTCTAGGCACTTTTCTTCACCAAAGCCGGTTGGTCCTGAACATCATGGCGTGGCGGCGGCATCAGCGTCGCGATCTTGCTTTCGCTCGGCCGTCCTTGCGACGGCATGCAGACGAGCGGCAGCTTGATGGTCACAGCCGTCCCCTCGCCGAGCTTGCTTTGTACCGTCAACTCGCCGAGATGCAAGGCAACGAGGCTCTTCACGATCGACAATCCGAGACCCGTGCCTTCCTGGCGACGCTGATAGGTCTTGCCGGCCTGGAAGAACGGCGCGCCAATCCGTTTCAGGTCGTCGGGCGCGATGCCGACGCCGGTGTCGCTGATGCGAAGGAAGAGGTGCGATGGCGAAACCGTGGCGGCGACGGTGACCTGCCCTCCACGCTCGGTGAACTTGATCGCGTTCGAGACGATGTTGAGCACGATCTGCTTGAAGGCGCGCGGATCGCCGGTCATTACCGGCAGATCCTGCGGCGCATCGGTGACGAGATCGATGCCGTTCTCGCGCGCCTTCAGCGCGAGCAGATTGCAGCAATGCAACAGCGCGGCGCGCGGCGCGAACGGTTCCGGCGAAATCTCGAACCTGCCGGATTCCATCTTCGACATGTCGAGGATGCCGTTGACGACCGACAACAGGTGCTGGCCGGAATCGTTGATGAGCTCGGCATATTCCTTGCGCTGGGCCGCCCCCAACATCAGGGTCTGCTCCTGCGCAATCATCTGGGAGAAGCCGATGATGGCGTTGAGCGGCGTGCGCAGCTCGTGGCTCATGGTGGCGAGGAAGCGCGTCTTGGCGGCATCGGCCGCTTCCGCAGCGCTGCGGGCCTGATCGAGCGCCTGCTCCTGCATCTTGCGATCGGTGACGTCGCGCATCACGGCGACGACCTCCGGCTCGGCCGTCACGTCGCGGCCCAAATCCTGGTCAACCAGATCCTGGTCGAGCGGCCGGCAGCGCATCTCGACCCAGATGAAATCGACCTCGCCGCGCTCGCTGCCGCCGATCTCCCGTCGCAGCCGGAACTCGACGCTGCGCACGTCGCCGCGCGCGGCGTCCGACAGTGCGGTGAGATAGGCCGGGCGGTCGGCGACATGGACGCGGTCGAACAGGCCGTGGCCGGTGAGCTGGGCGCCCGGCAGGCCGAGCATGGCTTCGACCGCCGGCGAGATGAACTGGACTGCGCCGTTGCGCTGATGCCGCGAGATGACGTCGCTCACGTTGCGCGCCAGCAGGCGGTAGCGCTCCTCTTCGCGCGACAGCAGCGTAACGCTGGTGCGCGCCAGCGATTCGGCGCCGAAGGCGAGACCCGCCGCATAGAGCGTCGCGGACACGACGCCGAATGCCATGAACATGCCGCGTTCGGCTGCATTGGCCTGGTCGAGCGGCAACCAGTCGAGATGACCGAACAGGATCAAGAGCGCCGCACAGGACAACGCCAGCACGGAAGCAAAGGCGGCGACCCGGCGCGAGGCCGACAGCGCAGCCTCCAAGGGAACGACGACCAGCCAGACGGCGGCAAACGATTCGATGCCGCCCGTGGTTACCGCCACGGCCATGATCAGTCCGGCGAGCGCCAGCGACGACAGCACATGGGCGCCTTCATAGCGGCCGGTGCGCGAAAGGAACCACGACAGAAGGATCGGCGCGATCAGCCAGGCGAAGGCCGCGACCTCGATCGCGCTGGGTGCGCCGCGCATGGCGAGATAGATCGGGAATGCGGCAAAGGCGGCGAGGCTGCCGAGGAGCCTGGGGGCCATGAAAGCCCGATGGCGTGCCCGCGTCAGCGCGTCATGACGTGCCGAGGGATGCAGCAGCGCATCGAGACAATCGCGGATGATACTCAAAACTGTCACGGGTCTCGCGCTTCGGCTCATGCATCGAAAAGACGCGCCGGAACGCCTCCTTGTCGTTGAGCCACCGTGTCAGAGTGACATTAAACGAACGCTAAGGCGGTGGCGCATGCGACGGAACACCGGATGATCGTGGGGAATTTTACGCGATTTGACGGTTTCATTCGCGCGGATGGTGAACACGGGGTTTCCGCCTCCCTCACCGTATGGTTTCGAATTGGTGGAAGGGCGCAAACGGGCAATCGCGATCCCACATCAATCGAAAATTTACGAGCCTTTCGATTCGTTCAAATCTCACACAAATTTTCGCCGAATTAAGCTCAACGCAATCACTTGCGATTTATCGAGGGGTGCGAGGTCGTAGGCCCGCGGGGGCGCCGCCGGCTGGATCTAACACACAGGTCGCAAGATGCGTTTTCTGCTCCGCATCACATTCTGGCTCGGGCTGGTGCTGGTGCTCCTGCCGCGGGACAAGACACCCGAATCGGAGAAGCTGCCGCAGGTCGGCGCCGCCGAGGCCGTGTCAGCTGCGACCGCTGCCGTCTCCGACATGAGCCAGTTCTGCAAACGCCAGCCGGCGGCCTGCGAGGTCGGCGGCCAGGCCGCGACCGTCATCGGCCAGCGCGCGCAGGACGGGGCGCGCAAGCTTTACCAGATGCTCAATGACAAGAAAGAGCAGATCACCAACGGTAAGAATGACAAGAGCGACAAGAAGGCGCCCGACCACACCGGCTCGATCGGCAGCATGGCGGAGGCCGATCTCGAAACGGGCGCGCAGCGCGACACCCTGACCCAGGACGACCTTGCGCTCGAATGGCGCGGGCCGGAGACGGCGAATTAGGGATCGAATCCTATCGATTTCGATGGATTGCGCCCTTATATATTGGCCCTGAGATTGAACACGGGCCATCATGACGACGATCGACGAAATCAGGGACAATTTCGAGGTTCTGGACGAGTGGGACGACCGCTACCGGTATGTCATCGAGCTCGGCCGCACCCTGGAACCGATGTCGGAGGCCGAACACTCCGCCGCGAACAAGGTGCAGGGCTGCGTCAGCCAGGTCTGGCTGTCCAAGCGGATCGATCGCGGCAACGGCGCTCCCATCCTGAAATATCTCGGCGACAGCGACGCGCATATCGTGCGCGGCCTGGTCGCGATCCTGCTGTCGCTCTATTCGGGACGCACGCCGCAGGAGATTCTTGCGACCGATGCGCTCGCGGTATTTGACGAGTTCGGCTTTCGCGAGCACCTGACGCCGCAGCGTTCCAACGGCCTGCGCTCGATGGTCGAACGCATCCGGACCGATGCGCGCGAGGCGCTCGCCGAGGCCTCGTGAGGCAACGCTATTTGCGTTTGCGCTGCTGCTGCCCCAGCCCCATCTTCTTCGCCAGTTGCGAGCGCGCCACCGCATAATTCGGCGCGACCATGGGATAGTCGGCCGGCAGGCCCCATTTCTCGCGATACTGCTCGGGCGTCATGTTGTACTGGGTGCGCAGATGGCGCTTCAGCGACTTGAAGCGCTTGCCGTCCTCGAGGCACACGAGATAGTCCGGCGCGATCGACTTCTTCAGCGACACTGCGGGCTTTGCCGGCTCGAGCGGCGCCTCGGTCCGCCCCGAGGAGACCCGCACCAGCGCGCCATGCACCTGGCTGATCAGGTTCGGGATCTCGGCGGCCGGCGTCGGATTGTTGCTCAGATACGCCGAAACGATGTTCGCCGTCAGCTCGATGAAGTTCTTGCCCGCCGCATCTGACACGGATGGACCTCAGGAGCGCTGGTCGAGATGCGTGCGCAGCTCGTCGATCGAGGCGAAGCGCATCATCCCCTCGGGCATCTGCGCCTCGATCGAGCCGTCGGAATAGAGCGAATAGGCCATCCCGTCGACGACGCCCGATTTGAGCACGGTGACGGCCGGCTGCTCGGCCGGCGGTGGCGCGGGAGGTGGCGCGGCGTCCGTAAGGGTCGAGGGTGAACGAGGCGGCGGACGGCGCGGCGGCGCGGCCTCCGGCGGGCGCATGCGTTCGGGCTTCGGCCAGGCATCGTCAAAGCTCGCCGGCGGCGGCTCGGCAGGCTCGGCGGCCTCGGGCGCCGGATGCTCCTCGGCCGGTGCGGTCTCGGCAGCCTTGGCCTGCGCGCGCTCGCGCTCCTTGCGCGAGGTCGAAGCAAACAAAAGATTGCGCCGGCGCGGAGCTTCCGGCGTTGCTGCGGGCGCTTCCGGCACCGGCGGCACGTCGGCGCGCGTACGCGCGGCCGCTTCATCCAGCCATGGCGGCGGGGCAGCCGGAGATACCGGCATCGCGGGCTCGGCCTTGGCGGCTTCAGCAGGAACCGCTTCGGGCGCGGGCATACCCGCTGTCGCCATGCCCGGCGGAAGCACCGGCCTGACCCGAACCTCGGACAGTGGCGCCGTTCCTGCAAGCCGGCGGGCCATGCCCTTCAGCTCCTGCACGACGGCGTACAGGCCGATCAGTAACATCCCGGAGCAGACGCCAATGGTCCCGCTGAGTATGAGAGTACTGCCGAGACTGAATTCCTTGAGCGAGATGCCCCAGAGGACCGTGAGGAGACCCGCCACAAAGGCGAAAATCCCCGCGATCAACAATACCAGCGCCATCGAACCCACCCCCGGCCGCGCATGATCGCGCGACACCGCCTACGCCAAGATACCGTCATATCGCATGCCTCGCCAACGGCGATTTGCCGTAACCGTTCCTTAAAATAGCGAAATCAGAGACTTATTCACATTCCCTTCAGCAACACCTCGCTAGCTCTATCAAAGCGTCAGGATCTGGAAATTGCTGCGTTGCATCAGGAATTTAGCCATAATGCGCAATTACTTGGAAATGGAACTGCGCTATAGGGTTTCCGGGGAAAAGGGCCGTGCGCACCGGCACGGCCTAGAGGGGATTCCGGGTCACCGATAGCCATGACATCCATCACCACTTCGGCGATCGATACGCCCCTGCCGCGCTCGATTGAGCGGACTTGCGATGACATTGCCATGCTGGTGCTGGCGGCGGTCGCGATCATCGCGGGGCTGACCTTCCGCGACTACGGGCTTGGCTGGGACGACTACACCCACGCCGAATATGCCGACCTCCTGCTGCGCATGTTCGGCTCCGGCTTCAAGGACACCGCGGCGCTCTCCTTTGCCAATCTCTACATGTATGGCGGCGGCTTCGACATGGTCGCAGCGCTCCTGCACAAGGTCATGCCGATCGAGTTGTTCGAGACGCGCCGCCTCGTCGGCGCCGTCGTCGGCGTGATCGGGCTTGCGGTGACCTGGCGGCTCGCTCGCCGCATCGGCGGACCTCTTGCAGGCCTCGCAGCACTCCTGCTGCTCGCACTCTGCCCGATCTTCTACGGGCACATGTTCATGAATCCGAAGGATGCGCCCTTCGCGGTCGCGATGATCATCCTGATGCTCGGCCTGGTACGGCTTGCGGAAGAATATCCGCAGCCCTCGCCACGCACGATCCTGATCGTCGGCCTCGGCGCGGGCCTCTCGATCGGCACGCGCATTCTCGGCGGCCTTTCGCTCGTCTATGCGATGATCGGCTTCGTGCCTCTGTTCCTGGAAGAGCTGCGCGTCGAAGGTACCCGCGAAGCGATCCGCCGCTTCGCCCATGTCGTCTACGTGCTGCTGCCCGGCCTCGTGCTCGGCTATCTCATCATGGGCCTGATCTGGCCGTGGTCGATCATGGAGCCCGGCAATCCGTTCCAGGCCCTGACCTACTTCTCGCACTTCTTCGAGAAACCCTGGAAGGAGATGTTCGACGGCGCGTTGGTGTCCGTGCCCGACATGCCCTGGTCCTACCTGCCGACGCTGTTCGCGCTGCAATTGCCCGAAGTCATGCTCGTGCTGATGATCGGCGCCGTCATCGGCACCTTGGTCATCCTGCCACGCCGTGAGGTTCCGGCGCGCCGCAAGACCATTCTGTTGATGCTGACGCTCGCGGCCACGCTGCCGCTCGTGATCGCGATGGTGAAGCGGCCAGCGCTCTACAACGGCATCCGCCACTTCGTCTTCGTCATTCCGCCGATGGCCGTCCTTGGCGGAGTCGCCTTTGCCTGGACCATGGAGCGTCTGCGGACCAATCACCGCGCCTGGCAGCCGGTCGTGCTCGCCACCTTCTGCTTCGGCCTCGCGCTGTCGCTCGCCGAGATGATCCGGCTGCATCCCTATCAATACACCCACTTCAACCATATCGCCGGCACCGTGCGCGCCGCCGACGACCGCTTCATGCTGGATTATTGGGGCCTGGCCTTGAAGCAGGCCTCCGACGAGCTGCGCGAGCAGCTCATCGAGCGGCAGGAAGTCCCGCCGCGCAATCGCAAGTGGAAGGTCGCGGTGTGCGGCCCGCAGCGGCCGGCGCAGGTCGCGCTCGGCCCCGATTTCACCATCGGCTGGGATTCCAATGCCGCAGACTTCGCCATGACGCTCGGCGAGTTCTACTGCAAGGGCCTCACCGCGCCGGTCATGGTCGAGATCAAGCGCGACGACGTGGTCTTCGCCCGCGTCTACGACATCCGCGGCCGCAGCATTTCCAGCCTGCTGTCGATCCCGGCGCCGTAATATTTTTCTCCTGACTCTCCTTGGTGGATCCCGCATTCCACTTCCGCCTTCGCTCTTCGAGCCACGGCGGACAAGTCGCTCCATGCGGGCCACGCTTGACTGCCGCGCATCGCGCGCCTTGCTGCATGCCGTTCGCAGGACTAGGCTCCCGCTCCGCAACAACGAGGTTCGGAGAGATTTGCCATGTCACCAGCGGAAGCGCGCCTGAAGGAAGTGCCGTCGAACATGACGGAGGCTGAGTGGCAACAGCGGGTCAATCTCGCCGCCTGCTACCGTCTCGTTGCCCTTTACGGCTGGGACGACCTGGTCGACACCCACATCTCAGCCCGCGTGCCCGGCCCCGAGCATCACTTTCTCATCAACCCCTACGGGCTGATGTTCGACGAGATCACCGCATCGAGCCTGGTCAAGGTCGACCTGCACGGCAACCAGCTCACCGAGAGCGAGTACAGCATCAACCCCGCCGGCTTCACCATCCATTCGGCGATCCACGAGGTGCGCGAGGATGCGATCTGCGTGCTGCATCTCCACACGCTCGACGGCACCGCGGTGTCGAGCAGCGCGGAAGGATTGTTGCCGCTGAATCAGACCGCGCAGCTCGTCACCCACGACCTCGCCTATCACGACTACGAAGGTATCGCGCTCGATCACGAGGAGCGGCCGCGGCTCCAGAAGGACCTCGGCGACCACAACCACATGCTGCTGCGCAATCACGGCACGCTGACGGTCGGCCGTTCGGTCGCCTCCGCGTTCGAGCGCATGTATCACCTCGAGCGCGCCTGCTCGATGCAGGTGCGCACGCGCGCGCTCGGCACGCCGATCTATCCGGTCGAGGAGATCGCGATCGAAAAGAACACCGAACTGCTCTCCAACCGCGACCGCGCCGAGCTGCGCGCCACCAACCTCGTATGGCCGCCTCTGCTGCGCAAGCTCGACCGCGTCAATCCGGGCTACCGGACTTGAGAATTGCGAAGATTCGTGTAGGATCTTCTGCGAACGACCTCTGCACGTTTTGGAATGAAACGCCGCCCAATTCCGGGCGGCGTTTTTGTTTTGGTGCTGCAAACACCGAACGTCATTCCGGGGCGCGCGACAGCGCGAACCCGGAATCTCGCGCAACAATCTCCAGATTCCGGGTTCGCCTCTTCGAGGCGCCCCGGAATGACCGCTATGCGGTCACTTGACCTCCGCGAGCGCGGCGAGGATGCGGGCCCAGGAGCGGATGCCCTTCTGGAAGCTCTGCAGATCGTACTTCTCGTTCGGCGAATGGATGTTGTCGTCATCGAGGCCGAAGCCGACGAGCAGCGAGTCAAGCCCAAGCGTGCGCTTGAAGTCGGCGACGATCGGGATCGAGGCACCCGAGCCCATCAGCACGGTCTCGTTGCCCCATTCGTCCGTCAGTGCCTTCTTGGCGGCGGCGAGCGGCTTCATGTTCCAGTCGAGCGCGATCGCGGGCGCGGCCGAATGGTCGCCGAACTCGACCTTGCAGTCGGCCGGAATTCGCGCCGACACGTAGTCGCGGAAGGCCTTGCGGATCTTCGCGGGGTCCTGCCCCTCGACCAGGCGAAACGAGACTTTTGCAGATGCATGTGACGGGATCACCGTCTTGGAGCCTTCGCCGATGTAGCCGCCCCAGATGCCGTTGACGTCGCAGGTCGGGCGCGAAGAAGCCTGCTCGATCAGCAGCCGTCCCTTTTCGCCGGCCGGGATCGACAGACCGATCGGCTTGAGGAACGTGTCCGGCGTCAGATTGAGCTTCTTCCACTGCTCGAGGATATCCGCGGGCAGGTCCTTCACCCCGTCATAGAAGTCGGAAATGGTGATGCGGCCGTCATCGTCGAACAGCCCGCCGAGAATCTTGGCGAGCACGCGAATCGGGTTCATCGCCGCGCCACCGAACACGCCCGAATGCAGGTCGCGGTTGGCGGCCGTGATCTTCACCTCTTCATAGAGCAGGCCGCGCAGCGACGTCGTGATCGCCGGCGTGTTCCGATCCCACATGCCGGTGTCGCAGACGAGTACATAGTCCGCCTTGAACTCGTCCTTGTTGGCTTCGATGAACGGCACGAAGTTCTTCGAGCCTACCTCCTCCTCGCCCTCGATCAGGAAGGTGACGTCGATCGGCAGCGAGCCCGTCACCGTCTTCCAGGCGCGGCAGGCCTCGACGAAGGTCATTACTTGCCCCTTGTCGTCCTCGGCGCCGCGCGCGACGATGATCTTGCGGCCGTCGGCATGATCGGTGACGACGGGCTCGAACGGCGGGCGGTGCCAGAGATCGAGCGGATCGACCGGCTGCACGTCGTAATGTCCGTAGAACAGCACGTGCGGACGTCCGCTCGGCTTGCTCTTGCCGACGACGGCGGGATGGCCCGCGGTCGGCCTGACCTCCGTTGCAACGCCGAGGCTTGCGATATCCTTGGCGAGATGCTCCGCCGCCGCCTTGCAATCATTGGCAAAGGCCGGGTCGGCCGAGATCGACTTGATGCGCAGCAGCGCGAACAGGCGCGTCAGGCTGTTGTCGAAATCCTTGTCGATTTGATCGAGCACGGACTGAAGCTGTGCATTGGACATTGTTCTCGTTCCTGACTTGCGGTGGTTCTCAAGGCGCTGCTGCTTTTAGCGCCGCCGCGGCTTTCGAGCCAGACGCATCTGGCGGATGCCTGATGTGCCAGACCAGCGCGCCACCGAGAACGGCGGTGGCCGCGAGATTGTTGCCCCAGGCCTGCAAGACCAGGGGAAACAGCGGCAGCGACAGCAGCATGAGGATGCCCGCAGCGGCCAAGGCGATCCAGGTTCCCAGCCGCACGCCTGGTCGCTCGTCGAAAGCGGCGCGATGCATCAGCACCGTGATTGGGAAGAACAGCCATATAAAGTAGTATTGTCGCGCCAGAGGCGAGGCCACCGTCATCAGGCAAAACAGGATGCCGAGCTCCTCGGCGTTCGAGCGTTCCGTTCGCCGCCGCTGCGGCGGCATCGCGGCGAGGAAGCCGAGCCCGAGCGCCGCCGATACTGCGAGCACGATCCAGTTCGCGGTTTTGTAATCGACATCGATCACGTTCGTGGTACGCGGCGGCTTGTCGGGATCGTCCTGATTCCAGTTGACCGGCCGCACCAGGCGGTGCGTCACCGCGATGATGGACTGATTGACCCACGACCAGTTCTGCTCGTCGCGCTTGCCGAAGCCTTTTTCCGAGCTCGAGCCGACCATGGCCTGGTACCAGGTCTTGATCTCAGCGACGTTGTGATCAAAGCCGCGGATCGGTGCGGGCACCACGAAGAGCAGGATGCCGGTGCAGGCGATCATGCTGACGACCGCTCCCCATTGCCGTCGCCAGAGCAGATAAGGCAGCACCGCGACCGGAAACACCTTGATGGCGGTCGCGAGCGCGAACATGAAGCCCGCGAGCCAGGATTCCAGCCATGTTTCCCGATGCTGGAGGCTCCAGAATCCGTACAGCATCATCGCCAGCAGAACGAGGTTGGGCTGGCCGAGGTCGAACATGTCGAATACGAAGGAGATCGTGACGAAGGCCGGCAGCGCCTCCAGCCATCGCCCGGGCGCGCGACCCGATCCGGACATCGCGTGGGAGAATTGCGCGATGTACCACCACGCCACGGCGTTCAGGATCGACAGGACGATATAGAGCGGGACCTTGCCGAACCAGCTCGGGATCGCGAGCAGGATCGCCGGTAGCGGCGGATAGAGGAAGGCAAACTGGGCGGCGAGATCGCTGGGGTAGAGATCGCCGCCCTGCAGCACCTGCTGCCCGGCCCAGTACCACAGCGCGTAGTCCTTGGTCTTGCCGCTGCCGAAAATCTCGGGAACGAGGACATCGGCGGTCAGCACTACACAGCAAAGCAGATATAAAACGTCGAGCGGCGCGCGCAGTGACGGAGTCCTGAGCACGCCGGGCTTGGCTGGGGATGTGGTCGGGATCACAGCTCGATCAATCAGCGCCAAAAAACAGATCATACTGGATCGCGCCGGGGCCGGAAGCCCTGCCCTCGAGCGCGACAAGACAAGATGCGGTTGCAAACCAGCCCGATCGCTTCGATCGAATTTCCTTGCGCGTCAGCGCCGCAACAATCCGCCCAGCGCGCCGCGCACCAGGGCGCGGCCGACCGAGCCGCCGAGCTGGCCGCCGACCGACTTGCCGAGATCGGCGACGACGCCGCCGACCACCTGGTTTGTGACCGTGCGCGTCACGTCGCGTACGACACGCTGACCGGTGGTGAGCCGGGCGCGCCCCGTGTTGGTGCCGAAGATGGTGCCGACAATCGAGCCGATCTGGCCGAGGATGCCGCCCCCGCCTCCGCTCGCCGAACCGTCCGCGGTCGCCGCACTGCCGGCAATGCGCTTTTGCAGGATCTCATAGGCGGATTCGGCATCGATCGCGGTGTCGTATTTTCCCTTCACCGGGCTTGCATCCATGATCGCCTTGCGCTCCTCCGGCGTGATCGGCCCGATCCGCGCCGAGGGCGGACGGATCATCACCCGCTCGACCATCGATGGCGTGCCGTTGCCTTCGAGGAAGGACACCAGCGCCTCACCCTTGCCGAGCTCCATGATCACCTTGGTGGTGTCGAGTTTCGGATTGGGCCGGAAGGTCTGCGCGGCGGCCGCGACCGCCTTCTGGTCGCGCGGGGTGAAGGCGCGCAGCGCATGCTGCACGCGGTTGCCGAGCTGCCCAAGCACCCGGTCGGGCACGTCGATCGGGTTCTGCGTCACGAAATAGACGCCGACGCCCTTGGAGCGGATCAGGCGGACCACCTGCTCGATCTTGTCCATCAGCGCCTTGGGCGCGTCGTTGAACAGAAGGTGCGCCTCGTCGAAGAAGAACACCAGCTTCGGCTTGGGCAGATCGCCCGCCTCGGGCAACTCCTCGAACAGCTCTGAGAGCATCCACAACAGGAATGTCGCGTAAAGCCGCGGGCTCTGCAGCAGCTTGTCGGCGACCAGGATGTTGATCATGCCGCGGCCGTCACGGTCGGTCTTCATGAAGTCCTTCAGCGTCAACGCCGGCTCGCCGAAGAATTTGGTGCCGCCCTGGTTCTCCAGCACCAGGAGCTGGCGCTGGATGGTCCCGACCGTTGCCTTGGTGACGTTGCCGAACCCCTGGGCGGCTTTCCGGATCGGCGCCAGCGGATCTTCTCCGGCATCCGGCCCCTTCCTGCTGGTGTCGGGCACGATGGCGTCGAGCAACGCCCGCAGGTCCTTCATGTCGATCAGGGTCAGGCCGTTGTCGTCGGCGACGCGGAAGGCGACGTTGAGCACACCCTCCTGCACGTCGTTGAGATCAAGCATGCGGGCCAAGAGAAGCGGGCCCATCTCGGTGACGGTTGCGCGCACGGGATGCCCCTGCTCGCCGAACACGTCCCAAAACACCGTCGAGAACTGGTCGGGCTGGAACGTCAGCCCCATGTCAGCGGCGCGCTTGACGATGAAATCCTTGGCCTCTCCTACTTCGGAGATGCCTGAAAGGTCGCCCTTGATATCGGCGGCGAAGACCGGGACACCGGCGCGCGCAAATCCTTCCGCCATCACTTGCAGCGATACGGTCTTGCCGGTTCCGGTTGCACCGGTGACGAGGCCATGGCGGTTGGCGAGCGCAAGCGTCAGCCAGGCGGTCTCGTCTCCCTTGCCGACAAAGATCTTGTCGCTGGTATCTCCGGGCTTGGTGTCTTGTGTCGCCATTACTGATTGCCTTGGTGCGGGAGTGCGATCGTAGGTTCCGTAGTTTAGCGTATGTTGGGTGCCGATTGAACGGGTCAACGCATCTCACGAAGCGTGCATATGCGACATTGTCGAAGGCGAGACGCCTAATCCTTCGACAAAAGTCGGAATGACAGGTTCGCACAGCGGTAATTTTTCGCGGATTCTATCTTTCGCTCTTGCATAGCTGCAACACTTCCTCCGCGATTCGTCGCTGCTCATGCGTTCGTCGCTTGTAATTCTTAACGCACCGGCTCAAGATCATTTTCAGAAGCAAGACTCCGGACTCGAACCGGCTGAGGGGCAGGCCAAATGGACGAGCTGATCGGGCGGCTGGCGACAAACGCCAGCATCGATAGTGCTGTCGCTGAAAAGACCGTCGGCATTATCCTGGGCTTCCTGCGCAACGAAGGCCCTTCCGACAGCGTCCAGGCTCTGATTGATCACATTCCCGGTGCCGAAGCCGCGATCGCCGCGTCGCAAAGCGGCGGCGGCCTTTCGCGCCTGATGGGCGGCGGCCTGATGGCCGTCGGTACCCGGCTGATGGGCCTAGGGCTCGGCATGTCCGACATTCAAAAGATCGCCCGTGAACTATTTCGTTTCGGCCGAGACAAAATCGGAGCGGATCAGATGGGCAAGATCATTGCGGGGACGCCGGGCCTCAGCCAGTTCGGCTGAGGCACGCATTGCATATCGAATGTCATGACATATCCCATCTCCGAGATTGAGGGCCTGTCGGCCTTCGCCGCCAGCAAGCTGAAGGCGCAGGGCATCCGCACCACCGTTGCGCTGCTCGAAGCTGCCAGCACCTTGAAGGGTCGCAAGGCGCTCTCCGCCAGGACCGGCATCAGCGAGCAGCAGCTCCTGGAATGGGCCAACGTCTCCGACTACATGCGCATTCCCGGCATGGGCAAGGCCAAGGTCAACCTCGTCCGCGCCGCCGGTGTCACCACTGTCCGCGAGCTCGCCTATCGCAACCCGTCGCGGCTGGCGCAGAACATGCGCGAGGTGAACGAGAAGCGGAAACTGGTCCGCGTGCTGCCGTCGGAGAAGTCGGTCGGCGACCTCATCGCCAAGGCCCGCAAGCTGGCGCCGAAGATTTCGTATTAGGCGCTGGTCGCTCGCAGCATACTGAGTCTGCGCAGCAGACTGAATCTGGTGCCACACCTTCGGTGTCGTCCTGGCGAAAGCCAGGACGACGTTGGGGATGCGTCTTGACTTGACCTCCCCGACCGCGCAAAGCGACCGCATGAGCGCCTTGCCCTCGCACCCTGCCCCGTCCACTGCCGCATGGCTGCGGACGCTGCTGGCCAGGCCGGTCCCGGCGGTGATGGGCGTGCTCAACGTCACGCCGGATTCGTTCTCCGACGGTGGGCAGTTCATCGCGCCCGACGAGGCGCTGGCGCGGGCGCGCACCATGATCGCCGATGGCGCCGACATCATCGACATCGGCGCCGAATCCACTCGGCCCTACAAGGGCGCCCAGCCGGTCACGGCGGAGGAGGAGCTGCGGCGGCTGAAGCCGGTGCTGGCGGAAGTGGTCGCGCTCGGCGTGCCGGTCTCGATCGACAGCATGAAGTCGGAGGTCGTGGCTTTCGCGCTGGACCAGGGCGCAGCGATCGCCAACGACGTCTGGGGCCTGCAGCGCGATGCCTGCATGGCAGAAGTGGTCGCGGCGCGACAAGTCCCCGTCATCGTGATGCACAACCGCGACAGCGTCGATCCCGCCATCGACATCATGCAGGACATGATCGCGTTCTTTCAGCGTTCGCTCGACATCGCGGCCAAGGCGGGCATCGCTGAGGGCCACATCGTGCTCGACCCCGGCATCGGCTTCGGCAAGACGCCGGAGCAGAGCATGACGGCGCTGGCGCGCCTCAACGAGCTCAGCGCCTTCCGCCTACCTGTGCTGGTCGGCGCCTCACGCAAGCGCTTCATTGCATCCGTGTCACCGTCGGAGCCGCAAGAGCGGCTCGGCGGCTCGATCGCCGCCCATCTCATCGCCGCGCAGTGCGGCGCGCGGATCATCCGCACCCATGACGTCGCCGAGACCCTGCAAGCCCTGCGTGTCGCCACCGCCATCGAGAGCAAACCATGACCGATACGATCTTCGTCACCGGCCTCGTGATTCATGCCCGCCACGGCGTGATGGAGCATGAGACCGAGGTCGGCCAGCGCTTCGTCATCGACCTAGAGCTCTACGCCGACCTCCAGGAATCCTCGCGCACCGACCGGCTCGCTGACACCGTCTCCTATGCCGACGTGGTCGCGACCACGACGGCTGCGTTCAAGAACACCAACTACAAGCTTTTGGAGCGCGCGGCCGGTGCGGTGGCCGATGCCATCCTGTCGCATTTTTCGCGCATCCGTGCGGTGAAGGTCACCGTGCACAAGCCGCATGCTCCGATCGCCGCCATTTTCGATGACGTCGGCGTGATGCTGACGCGCTCGCGGCACCCAAACCATGGCTAGCGTGCTCATCGCCTTGGGCGGCAATGTCGGCGATGTCCGCGCGACATTCCGAAAAGCGATCTCCCACATCTGCGGCATGGCGCAGGCGGTGCTGGTCGCGCGTTCCTCCGACTACACGACGCCACCCTGGGGCGACGAGGACCAGGCGCCTTTCGTCAACGCCTGCATCGAAATCGAGACCAGCCTCGATCCGCACGCGCTCTTGTTCGTGATGCAGAAGGTCGAGCAGAAATTTGGTCGGACCCGCGACAAGGAACGCCGCTGGGGACCGCGTACGCTCGACCTCGACATGATTGCTTATGACGACGTCTCGCTGCAAAAGCCGGATCTGATCCTGCCGCATCCGCGCCTGTTCGAGCGCGCCTTCGTGCTGGTACCGCTCGCCGAGATCGCGCCCGACCGCATGATTGGCGGCATCCGCGTGCGCGACGGCCTCGCCAGCGTCTCAACGCAAGGAATCGAGCGGCTTTCGGATACCGGTTAACCAAAAACAACCGTTTGCAGGGACGGCCGGCCGTGGCAATTTCGCCCCCAACGACGAGAACGAACATGTCCGGGAGCTTCCTGCCGAATGACCGCCGTGACTGACGATCTGCCGCTGGCCGCGGACTTCCCCAAGGCGAGTTACGAGGATTGGCGCAAGCTGGTCGATGGCGTGCTGAAGGGCGCGCCGTTCGAAAAGCTCGTCGGCAAGACGTATGACGGGCTGAAGATCGATCCCCTCTATCCGCGCGCCAAGGATGTCACAGCCGTGGTGGGACGGCCGGCGGCCGCTCCCTGGCAGGTGATGCAGCGGATCGACCATCCCGATGCAACGCAGGCAAACGCGCAGGCGCTCACGGATCTCGAGAATGGCGCGACCGGGCTTGTGCTCGTGTTTGCCGGCGGCAACGGCAGCCATGGCTTTGGCCTGGAACCGACGGCGGATGCAGTCGCAAAGGTCCTCAGGGATATTCACCTCGATGCCGGCATCGGCATCGAGCTTCAGGTCGGCCCACAATCGCGGATGGCCGCGATCCATGTTGCGGAATACGTGAAGAGCAAGGGCATCGATCCTGCGGCCTGCGACATCCGCTTCGGCCTCGATCCACTGGCGGCCTGCGCAGTCTGGGGTCACAGCCCCTATGCCTGGGAGGAGATCGTTCCAGCGGTGACCTCTGGGATCAAGGGCCTCGCGGCGCTCGGCTTCAAGGGACCGTTTGCCTCCGCCGACGGACGCGTGGTCCATGATGCCGGCGGATCGGAGGTGCAGGAGCTTGCCTTCGTGCTCGCCTGCGGCGTTGCGTATTTGCGCGCGATCGAAGGCGCCGGCGTTCCCCTGGAGCAGGCGCAGGGCATGGTCTACGCACGGCTTGCCGCGGATGCCGACCAGTTCCTGACAATGGCAAAGTTCCGCGCGCTGCGGCTATTATGGGTCCGCATCGAGCAGGCCTGCGGCTTGACGCCGAAGCCGCTGTTCATCGCGGCCGACACCGCCTGGCGCATGCTGACGCAGCGCGACCCCTATGTGAACATGCTGCGCGCGACCATGGCGACGTTCGCCGCAGGCCTTGCCGGCGCCAATGCCGTCACCGTGCTGCCGCACACATTGGCGCTCGGACTTCCCGACGCATTCGCGCGGCGCGTGGCGCGCAACACGCAGCTCGTGCTGCTCCAAGAGAGCAATCTCGCAAAAGTCTCCGATCCCGCCGCGGGCGCAGGCGGCATCGAGGCGCTCACGGCGCAGCTTTGCGAGGCGGCCTGGGCGCTGTTCCAGGAAACCGAAAAAGCCGGCGGCGTCTTTGCCGCGCTTCAGCAAGGCCTGATCCAGGGCAAGGTCGCCGCAACGCGCAAGGCGCGCGAGGCCAACGTCGCAAAGCGCCGCGACGTGCTGACCGGCGCCAGCGAGTTTCCGAATCTGCAAGAGAGCGACGTGGCCGTGCTGCCGGGAACGCCGATCGCGCTTGCGCCTTATGGCGAGCAAAAGTTCAAATTCGACCCGCTTGCGCCGATCCGCCTTGCGGAACCTTTCGAGGCGCTGCGCGATCAATCCGACGCAAAGCTGAAAGCAAACGGCGCGCGGCCAAAGGTGTTTCTGGCCAACCTCGGCACGGCCGCTGATTTCACCGCGCGCGCAACCTTCGCAAAGAGTTTCTTCGAAGCCGGAGGCATTTTGGCCGTCGATAGCGAGGGCTTTGCCGATCCGGCAAAGCTTGCAGCCGCCTTCAAGGCGTCGGGCGCGGAGCTCGCCTGCCTGTGTTCCAGCGACAAGGTCTACGCGGCCCATGCAGAAGCCTCGGCCAGGGCCCTGCAAAACGCCGATGCGAAGCATATCTATCTGGCAGGCCGGCCGGCCGAGAACGAAGCTGGCTTGCGCGCCGCCGGCGTGAGCGGGTTCATCTTTGCCGGCGCCGACGCCCTCGCCACGCTGCAGGACGCCTATCGACGGATGGAGCAGGCATGACCGAGACGAGCAAACCCGTTCTCACCGGCGGCTGCCAATGCGGCGCGGTCCGCTTCGCACTGGCGGCCGCGCCGAACAAGATCAGCATCTGCCATTGTCGGATGTGCCAGAAAGCCAGCGCCGCGCCGTTCGCCTCCTTCGCCGATATCAACAAGACGGATTTTGCCTGGACCAAGGGACGGCCGTCGTCCTTCCGCTCCTCCTCGATCGCCGAGCGCGATTTCTGCGCCGCTTGCGGCACGCCGCTGAGCTTCCGCCGCATCGACGGCGACCGCATCGAGATCCTGACCGGCGCCTTCGACCGGCCGGATCACGTGGTGCCGACGCGGCAATACGGAACTGAATCCCGGCTCGGCTGGGTCGTCGGAATCGCAAACCTGCCGAGCCAGACCACGCAGCAGAATTACGGGCCGGAGAAGATGGCGACCATCGTCAGCCATCAGCATCCGGATCATGATTGATATGCTAGGATTGTATTATGCTCGGTTTCTTGGCGGAATTTCTGTTCTGGGTGATCGTGTCGTCCATCGAGCATTTCTTCACCAAGGTTTCACCAGGAAGAGTGGCCAAAAAGAAGCTTCATAGACTGATCGAACGAAGCCGCAAGCTTGAGGAAGCCAAGGGATGAGCCGAATTCCCAATTTCGCCGATGTCGCCTTCGAGCGCGTCGCAAACCCCGCTTCCGCCGGCAGTGCCGAGCCGTGGCTGACGCCCGAGGGCATTTTGGTGAAGCCCGCCTATGGCGAAACCGATCTCGCCGGCCTCGATTTCCTCGATACCTATCCGGGCATCGCGCCGTACCTGCGCGGCCCCTACCCGACCATGTATGTCAACCAGCCCTGGACGGTCAGGCAGTACGCCGGCTTCTCCACGGCGGAGGATTCCAACGCGTTCTACAGGCGCAACCTCGCGGCCGGACAGAAGGGTCTTTCGGTCGCCTTCGACCTCGCCACCCATCGCGGCTATGACAGCGATCATCCGCGCGTCGGCGGTGACGTCGGCATGGCCGGCGTGGCGATCGACTCCATCTACGACATGCGCACGCTGTTTGCCGGGATTCCGCTCGACCAAATGAGCGTGTCCATGACCATGAACGGCGCAGTGCTGCCGATCCTCGCGCTCTATGTCGCAGCCGCCGGCGAACAGGGCGTGGCGCCGGAGAAGCTCTCGGGCACCATTCAGAACGACATTCTGAAAGAGTTCATGGTGCGCAACACCTATATCTATCCGCCTGCGCCCTCGATGCGGATCATCTCGGACATCTTCGCCTACACCTCGCAAAAGATGCCGAAATACAATTCGATCTCGATCTCCGGCTATCACATGCAGGAGGCCGGCGCGACGCAGGACCTCGAGCTCGCCTATACGCTCGCCGACGGCGTCGAATATCTTCGCGCCGGGTTGGCTGCCGGCCTCGACGTCGACCGCTTCGCGCCGCGCCTGTCCTTCTTCTGGGCGATCGGCATGAACTTCTTCATGGAAGTCGCCAAGATGCGCGCCGCGCGCCTGCTCTGGGCAAAGCTGCTCAAGCCGTTCAACCCGAAAGACCCGCGCTCGCTCTCGCTGCGTACGCATTGCCAGACCTCCGGCTGGTCGCTGACCGCGCAGGATGTCTTCAACAACGTGATGCGCACGACCGTTGAGGCGATGGCGGCGACGCAAGGCCACACCCAGTCGCTGCACACCAACGCGCTGGACGAAGCGCTGGCGCTGCCGACCGATTTTTCCGCGCGCATCGCCCGCAACACGCAGCTCTTCCTCCAGCAGGAGAGCGGCACGACCCGCATCATCGATCCCTGGGGCGGCTCCTATTATGTCGAGCGGCTGACGCGCGACCTCGCTGCGAAGGCCTGGGGCCACATCCAGGAGGTCGAGGAGCTCGGCGGCATGGCCAAGGCCATCGAAGCCGGCGTGCCGAAACTGCGCATCGAGGAGGCGTCCGCCAAGACACAGGCCCGGATCGACGCGGGCAAGCAGGCAGTGATCGGCGTCAACAAGTACAAGCCTTCAGATGAAGTGCCGATCGAGATCCTGAAGGTGGACAACACCAATGTCCGGCGCTTGCAGATCGACAAGCTGACGCGGCTCAAATCCGAGCGCAACCAGAAGGACGTCGAGGCCGCGCTCGCCGCGTTGACGCGCTCGGCCGGCGAAGGCAACGGCAATCTGCTCGCGCTCGCGATCGACGCAGCGCGCGCGAAAGCAACGGTCGGCGAAATTTCCGACGCGATGGAAAAGGTGTTCGGTCGCCACCGCGCCGAGATCAGGTCCATCACCGGCGTCTACAAGCGGGAGGCGTCCGCCATGGGCAGCCAGGTTGAAAAGGTGCAGGCGCTGATCGACGCCTTCGAGGAGGCGGAAGGCCGCCGGCCGCGCATTCTCGTCGCCAAGATCGGCCAGGATGGCCACGACCGCGGCCAGAAGGTGATCGCGTCGGCCTTTGCCGATATCGGCTTCGACGTCGACATCGGGCCGCTGTTTGCCACCGCCGATGAAGCCGCGCGCCAGGCGGTCGAGAACGACGTGCACATCCTCGGCGTCTCCTCACTGGCCGCCGCCCACCTCACCGCGGTGCCGGAATTGAAGGCGGCGCTGAAAAAGCACGGCCGCGACGACATCATGATCATCGTCGGCGGCGTGGTGCCGCCGCAGGATTACGATGCACTTTATGCAGCAGGTGCGGAAGCGATCTTCCCACCGGGCACCGTGATCGCGGATGCCGCCGAGGAGCTGATCCACAAGCTCAACGTGCGGCTCGGGCACAGCGCGGCGGCGGAGTAGTTCGGCACAGTCAGGCGGAGAACCTGCAGGCGCCTTGCCGCGACCAACCTTCACGATCCGGTGTATCGATCAAGCGTTCTGCGCCGGTTCATCTTACGGTGTCTATGCTGTGGCAGGTGTCCGGGCTCGGCCAAGCTGGCGGCCTCGGAAGAGAGCATGAATTCATGGGTATTGACGTGACATACTATCGTGCAACCACGCGCGCGGGGCTGCTCCTACGGACCATCGCGATCCTTTCGACCGTCGCGGCGGTCTCCATGGCCTCGCCGTCCCATGCGGCCGAGCCCAAGCCCGATGCCATCATCAAGAACAGGACCATCGAGGCCCGCGTGCTGCTCGACGACCAGATCAAGGCCGATCCCGCGCTCGCTGCCGATTGCCTGGCCGAGGGCAGGAAGTGGCTCGAGAAGAATGCGGCCGATGCCGCCGCCTCGCGCAAGCAGGATCCGCAGTTCTTCCAGAACGGCGGCTGGGATTTCGAGCGCAAATACACGATCCGCTCGGTGGTTGCCGACCGCTATCTCAGCCTGATCCGCGCCGACTATATGGATACCCACGGCGCGCATCCGAATTCCGACGTCAACACCATCCTGTGGGACAAGACGCAAGCCAAACGCATATCGATCCGTCCGTTCTTCACCGACACCGCCGACAACGGAGCGACGATGAAGGCCATGCAGAAGGCCGTGATCGCCTCGCTGCGAATCGAGAAGAAGAAGCGCGATGCGGGCGAGACGGCCACCAACGAGTGGTTCAAGAGCGTCGAGCCGAGCCTGCTCAAGATCGGCGCCGTGACGCTCGCGCCTTCGACCGAAGCGGGCAAGAGCTCCGGTCTCACCTTCCACTATCCGCCCTATGCGGTCGGCCCCTACGCCGAGGGCGAATATGTCGCCTTCGCGTCGTGGGAGACGCTGAAACCTTATTTGACGCCGGAAGGCGCGCGGATTTTCGGCGGCGCACGACCGAAGGGCGACGAAGACGACGGGCAATGATTCGTCGCGGCATGGACAACGCGTTGCTCACAGCGCAACTGGTCTGGCCAGCTTGCCGCGCTGGTGCAAAGCTGCCAAAACTGTCGCTATAGACAGGGCGTCCGACGTTACAGGCGCCGCTGGAAGGTGCTCATGTCTGCCATCACGCGCCGCGCCTTCGCGGCATCGTCTGTCGCTGCCGCTGCTTTCGGTCTCAAGCCGGTACGCGCGGAGACCTATCCGGCGCGGCCCGTGACATTGATCGTGCCATGGGGTGCGGGCGGCGGCACGGATGCAACCGCGCGCATCGTCGCCGCGATGCTGGAGAAGGAACTCGGCCAGCCTTTCAACGTGGTCAATCGGGTCGGCGGCTCCGGTGTCGTCGGCCACACCGCGATCGCAACTGCCGCTCCCGATGGCTACACGATCGGCATGCTGACCGTGGAGCTCACCATGATGCACTGGCAGGGGCTCACCGACCTGACACCGCGGAGCTTCACGCCGCTCGCCATGCTGAACGAGGACGCACCCGGCATCCAGGTCTCCTCCGCCTCGCCTTACAGGACGGCCAAGGAATTGGCCGTGGCCATCAAGGACGCGCCGCCCGGCAAGTTCATTGCGTCAGGCACCGGTCAGGGCGGCATCTGGCATCTCGCACTGATCGGCTGGATGCAGGCGATGGGCCTGCCGGCCAACCAGGTCGCCTGGGTGCCGTCGAACGGTGCCGCACCCGCGATGCAGGATCTTGCGGCTGGCAAGATCGATCTCGCTACCTGCTCGGTGCCCGAGGCCCGCGCGACGATCGAAGCCGGGAAGGCGCGCAGCCTCGCCATCATGGCGCCGGCGCGCAACCCTGTTTTCCCCGACGTGCCGACCCTGAAGGAAGCCATGGGGATCGACTATTCAACCGGCGGCTGGCGCGGCATCGGCGGACCGAAGGGCCTGCCTCCGGAGATCGCGGCCAGGCTCACGACGACGGCGAAGAGGATCTTCGACTCCGCGGAGTTCAGGGCCTTCATCGCCAATCGCGGCTTCGGCATGGCGTGGCGCGATGCCGGCCAGTTCGCCGACTTCATGGACAAGGGCGATGTTCAGATGGGCGCCGCGATGAAAGCCGCCGGCCTCGCCAAGGCGTGACGTGCCGAGCGGGGTGAAGCCGGCCGCGTCGATCCCGGCCCCGGCCCTCGCCTGTCCCGCCCGGCCGTTGTAAAGCAGGGCATGATTCAGAAGAAGGCTTCGCTCGACGTCAAAGCCCTCGCCCGGGACGTCCGTTCCGGCAGCCGCGCGGCGCTCGCCCGCGCCATCACGCTGGTGGAGAGCCGGCGCGGCGACCATCAGACGGCCGCGCGCGAGCTGGTGCAGCAGCTGCTGCCGGACACCGGCAAGGCGGTCCGCGTCGGCATCACCGGCTCCCCGGGCGTCGGCAAATCCACCACCATCGACGCGCTCGGCGCGTATCTGATCGCGCAGGGCCACAAGGTCGCGGTGCTCGCGGTCGATCCGTCCTCGGCGCGCAGCGGCGGCTCGATCCTCGGCGACAAAACCCGGATGGCGCAGCTATCCGCGTCCGATCACGCTTATATTCGCCCGTCGCCGTCATCTGGCACGCTTGGCGGCGTCGCCGCCAAGACGCGCGAGGCGATGCTGCTTTGCGAGGCGGCCGGCTTCGACGTCGTGCTGGTCGAGACCGTCGGCATCGGCCAGTCCGAGACCGCGGTCTGCGACATGACCGATTTCTTCCTTGCCCTGATGCTGCCGGGCGGTGGCGACGAATTGCAGGGCATCAAGAAGGGCCTGGTCGAGCTCGCCGACATGATCGCGATCAACAAGGCCGACGGTGACAACCTCAAGCGCGCCAACATCACTGCCGCCGACTATCGCGGCGCGCTGCACATTCTGACGCCGCGCTCGGAGCATTGGCACCCGCCGGTCGAGACCTATTCGGCTCTGACCGGCACCGGCATCGCAAAACTCTGGCAAAAGATCCTCGATCATCGCAAGGCGATGAGCGCATCGGGCGATTTCGCCGCGCGCCGGCGCGAACAGCAGGTGAAATGGATGTGGTCGATGCTGGAGCAGCGCATGCTGTCGCGGCTGCGCACCGAGGCCTCCGTCCGCGCCAGGGTGAAGAAGATCGAGGCCGAGGTGGCCGATGGCCGCGTCACGCCGGCGCTCGCCGCCGAGCACATCATGGAGCTCCTGCAATGAGCGGCAAGCTTCGCGTCCTCCTCACCGGCTTTGGCCCGTTCCCCGGCGCGCCCTATAATCCGACGCAGCCGCTGGTCGCGCGGCTGTCGCGGCTGCGCCGTCCGGCGTTCGACGGTGTCGAGCTTAAGACCCACATCTTCCCGGTGACCTATGCCGCGGTCGACCGGCAATTGCCGGAGGTGCTCGCAAGGGTGAGGCCCGATGCGCTTCTGATGTTCGGCCTCGCCGCACGCACCTCATACCTGCGCATCGAGACCCGCGCGCGCAACGCCGTCACCATGCTCTGGCCCGATGCCGCCAATACCCGTTCCCGCAAAGGCGCGATCGCAGCGAACGCGGACGCGATGCTGTTCGGCCCCCACACCGCAAAGCTCCTGCGGGCCGCGCGACTGACCGGGATCGACGCGCGGGCCTCGCGCGATGCCGGCGCCTATCTCTGCAACTATCTGAGCTGGCGTGCGATCGAGAGCGTGAACGCCGGCGGGCCAAAGCTTGCCGCGTTCATCCACATCCCGCTGTTGGCGCGCAGTGGCGCGTCGCGGCGCAAGGGAGCGCCGCGCATCACGCTGGAGGAGCTGGTCGATGCCGGCGAAGCGATGCTGATGGAGATGGTGCGATCGGCGCGCCGTGACGCGGCTGCGCGGGGTGGGTAAACATTTAACCCTACCTGCAACAATCGTCCGGCGGCCGGCCGCCCTGCCCCATTTCTGCGCTACCTAACGCTCGCGGATGCGTCCCGCGTCCGCCGGAGGACGCGTTATGGACCTCAATCGCCGCCATCTCATCGGAGCTTCCACCGCCGGCATTGCCGGTGCGCTGGCCATGCCTGTCGATGCCGCGCGCGCAGCCCCCCTGACGTCCGTGCTGGGACGCGATGCCACGCAATATGGTGTGCGGCCCGGCAGCAGCGAGGACCAGACGCGCGCGCTCCAGCGCGCCATCGACGACGCCGCGCGTGCGCAGGTGCCGCTGGCGCTGCCGCCCGGCATCTACCGCACCGGTCTGCTGCGGCTGCAAAACGGCTCGCAACTCGTCGGCGTGCGCGGTGCCACGAAACTTGTCTTCACCGGTGGTCCTTCGATGGTCCTCAGCGAAGGCGCGGGCTCGATCGGCCTCGCCGGTATCACTTTCGACGGCGGCGGCATTGCGCTGCCGATACGCCGCGGCCTCATCCAATGTCTCGGCGGACGCGACGTCCGCGTTCTCGATTGCGAGATCACGGGCTCCGGCGGCAGCGGCGTCTGGCTCGAGCAGATCGCCGGAGACATCTCGGGCAATATCTTCACCAACATCGCCGTGACGGCTGTGGTCTCGTTCGATGCCAAGGGACTCATCGTCTCGCGCAACACGATTCTCGGCACCAACGATAATGGCATCGAGATCCTGCGCACCGCCATTGGCGACGACGGCACGCTGGTCGCCGACAACCGCATCGAGAACATCAAGGCCGGCCCCGGCGGCTCCGGACAATACGGCAACGCCATCAACGCATTCCGCGCCGGCAACGTGATCGTGCGCGGCAACCGCATCAACAATTGCGACTACTCGGCAGTACGCGGCAATTCGGCCTCCAACATCCAGATATCAGGCAACAGCGTCAGCAACGTGCGCGAAGTCGCGCTCTATTCGGAGTTCTCGTTCGAGGCTGCGGTGATTGCCAACAACACGGTCGATGGCGCCGCAGTCGGCGTCTCCGTCTGCAATTTCAACGAAGGCGGCCGCATCGCGGTGGTCCAGGGCAACATCATTCGCAACCTGATCCCGAAACGGCCGATCGGCACCGCGCCGGACGACGATGCCGGCGTCGGCATCTATGTCGAGGCGGACACCTCCGTCACCGGCAACGTGATCGAGAACGCGCCGTCCTACGGCATCGTCGCCGGCTGGGGCAAATATCTGCGCGATGTCGCGATCTCGGGCAACGTGATCCGCAAGGCGCTCGCCGGCATCGGCGTGTCCGTCGTGCCGGGCGCCGGCACAGCGCTCGTCAACAACAACATGATCTCCGAGACCCCGCTCGGCGCCGTCGTCGGCCTCGACCACGCGCGAACAGTCACGACGGATCTCGCAGCCGACGGCGCGCAGCGGTTTGCACAGGTGGTGGTCGGCGGAAACGCGGTGAGGCGGTGAGCCCGGGGTCGTCTCCGCCCCCTAAAACGCATTCCGCAGCAGCGGATATTTCGCTTCGATGCCGTCGAGGCTGAAGGTGAATTCGACGACGCGTTCGGGGATTGCAGGCGGAGGCCCGGGGGCGATCGGGGCTTCGGTAATCTCGGCGAGCCGTTCGGGCATGCCGGCAAGGCCGACAGGCACGACCGTTTCCGGCACAATGTGCACGGCCTTCGGCTGCACGGTCTGGGCGTGCTCGCGGCGCACCGTCTCGCGTGACAAGGCCGCCGGCGACCAGCCCAATGCCACCGTCCCGACGGGACTCATCGCCGGCACGTCGGCGCCGTCGGCGAGCGCCCGCCAGGTCTGCACGGCGCGCTTGGCTTCCTGGATGTTTTCGAGAAAGGCGACTTCGGAGTGATAGCGGCGCCAGCGTCCGGTCTCGAACATTTCGGTGAGATGTTCCAGCCGCTGTTCGGCGAGCGCGCACCAGCGTTCCGCGATGTCGCGGCCGCGAGCCACGCCTTGGCGATGTGTCATGAACCAGCCCGTCAGGAGAGAACCACGGACGCGTGACGCAACGCAGACGAATCAATTTAGACGTGACGGGATTATTTTGTGGAAAAGTTTTGACTTGTCCAGCGACGACGCAAATTTCGGGGCGAAATTCCGTAGTGGTGCGGAGATTTCGCGGGCTTTCGTCGTCAAGCCCCGCACAAGCATGGCGGTCTTGCAGCGCAAGTGCGCGAGGCGATTCGCAAACATCATCTGTGCTGACTCAACCCGGAGCTGAACGGCGGGGAGCTTCGGAGATCGAGAGATCGAGAGCCCAAAAAGAAAAGACCCGTCCGGGGGGACAACCGGACGGGTCAAGCCATATGGGCGCTTGGGGTGGATGGGCGCTCGCGCCTGATATGACTGATGGGGAGGGATGACCGCTCCCACATCATTTGGTCGTGGCACAGGGCCGAACGTTCAAAACCCGTCGCGTGATTTTTTAACCTTCGCAGCCCGCGCAGCCTTGCGCGCAACTATCGCGCGGCAGGTCTATCCGCTTGAGAAAGCGTGGATTTGTCGGCGGCGCCGGAAAGCGAGGGTTGCTCCAGCGCGCGTGTTCCAGGCTCTTCGCGACGTTCCGACGCATCTTCACGTTTTGTTGTTCCCGGCACCGCCGCAACCGGCGTCGCACCGTCGACGGCAACCGCCATGACCGCGGCATAAGCATCGGGCTCACCGTCCCCGAACAGATCGTCGCGGCCCGGCGTTCCCAGGTCGCGGGCGGTCTTTACGAGCGTCAGGCGCAGCGCTTCCGGCTTCAAAGCGTAGTTGCGCTCCAGAAGCAGCGCGGCGACGCCCGAGACATAGGCCGCCGAGAACGAGGTGCCCGACGTCATCTGGTATTTGCCATCCGGCGCCGGAAGGAAGATGTCGACGCCGGGCGCGGCGAGCGCGATGTGGCTGCCGCGATTGGATGCGGAGAACAGCTTGTCCTGCGCATCGGTCGCGCTGACCGCGATCACGTTGGGATTGGCCGCGGGATAGAGCGGCGGAGATTTCGCACCGGCATTGCCGGCCGCCGCGATCAGCACCAGCCCGCGCGCGGCGGTCGCCGCGATGGCGCGCTCGATCACCGCGTCCTTCGGCCCGGCAAAGCTCATATTGACGATCTGCGCGCCGTGCTCGGCGGCGTAGTTCAGCGATCTCAGGATCACGTAGGATGAACTCTCGGCGCCCCCCGTGGTGCCGCCGAAGGCGCGGATCGCGATGATGCGCGCCTCGGGCGCGCTCCCCATCAGACGGGCATGCGACACGATCGCGCCGGCGATGCCGGTGCCGTGAACGTGCGGCCCTTCCTTGCTGCCGAGCGCGTCGAAATTGTCCGCGATTGAATTGGCAAGCTCGGGATGGCTGGTGTCGATCCCGGAATCGATCACCGCGACCGTGACGTTCGCGCCATGCACCAGCATATGTGCCTCCGGCAGGCGGAGCTTTGCCAGCACATATTGCGCGGGGTCGCCTTCCGCAGGCACGCGCGCCTTCTGGTCCTGGAGCATGTAACGGAAATTCGGCTGCACCGAGCGCACGCCGTTCGCAGCGGCGAATTCGCGGCGCGCGGTGTCGTAGGACCGGCCGTCGGTGATGCGGAACAGCCCGATGGTGGCGCCGATCAGCGGAAAGCTTTCCGACGCAATGCGGGTCAGGCCGTGGCTGCGCGCAAGCGCGTCGGCATCGGCCGTCGAAAGGTTGCTGTCGAGCTCGGCCACGAACTCATTGGCGAAACTGCGCGACGTGGTGGCGGCCTGCGCCGTGCTCCGGCCCGAATTGCCGGCGCCGTTCTTGCCAGATTTCCCCGAACCGCCACCGGCAGCATTCGGCTGGCCCAGGCATTCGCCGTCGGCGTCGGGCGCGCTACAGGCCGGATAGAGATTGGGCGAATAGCGTACGTATGGCAGCAACGCCGTGTGGGCCATGCGCGCCGTCAGCCGGGGCACCACCCTGGGTCCGCGATCGACGCTGGTTACCGCCCGCCCGGTGACGACGGGACTGCCGCGCCCCGTCACCGTCGGGCTGATGGTCGGCACGCGGGAAGGAATGCTGATTGTCGGCGTGCGCATGATCGCCTGCGCGTGCGCGACCTCGCCGCCGAAAGCACCAATCAAGAGAATCGCGCCCACCGACGAAGCGCAGGCGCCCGCTCTCGACACGCTTTCGGACTTGCGCTTCATGTCTCTCGGGCGCTTAAGGCGCCGCCACGGCGAGGTTGACGATCTTCTCGCGCTGCATCCTGCCGAGCAGCGAGGCAAGCTCGTCGTTGTTCATCGCCTTGTTGAACTGGAGGCGGAACATGCCGCCCTTGGCGCCGTCGACGATCGAGGCCTGGTAGCTGTCGAGCAGCGTGGTGATGTCAGCGATCCGCGCGTCCGGCGTGAACCGCACCAGCGCATGCGCCGACGCCGCACGCGAGGCCCCGAGCTCGCGCGTGATCGGCTCATTCGTAGAGAGCGAGGCCGTCTGGAAGGTCGAGTTCTGGTTCTTCATCAGCACGGCGCCGATGACACCGGCCTGCAGCAGCAGCGCGATCACGCCGAGGCTCGCCGACCAGGCGAGCGTGCGCGGCGACAGGCTCGCGAAGAAGGTGGAGATGCGCGAGGAGAGCGACAGCGCGGTCGGCGCTCGCGCGGGCTCCGCGTCGATCGCCGCGAACAGCTTCTGCATCGCGCGGGCCGACGGAGCACCGAGGCTCTCATTGAGATGGATAGTCTCTTCGTATTCGGTACGGATCGCGGCATATTGCCTGGCGAGATCCGGATCGCGGGCGAGCGCTTCCTCGACCCGGCGCGTATCGCGCGGATTCAGCGTGCCGGCAGCATGCCATGGCAGCAGCATCTCAATTTCACTGGGCTCTTGCTCCAGCATCTTCTTGCTCAATGCCATCATGGCCAGCCTCGTTCTACGCCGGCTGCCTTGAGCAGATCGGCCAGTTTCTTGCGCGCATAGAACAAGCGCGTCTTCACGGTGTTCTCCGGTATTCCGACGATTTCGGCCACCTCTTCCACGGACTTCTCGTGGTAGTAGACGAGATCGACGATTTCCCGATGTTCCGGCGACAGTGCCGTCAAACACTCTCGCAACGCTTCACTGGTATCCTTTTTCTGCACCGCCGTTTCCGGATCGTCGGACTGGTCCTCGATCGCGTTGGCGGCCTCTTCGTCCAGCTCAAGATCCTTCCTGCGCCGAAGCGCAGACAGGGCCTTGAATCGGGTGATTGCCAGCAGCCAGGTGGAAACAGCGGAACGTCCCTCGAACTTTCCGGCCTGACGCCAGACGTCGAGAAACACCTCACTGATCAGGTCCTCAGCGACCTGCTCATCGCGCACGAGCCGGAGCCCGAAGCGATAGACCCTGACATGGTGCCGCCCGTACAGCACCTGCATGGCGAGCCGGTCGCCTTGGGCGATCCGGGCGATCAGGACTTCGTCCGAAGCCGCCTGTGTCACGCTCAAAGGCCGTCTCGCAAAGTTGGTCGGGTCGAAACGGCAGGCGGTTCGACGGGTGGCGCAAGATTCTTCAACTTACCGCAGTCGTACGGGGACATGTGTGATGTGCCCCACATACGCGCGTTTTCTTGCAGCCCTTGGGGACATGCTGAAAATGGTAACATAATACTAGAACTTTTCCCTACGGAGCGCCCGCAGGCGCGGCGCGATCTTACCAAGCCTCGATCCATAACGCAGCCTTGCGCAGCGCATTCGCCGGCCAAAATGACTGTATCTCTGGACCTTACCGTTGACCTTATCCGTGGCCCATTACTTGACGCATTCCCCGGCCTATCGCCGACAATCCCTAATCGCTGGCTAATTTCCGTGTCGGATCAAGGCACTTACCCGGGCGCAGCGCCCGGATTCGCACCGCAAGGATACCAAACCTAAAGGCTTGCCACGTAGATTTTTGGACTGACATTCACCAATGGCAGGTTCATGAGCACGGCCGCGACATCCATCCCGGAGCGGAATGCCGCAGAGGTCGCGGATCTCGTCCTGTCTCCCGACAAGGCCACGCCGGAAGTCGTCGCGCGCCGCATGCGGCAGCGGCGCCAGATGTATATCAGCCAGGTCGCGAGTTACTCGCTCGGCGCGTCCGTTCTGTTGCTCTATGCCTTTGACGGGGCGATCCCGATGATCGTGCCGTCCCTGTTCTGGCTCGGCGGACTGATGATCATCGGCAGCTTCGGGGTGCTGTCGGAGGCCGGCGTCGGCGAGCGCTACAGGGACCACTACCTCACCGTCTTCCAGATCTCGGCGCATATGGCGCTCCAGCTCATCTTCCTGCTGGCGGTGCCGACGATCGGGGTCGCCTTCATCAGCGTGCTGTTCCTGATCTTCGCCTTCGGCACGCTGCGCATGACCTCGCAGCAGGCGATGCTGACCTGGGCGCTCGCGACCATAGGGCTCGGCTTCGTCTTCCTGATCTCCGACCTGCCGATCGGCATGCCGGTGACGAGCCGGCTCGAGCGGCTTGCATCAATGCTGTGCTTCGTCCTGGTGATCGGCCAGTGCGCCTTCCTCGGCCTGTTCGGCAGCACGCTGCGCAAGATTCTGTACCAGCGCAGCATCGAGCTGAAGGCCGCCTATCAGCGTATCGAGGAGCTCGCGGAGCTCGACGAGCTCACCGGCTCGCTCAATCGCCGCTCGATCATGCGCGCGCTCGATGAGGAGATTGCCGGCGCGCGCGAGGCGAAAGCGCCCTGCTCGGCCGCACTCATCGATCTCGACTGGTTCAAGCGCATCAACGATGCCCATGGCCATCCGACCGGCGACGAGGTGCTGCGCACCTTCGCCATCACCATCTTCGCCAATATCCGCCCCAACGACCGCTTCGGCCGTTACGGCGGCGAGGAGTTCCTGCTGCTGATGCCGGAAACGTCGGGCGAAGCCGCCATGCGCATGCTTGACCGCCTGCGCTTGATCGTGGCCGAGCTCGACTGGAGCGCGTTCGCGCCCGGCATGCATGTGACGATTTCCGCAGGCGTCGCAGCGCTGCGCGACAATGATAATGCCGACTCATTTCTCGCGCGCGCCGACAGCGCGCTCTATTCCGCCAAGGCGCAAGGACGCAACCGCATTGCGACCAGTTGACCAATCCATTTTTGTCCGGCGGCGCTGAAAGAACCGCCGGACCTAACGCTCCAGGACAGGGCCATGAGATCGAAACCCGCCAAAGAATCCGCCAAGGTTTCCGAAGACCTGCTCGACGAATTGCAAGCGACGCTGTCCCACGGCACGGTTGCGCGCCGGGTCGAGACGCTGC
Organism: Bradyrhizobium sp. CCGUVB1N3; assembly: GCF_024199925.1. Classification (NCBI taxonomy): domain Bacteria; kingdom Pseudomonadati; phylum Pseudomonadota; class Alphaproteobacteria; order Hyphomicrobiales; family Nitrobacteraceae; genus Bradyrhizobium; species Bradyrhizobium sp. CCGUVB1N3. The sequence continues at coordinate 2,579,774 of NZ_JANADR010000001.1, forward strand.
GCCGCGTCACAGATCTCTTCATCGGCGGCGCGGTGGACTATTCCGACGACCAGATCGCCGTGTTCGACGACGTCTTCCAGTGCCTGATCGACCATATCGAGACCTCTGCCAAGGTGCTGCTCGCCGAGCGCCTGGCACCGATCCACACGGCGCCGGCCATGACCATCCGCACGCTCGCGCTCGACGACGTCATCGACGTCGCCGGCCCCGTGCTGTCGAAGTCGGAGCGGCTGGACGAGGCGACCCTGATCGAGATCGCGCGCAGCAAGAGCCAGGCGCATCTCAAGGCCATCTCGATGCGCCGCGTCCTGTCCGACGCGCTCACCGAAGTGCTGGTGGCGCGCGGCGATGACGAGGTGGTGCAGTCGACGGTCAAGAATCCCGGCGCGCAATTCACGGAGATGAGCCTCACCGAGCTGGTCGAACGCGCCGAACGTGACGACGACCTCGCAACTTGCGTGGGCCTGCGCCCGGAGCTGCCGCGTCATCACTATCTGAAACTGATCGCGAAGGCCTCCTTGAGCGTGCGCCGGAAGCTCGAAGCCGCCAATCCGGGCCAGTCCGACGCGGTGCTCAGCGCGGTCCAAGAGGCTGCGCAGCGCGTCCGCGCGGCGACCATGACGCGACAGACCGAAATGGCGCGCGCGCTGGTGAAATCGCTGTTCGAGGACGGCCGTCTCAACGAGCACCAGGTCACGGCCTTCGCCGAACAGAGCAAGTTCGACGAGGCCAATGCCGGGCTCGCGGCGCTCGCGGGCGTGCCGGTCGCGATCGCCGAGAACATGATGATCGAAAGCCGCACCGAGGGCGTGATGATCCTCGCCAAGGTCGCCGGCATGTCATGGTCAAGCGTGCGCGCGATCATCGCGATGCGCGACAAGCTGTCCGGCGGCGATCCGACCGACCTGTTGAGCGCGCGAGACACCTATGAGGCGCTGCGCGCCTCGACCGCGCAGCAGGTGCTGCGCTTCCACCGTATGCAGCAGAGCACGGCGCCGGCATAGCCGGCGGGACATATTGTCTGAGCATGAGCTCCGCGCAAACGCGTTCCGCGTTCCGGATCGTGCTCTAGTATCTCAGGACTCTTGAGCCGACGAGCGCGCCGATCGCGGTGACGAACGCGGCGGCGAGCGTGTACCAAGTCGCCACGAACAGCGGCGAATCGTCGGTGCAGTGCGAGGCGTAGAGCGTCGCCGCCAGCCCCGCCGACAACAGGCCGGCGAGCGCGCCGGCAAGCGCAGGCCGCGACGGTGCGCCGTGACGCAGGCCGAACAGCGCGCCCACGAGCAGCGGCAACGACATCGCGGGGATCGCCGACAGGCACACCCTGGAATTCTTGCCGACGAGCCGCATCGTCATCGGCATCGCAGGCGCCATCATCATCTCGCCGCCGATCGCCACCGCAAGCAGGGCCACGGGGAGCAGCAGCAGCCAGCCCCAGCCGCGCATCAAGGCCTCGGGCCGCGACAGATGCAGGCTGATCGCGATCGCGGGAATCGCGAGCGACAGGGTGACCGCGAACTTCATGTCGAAGAACGGATTGTGCATCGCGCTCATCACGTCCGGCCGCACACCGAGGAAAGTGGCGAAGATCAGGATCGAGAGCGGCGCGGCCACCAGCAGCGAGAGCGCCAGCACGGCGCCGACCTTCGGCGCGTGATGAGCGTTGTCGGCCGCGAGCGTGCGAATGAGTTGATCGGTATCCATCTCATATGTCCCGCAATTTGGCGGTCAGCGCGGCCAGCCCCCGATGTAGCGCGACGCGCACCGCACCTTCGCTCATCGACAACTTTGACGCCGTGTCCCTGATCGAGGTGCTGTCGACCGCAATCGACTGCAACACGTCGCGCTGGCGCCGCGGCAGCGTGGCAAGCTGCGCCGCGACCTCGCCTGCGGAAGCGGTCTCCTGCGGCGCCTCGCCCGGGAGCGTCTCGGCGAAATCGTCGATATTGACGAAGATCCGCCTACCCCGTCGCCTCAGCGCGTCGATCAGCTTGTTGCGGGCGATCGCGAACAGCCAGGGCGCGAAAGGCGCTTCGCTGTCCCAGGTATGCCGCTTCAAATGCACCGCCAGCAAAATGTCCTGCACGATATCCTCGGCTTGATCGGGAGGCTGGCCGGCCCGCGCGAGACCGCGCCGGGCGGCAGCCCGCAGCACCGGCGTGACCGCCTTCAGCAGGCGATGATACGCCGCATCATCCCCTGCCATGGCCGACCGCATCAGGCCGGTCCATTCGTCCTCACGTCCGCGCACGCGCGCCCCTCACACGGCAATTCGGCCGCTCTTTCAATTTGTTACGCCAGCACGTTTCACATCACGAAATCGTGACCTCACGACGGGCGACGCATCGCCCCACGGTCCGGCGCAGCCGGCAAGCCCGGGAGGCTCATAACATCGTTCGGTTCGGCTCGCACCCGCCAAGCCGGCCGGACGCGCCGGATTGCTCCGTTTTCGCCCGCCCAGGCCCGAAGATTCCCATTTTCTGCCCCGCTGCGGTCACGCCCAGGGTCTCTGTTCGCGCCGGGCGGGCGCATTGGGGAGATCGTCAAATGATCAGAGCCAGCGGGCGTGTCGCCTTTGTTCTGGGCGCCGGACTGTTTCTGCTGTTCGGGGGCGCCTCGCAGGCCGCCCCGACCGCGTCCATGTCGGACAACACCGACAGCGCGACCAAATCGACCGAGACCGTCACTCCAACCAAACACCGGCGTCACGCCGCCCGTCACCGCAGCAGCAGGACGGCGGAGACATCCTCCGAAGACAAGGCCGGCAAGGGCGCTGCCAAGAATACGGTGGGCGCGGTCTCCGATACCGCCGCGCCGGCCTTCGGCGCCATGCCGCCGTTGGTTGCCAACGCCAACGCGCAGCTCGCCGCTGCCGATACACCGACGGCCGCTGCAGCCACCGCCATGACGTCGCGGGCCAATGACAACGTGCAGGCCGCGGCCGACCAGGCGACTGCAGCGCCGGCGCCGGACAGCCAGGCGGCGGCGGATCAGCCGGGCGACGCCACCCAGGAGCAGGACAACCCGCCTGCGCAAAAGACCGTCGCGGCGGCCGACGCGCAGCCGCGCCCGGCTCCGGTGATGGCTGCCGCAAGCCACGAAAACTCGGCCTGGGACCAGAGCTCGCTGATCGGCAAGATCTTCATCGGCTTCGGCGCGCTCCTGACGCTGGCCTCGGCCGCGCGCATGTTCATGGCTTGATTCGTTGGGATTCTTGGGTCTGAGCGGATTCCAGGGACGCGCGGCTCGCGCGTCCCGTCGGGCGGTTTCGCCCCCTTGAAGCCCACCGCGTCAGCGGGCACATTGCCGGCTGAAATCGAAAAATGCGTGGGTGGACCATGAGCACGTTCGAGCACATCATCGTCGAAAGCAAGGGCGCGGTCGGCATCGTCAAGCTGAACCGCCCGAAGATGCTCAATGCGCTGTCCTTCGGCGTCTTCCGCGAGATCGCCGCCGCCGTCGACGATCTCGAGGCCGATGACGCGATCGGCTGCATCGTCGTCACCGGCAGCGAGAAGGCGTTCGCCGCGGGTGCCGACATCAAGGAGATGCAGCCGAAAGGCTTCATCGACATGTTCTCGGAAGATTTTGCCGCGATCGGCGGCGACCGCGTGGCGCGCTGCCGCAAGCCGACGATCGCCGCAGTCGCAGGCTACGCGCTCGGCGGCGGCTGCGAGCTTGCGATGATGTGCGACATCATCATCGCCGCCGACACCGCGAAATTCGGCCAGCCCGAGATCACGCTCGGCACCATTCCCGGGATCGGCGGCACGCAGCGCCTGACGCGCGCGATCGGCAAGTCCAAGGCGATGGACCTCTGCCTCACCGGCCGCATGATGGACGCGGCGGAAGCCGAGCGAAGTGGCCTCGTCAGCCGCGTGGTCCCCGCCGACAAGCTGATGGACGAGGTGATCGCGGCTGCCGAGAAGATCGCCGCGATGTCGCAGCCGGCGGTCGCCATGGCCAAGGAAGCGGTGAACCGCGCCTTCGAGACCACGCTCGCCGAGGGCATGCAGGTTGAACGCAACCTGTTCCACGCCACCTTCGCACTGGACGACCGCTCCGAGGGCATGGCCGCCTTCATCGAGAAGCGCAAGCCGGTGAACAAGAATCGGTAAGGCTGGTGTAAGGCTTCCTCATAGCTCCCCGCGGAATCCCTGTGACGTAGCTGCAACAAGCACGGATTTCATTGGACATTCACCCGCGGCAGTTTGCCTGCGCGACCGACGCTGGTTAAACAGGTAAGAGGGCCGCCGTCGGCGGGGGCGGACAGCCGGGGGTTGTTACGGATCAGATGAACGGGCGTGCCGCCAGAACTGGCCGCGTGGGGACGCGGCGCCGATCGGGCGTGGGTCATGTCCTTGTCACATGGACCGCGCTGGCGGTTTCCTGCGCCCTGCCCGCCGCGGCGCGCGCCGAAGCGCTGCCGGAGGCCCTGGCAAAAGCCTATCAGACCAATCCGCAGCTCAATGCCGAACGGGCGCGCCAGCGCGCTACCGACGAGAATGTGCCGCAGGCGCTTGCCGGCTACCGGCCGCAGATCGTGGCAAGCCTGAGCGCCGGCCTGCAATCGGTGCGCAACCTGCTTCCGGACAACACCATCCAGACCGCGACGCTGAAGCCCTGGACCATCGGCGTCACCGTGACGCAGACCCTGTTCAACGGTTTCAGGACCGCCAACAGCGTGCGCGTCGCCGAGCTTCAGGTGCAGTCCGGCCGCGAAGCCTTGCGCAATGTCGGCCAAGGCGTGCTGCTTGATGCGGTGACCGCCTACACCAACGTGCTTGCCAACCAGTCGCTGGTCGAGGCGCAACGCTCCAACGTCGCGTTCCTGCGCGAGACACTCGCCGTCACCCAGCGCCGGCTGAACGCGGGCGACGTCACGCCGACCGATACCGCGCAGGCCGAGGCACGCCTCAACCGCGGGCTTTCCGATCTCAACGCCGCCGAAGTCGCGCTTGCCATCAGCCAGGCGACCTACGCCCAGGTGATTGGCAACCCGCCGTCACAGCTTCGGCCCGCCGAGGTCGTCGACCGCTATCTGCCGCGCAGCCGCGAGGACTCGCTCGCCATGGCGATCCGCGAGCACCCGGCGGTGATGGCGGCAGGCTTCGACGTCGATGTCGCCTCGACCAATATCCGCGTCGCCGAAGGCGCGCTGCTGCCGAGCGCCAACGTGCAGGGCAGCGCCAGCCGCAGCCGCGACGCCGACCCGACGCTCAGCACGCTCGGCACCGACCAGGCCTCCATCGTCGCGAACGTCACCGCGCCGATCTATGACGGCGGCCAGGCCGCGTCACAAACCCGTCAGGCCAAAGAGGTCGCCGCGCAAAGCCGCCTCGTGCTCGACCAGGTGCGCAACCAGGCGCGCACCGCCGCGACCAGCGCATGGGTGGCGAACGAAGGCGCCAAGATCGCGGTCTCCGCCTCCGAGTCCGAGGTGAAAGCGGCGACCGTTGCCCTGCAGGGCGTGCAGCGCGAAGCCGCCGGCGGACAACGCACCACCGTCGACGTACTGAACTCGCAAGCCGACCTGATCCAGGCCAAGGCCCGCCTGATCGGCGCGCTGCGCGACCGCGTCATCGCCTCCTACACGCTGCTGAGCGCCGTCGGCCACCTCGACGTCAAGACCCTGAGCCTGAACACCCCCGACTATCTGCCCGAAGTACACTACCACCAGGTGCGCGACGCCTGGCACGGCCTGCGCACTCCGTCGGGGCAGTGATCCCGGCAGGCTCCCCAAAATGTCGAAAACAACCCCATGCAAAGTAGACTGGCCCGGCCGGGCCAGGACTTGACACGTCGGGCAAATCGGCAGGCCATTTCATCAGGAGCGAGGCCAGCGATCACGATTGCTTCAACGTCAAATCAACTCGCGCTAGAGTAGCGACCAAAGTATCGATCGACTCATCTCGCGAGGCACGTTGACTTCAAAGATTCTTCGCGGCGCAGCCTATCTGTGCCTGATCGCCTTGCTGGTGCTCGTCGCAGCCGTCATCGCATTCCGGCTCGCGGCTTCCGTTCGCGAGACCGCAGGCCGCGCTGATCGCGCGCCGCCGGGCGGCCGCTGGGTGACGACGCGCTCGGGCGACGTGTTCATTCAGGAGAAGGGCCGGCCGGCCGGAATTCCGGTCGTGCTGTTTCACGGCACCGCGGCCTGGAGCGAATTGTGGCGGGCGACGAGCGATGCGCTCGCAGCCGGCGGATATCACGTGATCGCGCTCGACCTGCCGCCGTTCGGCTTCTCCGATCGGCCGGGCGGCTACACGCGACAGGATCAGGCGCTGCGCGTCAGCGACGTGCTCGAGAAGCTCAATGCGGCGCCCGCGATCATCGTCGGCCATTCCTTCGGCGCGGGTGCCGCGACCGAGCTGGTGCTGCGCTTCCCGGCCCGCGCCCGCGCGCTGGTCCTGGTCGATGCCGCGCTGGGACTGACGGCTGAACCGTCCGATCCGCCGGCGGTGCTGCGTCCGCAATGGCTGCGCGAAACGCTGGTGTCGCTGACGGTCACCAATCCGCTTGCGACGAAGCTGCTGCTGCAATCGCTGATCGCGAAAAAGGATCGCGCCTTGCCCGAATATGTCGAGATCCTGCAGCGGCCGCTGACGCGCCAGAACTCCACGCCGGACATTGCCGACTGGCTCTATTATTTCACAGGTACAGATCGCGGCGCGATGAGCGCCGACCGCGCCGCCTACGCGCGGCTCAAGCAACCCGTCGCGATTCTCTGGGGCGAGATGGATAGTGTGACGCCGCTCGCCCAGGCGCGCGATTTGAACGTTCTGTTACCCCAGGCGCACTTCACTCTACTGCCCGGACTCGGTCACATCCCGCAGATCGAAGATCCCGGCCAGTTCAATGACGCCCTGCTCAAGGCGCTCGGGACACTCTAAACTCGAACGAGATTCGAACTCATCGGAGGACTCATGGACATCATCAGATTGTGCGCCCTTGGCTACGCCGCACTGCTTGGTTTCGTGATCCTGACCGGTTACATCCCCGCCTTCATCGACCAGAATGACATGATCTTCGGCCTGTTCCGCCGCACCTGGTACGCCGACGGTCTGCACCTCGTCTCCGCGCTGTGGGCGCTCGCCTCGGCTCTGACCTCGCGCCGCGCATCCGAACTGTTCTTCCAGCTCTTCGGCGTCTTCTATTTCGCCGATGGCGTGCTCGGCCTCCTCACCGGCAGCGGCTATCTCGATTTCGGCATCCTCATCAACGGCGTGCTGAACCTGCCGCTGTCGACCCGCATCTTCGCCAATGCGCCGCATCTCGGGCTCGGTGGACTCGCGATCCTGATCGGCTATCTCCTCGCACCGCGCACGCGCCCAGCCCATGCTTAAGCGCTTGCGTCGCATCGTCCTCGCGCTGCTCGTCCTGATCGCGGCCGCGATCCTAGGGCCGCTCGCCTATATCGAGGGCACCTGCCAGCCCGCCACGCAAGCCGAAGCGTCAGCGACCGCGGCAATAGCGCTGCCGCCGATCGGCGAGAAGGGCTATCGCCGCCCGCTCGACAACACCTATTTCACCTTCCCGGAGTGGTACATCGTCTATTCCTTCGAGGATTTTGGCCGCTTCCTCGACCAGTCCAGCGAGAGCCATTTCGGCTATTTGCGCCACATCCTCGGCTTCTGGCAGAGCTTCTGCACCATCAACCGCGCGGTCCCGGCGAGCGCGGAATCGCGCTTCGACGTGAAGATGATGATCTACGTCATCGGCATCAGCTACTCCGCCGAATACGCGATCAAGGGACTTTACGAGAACACGATCGGGCGCGTGTTCGAATGGATCAGGGGGGAGAAGCTCACGCCGCAGGACGAATATGCCCGCGCGGTGCTGCAGGACTATGCGGCCTTCCTCTACACCATCCCCTGGTACAAATATCCGTTCAGCGACACGCTGAATGGGCTGGCGGCGATCTCGGCGCCGACACCGAGCAATCTGCGCACATGGGAGCGCGACTTCGCGCTCGGCACCGAATATTTCATCAAGATCGGCTACGCCGCCGCGATCCAGAAGGCGCTCGATGCCAGCGATGACGACGAGCCGCGCGACATCATGTTCGTGGTCGCGACGCTGCCGCAGGACGTGCTTGGCGCCGAGCCCCGCATCACCCCGGTCCGGACGCTGTCGCCGGATTGGCAACTCGTGCAGGCTCCACGCTACAAGGCGCTGAGTGAGATCCTGAACAAGCTGCTCGACGGCGGTCACCGCCTGGTGGAGATCGCCGGCAATCACGAGATCCTCATCACGGTAATCGCGCCGAAAGGGACGGCTCTCGATATTCCCGACACCACGGAACTGTTTTCACTGGATCTGGACGCCAAGCCCGGCTTCCGCAGGGCCGGCCTTAAGGCTAGGATCGATCGGCTCGTCGAGATCAAGCGCGAGCTGACGACCAAGGGTGCGAGCCTTGAGCACTTCTACGACTATTAGCCCTACAGCTCTGCTGCCGCTCCGCAGGATCGCGTTCGCGGTCTCGCTCGTCATCACGGGCTGGCTTGCGCTTGTCGTTGCCCTGACCTTCGGCACCGCGCCCGGCCGCTCGCTGGCCGTGATCGGGCCGCAGGCGCAGGCGATCGCGGCCATCGCGAAGGCCGACGGCCGCGTGCTGGCGTCGAACACCTATGTCACCATCACGCGATCCAATGCAGCGGATTTCGTCAGCCGGCTCTACGCCGCCGGCGCCCTGCTGGTGCTCGATGCCGAGCAGGCCGGCGGCTGCAACGGACTCGCGCCGAAGCGAAGCTGACGCGGCCCGGGATTTCGGTGCTTTCGGGGCAAAGCGGACATGAGCCAGCGGACAACCTACGCTCAGTCGGTCGAAAATGACCCAAAGCGGGCATGGCAGATATCAGTTTCTGTGAACGAATCGCGCCGAAGCGGAAGTGGTTTGAAAACCTAAATCGCCAATTCAGTGAATCGCCAGTAGGGCTGGACGCTAGGCTGCTGCCGCACAACTTCGAGCACTTCGGCTCTGTACCGTTCCATGCTGTGATTTTCGAGAAATGAACTCATCGCTAGACCAGCTATCCACGAGATGAAAAAGTACATCTCTTGACTGTCCGCGGGCTTGAACGGCGCTCCTGCAGGATCGAATTCAACCTTGAAGTTTGCGTAGTTGAACAGCGAGGGTGGGCAGTGGGGTACGATGTCCAATGATCGCCGAATGGCGAATGGTTGTTTTATCGCACGCATCGCGGAGGCGGAGCAGACTCGCGGTGAGCCATATGTGTAGGAGCCCGCCACCGGACATGCATTGGTCGTCGACGCCATTAGAGCCGCCACAGCGCCACCTAGGGAATGACCAGCGAAGAACATTGTGGGAAGTCGATCTTCTAGGTCGCGCTCAAATCTAAGTTCCATGATCAGCTTGCCAAGCTTTTCGGCTTCATCGAAAAAGCCAGCATGAAATTCGATGTCGTCGAAGAGTTTTCGCTTGTTGATGCGGAGGTTGATCGCCCAGTCATAAGCAAATTGCGTTCCCCGAATGCCCACCAATATCATGTTGCGTCGCTTGACCGGCACCAGGATCGCAACAAACCGTTCTGTTCGGACTATTCGGATTCCAGCGAAGTCCAGTCCAAGCATGACTTCAACGAAATCAAAATCCTCTGCAAGCAACAGGCGTTGGTAGGCTCGGCATGGCACCACCTTCGCGCGATGGGGATGCTTACGCTCATCCGAGCCGATAGCGCAGTATGACAGGTGAGCAACGATTGCGAGAGCGCCGGACCTTATGACATCAAAGACCCCCGATGTTCTTACATCGTAATTCGGGTGAGGCCAGGATGTTTGATTGATCAGGAGATTCAAAGGCTCTCCGATCTTGCGAATATCGTCTTTCGAGGCGACTGCGAGCATTTGAGATGGAATAACCCGGTTTGCGAATTAACCTAAGGTAGCAGACTAATGCGATTGCACAAGCAGGTCCCTGATGATGTTAGGTTGGATAAGTCTGTTGTTGGCCCTTGGCGACATATTGCGCTGCCGCACGAACTTGGTCGCTAACCGGCAAAAGCGGACCTAGCCTTCGTTGGTCCCGGTACACGTGGCCTAGGCTTTATTTGCTGAGCATGATCGCCGCGCAAACGCGTTCCGCGTTTGTCGCGCGGGAAAACCGCTGCACACTTTGCGCTAACGCGGCCCTTCGGGTCCGGATTGTGCTTCACGAAGCGTATTTCTGGTACATCGTGTTGGTGAAGAGATCGGCCGGGTCGTACTTGCGCTTGGCGGCAAAGAAGTCGTCGATCTGCGGATAGGACTTCTTGAGCTGGTCGCGCGAATAATAGAGCTGGTACGGCAGGAAGAAGCGCCCCTGGTTGGCGATGGTGAGGCCGATCAGCTCTTCCGTCACCTTCTTCATGCGGCGGTTGCCCTCATCGTCCGTCGGCTGGTTGATGTAGAGCACCAATGAGAACGCCGGCTCCGGCGAATAGGTGAGGAAATTCTCCTCCTTGTGCACGACGCGGACCGACGCGTTCAACAGATTGGTCTTGTTGTCGAGCATGATCCTGCGCATGCCATCGACGAAGGCGACGAAGTTTTTGCGCGGGATGAAGTATTCGTGGAGGATATCGGTCTCGTCCTGCAAGGCGTTGCGCAAGTACGGCACGGAGTCGTGCATGGGATCGTTGCGGCTGACGAGACAGGCCTCGCCCGAGGCGATCGCCTGCGCCCGCGTCACCGTGCAATTCTCCATGCGGTGCTCGATGTGCTTCTCCGAGAGCCATTTCAGCTCCTGGAAGAACGACCCCTGCTTCGACAGGTTGATGGTGAGCCGTCGGAGTTTCGTGCCGCTGACTTCGCCGAGCGGCTGTCGCTTGAAGTCTGCCCCGTCAGCCTTGGTGTAGGTGTAGAGGAGCATCTCCTGGAGGAAGCTGCTCGGCGCGGTCGAGAGATGGCCGTACATCAGCCCGATATTGCCGTCCTTCTCAATGTCGTCCGCAAACAAGGCCGGGAACGCCTTGTAGTCGAGCACACGCCGTCCGGTCTGGTAGACCGTATTGTCGGCGATATCGAGCTCGGCCTCGACGATGACACCGAACAGGCCGTAGCCGCCGACCACGAGGTTGAACAGCTCCTGGTTCTCGGTCGGCGAGACGCTTTGGACCGAGCCGTCGGCCAGCATCACCTTCATGGTCTTGATCGAGCGGGCCAGCGCACCGGCCTGGTGGTCCATGCCGTGGGCATTGACCGAGATCGAACCGCCGACACTGAAGATGTCCGTCGACTGCATCGCGCGCACCGCAAAGCGCGGATGCAGCACGATCTGGATGTCGTGCCACGTCGCGCCCGGCTGCACGGTGACGCTGCGCGCCGCCTCGTTGAGCGTGATGCGGTTGAAGCCGCGCATGTCCAGCACGATACCGCCCTTGCGGAACGCCTGCCCACCCATGGAGTGGCGCACGCCGGCCGTCGTCACCGGCAGCTTGTTGGCCCGCGCAAAGGCCAGGGTTTTTGCGATGTCGTCGACGCTGTGCACCTCGACCATGCCGTAAATCTCGGTGCGGTTGAGGCAGCTCGCATCATTGATGCTACCGCCAAGCTGCGACCACTTTACGCCCTGAAGCGGTGCGATCGCCCTCACCTTGTCAAGGTCGATCTTGACGTTGCCCTCGCCGATGTCATCCGCAGCCCGGCAGTCCTTCGGACCGGCCGGATCGGCCGCCAGCGCCTGAAGCTTGCGGAAGCCATAAACACCGAACAGCGCAACGAGGACGGCGGCGGCCGAGACGCCTGCTTTGAATTTGCCAAAAGACTTTTGCATAAAGTGATTCCGGTGGGAGGGAGATGATCCGGGAGCGCGGATCATTAGTCAAACCTGACGCTACTCGGTTCAAGCCATTCTCGGGACATGACCATGAAAAGCTGCCGCATTCATCTGATGGGCGCGTCGGGCTCCGGCGTGACGACGCTCGGCCGCGCGCTCGCGGACAAGCTTGCGCTGCCGCATCACGACACCGACGATTATTTTTGGCTACCGACCGCACCGCCCTACCAGACGATCCGGGCTCCGCAGGATCGCCTGCGTCTCGTGCGCGAGATGTTCCTGCCGCGCCGTGATTGGGTGCTGAGCGGAACCGCCTCCGGCTGGGGCGACGAACTGGTCGCGCATTTCGATCTCGTCGTCTTCTTGGTCACGCCACGCGAGATGCGGCTGCAGCGCCTGCGCGCCCGCGAGGCCACGCATTTCGGCGCCGATGCCGTTGCGCCGGGCGGCTGGCGCCATGAAGAGACCGAAGCCTTCATCGAATGGGCCTCGCATTACGAGGCCGGCGACCGCGAAGGCCGCACGCTTGCGAAACATGAGGCGTGGGTTGCCAGCCTGCCCTGCCCGGTCGTGCGCGTCGATGGCGCGCGGCCCCTTGCAGAACTTGTCGAACAGCTATGCAGCGACGTGCGGCGACTGCCAGACTGATGTGATATCGTCGTCCTAGCTGCCGGAGTCACCATGACCAGCAAAGCCCGCGCCCGGGCGTCGCAGCCGTCGACGCCCATCAATTTCGACGTGCCGGCCCATGCCTGCGACTGCCACACCCACATCCACGGCGATCCCGAGAAATTCCCCTTCTTCGCGGGCCGCGTCTATACGCCGGAGCCGGCCTCGCCAGAGGAGATGGCGGCGCTGCACAAGGCGCTGCGCATCGAGCGCGTCGTGATCGTGACGCCGAGCGTCTACGGCACTGACAACTCGTCCACCCTGTTCGGAATGAAGGCCCGCGGCGCCACGGCACGCGGCGTGGCCGTGATCGACGACAAGACGACGGAGGCCCAGCTCGATACGCTGGGAGAGAACGGCTTCCGCGGCATCCGCATCAATCTGGCAACCGGCGGCATCAGCGATCCCAATGTCGGACGCGCACGCTTCATGGCCGCCGTCGAACGCATGAAAGCACGCGGCTGGCACGTGCAGCTCTACACCACGCTGCCAATGATCTCGGCGATCAAGGATCTCGTGCTGGCCGCGCCGGTGCCGGCGGTGTTCGATCATTTCGGCGGCCTGGACGCGTCGCTTGGGCTGGAGCAGCCGGGATTCTCCGACCTGCTCGAACTCGTGAAATCGGGCAAGGCCTATGTGAAGATCTCGGGCGCCTATCGCTCGTCAGAGCTCGCGCCCGGCTACCAGGACATAGTGCCGTTCGCCCGCGCGCTGATCGCGGCCAATGCCGACCGTATCGTCTGGGGCACCGACTGGCCGCATCCGGATTCAGGCCATGTGGAAGGACGCAAGGCCACCGACATCGCTCCGTTCTATCAGATCGACGATAGCCGGTTGCTCAACCAGCTTCCGATGTGGGCGCCGGATGCAGAGACCCGCAAGAAGATCCTGGTCGACAATCCAGCGCGGCTTTACGGGTTCTGATGGGCATTAGGCAAGCTCACCTGTTCGTTCAGCCAGCGCGCGGATTTGCGCAGGCCGCCGAACGGGAACAAATGGAAGCCGCTGATCGGCGAGGTCGCAGGCTTCGGTGCGGCCTCGAGCCCGCGCAGCACCTCGTCCGGCCCGGTCTCGGTCAATAGCCGGCCGTAGCGGCCGATCTGGTTGCGCACGGCGCGGATCGAATTGCCGACGCCACAGCGAAGCGCGAACTTCATCAGCGTGGCCGGACTAGCCGGACCCGCGAGCCCGATCACCACGGGTAGATCGATGGCTGCGATGCGAAGCTCGCCGAGCCAGTTCAGGATCGGCGCGGCCTCGAAGCAGAACTGCGTGACGATGTCGAGTGCAATCTCCCGCTCCTTGCCCCAGTCGCGCCATGCCGCGAGCGACTTCATCGTCTGCGCCGTGTCGAGATAGGGATGTCCCTCAGGATGGCCGGCGAGGCTGAGGCGTGAAAAGCCGTGCGTCTCGATCAGGCCGCTTGTGGCGACATCGCGGCTCGACTTGAACGGCCCTTTGGCGATCGCGAGATCGCCGGCGATCAGGAGGATGCGGTGGACATCTGCCTCCCCGCGCAGCCGGCGGAAGAAATCGTCCAGGGCTTCGCGCGAGCCGACCTCGCGCGCCGCGATGTGCGGGACGGGGTTGAAGCCGGCGCGGCGCAGCGCCGCCGCAGTCTCGACATTGTGCTGGTAGTGGTCGCCCGGCAGGAAGGTGATGCTGACATCGATATCAGCCGAGAAATGCTCGCGCAGTTCGTCGAGCTGATGCCCGCGCGAGGAGATCTCCACCGACGCCTGCGGCAGCAGTGCGGCGAGATCGCAGGGCTGTTGGAGCGTCATCGTCATCGCGCGCTCCATCGTTCACGCCGGTGCCCGGCGGCGCGAGATCACATAGGTCTCGTCGTTGAACCAGAGGCCGCCGTGCTTGCGCACCACGCGATCGGTCGCCTCGAGATAACGGCCATCGCGCACGACCTCGGACAGCCTGTCGTCCTCGATCTGCGCGACATAGATCGCCGCGTTCCAGGCCGCGAACAGCGTCGAGGTGCCGATCGGGCCCGACACTTCATCGGGCAGCGTGTGCATGCGGTAGCGAAAGATCGCGCGCGCATCCGACGACGCGTTGAAATTGTAGTGCCGCGCCGCCGAGCCGAGCTCGTGCTTGACCTGGCGCAGGATCGCGTAACGGTCGGTGCCAAAGGGATCATCGCCCGGCCAGATCTGGTCGATGATCTCCATGCCGGGATCACGGCCGTGGGAATGGATGCCGATCAGCCGGCCGCCGGGACGCAGGGACCGCACCAGCGGCGTCACCACCTTCGAGGCCTTGAACGCGACGCTGGCGCGCGCCCGATAAGGCTGCGAAGCGATGACGAGATCGTAATCGGCCATCACGCGGCCGGGCCGCGGCATGATCGGATCGAGCAGGAAGGAATGGTCCTCACGCCTGAGCGTCAGGATCACCGGCCGCATATAGACGGGATTGCCGGTCTTCTGGCTGATGCCGGCGCGCCAGTTCTCGGCGAGGAACGGTTCGAGCTCGCCGATCTGCTCGGCAAAGCCGTGCGCGGTGTTGCCCGAGAGCGCGACGTCCTTCCACAACAGGCCTTGCGCCGCGGTTGCCGAGCGCGGCGTCAGCCAGGGCGCTTCGCCGTAATAGAGGTTGGTCACGACGAGCACGGTTGCGGGATGCTCGAACAGGCGGTCGGCCATCTTCTCCAGCATCATGCGGACGTCTTCGTAGGAAATCTCCTTGGCAACGACGTAGAGCGGCATCGCGGGAAAGCGCGCATGCAGCGCCCGCATCACCCGCGACAGCACGGTGCCATCGCCGGAACCGGCATCGAACAGCCTGAGCGCCGGCGGGGCGGGCTGGAGATTGGAGATCTCCAGCGAGATGCGGTTGGCGACCTCGGTCTTCTCGCTACAGGTCGAGACGAACAAGAGATATTTCTGCCGATTGTCGAAGAAGCGGAAGCCGGGCGGCGCGGCCTCGACCACGGGAGCCACGCCATTGGCCGCCTTCACCGCGACGGTTGCGGATGGCTCCGGCCGGTGCTCGCTGAGATAGGCGCGCACCTTGTCGAGCGTGCCCGTCGTGATCCTGGCGCCGTCGCGCAGGCGGGACACCAGCTTGCCGTCATTGACGACGAGCCGGCCAAAGGTCGATTCCGCCGTTCGGGTGGCGCGGCAATAGTCCCGGATCTCGCCCAGGATCTGCTCCGCCGTGGCGGTTCCCCTGCCGACTTGTTCCTCCATCCGCATGGCCCGTCTCTCCCGCGGTTGTCCTTGTCTCTAATCAAGGAACGCCGGAGGAGTTCGTCAACCACAAACCGAGTGGGCAGGATCTGTGGGCATATGCCCACAAGGGATCAGCGGGCGCGACGCGAGAAGAAGGAGATCAGGACCGGCAGAGTCACCAGGATCACCACCGGCGCCAGCATCATGCCGGTGACGACGACGACTGCGAGCGGCTTTTGCACCTGCGAGCCGATGCCTTCGGACAGCGCGGCCGGCAACAGCCCGACGCCGGCGACCACGCAGGTCATCAGCACCGGGCGAAGCTGCAACTCGCCGGTGCGCACCACCGCTGTCATGCGGTCAAGGCCTTCCTCGATGAGCTGGTTGAACTGCGAGATGATGATGATGCCGTCCATCACGGCGATGCCGAACAGCGCGATGAAGCCGATCGCCGCGGAGACGCTGAACGCCGTGCCGGTAATCAGCAGACCCAGCACGCCACCGAAGATCGCCATCGGGATCACGCTCATGGCGAGCAGCGTGTCGGTCATCGAGCCGAAATTGAACCAGAGCAGGATGCCGATCAGCGCCAGCGAGATCGGCACCACGATCGACAACCGCCGAATCGCGTCCTGGAGGTTGCCGTACTCGCCGACCCACTCCATGTGCGATCCCGGCGGCAACTGCACCTGCTCGGCGATCTTCTGCTGCGCCTCGCGGATCGCGCTGCCGAGGTCGCGTTCGCGCACCGAGAACTTGATCGGCAGGTAGCGCTCCTGCTGCTCGCGATAGATATAGGCCGCGCCCGAGACGAGGCTGATCGTGGCGACCTCGCTCAAGGGAATCTGCGTGACGGTGCCGTTCGGCCCGGGCGCGCCAATGCGCAAATTCTGGATCGCCTCGGCGCTCTTGCGGTATTCCGGCGCCAGGCGAACGATGATCGGGAAATGGCGGTCCGAGCCCGGCTCATAGAGGTCACCCGCGGTGTCGCCGCCGATCGCGACCTTGATGGTGGCGTTGATGTCGCCGGGCGCAAGGCCATAGCGCGCGGCCTTGGCGCGATCGATATCGATCTGGATGGTCGGCTGTCCGAGCGAGGTGAACACCGCAAGGTCGGTGACGCCCTGCACCGTCGACAGCACCGACTTGATCTTGTTGGCCGTGTCGGTCAGCGCCTTCAGGTCGCTACCGAATAGTTTGATCGAGTTCTCGCCCTTCACGCCGGAGACGGCTTCGGAGACGTTGTCCTGGAGATATTGCGAGAAGTTGAACTCGACGCCCGGGAAGTGGTCGTCGAGCTGCTTGAGCAACTCCGCGGTCAGCACTTCCTTGTCGTGGGTGCCGGGCCATTCGCTTGCGGGCTTGAGCGGCGCGAAGAACTCGGCATTGAAGAAGCCGGCCGCGTCGGTACCGTCGTCGGGGCGGCCGTGCTGCGACACAACGGACTCGACCTCCGGCCGGGCGCGGATCAGCTTCCGCATCTCGTTGACATAGGTGTTGCCCTCCTGGAGCGAGATGGTCGGCGGCAGCGTGGCGCGGATCCAGAGATTGCCCTCTTCCAGCTTGGGCAGGAATTCGAGGCCGAGCAGGCGGCCGAGTGCGATCGTCATGACGACGAGGCCGATGGCCCCGCCCAGCACGATGTTGCGGTTGTTGACAGCCCAATGCAGCACCGGCGTGTAGATCCGATGCAGAAGCAGCATGATCCTGGTCTCGGTCTCCTCGACATGCGCGGGCAGGATGATCGCGGACAGCGCGGGCGTCACCGTGAAGGTCGCAAGCAGCCCGCCTGCGAGCGCATAGGCATAGGTACGCGCCATCGGGCCGAAAATGTTGCCTTCGACGCCAGAGAGCGTGAACAGCGGCAGGAAGGCCGCGATGATGATGGCGGCGGCAAAGAAGATCGAGCGCGACACGTCGGCCGCGGCCGACAGGATGGCATGGCTCTTCATGCCGAACAGCGTCTCCGGTGAGGCATGCTCGAGCTCGGAGAGCGGCGTGGTCTGGGTCAGGCGGCGGAAGATCGCCTCCACCATGATGACGGTCGCGTCCACGATCAGGCCGAAATCGATGGCGCCGACCGACAGCAGGTTGGCGGACTCCCCGCGCAGCACCAGGATGATCACGGCAAAGAACAGCGCGAACGGAATGGTGGCGCCGACGATCAACGCGCTGCGCAGATCGCCTAAGAATATCCACTGCAACAGCACGATCAGCAAAATGCCGACCACCATGTTATGCAGCACGGTGTGAGTGGTGAGGTCGATCAGGTCCTTGCGGTCGTAGATGCGCTCGATGCGCACGCCGGGCGGCAGGATGGTCGAATTGTTGATCTGCGTGACGAGTTGCTCGACGCGTTTGATGGTTGGCGTGCTCTGTTCGCCGCGGCGCATCAGCACGATGCCCTGCACGATGTCATCGCTGTCGTCGAGGCCGGCGATGCCGAGCCGCGGCTTCTCTCCGACGGTGACGGTTGCAACGTCCTTGACCAGCACCGGATTGCCGCCGGTCTGCGCCACCATGGTGTTGGCGAGGTCGTCGATCGAGCGGATCAGGCCGACGCCGCGCACCACGGCGGATTGCGAGCCGATATTGACGGTGTTGCCGCCGACATTGACGTTGGAATTGCTCACCGCCTGGAGCAGCTGCGGCAGCGTCAGGCCATTGGCTATCAGCTTGTTGAAGTCGACCTGGAGCTCGTAGGTCTTGGTCTTGCCACCCCAGCCGGTGACGTCGATCACGCCGGGCACGGCGCGGAAGCGGCGCTGGAGGATCCAGTCCTGGATCGTCTTCAGATCAAGCACGCTGTAGTTCGGCGGACCGACCAGGCGGTAGCGGAAGATTTCGCCGATCGGGCTGAGCGGCGAGATCTGCGGCTGCACGTTGCCGGGCAAAGGCGCGAGCTGTGCCAGCCGATTCAATACCTGCTGGAGCGCCTCGTCATAGGTGTAGGCGAAGGAGAACTGGAGTTTGACGTCGGACAGTCCGTAGAGGGAGATGGTGCGGATGGTCGTCAGGTTCTTCAGGCCTGCGACCTGGGTCTCGATCGGGATCGTGATGTAGCGCTCGATCTCCTCGGCCGACAGACCCGGGCTCTGCGTCACGATGTCGACCATCGGCGGCGTCGGATCGGGATAGGCCTCGATATTGAGCTGGTTGAACGCGATCAGGCCGCCGATCAGCACGGCGACAAACATGCCGACCATCAGGTAGCGGCGATTGACGGCAAGGGCGACGAGACGATCCATTACAGGTCAGTTTTTCGCTGTGAGCTGACGGCAGTGTTGATTGCGCATGTTCATGCGCTAGCTGCCAGAGGCCGCGCGATCGATGAACAGGCTGCCCTTGGTGACAATCTGTTCGCCCGGTTTCAGATTGCTTGTGACTTCGACGAGGTCGCCGTTGACGAGCCCGATCTTGATCTGGCGCAGCTCGACCGACTTGTCCTCGCGCGCGACCCAGATGCGGACCTGGTCACCTTCATAGATCAAGGCCTGCTTCGGCACCGCCGGCGCCCCGCGACCGCCAGCCGAATAGATCGTCACGTTGGCGAACATCTCCGGCTTGAGCAGGCCTTCCTTGTTGTCGATGGTGGCGCGGACCAGAAGGCGGCGGGTGTTGGGGTCGATCGCGGCGGCAACGTAATTGATCTTTGCGGTGAAGGGACGGCCCGGCAGCGCCATCACGTTCACGGCAATGTCCTGATCGACGCAGACGGAGGCGGCATCGCTCTCACGCACGAAGGCCGTGAGCCAGACGGTCGAGAGATCGCCGATCACGAACACCGGATCACTGGCGCCCGCGCTGACATACTGGCCGGGGCCGATCTTGCGCTGCACGACCGTGCCCGAGATTGGCGCGTAGATCGTGATCTCCGGATTGATGCTGCCCTTGTCCTGGAAGGCCTTGATCGATTCGTCGGTGAAGCCGAGGATGTGCAGCTTGTTGCGTGCGGCCTCCAGCGCCGTCACCGAGGAGCGCATGTCGTTCTGCGCCTGGACCTGCGTCGCTTCCGCCTGCTGGTAGTCCTTCAGAGGAACGGCGTGTCCTTCGTAGAGATCCTTGGCGCGCTTGTACTGGATGTCGGCGAGCTCGAGTGCCGACTTCGCCTTGTTCTGTGAGGTGATCGCCGTGATGAAATCGTTCTGGGCCTGCACGGTGTCGGCGGCCTCGATCTTAAACAGCGGTTGACCCTGCTTGACGCTCTCGCCGGGCTTCACGAGCAGCTTGGTCACCCGCCCGGCATAGGGCGAGAACACCGGCGTCGAGCGGTCCTCGTCGACCGCGACCTTGCCTTCGGTGACATATTCGGCGCGGAAGTTCTTTTGCTTCACGGGCTCGATCGACAGCGTCGCCCATTCGGACGGCGTCGGCATGAAATTCTGCGCGTTCTTGCGCGACTGGCTGGAGACTTCCGAGTGGTTCTTTTCCTTGCCCCCCGCATAGAGGTAGGCATAGGCGGCGCCGCCGGCGAGCGTCAGTAAAACTACGGACGCGATCAGCCGTTTCTTGGTAAATACCTGCAATTGCTTGGTATTTTTGACTAACATGTGGCCTGGTCATTCTCGCGATGATTTCAGCAAAATGACTGCCTCATCGATCGCGCTAATAGTGCCGAATTGAGATTTCAGACAACCTAAAAAACGCTGGTGGCCTTTCGGTTTGCGTTAAAATTTTGCCACGTCAGTTCTATGTCAGCTTCGTGTCAGTTACCGCTCGGCCATTCCGGCGGGTGGCTGCCGAGCGGCATTGCCGGACGCAGCCAATCGGCCGGGGTTTTCGACAGCATCGCCGAATGGCTGACCGCTTTCAACGTTCCGAAACCGGATGGCATGGCCTTTATGAACGCAGGATGTACAGCCGCCCCCGGAAGATCCGGGGTCTTCAGACCGTCCGCGAGCCGGCCGAGATTCCACAACCAGCGCCCGGTTTGCGCCAGCGACACGCGCACGTGCCAGCTACCGCCCTCGCGGGCCTGGCGCGCCTTCGCCATCATCGCACCGAAGGCCATCAGATAGCCGGTGGCGTGGTCGAGCATCTGCGCGGGCAATTCCTTCGGTCCGTCAACGCCCGCGGCCTGCCCCTCCGCGTGGTTGAAGCCGGTCGCAGTCTGCACCAGCGAGTCGAAGCCGCGCCGCTCTGCCCAGGGACCGGCATGGCCATAGGCCGACAGCGTGACGTAGACGATGCCCGGATTGATCTTTGCCGCATCTTCCGGCGCGAAGCCGAGGGCGGCGAGTGAGCGCGGACGATAGCCCTGCGAGAAGATGTCGGCCTCCGTGAGCAGCGCACGCAGCCGCTTGCGACCCGCATCGCTCTTCAGCTCGATGAAGGTCGTAAGCTTGCCGCGCCCGGTGTCGATGGTGAGCCAGGGGATGGCGGGCAGCTCGGGGCCGGACACCAGCAGCACATCCGCGCCGTGAACGGCGAGCGTGCGGCCCGCAACGGGCCCTGCGATGACGCGGGAAAGATCGAGCACGCGCAGGCCCGCGAGCGGGCGGTCGCCTTTTGGCCAAAGCTTGGGCCACGGCTTTGGCGGCGCCTCGCCGATCTTCTCGATCGAGACGAGCGGCAGCTCGGCCAGTGCACGCGCCTGCGGCAGCACGGACCATTCGTCATGGGAACGCATCAGCGCAACGACGCCGCCCGCAGCATAGGCGGCGGTCTCAAAATCCTCGCCCTTCCATTGCATCAACGCGGCTTGCACCTTTTCGCGCTCCGGCTCGGAGCCGAGCACCTTGCAGACGGCGTCGCGATGGTGCGGGAAGTTGGTGTGACAGCGGACGAAGCGGCCATCGCCGGTCTTGTAGACGCCGGCGATCGCATCCCAGGCCGGCGGCGGCGGTTTGTCGTCGACGCGCAGATAGCGTTCGGAGCGACATTCGACGACGGCATGGCGCATGTCCACAGTGACATCCTGCACCTCGCCCGTGCGCTGCCTCCAGATTTCGGCGGCCGCAAGGCCCGCCGCAGCGATGCTGACCTGGCCTGCTGTCGCGACGCGGAATGAGGACGGGATTTGCGGCTCCTCGCCGCTCAGCCAGACGCGCTCGAGCGCGGCGGCCTCGCCGCCCGCGGAGGTCCAGATATCCTTGAGGACATGGGCCGGACTTTGCATGGCCACCTGCTCCCGTTAGCTTGGCTCCACGCACTTCACTAGCACGGAAAGGACTGCAATGGCTGCCATCGATCCCCTCACTGCGGGTGCCGTGTTGCTCGCGACCGCCGCCACCGACGCGGTCTACGTCATGTTCACCTCCGCGGTCGTGGCGCGCAAGCGCGTGCCGGCTGCGACCTGGAGCGCGATCTGGTACCTGCTCTCCTCCTATGCCGTCATCAGCTACACCGAGAACGCGACTTATGTCGCCTTCGCCGCGATCGGCTCCTGGATTGGCGCCTACGCGTCGCTCACCTTCCTGCACCGCCCGCCCGGCGGCCCGCCGGTAGGCGCGGCCCCGGAGTGACGGTCGAAACCCATTCAGAAATCGTAGGGTGGACAAAGCGAAGCGTGCCCACCGCTTTCGTGCGGATTGAAGAATGGTGGGCACGGCGCAAGCGCGCCTTTGCCCACCCACAACTCGCGAGGTAAAAGCAGCTGCATTCCACGCGACCAACAAAAAGGAGCCAAAAATGGATCTCGGTCTCAAAGGGAAAAGCGCCGTCGTGCTGGGTGGCACGCGCGGCATCGGGCGGGCGATTGCGGCGACGGTGGCCGGCGAAGGCGCCAACGTTGCGGTCTGCGCGCGCAACGCCGAGCAGGTTGCGGCCACCGTGGCTGAATTGAAAGCGAGCGGCGTGCGCGCGACAGGTAGCGCGGTCGATGTGACTGACGGCGCGGCTCTGAAATCCTGGATCGACGGCGTCGCCAGGGAGTTGGGCGGCATCGACATGATGTTCTCCAACGCCGGCGCCATGGCGCAAGGCAACGACGTCGCCTCATGGGAGCAGAATTTCCGGCTCGATGTGGTCGGCGCCGTGCATGCGTTCGAAGCGGCGCGTCCGTTCCTCGAGACAAGCGGCGAGAAGACGGGCGATGCAGCCTTCGTCATCATCTCGTCGGTTTCAGCAGCGCAAGCCGATGCGGCCGGCTCCTACGGCCCGATCAAGGCGGCACTGATCCACATGGCCAAGGGGCTGGCGCGGCAATACGCGAAGAAGAAAATCCGCGTCAACGTGGTGTCGCCCGGCACCGTCTATTTCAAGGGCGGCGTCTGGAACATGATCGAGCAGAACATGCCCAAGCGCTACGAGGACGCGCTCGCCCGCAATCCGACAGGGCGCATGGCCACGCCGCAGGAAATTGCGAACGCCGCGGTGTTTCTGGCAAGCCCGGTGTCCTCGTTCACGACAGGCTCCAATCTCGTCGTGGACGGCGGCATCTCGAACCGGGTGAATTTCTAGAGGCGCGATATCATCATCGAAGAACTTGTAGGGTGGGCAAAGCGAAGCGTGCCCACCGCTTTCGCGACGAGATGTTGGAAGGTAGGCACGGCGCTCGCGCGCCTTTGCCCACCCTACGGCAGCTTTACTGGAGGCGAAGAGCCTCAATGAAAATCCCGTGATGGCGGCAGAATCCTCACATCGCGGGGGTGGCGGAGTTTTTGCGCGGGCGTGTCGAGGTGGTCGCGGCGGTCGTCGTTGAGGGGCTCGATCAGGGCGTCGCCCGCCGGCACCGGGTGCTTGCGGCTCAGCGCATCGTTCGCAAGCCCGACCAGATCGTGCGAGCGGTCGATCATGCGCTGGGCAATGAGATGCGTCACCTTTTCGGGGCTGCTCTGGATATAGCCCTCGACCAGGATGAGGCGCGCGCCCATGACCTCTTTGCGGTACTGCTCCATGATCTTGGGCCAGACCACGACATTGGCGATGCCGGTTTCGTCCTCCAGCGTCATGAACACCACGCCGCTGGCGCTGCCCGGCCGCTGCCGGACCAGCACCACGCCGGCACAGCGGACGCGGCGCCGCTCGTTCTCATGACTGACGTCCTTGCAGGCGATGACGCGC
This sequence comes from Bradyrhizobium sp. CCGUVB1N3, assembly GCF_024199925.1. Classification (NCBI taxonomy): domain Bacteria; kingdom Pseudomonadati; phylum Pseudomonadota; class Alphaproteobacteria; order Hyphomicrobiales; family Nitrobacteraceae; genus Bradyrhizobium; species Bradyrhizobium sp. CCGUVB1N3. The sequence continues at coordinate 2,603,411 of NZ_JANADR010000001.1, forward strand.
TCGCGCGTGAACATCTCGCGCAAGAACTCCATCGGATGGCCCTTCAGCGACAGGCGGATGGTCTGGTAGTCGGCGACGACCTGCTCCGGGCGCGGCATAATCGGCAGCGGTTTTGCGTGCTCGTCCGGCTGCTCGCGCGCGGTCGCCGCCTCGAACAGCGGCAGCGGCACGTCGTCGGGCAGACGCCGCACCTGCCATAGCGCCTCGCGGCGATCGAGCCCGAGCGAGCGGAAGGCATCGGCATCCGCCAGCAGGATCAGCGCGCGCTTGGGCAGGCCGGTGTCACGGGCGAAGTCTTCGAGCGAGGTGAAGGGCCGACGGTTACGCGCGACGACGATGCGGTCGGCCCAGTCTTGAACTCTCTCCACGTTGTCATTCCGGGGCACGCGAAGCGTGAACCCGGAATCTCGAGATTCCGGGTCTGGTGCTAACGCACCATCCCGGAATGACGATGTTGTGGACGCGCCCCGGAATGACAGCTGTGAGCGCTTCAGCTTCTCCTCATCCTCATCGCGCCAGTGGAAACCGTCGATCTGGCGGAAGCCCAAGCGCACGGCGCAATATTTGCCGTCGGTGTTCTCCAGCGTGTTCTGCGCAAAACTGTAGGACACGTCGATCTCGCGCACCTCGACGCCGTTCTTGCGGGCGTCGCCGACGATCTGTGCCGGGGCGTAAAAGCCCATCGGCTGGGAGTTGAGAAGCCCGCAGCAAAATGCATCGGGATGATAATATTTTAGCCAGGACGAAATGTAGACGAGCTGGGCGAAGCTCGCGGCATGGCTCTCCGGAAAACCGTAGGAGCCAAACCCCTTGATCTGGTCGAAACAGCTCCTGGCGAAGTCGGGATCGTAGCCGCGCGCCACCATGTTGCTGATCAGCTTGTCCTCGTATTTGCCGATGGTGCCGACATTGCGGAAGGTCGCCATCGAGCGGCGCAGGCCGTTGGCCTCCTCGGAGGTGAATTTTGCCGCCTCGATCGCGATGCGCATCGCTTGTTCCTGAAACAGGGGTACGCCCATCGTCTTGTGCAGCACCTTGTAGAGCTCATCCTTGTCGCCATGCTCCGGTGACGGAGATGGATAGCTCACTTTTTCCTGGCCGTTCCGCCGCCGCAAGTAAGGATGCACCATATCGCCCTGGATCGGCCCCGGCCGCACGATCGCGACCTCGATGACCAGATCGTAGAAGGTCCGCGGCTTCAGGCGCGGCAGCATGTTCATCTGCGCGCGGCTCTCGACCTGGAACACGCCGAGCGACTCCCCGAGGCACAGCATGTCGTAAACCTTGGGATCGTCCTGCGGGACGCTCGCCAGAACCCAGCGCTCACCTTTGTGTTCGTCGATCAGATCAAAGCATTTGCGGATGCAGGTCAGCATGCCCAGCGCCAGCACGTCGACCTTCATCATGTTGAGCGCATCGACGTCGTCCTTGTCCCATTCGATGAAGGTGCGGTCGTCCATCGCGGCATTGCCGATCGGCACATAGGTGTCGAGCCGGTCTTGCGTGAGCACATAGCCGCCGACATGCTGCGAGAGATGGCGCGGGAACTCGATCAGCTCGGTCGCAAGCTCGACCGCGAGGCTGATCATGGGATTGTCGGGATCAAGCCCGGCCTGCTTCACCTGCATGTCGTTGAGGCCCTTGCCCCAGCTTCCCCATACCGTGTCGGCGAGCGCCGCGGTGACGTCCTCGGTCAGGCCCAGCGCCTTGCCGACATCGCGGATGGCGCTGCGCGGACGATAATGGATAATGGTCGCGATGATCGCGGCGCGATGGCGGCCGTAGCGGCGATAGACATATTGCATCACCTCCTCGCGCCGCGAATGCTCGAAATCGACGTCGATATCAGGCGGCTCCAGCCGCTCCTTGGAGATGAAGCGCTCGAACAACAGATCGACCTTGGTCGGATCGACCGAGGTGATGCCGAGCACGTAGCACACGGCGGAATTCGCCGCCGAGCCCCGGCCCTGGCACAGAATGTTCTGGCTGCGCGCATAATGGACGATGTCGTGCACGGTGAGAAAATAATGCGCGTATTTCAGCTCGGCGATCAGCGCGAGCTCCTTGTGCAGGGTGGCGCGGAGCTTGTCGTCGATCCTGCCGCCGAAACAAGTCTGCACGCCGGCCCAGGTCAGATCCTCCAGATGCCCTTGCGCGGTCTTGCCCGGCGGCACCGGCTCGTCCGGATATTGATATTTGAGCTGGTCGAGCGAGAAGTCGATTGCGTCTGCAAAGCGCACGGTTTCTGCGATCGCCGCAGGGACATCGCGGAACAGCCGCGCCATTTCCCGCGGTGACTTCAAAAAGCGTTCGGCATTGGCCTCCAGCTTCCTCCCGATCGCCTCGATCGTGGTTTTTTCCCGGATGCAGGTCAGCACGTCCTGCAAGGGACGGCGCGCGTGATGGTGATAGAGCACTTCGTTGGTCGCAAGCAGCGGCACCTTTGCATTCGCCGCGAGACCATCGAGCCGCGCGAGACGGCGCCGGTCGTCGCCGCGGTAGAGCAGGCTCGCCGCCAGCCACACGCCCTCGGCGCGGCTCGCCTTCAGTTTTCCGAGAACATCCAGCGCTTGTCCCGGCTCGAAGCGATGCGGCAGTGTCAGGACCAGAAGCTGGCCTTCGGCAAACTCCAGGAGATCGGCGAAGCTGAGATGGCATTCGCCCTTCTCGATCCGCGTGATGTCGTCGCCGCGCTTGCCCCGGGTGAGAAGCTGGCAGAGCCGACCGTAAGCGGTGCGGTCGCGCGGATAGACCAGGATGTCGGGCGTATCATCGATGAAGACGATGCGCGCGCCGATCAGGAGTTTTGGCTTGTGCAGCACCTCGGCATTGTCGAGCTCTTTGTAAGCGCGCACGACGCCGGCGAGCGTGTTGTGATCGGCAATCCCGATCGCGGGAATGCCCAGAATGCCGGCCTGATGCACATAGGCGCGCGGATCCGAGCCGCCGTGCAGGAAGGAGAAGTTGGTGGTGATGCCGATCTCGGCATAGGCTGGCGTATTCATGCGAAGAGACCGTGCACATACCAGTTGGCGGGAACGGACCTGCCCTCCTCGTCCACGAGCTCGCTGTCGTAGAGACCATCGCGAAAGATCCAGAACCGCAGGCCTTCGGCATCCTCGACGCGAAAATAATCCCGCGTGAGCTGCTTGCCGTCCTGGCGCCACCATTCCATCGCGATGCGCTCGGGCCCTTCCACCCGCACCACCGCATGCAGCGCGCGTCGCCAGGTGAATTGATGCGGCGCTCCGTCCGGCACGGTCGCGAACGGCACCTTGATCGGCTCCGGTCTGTCGAACAGCCGCAACGGGCGCAGCGGTGGCTCGCTCTCAACGCGCGATGGCCATTCGGCCTGCGCGGCGGCGGCGAGATGATGCTGCGCGGGCGCGGCCAGCACGGCGCACTCCGGGATATGCGTATCCTGCGGCCGGTGCACGACGACGCGCTTGCCGCCGATCCGCGCGGCGATGCGGTCGATCAGCGCGGCGAGCTCGTCATTATCGTGGACGTGCGCATCGAGATCGCGCTGCTCCTGCACCACGATCTCGGTGCGGCTCGCCGAGAGACGGACCATGTCGAAGCCGAAGCCGGGATCGAGGGGATCGGCGAGCGCGTCGAGCCGCTCGCGGAACAGACGATCGATGACTGCACTTCGTGTCACCGGGCGCCCCGTCTCGACCATGATCGCGCGCACCACGCCGTCGGTGCGGAAGAAGGAAGCCTCCAGCCGCCGCGCGCCCTTGCCTTGCTTCTCCATCGAGACGATCAGCGTATCCGCGAGCCGCGACAGCGTCATCGCGATCATGGTGTCGGTCGCGATCGGCTCGGCGAAGCGCTTTTCCACGATGTAGTCAGGCAGCGGCTTGCGCGGGCTGATCGGCGCATCGCCTTGCCCCAGCGCATGCGCGAGCAGCGTCGAGAAGCGCGCACCGAAGCGCGCCGTGATCTCATGGGGGCTGCGCGAGGCGACATCGCCGATGGTTTTCAGGCCGGCGCGGCGCAGGCCCGTGGTGATGGCGTCGTCCGCGCCGAGCGCCGAGACCGGGAAGCGGTTGATCGCTTCCGCCTCCGCGCCATCGGCAACGATGGTGCTAGGTGCCTGCCGCGTCAGCGTGCGCGCGCAGATCGAGGTCGAGGCGATCGCCGCGCTGATCGCAAACCCCTGCCGCGCCAGCGCACGAACGAGCGCCTGCAACAGGTTGGCTTCGCCGCCGAACAGATGCGCGCAGCCGGTGACGTCGAGAAAGAGGCCATGCGGGGGATCGAGCGCCACCAGCGGCGTGAAGCGGTCGCACCAGTCGGCGATATCCTCGAGCGTCTTGGCATCCGCCGCGACATCGGCGTCGAACACCTTTAATTCCGGACAGATCGCGCGGGCATTCGCCAGCGGCTGGCCGATATGCAGGCCGAGGCGGCCGGCCGCGTCATCGAGCGCGTAGATCGAGAGCGCGTTGTTTTCCTTGGCAACGACGATGCTCGGCTGATCATTTCGTTTTAACGCGTTTTCTTCACGCGAACCGATGTCCACTTCGCTTGAAAATGCTTTATCCGGCCTTTCGCTGATGAGCGAAAGCACCCGCTTGATGCGATCGATGGGCAGGCGCGGCAGCCACAGGCTGAGGATACGACGACGGTTCGCTGAACTGGCACTCATCACACTTCCATTCCATGATCCACCGGCCGACCGGGCCATGACGATTGCGAACGAGTTCGGCATCGAAGCAAGGCGCGCCCCAGGCGCTCCACGCAGATCCCGGCGGCGAATGCGCCGCCCGCAACATCCATCTGGTTTCCGCGGTTGACGGCAGAGGGTTTGCTGCCATCCGCAGCAGCAGCCCGGTTACGCCGGAAGCTTGGGCTGCAAGCGTCAACTTGCGGCTCGCCACGAGATCGAATTGTCTGGTCTCGCCCCAGAGCTCGAGCACGACGGCACCCAGCGCATCGCAGGCAAGCGCATCGGCTGACGTCCGCAGCGCGCTCTCGACATCGACAGCGCGCACCATCACCACGCGACGCGGATCAAGGCCGAGCTCGGCAAGCCCGCTCATCGACAGCGCGCCTGTCTCGATTTCCGAAAAGTCCTGGCGCACCCACAACAGCGGCCGGCGCGCAGTCACGCGGCCGGCGAGTCCCGTGACAAACCCCGTCGCGGCCGTGCCCTGACGTCCCTCGCAAAACACTTCGTGGATCGCGGCGCGTGCCAGCCCACCCTGCAAAGCCTGATCGGCTTCCGGGTGGCCGAGCGCCACGCGATCGCGATGATGCGCGGCCTCCGACGTCTCGATGCGCTCGATCTGGCCGCGCAAAGCCGCAAGCGCGCTTGTGCGTGCGCTCATTGCTCGCCGCTCCTTGCCTGATGGGTCGCCAGGATCGTCAGAAAGACAAACGATCGGCTGGCTCATTTGTTCATGATATGTTCTAATATAAAGCTAACAGCGCCGCCGGAGTCAATCGAATTGGCGCGCCCGCAGATTCGTGAGTGGAATCAAGAGGATTCAAGTGCCATGTACCTCATCACCCTCGATAGCGAGACGGATTTCGACGGCTGGCGCAAAGCCGCACGCGCGCTGGCACTGCATCACATCGCCCCCGTGGACGTGACGTGGGGCGTGCAAGGCCAAACCAAGGATCAGATGCCGTCCGGCCTGTCCGAGGCACAGAACCTTCCGCCGATCGAAATCGAAAACACCTTCAACGTGCCGTCCAATTTCATCGAGCTTGCGCGCGTCGCGATCCTCTATCGCGATGCCCAGCGCTTTGCGCTGCTCTATCGCCTGCTGTGGCGGTTGAAAGCCGATCACGATCTATCGGCAGCGATGAGCGATCCCGATGTCGCGCTGGCCACCGCGATGGCAAACAGCGTGCATCGCGACGTGCAGCGGATGCGCGATGTCGTCCGTTTCCGCGAGATCGGACGCGAGCAGAAGGCGCATTATGCCGCCTGGTTCGTGCCGGAGCATCACATCGTCGAATTCGCCGCATCTTTCTTCGCGCGCCGTTATGCCGACATGCCCTGGTCGATCCTCACGCCCGACATCTGCGCCCATTGGGACGGGCACGTGATCTCGTTCACGCCGGGGATCAGCCAGACGGAGATGCCTGCACCCAACCGATTGGAGGAGACCTGGCGCCGCCACTTCCACCCGGACCGGCCGATCGCACCGGAAGCATCCAACAAGCGCGTGAGGAACCTCCCGGAAGCCTCGATACTTGAACCTCTGCTCGCCGATGCCGAGCGCTGGACCGGCGGACGGACCACCCCGCGTCCGGAGGCAGCCATGCCACGCAAACCCGCCGCTGATGATCTCGAAACGCTGCGCGAGGAAGCTGCTCATTGTCGCGCCTGCCCTCTCTACAAGGATGCGACCCAGACAGTGTTCGGTGAAGGCCCGAAGTCCGCCACCATCATGCTGGTCGGCGAGCAGCCCGGCGACAAGGAAGACATCGCCGGTCATCCCTTCGTGGGACCAGCCGGGCAGATGCTCGACCGCGCGCTGGAAGAGGCCGGCGTCGACCGCAGGAAGGTCTACGTCACCAATGCGGTGAAACACTTCAAATTCGTGCCGCGCGGAAAAATCCGTCTGCACCAGAAGCCGAGCACGCCGGAGATCCGCGCCTGCCGGCAATGGTATCAACGAGAACTGGCGGTCCTCCAGCCCAGCCTCGTCGTCGCGATGGGCGCGACCGCCGCGCAAAGCGTGTTCGGCAAGATTACGCCGATTGGCAAGAACCGCGGCCGGCTGATCGATCTTGCCGACGGCCGCAAGGCGCTGGTGACGGTGCACCCGTCCTATCTGCTGCGGCTGCCGGATCCCAAGGCCAGGGAGCTGGAGTACCAGCGTTTTGTCGACGACCTGAAGATCGCAGCTGGATTCCGGGAAAAATCGGCACGGGCAGCGTGATGTAACTCACGCTGCGCCGCGGCAGATACCCGTGGAGAAGCGCCGTCATTTCAACTGCCTGTCACATGCCGCGCGCAAAATCGGGGCACAGGGACAGGAGAGTTTTCAATGAGTGACCTTGCTTTACCCGGCTCCATCGAGCCGGCCTTGCGGAGGGGCCCCGACCTCGACCGCGGTTTTCATCCGCTGACCGGCATTATCTACATGGGGATCATCGCCGCGGCGCTGCTCTTCGTCGCCTACAGCATCTGGGTCGACATCGATGCGACCGGCACGCAGGTCAAGAGCATTGCGCCCTTCCTCATGCTCTTCGTCGCGCTGCTGATCGCGCTCGGCTTCGAGTTCGTGAACGGCTTCCACGACACCGCCAATGCGGTCGCAACCGTCATCTACACCCGCTCGCTGCCCGCCCACATTGCCGTGGTGTGGTCCGGCATGTTCAACCTGTTCGGCGTGCTGCTCTCCTCGGGCGCGGTCGCGTTCGGCATCGTCTCGCTGCTCCCGGTGGAATTGATCCTCCAGGTCGGCTCCAGCGCCGGCTTCGCCATGGTGTTCGCGCTGTTGATCGCGGCGATCATCTGGAACGTCGGCACCTGGTATTTCGGCCTGCCGGCGTCGAGCTCGCACACGCTGATCGGTTCGATCATGGGCGTCGGCATCATGAACGCGGTCCTGCATGGCCGCAGCGGCACCTCGGGCGTCGACTGGGCCCAGGCCACCAATATCGGCAAGGCATTGCTGCTGTCGCCACTGTTCGGCTTCGCGCTCGCCGCCGGCCTGCTCCTGATCCTGCGCACCGTGCTGCTGCGCGCCACGCCCGCTTTGTTCGGCGAGCCGAAGGGCGACCAGCCGCCGCCGTGGTGGATCCGCGGCATCCTGATCCTCACTTGCACGCTGGTGAGCTTCTTCCATGGCTCCAATGACGGCCAGAAGGGCATGGGCCTGATCATGCTGATCCTGATCGGCACTGTGCCGACGGCCTACGCGCTCAACCGCGCGCTGCCGGCGAGCCAGATCGAGGCGTTCAGCGCGAACTCGGAGGCCGCGAGCAAGGTGATCGAGGCCAAGGCCGCCGGCTACAACGTGATCGGCAACCCGCGCCCCGCGGTGACCAACTACGTCGCTCAACACGAGGTCAATGGCGGCACGTTCCCGTCGCTCGCCGTGCTGGTGCGCGACATCGCAAAGCAGGTCACCACCTACGGCTCGCTGGCGAAGGTGCCGGCCGAAGTCGTCGGCAACACCCGCAACGACATGTACCTCGTCTCGGAAGCGATCCGCTTCCTGATGAAGGACAAGGAGGCCGAGCTCAGCGCCAACGACGTCGCCGTGCTCACCGCCTACAAGGGCTCGCTCGACAGCGCCACGAAGTTCATCCCCGGCTGGGTGAAGATCGTGGTCGCCATCGCACTCGGGCTGGGCACCATGGTCGGCTGGAAGCGCATCGTCGTCACGGTCGGTGAGAAGATCGGCAAGACGCACCTGACCTACGCGCAAGGTGCATGTGCCGAGATCACGGCGGCCGCCACCATCGCCGCTGCCGACATCTACGGCCTGCCGGTATCGACCACGCATGTGCTGTCGTCCGGCATCGCCGGCACCATGGCGGCGAACGGCTCCGGTCTGCAATGGGCGACGATCCGCAACATCGCGATGGCCTGGGTGCTCACCCTGCCCGCCGCGATGATCATCTCCGGCGTGCTCTACTACGTGTTCTCACGCGTGTTCTGAGCGAGGGACGCTCCACGACAAAGGGCCCGCGCATCGCGCGGGCCCTTTTCCATTTCGTCAGGCTTGTGTGCTTACGACGCGGCCAAAGAGCTCTCCACCAGCTTGATCCAGTAGGACGTGCCGTAGACGATCGCCTCGTCGTTGAAATTATACGCGGGGTGATGCAGACCGGCGCTGTCGCCGTTGCCGCAGAAGATGAAGGCGCCGGGGCGCGCTTCCAGCATATAGGCAAAGTCCTCGCCGCTCATCTGCGGCGGCATCTCGTGCACATTGGCATCGCCCGCGATCTGCTTCGCCACGCGCCGAGCCACCGCGGTCTGGGCGGCATGATTGCTGGTGAGGGGATAGCTGTTCTTGTAGTGCAGATCGATCTTGGCCCCGGTGATCTGCGCGACACCCGCCACCACATCGTGCACGCGCTTTTTGACGAGCTTGCGCACCTCCGGCGTCAGCGTGCGGATGGTGCCTCTCAATTCCGCTGTCTGCGGAATGACGTTGCGGGTGTTGCCGGCATGGAATTCGCAGATCGAGATCACCGCCGACTCCAGGGGATCGATGCTGCGGGCGACGATCGATTGCAGCGCTGTGATCACCTGCGCACCGACCACGACGGAATCGATGCATTTGTGCGGCCGCGCGGCATGGCCGCCGAGTCCTTCGATCTTGATGTCGACCGCATCGGTCGCCGCCATGACCGGCCCTGACCTGATCGCAAACGATCCGATTGGAATGCCCGGACCGTTGTGCATGCCGTAGACCTGCTCGATCCCGAAGCGCTCCATCAGCCCGTCCTTGACCATGGCCGCGCCACCGGCGCCGCCCTCCTCGGCCGGTTGGAAGATCACCACCGCATCGCCCGCGAAGTTGCGCGTCTCGGCGAGATAGCGCGCGGCGCCGAGCAGCATCGCAGTGTGGCCGTCATGACCGCAGGCGTGCATCTTGCCGGGATTCTTGGACGCATAAGGCAGGTTGGTCCGTTCCTCGATCGGCAGCGCATCCATGTCGGCGCGCAGGCCAATCACCTTGAGATCGCCACCTATCGGCTGCTTGCCCTTGATCACCCCGACCACGCCGGTCTGGCCGAGACCGGTGACGACCTCATCGCAGCCAAACTCGCGCAGACGGTCCGCCACGAACGCCGCTGTGCCATGGACGTCGTACAGGAGCTCCGGATGCTGGTGAACGTGCCGCCGCCAAGCCTGGATGTCTGATTGCAGGTCAGCGACGCGGCTTACGATCGGCATGGAGGCTCCCGGGTACAATCTTTACATTGTAAAGATACCTTAGGAGCGACACTGGGAAACGTCAAGTCGAATCTTGACAGTGTCAAAATTCGATCGCAAGTCCGGAATGGCACGCGAACGCCAGCCCCGAAATGACGCAGCCAGAATGTCAAATGCCCGGGACAAGCCCGGGCATGACCAAACGATAGCGAGTGGAACTAGCTCACGCCGCGAGCGAGCTTTCCACCAGCTTGATCCAGTAGGACGTGCCGTAGACGATCGCCTCGTCGTTGAAATTATATGCGGGGTGATGGAGACCGGCGCTGTCGCCGTTGCCGCAGAAGATGAAGGCGCCGGGGCGCGCTTCCAGCATGTAGGCAAAGTCCTCGCCGCCCATCAGCGGCGGCATCTCGTGCACATTGGCATCGCCCGCGACCTGTTTGGCCACCGTGCGCGCGATCTCGGTCTGCGCGGCATGGTTGTTCACCACGGGATAATTCCTCTTGTAGAGCAGATCGATTTTCGCACCGGTGATCTGTGCCACGCCCGCCACCACCTCGCGCACCCGCTTCTCGACGAGGGCCCGCACCTCCGGCGTCAGCGTGCGGATCGTACCCTTCAGCTCCGCTGTCTGCGGAATGACGTTGCGGGCGTTACCGGCGTGGAATTCGCAGATCGAGATCACGGCCGACTCCAGGGGATCGATGCTGCGCGCGACGATCGACTGCAGCGCCGTAATGAGTTGCGCGCCGACCAGAACGGAATCGACGCATTTGTGCGGGCGCGCGGCGTGGCCGCCGAGACCCTCGATCCTGATGTCGACTTCGTCGGTCGCCGCCATGATCGGCCCTTGCCGGATCGCGAACGAACCGATCGGAATGCCGGGGCCGTTATGCATGCCGTAGACTTGGTCGATGGCAAAACGCTCCATCAGCCCGTCCTTGACCATGGCCGCGCCGCCGGCGCCGCCCTCCTCGGCCGGCTGAAAGATCACGACCGCATCGCCGGCGAAATTGCGGGTTTCCGCAAGATAGCGGGCCGCCCCTAGCAGCATCGCGGTGTGGCCGTCATGGCCGCAGGCGTGCATCTTGCCCGGATTCTTCGAGGCGTAAGGCAGGTTGGTCTGTTCCTCGATCGGCAGCGCATCCATGTCGGCGCGCAGGCCGATGGTCCTGATGCCCTCGCCCGCCGGCTTCTTGCCCTTGATCAGCCCGACCACGCCGGTCTGGCCCATGCCGGTCACGACCTCATCGCAGCCGAATTCGCGCAGGCGGTCCGCAACGAATGCTGCGGTGCGGTGGACGTCATACAGCAGCTCCGGGTGCTGATGGATGTCCCGCCGCCAGGCCTGGATGTCAGGTTGAAGGTCGGCGACGCGGTTCACGATGGGCATGGAGGATCTCAAGCTTTCAGTTGGGAATGCAGGCCTGTCTACCATGCAAGCGGCGGTCCACCTAACTGCTTCGGACATGGCCTTGCGTACGTCATGCTTGGGCTTTTCTTGGGCTTGTCCCGGCCATCCACGTCCGACTATTAGGACAGCAAGCGCGTCGATGTCCGGGACAAGCCAATGTCAGAGTCCCGGCATGATGGCCATCCGGGTGGAAGCAGAATGCCAAGACGGCTCGAAGGTGAGTTTGACTACATTGTCGTCGGCGCCGGCACGGCCGGCTGCATCGTCGCCAACCGGCTCTCGGCTGATCCGAAGAACCGCGTCCTCATTCTGGAGGCCGGCGGCGACGACAACTGGATCTGGTTCCACATCCCCGTCGGCTATCTCTTCGCCATCGGCAACCCGCGCTCGGACTGGATGTTCAAGACCGAGGCCGAGCCCGGGCTGAACGGCCGCGCGCTCGCCTATCCCCGCGGCAAGGTGATCGGCGGCTGCTCGGCGATTAACGCCATGATCTCGATGCGGGGACAAGCCGCCGACTACGACCATTGGCGCCAGCTCGGGCTCACCGGCTGGAGCTATGATGACGTGCGGCCAATGTTCAAGCGACTGGAGGACCACTTTCTTGGACCGAGCGAGCATCACGGTGTCGGCGGCGGCTGGCGCATCGAGGCGCCGCGGCTGTCCTGGACCATTCTCGACGCAGTCGGCGATGCCGCAGAGGAGATGGGCGTCAAGCGCATCCCGGATTTCAACACCGGCGACAACGAGGGCACGAGTTATTTCCACGTCAACCAGAAGCGCGGCCGGCGCTGGTCCTCGGCGCGCGGCTTCCTCAAGCCCGCACTGAAGCGGCCCAACCTGCGGCTCGAGAAGCATGTGCTGGTCGACCGCCTGATCATCGAGCAGGGCCGTGCCGTCGGCGTGCGCTTCATCCAGAACGGCGAGACCATCGAGGCGCGCGCCAAGCGCGAGGTGATCCTCGCCGCCGGCGCGATCGGCTCGATCCAGGTCCTGCATCGCACCGGCATCGGACCTGCCGAGTGGCTCACGCCGCTCGGCATCGACATCGTGATGGACCGGCCCGGCGTGGGACGCAATTTGCAAGACCATCTGCAACAGCGCGCGATCTACAAGGTCGAAGGCGTCCGCACGCTGAACGAAACCTACTACAATCTGTTCCGCCGCGGCCTGATGGGGCTCGACTACGCCTTCCGCCGCCGCGGTCCCCTCACCATGGCGCCGTCGCAACTCGGCATCTTCACCCGTTCCGACGCGACCCGCGCGCGCGCCAACATCCAGTTCCACGTGCAGCCGCTCTCGCTCGACAAGTTCGGCGATCCCCTGCACCGCTTCCCCGCGATCACGGTGAGCGCCTGCAATCTCCAGCCGACCTCGCGCGGCACTGTGCGCTTACGCGCCGCGACGCCGGACGAGAAACCGATCATCGCGCCGAACTACCTGTCGACCGCCGACGACCGCCAGGTCGCCGCCGATGCCATCCGCACCACGCGCCGCCTGATGCAGCAGAAGGCGCTGGCAAAATATCACCCCAGCGAGTACCTGCCCGGGCCCTCCGTCGGCGACGACGATGCCTCGCTCGCCAAGGCCGCCGGCGATATCGGTACCACCATCTTCCATCCCGTCGGCACGGCGAAGATGGGCACGGCCAACGATCCGATGGCGGTCGTCGACGAGCGTCTGCGCTTCTATGGCCTCGGCGGCTTGCGCATCGTCGACGCCTCGATCATGCCGACGATCACGTCAGGCAATACCAACACGCCGACCGCGATGATCGCCGAGAAGGGCGCGACGATGATTTTGGAGGACGCGAGGTAGCTTCAATCGTCGTGCCCCGGACGCAGCGCGGCACCATCAGCGCGTTCACGCGCGTCTGCGACGCGCTATGGTGATGCGCTGCTGAGCCGGAGCCCAGACCGCGCGAGTTGCATGGGTCCCGGCCCTGCAACACACCGCCAAGAGGCGCTGCGTTGCGTCCGGGACATGAGATCCTCCTCACGAAATCGTCATCGCTTCCCGGAATAAACCCGAGCCTCCCCTGATCACGTCTCCAAAGCCCAATCCAGGGCCGAAGGAGAAGCGCTATGAGCGGACACGACCACGGGGACGACGGCGTCAACCGCCGCAAGGTGCTGGAATGCATGACCTGGGCCGGAACTGGCGTGCTCTGGACCATCACGGGCGGCGTGCCGCGTTCGCTCGGCATCGTTGATTCCGCGATGGCCGCCGAAGCGCCCGGCATGACCTTCCTCCAGATCAGCGACAGCCATGTCGGCTTCGACAAGCCGGCCAATCCCAACGCGCTCGGCACGCTGGAGGAGGCGGTCAACAAGATCAACGCGATGCCGGCCAAGCCCTCCTTCATGATCCACACCGGCGACATCACGCACCTCTCGAAGGCCGCCGAGTTCGACAATGCCGAGCGCATCATCTCGCAGACCAAGCTGGACGTGCACTACGTGCCCGGCGAGCATGATTTCCTCGACGAGGAAGTGAAGTTCTATCGCGATCGCTATGGCCGCGGCACCAAGGGCCAGGGCTGGTACTCGTTCGATGCCGGCGGCGTGCACTTCGTCGGCCTCGTCAACGTCGTCGACCTCAAGGCCGGCGGTCTCGGCAATCTCGGCGCCGAGCAGCTCGCATGGCTGGAGGACGATCTGCGCGGCAAATCCAAATCGACGCCCGTCGTGCTGTTCGCCCACATCCCGCTCTGGACCGTCTATCCGCAATGGGGCTGGGGCACCGAGGACGGCGCGCGCGCGCTCGAATACGTCAAGGGCTTCGGCTCGGTCACCGTGCTGAATGGCCACATCCACCAGGTGATGCAGAAGGTCGAGGGCAACGTCACCTTCCACACCGCGCGCTCCACCGCCTTCCCGCAGCCCGCGCCGGGCGCGGCCCCCTCGCCCGGCCCGATGAAGGTCGAGGACGCAAAGCTCCGCTCCATGCTCGGGGTCGCCAGCATCAACTTCAAGCAAGGCAACCAGCCGCTTGCGATCATCGACACGCCGCTCCAGGGCTGAATGGAAGCTGACCATGAAGACACTCAATCGCCGCGACTTCGGTGTCGCCGTGGCCGCGGCCATCCTGCTGCCTGTCACAAACGCCCGCGCCGACGACATGGAGGTGCATATCGACAATTTCACCTTCCAGCCGCCCGAGCTCACAGTGAAGACCGGGACCACCATCACCTGGACCAACCGGGACGATATCCCCCACACCATCGTCTCGGCCGGCAAGTTCAGGTCGAAGACGCTCGACACCGACGACAAATTCTCGTTCACCTTCACCGCGGCCGGCGACTACAAGTATTTTTGTTCGCTGCACCCGCACATGACGGGGTTGATCAAGGTTGAGTAACGGCTCAAACCAAGGCATCACCATTCTGCCCGGCCAGTGGGTTGACACTGGCCGGGCGCGCGCGTCGAAAGCCGGCACCGGCGACAAGGCAAAGCGAGCGGCGATGCCCTCCATCAGCGATGATCCCGACAAGGCGCGGCGCTTCCGCGAAGCGGCGCTGCCGTATCTGGACGACGTCTATACGCTCGCGCGCTATCTGCTGCGTGACGCCTCGGATGCGGAGGACGCCGTGCAGGAGTGCTACCTGCGCGCCTTGAAGCATTTCGACAGCTATCGCGGCCCGGCGATGAAGCCGTGGCTGTTCGCTATCCTGCGCAACGTCTGCAACGCCGAATATGCACGTCGGGCCCATTCCCCCGCGGCGATCGAGGATATTCCCGAGGCGGCCGAGCAGCCGCCGATCTGGCGCGAGACCGAAGCAAATCCCGAAGCTGACATGCTGCGCACGCGCGATGCGACGGCGATCAGAAAGCTCATCGAGGCTCTGGCCGAGCCATTCAAGGAAACCTTTGTGCTGCGGGAGATCAACAACCTGTCCTATCGCGAAATCGCCGAAGCGGTCGGCGCGCCGATCGGCACCGTGATGTCCCGCCTTGCCCGGGCGCGCGCCATGCTGCGCGCAGCCTGGATGGCGGAAGAGGAGCAACCGAAATGACCTGCGACGAGGCAAGGCTTCTGCTTCACGCACTGATCGACGGCGAGCTGGACGCCGGCCATACCAGCGAGGTCGAGGCGCACATCGCGACCTGCCCGGCTTGCGCGGCCGAGCTCGCCGCGCAGCGCGAGATGAAGCGCGTGCTCGCCGATGCGAGCCTGCGTTATACCGCACCCAGCACCTTGCGCGCCCGCATCGAGGCCTCACTGCCGCAGCCGCGCCAGCAGAGCCGTCGCGCGGTGCTGCGCGGCTTTGCGATGGGCTCGGCGGTCTCGGCGCTCGCCGCCACCGGCCTCGTCGCCATCGTGCTGCGCCAGGACGACCAGCAGCGCATCCTGTCCGAGGTCGTCTCAGCGCATCTGCGCTCACTGCAGGCCGGTCATTTGACCGATGTCGTCTCCACCGACCAGCATACGGTCAAACCGTGGTTCAACGGCAAGCTCGACGTCGCTCCGCCCGTGATCGACCTCACTACACAAGGCTTCACGCTGGTCGGCGGCCGGCTCGACTATATCGATGCCCGCGCAATCGGCGCGGTGGTCTACCGGCGCCGGCAGCACATCATCAACCTGTTCGTGTCGCAGACCGCAAGCGCAGAGCACCGTCCGCCGAAGACCCAGACCATGCAGGGCTTCAACTGCCGCCGCTGGGGCGATCGCGGCCTGAACTTCTGGGCCGTCAGCGACATCGGCGCCGACGAGCTCGCCGAATTCGTCGACAAGTTCGAGACGGCGATGAAGGCGAATGTGGAGGGGTAACGTTCCGTCGAAGCACAACAACGTGGTTGCTGGCGCGCAAATCCTCTCCAGGGTCGTCCTGGCGAAAGCCAGGACCCATTACCACAGAATGCAGTTCTGTGATTGGTACTAGAGCATTCGTCACTTAAGTTGACGCATAGCCTGCGTGTCGAAAGTAGTTTGCACATTCCTGTGCTGAGAAGGCATCAAGTACCTCGCCGATCTTGTCCCAGAGTGCGTCGCGGGTTCGCGCGGCGGCCTTGCGCAGGAGAGCCTTGAGCTTGGCGAAGAGCATCTCGATGGGGTTGAGGTCGGGTGAGTAAGGCGGCAGGAAGACCAGCGTTGCGCCCCTGGCCTGGATGATTTTCTTCACCTCTTCGCCTTTGTGAGCTGGCAGGTTGTCGATCACCACCATGTCTTCCGCCGCGAGGGTGGGAGCGAGCACTGCCTCAACATAGGTGAGGAAGGCGTCGCGATTCATGGGGCCATCCAAGACCCAGGGAGCGCTGATGCCGTCGCAGCGCAAGCCAGCGGTAAAGGTGGTTGTCTTCCAATGTCCCCAAGGCTGCTGGCCGATCAGCCGCTGGCCTCTGGGACAGCGTCCATAGCCACGGACCATCTTGGTATTGGTCCCAGTCTCGTCGACAAAGACCAGCTTCTTGGGATCAAGGCCTGTTTGGCGGACCCGCCATTGCTCACGCGCCTGAGCAACGTCGGGCCGATCCTGTTCGGCGGCGTGCAGGCTTTTTTTTGAAGCTGATGCCATGGCGCTTGAAGAAGCGACGGATCGAGCCCTCCGTCGTCTGCAGCCCCAGCGCCTGCTGTATGCGCTGCGCCAATTCTACCAAGGTCAGATCCGGTTCCTTGGCGTTGAGTTCCAGCAACCAGGCTCGATGCGGCTCCAACGGAGACCGGCTTCTGCCACCGCGCGGCGTCGGGCTGACACTGCCGGTCGCATCGTTCCGCTCAGTCCAGCGCACCGCTGACGAGGCGCTCACCCGATACATCCGTGCCGCTTCCCGTCGCGACGTCCCAGCCGCCACTTCCGCCACAAGCCGGCTGCGAAGATCGTTCGAATAGGCTTTTCCCTTCATCTGAGCCCCCAAATCTGGTGGAGCCCAGCGACTCATATTCGCGGCAGTTCGGGAATCCCCCCGGCCATCACAATCGATTCAACTCAGCCGCCGAATGCTCTAGCCCCGAAGTTCTATGAGAGATCACGCGGTATGGGTCCTGGCTTTCGCCAGGACGACATCGTGGAACCGATAGGTGGTCGCAATCCCGGTCGCTATACGCGGCAAAGTAAGCCTGCCTACGCCGACCGTCGCACCGCATTATCCACCAGCGTCTTGCCGAGCGACCAGATCGCACCGGGGACCTTGTGGCTGCCGGCGATGACGTCGTCGAACGCCTTCTCGATCCAGCTGCAGTCTTCTTCGGTGATGGTGAGCGGCGGCAGCAGCTTGATGGTGTGGCTGCCGTGGCCGGCGACTTGCGTCAGGATCTTGTGGTCCTTGAACAGCGGCACGGTGATGAGCTGGCAGAACAGGCCCTTGTTCGCCGTCTCCAGCACGTTCCAGGAGGCGCGGAGCCGCAGCGATTTCGGCGGGCCGAACTCGACGCCGATCATGAGGCCCTTGCCGCGCACTTCCTTCATCAGCTCGTAGCCGGGCACCATGCGCGTCAGCGCGAGGCGGAGCTCGGCGCCGCGCTTGGCGGCAGCCTCGATCAGTTTCTCGGACTCCATGACGTCGAGCGTGGCGATGCCGGCGGCCATGGCGAGGTCGTTCTTGGAGAAGGTCGAGCCGTGCACCACCGCACGGTCCATCTGGTTGAAGATCTTGTCGAAGATGCTTTTCCGCGTCAGCACCGCGCCGACCGGCACGTGGCCGCCCGAGAGCGACTTCGACAGCAGCACCATGTCGGGCTCGACGTTCCAGTGCTCGACCGCGAGGAAGCGGCCGGTGCGCCCCATGCCGGTCTGAATCTCATCGGCGATGAACAGCGTGCCGTATTTCTTGCAGAGCGCAGCCGCACCCGGCAGGAACTCGTCGGTGGGCATGTTGACGCCCTTGCCCTGGATCGGCTCGACGATGAAGCCTGCGACCTCGCGCGAGGACAGCGCCTTTTCCAGCGCTGCCAGATCGTTGAACGGGATCGAGGTGCAGCCGGGCAGCAGCGGCTCGAAGCCGCTGCGGAAATTCGAGTCCCCCGTCAGCGACAGCGCGCCATAGGTCAGACCGTGATAGGCGTGGGCGCAATAGACGATGCCTGGGCGCCCGGTGGCACCGCGCGCGAACTTGATCGCCGCTTCGACACTCTCCGCGCCCGAATTGGCAAAGAACGCCTTGTCGAGATAGGGCACGTATTTGAGCAGCCGCTCGGCGAGCACGCCGGCGAGCGTCGAGACGTCGAACTGAACGAGATTGGGCAGATCGGCGTCGAGCACGCTCTTCAGCGCCTCGCGCATCACCGGATGGTTGCGGCCGATCGCGAACACACCAAAGCCGGACAGCAGGTCGAGATAGCGCGCGCCATCGCGGTCGTAGAGGTACTGCCCCTGCCCCTTCTGGAAGCCGACATCGTAACCGATGGTCTTGAGCACCCGAACGAACTGCTCGTTCAGGTGACGCGTATGCAGGGAGCTGCGTTGCGCCTCGCGGTCAGCAAAGAGCTGAGCCATGTCTGGATTTGGAGTGTGCATCCGCTACATACTTCGGTTGATGGCTGTGTCGTCAACAGAAAACGGTCGTTGCGGCCTTTTGCCCTTTTTCGGACCATCTTCGCAAGCACAGCTTTAGATCATGTTGCACTGCCAAGGAACTATCATGCGTTTGACCCTTTACTCCGGAATAATACTGGTTAGCGGTTTCAGCTGTTTGAACCCGGCCTTCGCGGCCGATCCGACCGGCGACTGGCGGGTCGCCGACGGCGTCGCGAACATCCGCGTCGCTCAATGCAATGGCAGCATGTGGGGCGCGGTATCCTGGGAGAAGACCCCCGGCGGCCGCGACGAGAACAACCCGGATGTCTCAAAAAAGAGCAGGCCGACCCTGGGCATGGCGATCCTGATCGACATGAAGAAGAAGGCCGGTGCCGACCAGTGGGAGGGCCAAGTCTACAACGCCAAGGATGGCCAGCTCTACGCGTCGACCATCACACCCGCCGGCGCCGACGAGCTCGAAATCAAGGGCTGCGTGCTTGGCTTCCTCTGCGGCGGCGAGACATGGACCCGGGTCGGGCCGCCGATCCCATCGAGCCCCGCCAACAGTATGGCCAAGGGCGCGCCGAAGACCACCGGCGCGGCGCCCAAGGCGGCCGCGACCGCAGCGCCCGCCGCTCCCAAGAGCACCGGCGCGAGCGCAAAACCCGGTCAGAAGGGCGCCGCCGATCCCGTCGGCGACATCTGCCTACTCCCTGAGATTGCGGGGTTTGCCCATTAGGGCCGGCTGAAACAGCAGCACGGCGGCGAGCGTCGTCACCAGCGACAGCGCGAGCAGCTTGCCCATGCTGGACGTGCCGGGATGGCTCGACAGCCACAGGCTGCCGAACGCGGTGGCGGTCGTCAGCGCGCTGAAAAAGATCGCCCGCGTCAGGCTGGTCTGCAGCAGATTTGTCCTGCCGGAGCGCCAGGCCACGACATAGTAGATCTTGAAGGCGACGCCGACGCCGAGCAGCAACGGGAAGGCGACGATATTGGCGAAGTTGAGCGGCAACCCGATCAACACGCAGATCTCGAGCGTCACCGCGCCGGCAACCAGGAGCGGCACCAGCGTCATCAGCACGTCGGTGAATCGCCGCAAGGTGACCCACAACAGCAGGCTGATGACGACCAGCGCATAGATGCCGGCCATGATGAAGGCGCGCACGACGGTATCGCCCGATTTCAGGATCGACACCGGGCCGCCGATCGCGGCCGGCTCTGCCGCGAGCACGGCCGCGGCGAACTTGCGCAAGGTGTCGTTGTCGTTGGGATCGCCGCGCGGCAGCGCCTCGACGCGGATCACGCCGTCCTTGCTCTTCCAGGCATTGACCAGATCAGACGGCAGCGATTTCAGCGTGACCGGCTCGGCCTGCATCGCGTTCCTGAGCTGATCGAACACGATCTTCATCGGCGTAATGAAGACGTCCTGTGCCTTGTTGCGGGTCGCCTCGTCCGCATTGGCGAGCTTCTCGAGCCCATCCGCAAGCCGCCGCGAGGCGGTCGCGCCGGGTCCCTGGTCGTTGCCTGCGGTCCTGCGCAAGGCCTCGACCGAGGATTTCAGCGCGTCGACGTTTTCCTGGTCCGAGGGCGCGGCGTCGACCTGGTCCGGGTTGAGCGCGGGTTTGATCACCTTGGCGCCCTGCGCGATCAGCTTCAGCTTCGGTGCCTGGTCCGATGGCACGAAGCTGTCGAGGGACATCACGCGCAGCACCTCCGGCAGCTTCTCGAGCCTCGCCTCGATCTGCCTCGCCTGCTCTTCCGAATTGGTCAGCACGTTGATGGCGTTGGCGCCGGTGTTCGGATCCTTGCGCAGGTCGAGGAAGGTCGCGATCGACTCCGCTCTGGGGTTGCGCAGGTTCATCGGGTTGAAGTCGAACTTCATGTAATAGAGCAGCGGCAAGCCGCCGACGGCGAGCAACAGCGTGCCGCCCACGATCACCACGCGGTGTTTCTCCAGGAAGTGATCGAGCGGCGCCAGGAAGGCGTAGCCGACCGGCTCCTTCTCACCGGGCGGGTTGAGCAGCTTCAAGAGCGCAGGCAGCACGGTGATCGAGGAGAGGAACGCCACCAGCATGCCGACGCCGGCGATCTGGCCGAGCTCGGAGATACCTTTGTAGTCGGTCGGCATGAAGCAGAGGAAGCCGGCGGCGGTCGCCATCGCGGCCAGCGACAGCGGGATCGCCGAGCGCTTGGCGCCCAGCACGAGCGCAGAACTGAGATCATCGACCTTGTAGCGCTCCGAGCGATAGCGGACGCTGTACTGGATGCCGAAATCGACGCCGAGACCGACGAACAGCACGGCGAAGGCAATCGACAGCAGGTTGAGCGAGCCGACCATCATCAGGCCTGCGGCCGTCGTGAGCGCAAGCCCGACGAACAGGTTGATGAACACGGCGAAGATGATCTTCGCCGAATGCAGCGCGAGCCACAGAATCAGCAACACCACCAGGACGGTGCCGATACCGTTGACGACGGCGCCTTCCTGCACCGTGGCATATTCCTCGTTGGCGATGGGGACCGGACCGGTCAGGCGCACCCGCGCCTGGTATTTGGTCGGGAAATCCAGATCGGCTGCGGCTTTCCGGATCGCGTCGGTCGCGCCCTTGCCGGGCTCGAGCGCGTTGTAGTCGACGACCGGCTTGAACTCGATGAAGGCGCGCTTGTCCGAGTCGGTCAGCGGCTTGTCGCTGACGAGCTCGCGCCAGGAGAAGATAGCATTGCCCTTGCCCAGGACGGTCTCGACCGTCTGCGCGATCAGGTTGAAGGGACGCTCGGTGTTGTCGAGCTTCACCTGGCCCCGCTTGACGCCGGCAAGCCCCGTCTCCAACGCGCCGGTCAGGCCGCGGATCGAGGGATCGCCCGCCATGATCTCGATCAGGGGGGCTGCGGATTCGAACTGGCCGGTGATCTTGCCGACCTCTTCGGTCGGCAAGAACAGCAGCCCGTTCTTCTCGAAGAATTCGCCGGTGCCGAGCTGCTGCATCGACACGAAATTGGTCTTGTCGTCCCTCAGCTTGGCGTAGAGGGCGTCGGCCGCAGCCGTCGTCATCTCGGGCGTCGCCGCCTCGACGACGGCCAGAATGGTGGCGTCACGGTCGAAGGCGCGGTCGAAAGCCTGGTCGCGCTGCCGCCAGTCGAGATTTTGCGCGATCAGCGAGTTGATATCGGTGTTGATGGAGAAATGGCGCGCCGCGTAGTAGCCCGCGCCGACAGCCAGCAGGAGCCCGGCGACAACGACGAGGGGGGCAAATCGGGTACAGGTTCGGACGATCGCAACGACTATACTTTGCAGCACATCTATTCTTTCTGGCTTTAAAACAGCTTGCCGGAAACGCCCGCTGTTTATCGGAGTTCCCCGGCGAAACCTATTGCTGTTTTGGGCGGTTTGACCCGTCGCGAGGTTCGAGGAATTGACGTAAGTCACGGCCGCGCGGGCGGGTATAGACGGCCAGTTGAGGCGGTAAAGTGACGAAGAGGCGAGACTCTTGCCTTAATCTTGCTGCATCATAATACCGTTAACGGAACCAAAGATGCGATCCCGCCTTTCCTCGCGGCCGTTTTTTTGACACAAGACCCTGTGCCTCCATGCGCTTGGGGCCCAACGGACGGGTGGGCTGCTACCGCCGGCGCGGACCCAATGGTGCGGATATTGCACTATTGCCACGTATCGGGGTGCCGCCGGGGACAACTGAACGGATTTGGTGCAACTTGCGTGATGGGCGTCCTATGGAAGTTTATCTAGCGCAGCCGCGCGGCTTTTGTGCCGGCGTGGTGCGTGCCATCGAAATCGTGGAGCGGGCGCTGGAGAAGTACGGCCCGCCCGTCTATGTGCGCCATGAGATCGTGCACAACAAATACGTCGTCGAAAGCCTGAAGAAGAAAGGCGCAATCTTCGTCGAGGAGCTGTCCGAGGTTCCACCGAAGGCGATGACTGTTTTCAGCGCCCATGGCGTGGCGCGCAGCGTCGAGGAAGAGGCTGCCGCCCGCGACCTTCCCGTGCTGAATGCGACCTGTCCCTTGGTCACGAAAGTTCACAATCAGGGGAAGCGCTACATCTCCAAGGGCCGTACCCTGATCCTGATCGGCCATGCCGGCCATCCTGAGGTCGAGGGAACCATGGGCCAGGTTCCGGGCCCCGTGCTGCTGGTCCAGAGCGTCGAGGAGGTTAAGGCCCTGACGCTGCCGGCCGATAGGCCAGTGGCCTACATCACCCAGACCACGCTGTCGGTGGACGACACCAGGGATATTATTGCGGCCCTCCAGGCCCGATTTACAGATATTCAAGGCCCTGACATCCGGGATATCTGCTATGCGACACAGAACCGCCAATCTGCGGTAAGGGACTTGAGTAAGCTGGTCGACGTGATCTTGGTGGTGGGCGCCGCCAACAGTTCCAACTCGAACCGGCTCCGCGAAATCGGCACTGAGGCCGGCGTGGCGAGTTATCTGGTCGCCGATGGCCGCGAGCTCAATCCGGAATGGTTGAATGAGGCCAAGACCGTCGGCATCACAGCCGGCGCCTCGGCACCTGAGGTTCTCGTGGATGACGTGATCGAAGCCCTGCGACGGATCGGACCGGTCTCGGTCTCGGTGCTCCCCGGGCGCGAGGAAAACATCGAATTCCGGCTTCCGGCGGAACTCGCCGCAAGCTGACCTACCTGAATTCCAAGCCCAGAAAGAAACGTGTGATGGCAATACCCTTCTTCAAGGAAATGCGTATCGGCGGCTACTTGCTCAAGCAGAAAATGCTTGGCCGCAAACGCTATCCGCTCGTGCTGATGCTGGAGCCGCTGTTTCGCTGCAACCTCGCCTGCGTCGGCTGCGGCAAGATCGACTATCCGGACGCGATCCTCAACCGCCGCATGACGGCGCAGGAGTGCTGGGACGCCGCCGACGAATGCGGCGCGCCGATGGTGGCAATCCCCGGCGGCGAGCCGTTGATCCACAAGGAGATCGGCGAGATCGTGCGCGGCCTCGTGGCGCGCAAGAAGTTCGTCTCGCTCTGCACCAACGCGCTTCTGCTCGAGAAGAAGCTCGACCTGTTCGAGCCCTCCCCGTACCTGTTCTTCTCGGTGCATCTCGACGGGTTGAAGGATCACCACGACAAGGCGGTGTCGCAGAAGGGCGTGTTCGACCGCGCCGTGTCCGCGATCAAGGCGGCGAAGGCGCGCGGCTTCACCGTCAACGTCAACGCCACCATCTTCGACGGCCACCCGGCCGAAGAGATCGCGAAGTTCCTGGACTTCACCACCGAGCTCGGCGTCGGCGTTTCGATGTCGCCGGGCTACGCCTATGAGCGCGCGCCGGACCAGGAGCACTTCCTCAACCGCACCAAGACCAAGAAGCTGTTCCGCGACGTCTTCGCGATGGGCAAGGGCAAGAAGTGGAACTTCATGCATTCCGGCCTGTTCCTGGACTTCCTCGCCGGCAACCAGGAATACGAATGCACGCCCTGGGGCATGCCCGCGCGCAACATCTTCGGCTGGCAGAAGCCCTGCTATCTGCTCGGCGAAGGCTATGCCAAGACCTTCAAGGAGCTGATGGACACCACCGACTGGGAGACCTACGGCACCGGCAAGTATGAGAAGTGTGCCGACTGCATGGCGCATTGCGGCTACGAGCCGACGGCGGCGACGGCTGCACTGACGAACCCGATCAAGGCGGCCTGGGTCGCGATGCGCGGCGTCAAGACTTCGGGTCCGATGGCGCCCGAGATCGACATGTCCAAGCAGCGCCCGGCGCAGTACATCTTCTCGGAGCAGGTCCAGAAGAAGCTCTCCGAGATCCGCCGCGACGAGGCAGTCGCTGCCGAGCAGAAGGCCTCGACCGCCGCCTGAGCGGCTGGACATCGACGACAGCAAAAAGGCCCGATCGCGTTGCGATCGGGCCTTTTCGTTTCTCTGGTCTGTTCGCTCCGAAACCGCTCAGATCGTCTCGGGGACAGGTCCCTCGTTGCCGATCAGGAAGTCGCGGCTGACGCGCAGGGAGCGCAGTGCGCGGTTGAAGTCGATGCCGGTGGAGACCAGGGCGCGCAGCGTGCCCGGATTGCGCACCAGGCCGCGCAGCACAGCGGCTACGTCGATCTGGCCATTGGGCTTGATCGCGGCGCGGGCGAGCGCCGGCAACGCGCGGTGGGCGGGATCGCTGATGACCCGGAGTGCAGCGAACGGCAGGCCAGCCTCGGCGGCATAGGCAGCCGCGATATGGCTCTCCATGTCGACGGCGGCCGCGCCGGTCTCGGAGTGGAGCGCCGCCTTGCAGGAGCGGCCCGTGACCACTTCCTCGGCACCGGCGAGGCTGCCACGTACGACGCGGCGGCGGCCGGAGGTGAGCCGGTCAATGAGGTCTTCGCTGAGCGACAGGCCGGCGGCCCAGCGGGCGTCGCCCGCCAGCACCTCGGTCGCGACCACGACGTCGCCCGAGCGAAGCGTGGGATCGAGCCCGCCGGCGACGCCGAAGGAGATCACGCCCCGGATGCTCTCGGGATCCACCACCGTCAGAAGCGCCCGCAACTGCGTCGGGCTGCTGGAAGAGCAAATAACGGCCATCCCGGGCCCTGCCGCGATGCGGGCCTCCTGAACCAGACCGGTCACAATAAGTATCGGCCGCAGGTCTATTGCATTACCCGCGGAGCCCCCGTCCCCCGTCCCCAAAGTCACATTCCGACCCCTACCACCCTGCTGTTGGTGTTCCGCAAGTTCCGATACCGCGCCAGCGCCCACAGCGGGAAGAACTTCGGGTAACCATGATACCGTAGATAGAACACGCGGGGGAAGCCTGTGGCGGTATACCGCTGCTCGTCCCACAGTCCTTTTTCGTTCTGTGTTGCAATCAGGTACTCCACCCCGCGGACAACGGCCGGATGATCGACCTCACCGGCCGCCATCAGAGCAAGCAAGGCCCATGCCGTTTGCGAAGCCGTTGACGGGGCGGCCTCCCAGCCCTTGTAGTCGAGCCGGTAGCTGACGGCGTCCTCACCCCAACCGCCGTCCTTGTTCTGGATCGAGACCAGCCAGTCGGCGGCCTTGCGCATCATCGGGTCGGCGTGGCCGACGCCGGCCGCATTCAGCGCGCACAGCACCGACCAGGTTCCATAGATGAAATTCATGCCCCAGCGGCCGTACCAGGAACCCTCCGGGTGCTGGGTCCGCCGGAGATAGGCGACCCCGTCGGCCAGGTGCTTGCTGGTCTTCTCGGTCTCGCCGAGCTGGGCCAGCATCGAGATGCAGCGCGCGGTGACGTCCTCGGTCGGCGGATCGAGCAGCGCGCCATGGTCGGAGAACGGGATGTTGTTCAAATAATATTCAAGGTTGTTCACGTCGAAGGCAGCCCAGCCGCCGTCGTCGCTCTGCATGCCCTCGATCCACTCCCGGCCGCGGTCGATGGCGGCGTCATAGCCGGCCGTGCCGTGTTCGCGCCGCATGCGGTCCATCGACATCACCACGACGGCGGTGTCGTCGAGATCGGGATAGTGGGCATTGTTGTACTGGAAGGCCCAGCCACCGGGGCGCGTCTCGGGCCGCTTCACCGCCCAGTCGCCCTTCACATTGAGCTCCTGCTTCGGGATCAGCCAGTCGAGGCCCTGCTTCGCAGCCGGTACGGCTTGCGTGCCGCCGGCCTCGAGCAGCGCGTGGGCAGCCAGCGTCGTATCCCAGATCGGCGAGACGCAGGGCTGACAATAGGCTTCGTCGTCCCTGATCACGAGCAGCTTGTCGATGCCCCGGCGCGTGATCGCGCGCGGCGGGAAATTCTCGTCCTTGCCGAGCGCGTCATACATCATGACGATGTTGGCCATCGGCGGATAGATCGCGCCCATGCCGTCCTCGCCGTTCAGCCGCTCCTCGGTGAAGGCGAGCGCCGCGTCGATCGCGCGCTTGCGCAGGCTCTTGGGAAACATCGGCTCGACGACACGCAGGATCGCATCGAGCGAACGGAACAGCACGAACCAGGCCATGCTCTGGTGCGGCGCCTTGGCGGTCATGCCGATCGACCGCGGATCCTGGAGGAACAGCTCGTCGATGCCGACGCCTTTTGGATTCCGCGCGCGCGGCTTCAGCGCCGCGAGCACCATCAGCGGCACCATGGTGGTGCGCGCCCAGTAGGAGATCTTGTTGAGGTGAAACGGCGACCAGAACGGCAACAGCACGATCTCGACCGGCAGCACCGGCACCGCGCGCCAGCTCACGACGCCGAACATCGCGAGCGTGAAGCGGGTGAAGACGTTGCTGTTGATCGCGCCGCCGCGCGAACGGATCGCCTCGCGCGCCCGCACCATGTGCGGCGCGTCGATGGAATCACCGATCATCTTGAGCGCAAAGTAAGCCTTCACGCTCGCGCTCATGTCGAACTCGCCGTCATGCACCAGCGGCCAGCCGCCATGGGCGCCTTGCACGCGGCGCAGATAGTTGCCGATCTTGGCCTCGATCGCGGCATCGACCGGCTCGGCGAGATGGTGCCGCAACAGGACATATTCGGCCGGAATGGTGCAGTCGGCCTCGAGCTCGAACACCCAATGGCCGTCGGATTGCTGAAAGCCGAGCACGCCTTGCGTGGCCGACGCAATGCTCGATTCCAAGACTTCGCGGTCGGTCGCGCTCTTGTTCACGGAATGCATCTCGCTCGATATCTCCGATAGTTGTCTGGAATTTTGACCGGGACCAAAGCCCGTCAGGTCCGCTGTGCGGCCAGGACCAAATCGGCGGCGCGATCGCCGGACCGGACCGATCCCTCAATGGTTGCTGGCAATCCCGTAGCAGTCCAGTCGCCGGCAAGAAACAGGTTTTTCAGCGCGGTGACCGGCCCGGGACGCAAGGAATTCTGCTCGGGCGTGGCGGCAAAGGTGGCGCGGCGCTCGCGCACGATCTGCCAAGGGGGCAATTCGGGTGGCAGCTCGCCGGCAACGCCGCCCGCCTTGCAGACGTCGTTCCAGATCGTCTGCGCAAGTTCTTCGCGCGGCATCTCGACCAGCCGGTCGCCATTGCTGATGGTGACGGACAGCCGGTTCGGGAACGCGAACAACCATTCCACGACACCACCAATCACGCCGAGGATGGGGGCCGAGCCCGGCGGAGGCTCAAAGCGGAAATGCGCATTCACGATGGCGCGGAATTGTGTCGGCGTTTTCACACCCGGCAGCAACGAGGCGGCGGCGCGCGGCGGCACCGCCATCACGATCACATCGTCGGGCCCGATCGCGACCACATCCTCGCCGCCGAAATTGAGCGCGCTGACCTTGCCGTCCGTGGTCGCGTACGAGCGCAACTCATGGCCGAGCTGCACCGAGTGGCCGCGCTCGGCCAGGAACTTCACCGCGGGCTCGATCAGCACGGCGCTCAGGCCGTCGCGCGCAATCAGCGGGCGGCAGGCCTGGCCACCGGCGAGCAGCGTCTCGCGCACGATCGCGCCGGCAAGCCCCGCCGAGCCCTCGGGCGGATCGACGTTGAGCGCCGCGAGCAACAGCGGCTGCACCAGGCGCTGATACAGCACGCCCTCGCAGGGAATCGACTTGCCGACCAACGTCTCCTCCGACGCCCAGATCAGCGGCGCGAGCTTGAGATAGTCGGTCAGTCCCGTGTCGGGGACGCGACGGCTCTCGTCGAACACCCAGCCCGGCAGGCGGCTGTCGCCAAGATCGAGCTGCCAGCGCTGCCCGGTCTTCAGATCAACGAAGGGAAACTGCGCGCGCGCCGGGCCCACCAGCCCCGCTTCGGTGCCGATCGAGCGCGCATAGGCCAGCGCGTGGCGGTTGCCCGACAACAACAGATGGTTGCCGTTATCGATGACGAGATTGGTCGCGCCGTCGAAATAGGAGCGGCAGCGGCCGCCGGCCTGCTGCGTCGCCTCGTGCACGGCGACCTTGAAGCCGGCATTAGCGAGCCGCACGGCGGCAGAGAGGCCGGAAATTCCGGCACCGATGATGTGAGCTGTCTTTGACATCAGAAAATTGCGTAGCGGAGAAGGATGGCGATACGTGTGAGCTTTGACACACGCACCGGCGTGCGGGGCGCGGCAAAGCCGCGTTCGAGCAAGAGGTCCAGAATGGCGTGATAATATTTCGACATGATCCGCGGCGCGCGCACCGCGCGGCGCCTGTTGCGCGCCATGATCTCGTCCGACTTCTCGAAATGCGCCTTCGCACGCTGGGCGAGCGGCAGGCAGACCTTCGGCAGCGCGCGCTCGGCAATCACGCGCTGCGGGTCGTTGGAGGTGATCCCGGAATGCAGCAGGCCTTCGCGCGGCAGATAGAGCCGGCCGAGGCCTGCGTCCTCGTCGATGTCGCGCAGGATGTTGGTGAGCTGGAGCGCGCGGCCGAGATGATGGGCGAGCAGGATGCCGTCCTCTTCCGGCATGCCGAATACCCGTACCGACAGGCGTCCCACGGCACTCGCGACGCGATCGCAGTAGAGATCGAGGATTGCCATGTCGGGCGCGCGGATGTCCTGCGGCACGTCCATCTCCATGCCATCGACGATGGCGAGGAAATCCTCGCGCTTCAGCCCGAAGGTCTTCACGGAAGCGACGTAGTCGGCGAGCCGCGCCGGCGGATGACCCTGATAGAGCGCATCGATGTCGTTGCGCCATTCCTGAAGCGCGGCGAGGCGCTCATCGCGTGGGCCGTCGGAATCGGCGATGTCGTCGACCTGGCGGCAGAAGCTGTAGATCTGGAACATCGCCTCGCGCTGGTCGCGCGGCAGGATGCGCATCGCGGCGTAGAACGAGCTGCCGGATGCGGTCGAGCCATAATTGGCGCCGGGCGAGGTCGCCTCAAGCGTCATGGGCCGGCCCCGGATTGGAGATTGGCCTGCGTCCGAAGGCGCGACGGCCGATTTCACCGGCGATGCCGGCGAGACTGAAGGTGAGGAGCTCGAGCTTGTTCAGATGCACGCGCTCGCGCAGGGGATCGCGCACCTTGAGCAGGCGCACGATGCGGTCGGCATAGGCCTGGATCACCGAGATATCGACGCCCAGACGGAAGTCCCGCACCTCGGCGGAAAGCAACTTGCTCTCGTTCAGGAGCTCTTCGTTGCGCGCGGCGAGCGCCTGGAGGCAGGCCAGCATCTGCGGCGGCGAATGATCGCCACCGAGCTGTTCGACCGAGGCGCCGCTTGCGGCCAGCGCATCGCACGGCAGGTAGACGCGGTTGAGCGCGCGATAATCCTTGCCGCAATCCTGGAGGTGATTGTTGATCTGCAAGGCGGCGCAGAGCGCATCCGAAGCAACCCAGGTCGAGGTCGCCTCGCCGTGCACGTCGAGCATGAAGCGGCCGACCGGCATCGCCGAGTAGCGGCAATAGTGGATGACCTCGTCCCAGGTCTCGTAGCGCAGCTTCGTCACATCCATGCGGAACGCGATCAGCACGTCCAGCGCATGGCGTGGCGACATGCCGCGCTCGGCCAACGCACGGCGGAGAATGACGGCCTCGGCCTGCGAGTCGCCCTTGCCGTCGAGCTCGGCCTCGAGCAGGTCGAGATAGGCGAGCTTCTCCTCAGCCGGCAACGTCGCATGGTCGGCGATGTCGTCGGCCGTGCGGACGAAATTGTAGAAGGCGAGGATCAGCGCGCGGTGACGCGGATGAATGATCCACGACGCGACGGGAAAATTCTCGTCGCGGTCACCCTTGCCGGATCGCAATTCGCTCGCAGAGGTCATCGGGGACTGGTTAACAATCGTCTGAACAGGAAGGCTTTTTTCGGCGCGCCCGGCCGAGCCGTCGCGGCCCCCATATAGGGGAATATGCCCGCAAAACCAACCTGTCTTGCGGGTCCCCTGCCCCACGATTCGAGACCGCCGCAAAGGCGGGCCCGTGAAAGCTTCACGGGCCACGCGAAAGCTTACTGGTTGTGGGTCTTCAGGACCTGATCGCAAGCCTGCGAGATCTTGGCCCGGTTCTCCTTCAGGCAGGCCAGAATCGTGAAATCGCCCTGATCGATGACCGGACGGCAGAACTTCTGCACATCGCGCGTGCAGGCCTTCTGCTCTTCGGCCGTGCCGCGCCCCTGCTGGGGCTGCTGGGCGAGCGCCGCGGTCGAAAGGGATGCCGACAGCAGGGTGAGAGCGAGGAGAAATTTACGCATTGTAGTCCTTCATTCTGACGGCAGAATCTCTCCGTTCCCGGACAGCACAGGGCGGACGACCGGAACGGATTGTTCTGATGGCGTTGCCGCGGAGCGCGCAGCAGTGGAGACAGCACAAGCACTGGTAAATGCGGCCAAATTGGCACCAAATCCACCAGATCGCGCCTTCGCACGGCATTCATTGGCAGATGTAAGAGATTGATACTATGAGATTATTTAGGCAGCCGGTGTTTTGCCATGGACCTGTTGCAGACATGCATCGCAAGCCCTTGCGTACGTCATCGAAAAGGCACAGCTGAAACCCGTGCGGGGAACGTCGAACACGGCCGCAATCGTTCGCCGTCCTGACACCTCGCAAGTCTATGGTTTGAACCTGCAAGCGTATGGGGACACTAAACCTTCGATGCGGCGAGACGTTCTATTAGGAGCGAACGTCATTCAGAAAACGGGATATTCGAACATGAAATTCTTTGGACGGTCTGGACTGGCGATCAAGGCGGCGGGCATTGGCGCCGCGCTGCTCTTCTCGGTTTCGGCGAGCCACGCTCAGTCGTCCGGACCCTTTGCTGGCTTTGACGGCGCCTGGGCGGGCACCGGAACGGTGTCGTTGTCCGACGGGTCTACCGAGCGCATCCGCTGCAAGGCGGACTACAAGGTCGCGGCCAGCGGTCTCGGCCTGAAGCAGGCGCTGCACTGCGCCAGCGACAGCTACAAGTTCGACCTCACCAGCGAAGTGACGAGCCAGGGCGACCGCATCTCCGGCAATTGGAGCGAGGCGAGCCGCAACATCTTCGGCAATTTGCAGGGCACCGCCGGCGGCGGCCAGATCGACGTGTTCGTCGAGGCCAACGGTTTTGCCGCCAATTTGACGCTGCGCACCAACGGCAACAAGCAGACGGTGCAGATCAGCTCCAAGGGCGAGATCCGCGGCGTCAACATCACCATGGTGAAGAGCTGACGCGCTTCGCCTTCACTCGATGAGCAGACAACATGGCCCCCGGTTCTCGCGAGCCGGGGGTTTTTCATGACATGGACCCTGTTCGCAGAACCCTGCTCAAGGCCGTCGGCCTTCTCGCCCCGCATGCGGCATGGGCAGGTGACGCGCCGGTGACAGAGATGCAAAAGCCCGCCGTCAAGCCGCGTCACGTGCTTTGCTTTCTCGGCAAGGACGAAAGCCTGCTGCATCCGCCGAAGGACGTCGTCAAGACGATCGAGGATTTCGGCTTCGAGATCGACCGCACCTATTCGCAAGCAAAGCCCGACCCGCACATGCCGCGGTCGTTCTCGGTGTGCTGGGATCGCGTATTTCCGCTAGCGTGGTCGGCAGCAGACGAGCAGGCCGTGGTCAACCACAAGTCGGTGCTCTACGTGCTGAGTCCTCGGATGGATCAGCAGAAGACGGTTCCGTATTCGGCGGCGGCCCTGCGCATCGTCGAGGCGATGATCAAAGCGGGCGCAACGGCCGTGAAAGGCGAGAGCGCGGGGGTCGCGCATGGCCTCGAACGTTGGCGAGACCTGGCTGATCAGGCACGCAAGGGCGCAACAACCGGACAGGGTCTTGCCGTGACTCTCGCTTTGGCCAAAGCGTGCCGTCTCGCCTTTGCCAAGCGCCCGCTCGGTGGCGAGCGCTACAACGAAAGCGTCGGCTATCACCTCGTCGGCCTGCCCGAGGTCTACGTTGCAAGATCCCGCGGTAGCGATCAGGACGCAGTGAACCTCATGGAAGAGATCGCCAACGAGATGGCCGAGCGCGGCCTCGAGGCGACGCTCAAGGCGCGCAAGCTCACGCTCTCACACGAGACGCAGTACCGCGAGGACGACTTCAAGTTCAATCCGTACGGGATCGTCCGTATCGAGGCGTGAGCGAGGCGCGGCGCGAGCCGCTCTCGCTCAGATCGCCCGCTTGTCAGCCCCTTGCAGCTTCCCGTGCAGGTTGATCAGCCACATCGCCGTCGGGCGCAGGATGAAGAGGTCGGCAACCAGCGCTGCGACCATCGAGAAGGCGCTGAGCCAGCCGAATAGCCTGAGCGACGGCAGGTCGGAGAACACGGTCACGACGAGGCCGCAGGCGAGCACCACCGTGGTCAGGATCAGCGCGGGGCCGACCAGCACGGTAGCGCGCTCGACCGCGAGCGCCGAGGAGACGCCCGGCTTGCTCTCCAGCCTGAGGCGATTGAGGAAGTGGATGGTCGCGGAGAGGCCGAGGCCGAACGAGACGGTGAGCGCCACGACGCTGGCGAATTGCAGCCCCTCACCCATCGCCCACAGCACCGTTCCCGACATCACCACCGGGAAAATGCCCGGCAGGATGCAGGCGAACATCACCACCCAGGAGCGGAAGGCGAGGCCAATGAAGATCGCGACCAGCGCGAACTCGACCGTAAGGCCGCGGTTCAGCTTCTCGATCATGCTGGCCGAGTTGCGCGCGGCAATCGCCGCAAGGCCGGTCACCGCGACCTCGTAGCCGGGATGTTTCTGGCGTACCGCGTCGAGCTCGCTGTCGAGCTTGTCGACGATAGGCAGGAGCTGGCTGGAATCCTTGTCCGGCACGCGGCCTGCGACCACGACCGCGTCCTGTTCGGCGTCGATGAACCGTCGCACCAGATGCTCGGGGATGACGTTCACGTATTCCTTCAGGGTCGCGACATCCGCGCTGCCGGCCTTTTCCGCCAGCCACCTGCGCAGCGTCTCCAGCGACCAGACGTTGCCGACGCCGGCCGCCTTCTCCACGGTCGCGTGCACGTCCGCGATCGTTTGCAGGGTCTCCGGCGAATAGAGCGTCTCCCCCTTGGGGAGCGTGATCAGGACGTTGACGGGATTGGCGCCGGTCAGCTTGGCGTCGAGCCGGTTGCTGGCGGCGACCGCCTGGCGCTTGTCCGGCACCTGGTCGGCAAGGCGGTAGCGCGGCTGGAGGTTGGCGTAGATGACGCCGAGGCTCGCCACGAACAGCAGCGCGATCAGGCTGAACAGACCGGGCCGACCCACCATGCGCACCGCGATCCAGTAGCAGAAATTGCGCAGCGCCTGCACACCGGCATCCGCGCTCTGGAACTTGACCGCAAAGACCTTCTCGTTGCGCACGAACAGGACGCCGAACACCGGCACCAGCGACAACACCGTAACCAGCGCGATGATGGTGGCGGCGAGCCCTGCCTCGCCGAACTTGCGAATCAGGTCGGAGTCGGAGAATTGCAGCGCGATGAAGGAGATGCCGGCGGTGCCGTGCGTCAGCACGCAGGCAGGTCCCACCACCAGCACCGCGTTCTTGAACGCGGTGAACTTGTCCTGGCCCGCGATCAGCCGGTCTCGCGCGGCGAAGGTGAGCTGCATCGAGTCCGAGAAGCTGATGACCATGATGAGCGGCGTCATCACGTTCAGGAACATGTTGAGATTGAAATTGGCCCAGCCGAGCGCGCCGAGCGCCAGCAGGATCGCGATCATCGGCGGGAACGCCGCCACCACCATGAAGGAGATCTTGCGGAAGAAGATGATGGCAATGATGCAGCCGGCGAGAATGCCGAGGATGTTGTAGGTCAGGCCGTCGCGCTCGACCGCATTGCGGATCTCGAGCTGCATCACCGGCACGCCGGAGAGCTGCACACTGAGCCCGGTGTCGCCGAGATCCTCCTTCATCAGCGCGCGGATGTCGCCGACGACCTTGCCGAGCTTGCTGGAGGCGACCACCTCCGGGTCCAGCGAGAGCACGACCAGTGCGAGCGTGCCGTCCTCCGACAACAGCTTGCCGCGGATGATCTCGTTCGTTTTGACGGTTTCGATGAACTTGTCGTAGGCGGCGCCCTCGGGCAATTCAGCCGGGAACAGCGCAGCCGGCAGCTTGCCAGGCGCCGGCGCCTGGCGGGCGGAGAACAGCGAGACGAGGCCGCGCGTGCCTTCGACGAGCTGCATGTCGGTGATGAAGTCGCGCAGCTTCATCAAGTTGTTGCGCGCCAGCAGGGTCTTGCCTTCGATCACGACGAGGACGTCGAACTCCTCAGCCGGGAACTTCTTCGTCACCTCTTCATACTGATGGAATTCCTTGCTGTTGGAGCGGAACAGCTGCGACAGCGAATCGTCGATCTTGATCCGCTCGATGCCGAAGACGGCACCGACGATCAGCGCGATCAGGATGAGGCAGGAGAGGATCGGCGCGCGGACGGCGACCAGTCCGATGCGTTCGAGTCCAAAAGCGATGGAGGACGAAGGTCCCTGCTCGACCTTGTCGACATGAACCTCACTCTCGCTGTGCTTTTCGAGCATGCCTTGTCCAGTTCCTAAATCGGCTCAGTTGATGAGCTTATGCGCCCCGCATATCGGCTTGAAAACGCCATACAGATGGGAGGCTTGCCCTTTGAAAATGCGCGGGAAATTGCCGCGAGGGTTTAGCAGGTCGGCACGCCCCCTCGCAAGCACGCGCTGGGCAACAAAATCGATCAAGATACGGCAATTTCGGCCCTTGATGGCTCATTCCGGCAGCGCTGCGCCGATTCGCGCCGGGGAATCGCCGCTCTCGTCCTTCAGCGCCACACCGGTGACGCCCCGCGACAAGCTGGCCCGGACCAGCCAGGCGATCTTGAAGGCCGCCTCGCCATAGCTGAGCCCAGCCCGATGGATGTTGGAGACGCAGTTTCGCTCGGCATCGGTACGGCCGGGTCTTGGCGCAAAGGTCAGGTAAGCCCCGAGGCTGTCCGGGGTCGACAGTCCCGGCCGCTCGCCGATCAGCGTCACGACCATGCCCGCCCCCAGGATGGCGCCGATCTCGTCGCCCAAAGCAACACGGGCGCCTGAGGCGACAACGATATGGCCGATTGCGACAGGCGCCGGTTCGGCAAGGCGCTTCAGCAGCGCGCGCAGCAACCCGACCGCATGCGCATGCACCGCCGTCGGCGACAATCCGTCGCCAATGACGATCGCAACCCGGCCGGGGTCCGCGGCGCACGCCGCCAGATGCTCGGCGCAAGCCGGCTCGAGCTGGCGTCCAAGGTCCGGCCGCCGCAGATAGGCGCCGCGATCGGCGGCGCGGCTCCTCGTCGCAATGACCGGAACACCGAACTCGCCAAGCCCGGCGATCATCCGCTCGGAATCGAAGACGGCATGCACGGCGTCGCGGGCGCGCGCGTGATCGAGCGTGAAGTCGAGCAGCGGCTTGGTCGGCAGACTCGCCCCGCTGCGCCCGAGCGCGACGCGCGCCGGTGTCAGCGTCCGCAGGTCCAGGGTCGGGCGACTCGGGTCGGG
The DNA here is from genome assembly GCF_024199925.1 of Bradyrhizobium sp. CCGUVB1N3. NCBI lineage: Bacteria > Pseudomonadati > Pseudomonadota > Alphaproteobacteria > Hyphomicrobiales > Nitrobacteraceae > Bradyrhizobium > Bradyrhizobium sp. CCGUVB1N3. The sequence continues at coordinate 2,639,443 of NZ_JANADR010000001.1, forward strand.
TGGGCTAGACATGTCGCATCATTCGGCGGGAACGGACGCCTCGCGCAGCCGCAGCGAGTAGTTCGACGCGTTCTGCTGGCCGCTCGATGCCGCGCGCGCGAAGGTGATGAGATGATGTGCGATCATGGCGCAGCCGATCAGGCCTTCGAGATCGCCACGCCTGATCCGGCCCAGCGCGAACTTCCAGAACACACGTCTATAGTCGCCGAGCACGCCGACCTTCCAGAAGATGTTGCGCAGCATGACGAGACCGCGCCTGATGTTGGGCCAGGTCTTCATCTCCGCAGGCACCGGCACCTTGAGACGGTTGGCATAGGTGTAGTCGCACTGGTGCTGATAGCGCGCATAGACCTTCTCGGGCGCGTAGGCCCGCTCCATGCAGAATTTCCAGGACGCCACGACATCGTCATAGGGCAAGAGGAAGTTGACGTTGGAATCGCGGCCTTCGTCGTTGATCAAACGGCCCTCGCGCGCGAGCCGGTCCCACAGCGGCGTCTTCGGCAGCGCCTGGAGCAAATTGATGGTGAGCAGCGGGATGCGGGATTCCTCGACGAAGGAAAGCAGTGCATCCGACGTGTTCGGCTTGTCGGTGTCGAGCCCCATGATGATGCCCGAGACGACCTCCATGCCATAGGAGTTGATGGTGCGCACGCCCTCCAGGATCGGGACCATCATGTTGTGGTCCTTCTGCATCGCATGCAGCGCGTCGGGATCGGGCGTCTCGATGCCGCAGAAGATGGTGATGAAATAGGCCTCGCGCATCTTCTCGAGGATCTCGGGGCGCTTGGCGATGTTGAGCGTTGCCTCGCAGGCAAGCCGCATCACATAGCCGGTCTTTTTCTGCCACTCGATCAGATGCGGCAACAGGTCCATCGCCGCCTTGCGGTTGCCGATGAAATTGTCGTCGACGAAATAGACCGTGTCGGTCATGCCGCATTCCCGCAGGCGGTCGAGCTCGGCGATGATCTGCTGCGGCGACTTGATGCGCGGGTTGCGGCCGTAGAGGCCGGGGATGTCGCAGAACTCGCACTGATAGGGACAGCCGCTGGAATACTGGATGCTGCCGAGGAAATACTTCTTCACCTCCGCAAGCTCGTAGGCGGGGATCGGAAACTCCGTCATCGGGACGCGGTCGTTGGTCGTCAGCACCACCTGCTGCGCCGGGCGCGCGGTGTCGCGCGATAACATCGCGATCAGCTCATTGGTGGCGTCACCGAGTTCGCCGACATGGAGATAGTCGAAGGACGGATAGTAATCCGGGCAGGCGCTGACCGAGGGGCCGCCGAGCGCGACCGGCAGATCGTGCTCATGGGCGCGGCGGCAGATGTCGTTCATCTGCTGGCGCTGGATGTGCATGCCGCTGACGAAGACCGCCTCCGCCCAGTCGAACTCCTCCTTCGTCGTCGGACGGAGGTTCTCGTCGACGAACTTCACCTGCCATTCCCTGGGCAGATAGGCGGAGATCAGGAGCAGCCCCTGCGGCGGCATGAAGGCCTTGACGCCGTCGGTCAGGGGATAGGCGTGCTCGAAGGTGCCGAAAGACGATGTGTAACGCGGAAAGACGCAGAGAATGTGCCGGACCGTTCCGTTGCTTTCAGCGCGCATCGAACTTCCCCCAACGACTTCCTACAAACCGTGCAGAATAGACATCAAGACACATAACGTAACGCTGGGCCCGAATTTCCTCAATATTGTGGCATGGGCCTAATTCATGAGACGCAGCAATGGTTTCCCCGGTTCACGCTGATTGTCGGGGATTATTCGAAATTCCCCCCGGCTTCAGGCGATCAACCGCGAGGCAAAATCGGGTAGCAGCCCCGCATCGCGAGCAAGTCGGAAATCGGCACCCGCAATCCCGCTCTTCGTCAGCCAGTCGTCGAACTCCGGCGCGCGGTGCAGGCCGAAAACGTCGCGGACATAGAGCGCGTCATGGAAGGAGGTCGACTGATAGTTCAGCATGACGTCGTCGGCGCCCGGCACCCCCATGATGAAGGTGACGCCGGCGGCGGCGAGCAGCGTCAGGAGATTGTCCATGTCGTCCTGGTCGGCTTCGGCATGGTTAGTGTAGCAGATGTCGACCCCGAGCGGCAGGCCGAGCAGCTTGCCGCAGAAATGATCCTCGAGCCCTGCCCGGATGATCTCCTTGCCGTCATAGAGATATTCCGGACCGATGAAGCCGACCACGCTGTTGACCAGCAGGGGCTGATACGCGCGCGCGACCGCATAGGCCCGCGCCTCGCAGGTCTGCTGATCGACGCCGTGATGGGCGTTGGCCGACAACGCCGAGCCCTGGCCGGTCTCGAAATACATCACGTTCTGCCCGACCGTGCCGCGCCTCATCGACAGCCCTGCCTCGTTCGCTTCCCGGAGCAAAGCGAGATCGATGCCGAAGCTGCGATTGGCGGCCTCAGTCCCGGCGACCGACTGAAACACCAGGTCGACCGGCACGCCCTGCCCGATCAGCGACAGCGTCGTCGTCACATGGGTGAGCACGCAGCCCTGGGTCGGGATGTTCAGCCGCGCGATGATCTCGTCCAGCAGCCGCAGCAACTGGCCGATGGTCGTGGGGTCGTCGCTCGCCGGGTTGATGCCGATGCAGGCATCGCCCGCGCCGAGCAGAATGCCGTCGAGGATCGAGGCGGTAATGCCCCTGGCGTCGTCGAAGGGATGGTTGGGCTGAAGCCGCGTGCTCATCCGCCCCCTTAGGCCGATGGTGTTGCGGAACGATGTGATCACCTCACATTTGCGCGCCGCCAGGATCAGATCCTGGTTGCGCATGAGCTTCGACACCGCGGCGGCCATCTCCGGCGTGATACCGGCGGACAGCTTTCGCAAACCTTCCCTCGTCACGGCGTCCGACAGCAGCCAGTCGCGGAAGCCGCCGACGGTGAGCGTGGCTACCGGCGCGAAGGCCTTTGCATCGTGGGTGTCGATGACGAGGCGCGTGACCTCGTCGGCCTCATACGGGATCACGGCCTCCTGGAGGAATTGGCTCAGCGGAACGTCGGCGAGCGCCATCCGCGCCGCGATCATCTCTTCGGCGCTGCCGGCCGCGATCCCGGCCAGCCGGTCACCGGAGCGCGGCGGGGTCGCCTTGGCCAGGAGGTCGCGCAGATCGGCGAAAACATAGCTCGTCGCATCGATGGTGTGGCGGTAGACCAAAAGCTCCTCCGGCGTCAGTCGGCCAAAGGCCGACGCAGGATCCATCTTGCCCCAAGGTGTACGAGCCCGGCGGCGTTAGTGCATGTCGATCTTTGCAGCATGGCATGCCGATCCCGGAAGGCGCTGTGCCGAACGGACAGCCCCATCAAGAGACTGATATTCCTCATATTTTCTACGACCAAGGTCTGAGGTGCAACCCTGGAGCGTTAACGCTGCGTCCACCTTCATTCTGCATAGTTTTGTATCAATTTTACCGGCCGCGCTTACCGGCCGCGCGCAAAGGCCATTCGGGCCCTGAGAGCCATGACAACTGATCAAACTGGGAATCCCACGCACCTGGCGGGCCGTTTCACGCTCGCAACCAGGCTCTATTCGATCTTCGCGCTGTTCGCGCTGCTGACCGCGGGGATCGCGGTGCTGTCCGACTACAACAGCCGCCGCGGCGCCGAGCTGACCGCCGCGATCGAGACCGCGAATGCGGCAGCGCTGAACGTCGAGCGCGTCAACTCGCTGGTCTACGCCGTGGTGATGGAATCCCGCGGCGTCTACATGTCGACCGACCCGGCCGTGGTGAAGAAATACGGCGAGGGCCTTCTGAAGTTCAACGGGCAAATCCTCGACGTGGTCAAGCGCTGGGAGACCATCGTCAAGGCCGACGACGCCGAGCAGTTCGCGACCTTCAAGAAGCGCATCGAGCAGTTCGTCGACTTCCGGAAAGAACTGGTGCGCCGCGCCAACGAGATCGGCGCCGCGGCAGGTCGCGAATGGGGCGACAACGACGCCAACCGCAGCGTCCGTTCGGCGCTGAACAAGGATCTCGAGGCGCTGTCGAAGGTCTATGCCGAGCGCGCCAAGCAGATTACTCAGGAGACCGAGACCAATCGCACGCTCTCCTTCGTGCTGACCTGCCTCGGCGGCGTGGCGCTGGCGCTCGTCGTCATCGGCATCGTCATCATCGCGCGCTCGATCGCCCGTCCGCTCTCGACGATCACCGCGACCATCAAGCAGGTCGCCGACGGCGAAGAGAGTGTCGTGGTGCCGCACACGGAACGCGCCGACGAGATCGGCGCGCTGGCACGCGCGATCCGGATCTTTCAGGAGGCGATGGAGCGCAACCGCAACCTCGCCTCACAGGTCTCGCAGGATTCCGCGTCGCGCGACGAGCGCGCCCGACACATCGAGACCTCGGTCGAGGCGTTCCGCGAGGCGATCGGCGCGGTCATGCGCGGCCTTGCCGACAACGCGTCCGCCATGCGCGAGACCGCGCAGACCATCACCCGCGTCACGGCAGATGCCAACACGCGCGCCGGCACGGCGGCGAGCGCCACCGAGCAGGCCTCGCACAACGTCACGGCGGTGGCGGGTGCGGCGGAAGAGCTGTCGGCCTCCGTCGAGGAGATCGGCCGTCAGGTGCGGCAATCGGCGAGCGCCGTCGAGCAGACCGGCCAGCGCACCGAAAAGTCGATCTCCGAGATCGAGAGCCTGGCTGCCGCCACGCAGCGCATCGACGGCGTGCTCAATTTGATCCAGGCGATCGCCGAGCAGACCAACCTCCTCGCGCTCAACGCCACCATCGAGGCGGCGCGCGCCGGCGAGGCCGGCCGCGGCTTTGCCGTCGTCGCCCATGAGGTCAAGGCGCTCGCGGGGCAGACGGCGAAGGCGACCGCGGAGATCAGCGAGAACGTCGGCATGATCCAGTCCTCGACCCGCAATGCGGTCGAGGCCGTGCGCGAGATCGGCGGCGCCGTGCGCGAGATCAACGACGTCACCTCGGCGATTGCCGGCGCCATCGGCCAGCAGGACTCCGCGACCCGCGAAATCTCCGCCAACGCTCAGTCCGCCGCGCAAGGCAACGAGACGCTGGTCGCCAACATCACCTCGCTGCGCGACGCCATCGGCGAGACCGACACCGCAGCAACCTCGGTGCTGACCGCGGCAAGCAGCCTGACCGCAACGGCCGACACGCTGTCGCGCGAAGTGGAAAAATTCTTCCAGAATTTGCGCTCGGGACCCGCTGAGCGCCACATCGCCAAGGCGGGCTAGCTCTTCGCATCAGCCGACGCTGTGCCACGAGCCCTTGTAGGAACGTCGCAGAAGCGCGAACAGACTGCCGCCAGTCGCAGCGCCTAGCAGATAGACGACGACGGAGAGCAGCGCGAGCGGCAGGCTGAGGTTCACCCTGAAGAACGAGACCGTCACGGTCTCGAAATTCTGCGCGGCGAACACCACGATCGCGACCGCGAACAGGATGATGATGGCGAGATAGACCCAACGCATGACGCACTCCCCTTCGGCCGCGCGGAGGATCGCGCGGTCAACCGCGACTTAAAGCTCACCTTTGCTCGCGCCTTAGGTGCTGCGCCGCAGGCTGAAGCCGAGGCTCAGCCAGCCCGCGCCGGCAAAGATCAGGTCGATGCCCAGGAACACACCGAGGATGTAGACGCTGTTGACCGGCCAGCGCGCCAGGATCAACAGGCCGAGCAACAAGGTGATGACGGCCGAGAGCGCGACCCAGATCCAGGGGCTCTCCCGCTTCATGCTGAAGGCGAGAAACAGCCTGACGACGCCGGAAGCGATCAGCGAGGCGCCGAGGAACAGGGTCAACAGCACCGCGGCAAACAGCGGGTTCTCGAAGGTCAAAAAGCCCGCGATGACGTAGAGCACGCCGAGCAGCGCCCAGATCAGGAACTTGCCCCAGCTCTTCATCTGGAACGCGCCGATGACCTCGGTCACGCCGGCCACGATCATCATCGCGCCGACCACGAGCACGCTCGCCACCGTCGCCATCACCACGCTACCGAGCGCAATGAAGCCGGCAATGAGGTAGACGACGCCGAGCGCGACGATCCAGCCCCATTTCGGGCGCAACGCCGCGATGCCGGAGCCCAAGCCTAGGCTGTGAGACATATCCGAAGCAGTTGTCATGACGGTTACTCCTACAAGCGAACCCCCACGGCACACGTCAGGATAGCATGGGCCCAGCGGGGGCAACAGCCAGAAGAGCAGCCGCCGCCAGCGCCGCTATTGATGCAGGTCAAGGCCGACACAGGGCACGCCTCAGGCGCGCGACCGCTCCATCTCAAGCTCGGCCTTCAGACTGTCGAGATCGCGATAAATTGAAGCGACCGCCAGCACGCGGCCGCCTTTCCGGTACCGGAGCAGGCAGTCCTTGCCCGACACGCTGCCGTCGATCTCGATGTCATCCCAGCCTTCGGCGTGGCCGACATAGTTGATCGGCACGTCATAATGCTGGCTCCAGAAGAACGGCACGGCGTCGTAGCGTTCGCGCCGGCCCAGCATGTTGCGCGCCGCGGTCTGACCCTGCCGCTCGGCAACCACCCAGTGTTCGACGCGGATGCTAGCCTGCGAATGCGGATCCGGCCAGCGCGCGATGTCGCCGGCGGCAAAGATGCCGGGCGCGCTGGTTTCGAGGTAAGCATCGACCGTCACGCCGCGATCGACCGCAAGCCCAGCCCGCTCGGCCAGCTCGAGGCGCGGCTTGACGCCGATGCCGACCACCACGAGGTCCGCCTCGATCTCGCCGCCACTTTTCAGGTGCGCACGGCGGCCGTCGAGCTTCTCCACGGTGTCCCTGAGGTGGAAATGGACGCCGTTCTCTTCATGAAGAGCACGGACGAAATCGCCCATCTCACGCCCCAGGATGCGCTCCATCGGCCGCTCCTCCGGTGCGACCACGTGAACCTCGAGCTTGCGCGCCCGTAAGGAGGCGGCGACCTCGAGGCCAATGAAGCTCGCCCCGATCACCAGCGCGCGTTTGGCGCCGCCGGCCGCCGTGATGATGGCGCGGCTGTCGGCGACCGATCGCAGGGTGTGGACATGCGGCTGGTCACTGCCTGGAATTTTCAGCTTCACGGGCTCCGCGCCGGTCGCCAGCAGCAGCCGGTCGAACGGCACCTCGTCACCGTTGTCCAATGCCACATGACGTTGTTTCGGATCGAGCGCGGCGACGGAGGTGTCGAGCCTGAGATCGACACCTGCGTCTGCGTAATAATCCTCGGGCCGGAGCGGCAGCCAATCCTCCGGCGCGTTGCCGGCCAGATAGTCCTTGGACAGGTTCGGCCGGTCGACCGGCAAGGCACTGTCGTTGCTGAGCATGGTGATGCTGCCGGCAAATCCTTCGCGGCGGAGCATTTCGGCCGCCGCAAATCCTGCCGCGCCGCCACCGACGATGACGAACCGGTCCGGCGTCGGCGCGGAGCGGTGCGGCGCGGCCTGCGGTGGCGCCTCTCGCTTGCGGCGCACGACGATCTTGTCCTTCTCGCGTTCGACCTCCCAGACCGCCAGCGCATTCAGCGCCGGCGCCGCGACCGCCTCGCCGGTGCGTAGCGAGAAGCAGGCGTGATGCCAGGGACAGCGGATGGTGTCGTCGACCACGAGCCCTTCGGCGAGCGGACCATGATAGTGCGTGCAAGCGGGTTCGATCGCCACGACTTCGGCGCCGAGCTGCACCAAGAGAACGTCTTCGTCACCGACATGGCCAAGCAGCTTGCCGTCGTTGAAATCGGCGAGGTTCACGCCCTTGCTCAGATCGGGTCCGCTCGGATTCTTCTCTGCTGTCATGGCGCATCCTCCCGGCCTGCTTGCGCGGCTCCAGGTGATGGACGGCTGCAACAGCAAAAGGTTCCCGCGACTGCGAAAAAAGCGCGACCCTGCGGCTAGCGTTCCGCGGCTCTGCGGAGGTCGAGGACGGCCTGCGCCCATTCGGCGGGCCGCTCCTGCGGCAGATTGTGACCTGCCCCGTTGAACACGCGCCGTTCGAAAAAGCTCTCGAACTTGCGCGCGTGATGGGCGGTGCCACGAAGGACGCCGTCATGATCGCCGTCGATCGCGATCGTCGGCACGCGGATCGGCGGCTGCGCGGCAAGCTGTGCCTCGATTGCCGCATAGGCGGGATCGCCTTCAACCAGCGCATAGCGATGCCGGTAGGAGTGGATCACGACGTCGACGAAGTCCGGATTGTCGAACGCGGCTGCGCTTCTATCGAATGTCGCATCATCGAACGCCCAGGTCGGCGACCACATCGACCAGAGCTGGCGGGCAAAGCCGCGCCGGTTGCGCTCGAGCGCGCGGCGGCCACGCTCGTTGTGGAAGAGATATTGATACCAGAGCGCGGCCTCCTCCGGTGGCGAAGCCGGCTCCATCGACCGCGCGATGTTCTGGATGTTGTACGAATTGCCGGAGACGAGCCCGACGACCCGCTCCGGGCACAGCACCGAGACCACACAGGCCGCGCGCCCGCCCCAGTCATAACCGCCGAGCACCGCACGTTCGATCTTCAGAGCGTCCATGAAGGCCAGGAGATCAGCGCCGAGCGCCGCCTGCTCACCTGAGCGCAACGTCTTGTCGGACAGAAATCGCGTCCCGCCATAGCCGCGCAGCCACGGCACCAGCACCCGCGCGCCGGATTGCGCAATCAGCGGCGCGGTCTCCGCATAGGCGTGGACGTCGTAGGGAAAGCCGTGGCCCATGATACAGGGCCAGCCGTCCGGCGCGCCGAATTCGAGATAGGCGATTTCGAGGACGCCGGCGGTCACTGTTTTCGGTTGCATGTTAGCGAGTACTACTTCTGCGGCCCAGACAGCGTGATGTCGCGCTCGGCACGGTATACATTGCTGTAGAGGTTGGCGATCCACTGCCGGCCGATCTCGGTCTTGTTGAGATAGCCGATCTCGGTCTGGATATGCGGGGCGACGCTGTCCCAATAGAATTGCGGATAGCGGTGCACGACGTCGGCGGGCGAGTCGTAGCCGAGCTGACGGTTGATGCCGACCTCCTCGAATTCATAGTAGAGCGCGTTGGCCTTGCGCAGATAATTGGGATCGCCGAGTTGGCCGATGAAGTCGGCGGCGCGCAGGATCGAGGCGTCTTCGTCATATTCCTGGTCTGCGCGCGCTGGAAACCGCGTGCCTTCAATGGCTCGCGCAATGCGCTCATGGTCGAGACCAGGGACGCCCTTCAGGCGCTGCCTCACATAGAGCTTCGAGCGATCAACGTGATAATTCATCAAGCTTGCGTCAGATGCGCCGCGCTGCAGCGCAACCTTGGTGCCGGCCTCGTCGATGACAAAGCCATCTTCATCGTCTTCCTTGAACAGGCCGCGCACATAACCGATGTCGTGGGCGAGGCAAGCGATCAGGATGTGGATGTAATCCTCCGCCGGCAGATGCGTGTGGAGATGACGGCCACTGAGGATCGAGTGCGCGGCCAAGGTCACCAGCATGGTGTGTTCGATATTGTGATAGAGCGCGTCGCTGTTGCCGATGCACTCCATCGCCGTGCGGGTCGCAGACTCCAGAACCCGTGCGTAGGATTCGTCGTAGCGGCGGCGCATGAACGAGCCGAGCAGCTTTTCCAGAGATTCGGCAGCCAGTCTCGGTAACGTGATCATGGATGCAGCCCCGTTGTCGGTGGTGTCCCCACACCAACTCCTGACGCCTCGTTTCTCCTCGCCCGGGGCAGCATAGCCTATCTCGGTCTCACTGACCAAATCTCCAATGGCGGCGTAACGAAAAGATTTGTGTTGCGCCACGCCGCGCGACAGCTTTGTCATCCTATCGAGGATGGCGAGGATTGCCAGTCAGGCCAACGCGTGCCGCGCGGTCGGTCATCGGTGCCGGCATCCGTCCCCGGCTTGCTCGGGGATGACCGCGCGATCCGGTATTCCGGGGACTATCGAGATGAACGGCGGAGCCGCGGCGTGCCCCCCGGCCCGGCCGCATGCGCTCAATCGGTCCGCGCGAGCCGCCTCAGCATGGCGTCGAATGCAGTCTTGATCCTGCGAACGAACGGGTCCTTGTAGGGGAAATCCGGGTTCTCGTCGTGCACCAGCATGGAGGCGTTCACCTCGAAGACGACGAGATAGCCCCTGCCGTCGAGCGCGCAGTCGATACCGAAATAGTCGAGACCGATGCGGCTCCTGACCATTTGCAATACGTCATAATGACCGGCCGAAAATACCGATTTGGGGGCACGCAGGAATTGCTCCTCCTCGCGCTGCATCCAGTCCTGGCTTGCCATATCCGTGCTATCGCGGTGGAGCTTCCAGCCGTCCCCGATCGCCAGATGATAGGGCAGGATCTCCTCGCCCACGAAAATGAACCGGTACTTGCGGAAAAAGCCGTCGGCGGACCGATAGTCGATAGGCTCGATCAGATAGCGATCCTCACTCACGCGTTCGGCGAGGAACGCCGTCAGAGCATCGGGATCCTCAAACCTGGCGAAGAACTCCCCGCCGTGGGTCCCTGCCGGCCTTGCCAGCAACGGAAACGTCAGGTCGTTTCCTGCGGGCGGAAGCACGTGACCCGCGGCGATGCGCAGTGTGCGCGGAACGCGACAGGCTGGAATGCCGGCAAGCACAGCCGCGGTCGCATCGCGTGTCGTCCGCAAGGCCTTTTCGGGTTCGTTCACGACCGGCTTGCCGATGTGCCTCGCAATCTCATCGGCGAGCGGCAGGACGGCCGCGCCCTGATCAGCGTCGCATACGAGGTTGACGACGACGTCGACCTCACATGCGAGCGTCGCGAGATCCGGCCGGATCGAGGGCGATAGCGAGAGGATGTCCGTCTGGTAGGCGCAATCCCGAAACAGATACGCGACCGGCGTGTTGCCGACGAAGGGCGCGAACAGAGCGAGCACGCGGAAGCTGGCCGGCGACCGCGTCGCGGGTCTGCGCAGCACCGGATGAAGCCGGACGGCTCGCTCATAGGCGGCCTCCGAAGCCTCGCTCTCGCCGATCGCCTGCCGGATGGCGCCGATCCAGTAGAGATTGTCCGCCCGCTCCGGTGCGAGCGCAGCGGCCCGTTCGAAATGCGCGATCGCATCCTCGATCTGCTTCAGCTCGAAGCAAACCTTGCCGAGCTCGGCATGAAGGCCCGCGTCCTCGGGCGTCTCCTCGATGAGCTCGCCCAGCAGAACCTGCGCTAGCACATATTGCCTGGTCGCGACGAGTGCCTGCACCAGATTGGTCCGCGACGGACGGTGCGCCGGGCTCAGCCGCAGCGCCTCGAGATAGAGTGCGATGGCCTGCTGCGCCATGCCGGTCTTCAAATGCACATTGCCGAGGTTGCACCAGCAGGCGACGAGATGCGGCGCAAGCCGCAAGGCGGCCCTGTAATTGTCGGCCGCGGAGTCGAGATCGTCGCAGAGCATGAAGGCGTTGGCGAGCGCGGCATGGAGGTCGGCCGCAATATCGGCGGCCGTGCCGATCGACATCGTGGCCGCCAGCGCGAGACCAGCCCTGAAGATCGCGATCGCATCCTTCAGCTCACCGCGCTTGTAATGCTCGCGTCCCGTGCGCAGCAGGTCGGCGGCGCTGGGTCCGGTCGGAACCTGCGGCGAGAGAGCGGTCGACATTGCGCTCATGCGCTCTCCGCCGGAAACGTCGCAGTGAAGGTCACCCCGTGCAGATTGACGGTCGGCGCGATGCCGTAGTGATTGGCGCCGAAGATACGCAACCGGCGCCACAGCTCGTCCTTGCTGATATCCAGCGGAATGTCGCAGATGGCCTTGTAGTTGCGCCGCGAGTTTCTTCGACCGCTCCATTGGATCGCCGGACGCGGTGCCGGCAGCGACGGCTGACGGGCCAATCGATCGGCCCATTCCACGAACAGATTCAAGAGCTGGGCGTAAGTCAGCTCGCACAGCGCGAAGACGCCGGCGTTTTCCGGAATGGGAAACGGCGTGACGTCGATGATCATGCCGCTATCGACCCGCTCGGCCATGGCGTGAAGGGTCACGCCGAACTCGGTCGCGCGGTCGTAGAGCGCGAAGTGCGTCGGCGCCCAGCCGGGATAGGTCGGCGGCCCCGGATGGAAATTGTAGGCGCCATAACCGAGCTTCGCGAGCAGGTCGGCGGGCACGATGGTGTTGGAGGCAAAGGCGATCAGCCGGGCTTGCCGAATAAGCGATGGCTCGAGACTCATGAGCTCGTTGATTTCGGTCACAGGCCTGATCGTCAGGTCCTGTCGGTGGCTTCTCAATATTTGCGACAGCGCCGCCTGCTCGGCCGCTTCCGTCAGCAACACAACGGCCTCGAGCATCGGTTACCGCTTTGTTAAGGATGATAGTGAGCCAAAATGTCGCAGCGCCCCTGTTAACAGCGCATTAACGATGAGCGACTGGACACGCGAGGGAAACATCGAGAAACAAAATTGTTGGTGTCGCGGGGAATGACAGCCCAAGACGCGGCAAGAGCGCCGCCCTACTCCACCAGCAGCACGTCCACGGCGACGCCGAGCTTCTGCTTCGGCGAGCCGACGATGATGCCGTCGACCGGCGAGACGTCGGAGAAGTCGCGCCCCATTGCGAGCACGATGTGATCATTGGCGACCAGGAGATCGTTGGTCGGATCGAGCCCGACCCAGCCGAGCTCAGGCCCGCACCATAGCGAGACCCAGGCGTGCGTGGCGTCGGCGCCCTGCAAGCGCGGCTGGCCGAGCGGCGGGATCGTGCGCAAATAGCCGCTGACATAGGCCGCCGGCAGCCCGAGCCCGCGAAGTCCTGCGATCATCACATGGGCAAAGTCCTGGCAGACGCCGTGGCGCTTGTCGAACACCTCGTTGAGCGGTGTCGAGATCACCGTCGCCTTCGGGTCGTAGCGAAATTCGCTGCGGATGCGATGCATCAGATCGATAGCGCCGGCAAGGATGCCGGCGCCGGTCACAAAGCTCATCGCAGCATAGGCGCTGACGGGACGCAGCACCGGCACCAGCGGGCTCGCAAAAACGTAGCCGACCGGCGACGACGGCCCGAGGCTCGTCGCCTCGAAGGCGATATCGCGGATGCTTTCCCAAGGAGGGCTCAAGGCATCACGCGCCGGTGGCGTTCGCGACACCGACACGCGGGAGCGGGAATCGATGCGCAAATTGCGATGCGAAACTTCGATCACAACGCTCTCGGTCAGAGTGCCGAAGAAATCGCGCCGGGCTTGGCGGTCCGCAGGCCGCGGCCGGATCTCGACGTGGTGCGAGATCAGCTCCTGCCCGTCACCGCTCTTCGGCTCCAGCCGCAGCGTGCAGCGGGCGAAGCTGACCGGACTCTCGTAGGAATAGGTCGTGACGTGACGGATGTCGTAGATCACGCAAGCCCCGTCAGCTTTTCCGGCCGGCTGGCATTGGGACCGTGCGGGAAGTAGTGCAGCCCGATCGCCTCCGCGAGGTTGAGCAGGTCCTGCTCCAGCGAGAACAGCGTCTTGACCTCGAGCTTCTCGGCCTCGGCCGTGGCGAGCATCGCCTGCACGGCGACCGCGAGCCGCTGCGGCTTCTCGATCAGGCCGTATTCCTTCAGGCTCGGCAGTGCTGCGATGTGCTCGTTCAGGCTTGCGACCTGGAAGGCGACCGAGCGCGGATTGTAGGTGTCGAGCACCGCGAGATCGCGTACCGGCGCGAGCAGCGGCGCCAGCAGATAGCGCGAGCGATAGGTGATCTGGCAATCGACCAGCGTGAGGAGCACGTCGAGATCCTCGTCGCCCGCCTCGTCATAGGCGAATTGCCGCGCAAAGCGCGTGGTGTTGATGGCGCGCTCGGCGCGGCGGCCCATGTCGAGGAAGCGCCAGCCGGCGGCGCGGTTCATGTTCTCCTGCGCAAGGCCGGCGAAACTCGCGAGCTCCTGCAAGGTAAGCTCGGCGGCGCTGAGCACGCTGTCGTCGTCCTCGACCTCATAGGCGAGCCGCTCGGCCATCTCGGTGATGACCTGCCAGGCATCGGGCGACAACCGCTCACGCAGGCCGGTTGCCGTGCGTTGCGCAGCGCGCACCAGCGACAGCGCCGAGCCGAAACGGTCGGGGCTTTGCAGTGCTTCCGCGGCGATCCGTCCGGGGGCCGTGCGCGAGGCTTGCGAGATTGCGCCCCAGGCGACGAGGATGCGCTGGATGCGCTCGGCGGACTGCATCGCGGCCGATGCGCCCTTGTTGTTAGGCCCGCGCATCGGCGAGCCGAGTGCGCGCACCAGCCGCAGCGTGGCCTCGGCGCGCTCGAGATAGCGGCCAAGCCAGAACAGATTGTCGGCGGCACGGCTCGGCAGCACGCCGGCGATGCGGCGGATCCGCACCTTGTCGGTCGCCGGCAGCAGCGTCGCGGTGGAGACCTGCTTCTCAGAGACGACCCAGACGTCGGCGGCGCGCGCGCCATCGCCCATCGAGACGGCGCGGGCGTCCGCCTGCTCGGCGATCCGGCAGAAGCCGCCGGGCATGATGGTCCAGCCGTCGGGCGTCGCGGCAGCGAACACGCGCAGCACGAAGGGGCGCGGGGTGAGCTGGCCCTGCTCCCACACCGGCATGGTCGACAGCCGCACCACCTCCTGGCCGACATAATCCATGCCGCGTCCGCCGATCGCGTCGATCAGGCGCTGGCGCTCGGATGCGTCGAGCTCGCCCGCAAGCACAGGACCCGTGCCGTGGAAGCCGGGAACGCCACGGCGGTAGGCGCCTTCGATCGCGACCTCGTCGAGCCGTGCCAAAACCTCCTCGCGCGCCGAGCGCTGGCCGCACCACCAGGTCGCGATGTGCGGCATCTTCAGGTCCTCGCCGAGCAGGCGACGGCTCAGGGCCGGCAGGAAGCCGAGCAGCGCCCTTGCCTCCAGCACGCCCGAGCCCGGCATGTTGGCGACGACGACGCCATCCTTGCGCAACACGTCGATCAGCCCGGGCACACCCAACCGCGACGACGCGTCGAGCTCGAGCGGATCGAGCGAGTTGGAATCGACCCGGCGCAGGAGCACGTCGAGCCGCTTGAGGCCTGCGACGGTGCGGATGTGGATGCGGTTGTCGCTGACCGCGAGATCGTCGCCCTCGACCAGCAGGAAGCCGAGATAGCGCGCCAGCGTCGCGTGCTCGAAATAAGTCTCGCTGAAGCTGCCGGGCGTCAGCACGCCGATGCGCGGCTCGTCGCGATCAGCGCTGGCACGAAGGCTATCCCGAAACGCCTCGAAGAACGGTGCGACGCGCGGGACGTTCATCGACTTGTAGAGGTCTGCGAAGGCGCGCGACAGCACGAGGCGGTTTTCCAGCGCATAGCCCGCCCCCGACGGCGCCTGCGTGCGGTCGCCGAGCACCCACCAGCGCCCGTCGGGCCCACGGCCGACATCGGCGGCATAAATCGACAGGTACCGCCCGCCGGGGGGCGCCACGCCGCAGACGGGCCGCAGATATTCGGGGCTGCCGGCGATCGCAGCGGCAGGGAGCGCACCCTCGGCGACCAGCCGGCCCTCGCCGTAGATGTCACGCAGCACGAGTTCGAGGAGCTGAGCGCGCTGCTTGATGCCGGCCGAGAGCTGCTGCCAGTCGGCCTCGTCGATCAGCAGCGGCAGATGGCTGACCGACCAGGGCCGATCGGCGCTATCGCCGGGCGCCCGGTAAGTGACACCGGCCTCGCGCAAATGCCGGTCGGCCATGGCAAAACGCCGCTCGATTTCGTCGGGCGCCAGCGCACCGAAGGCATCGAAGAAACGGCTCCAGACAGCGCGCGGGGCGCCGTCTGGACTGAGGAATTCGTCGGGGATGCCGGGCAGCCGGCTATAGTCGCGGACCCATTGCGCGACGCGGCGCTGGCTGAGGCGCCTGGCCGCCTGGCCTTCTCCGTCGGTCGCGCCTTCGCCCATGCACCACTCCCTGCCCCATCACCATACTCAATGCAGGAGCGGCGTGCGCAAGTCGAGGGTCAGCGGAAACTCAATTGTGCGTTCCTCCGGCGGCGGCTGGCTGGGGCCCGGCGTGTGGCCGTGGTCCTGGAAGCGCGCCAGCCGCCGCGCCTCGGCCTCATAGGTGTTGACCGGCTTGGTGTCGTAGTTGCGCCCCCCGGGATGGGCGACGTGATAGACGCAGCCGCCGAGCGAACGGCCATTCCAGGTATCGATGAGGTCGAAGGTCAGGGGCGCGTGGACGGGTATTGTCGGATGCAGGCCGGAGGCCGGCTGCCAGGCCTTGAAGCGGACGCCGGCCACGGCTTCCGCCGAGCGGCCGGTCGGGGTCATCGGCAGGCGGCGGCCGTTGCAGGTCACGACATGGCGGCCCTCGATGAAGCCTTCGGCCTTCACCTGAAGCCGCTCAACCGAACTATCAACATAGCGCACGGTGCCGCCGGCCGAGCCCTCCTCGCCGAGCACATGCCAGGGCTCCAGCGCCTGGCGCAATTCCAGCGTCACGCCGCCATGATGGACGCGGCCAAAGGCGGGGAAACGGAATTCGAGCTGGGCCAGATACCATTCCGGCTCAAAGGGATAGCCGGATTGCTTCAACTCAGAAAGCACGTCAACGAAATCCTCCCAGATGAAGTGAGGCAGCATGAAGCGATCATGCAGCGCCGTACCCCAGCGCACGAACTTGCCGGCTTGCGGCTCGCGCCAGAATTTTGCGATCAGCGCGCGGATCAGGAGCTGCTGCGCCAGCGACATGCGCGGATCGGGCGGCATTTCGAGCGCGCGGAATTCGACCAGGCCGAGCCGCCCCGTCGGGCCATCAGGCGAATAGAGCTTGTCGATGCAGATTTCGGCGCGATGGGTGTTGCCGGTGATGTCGACGAGCAGATGCCGGAACAGCCGGTCCACCAGCCACAGCGGCGTCTGGTAGCCCGGCGGCGGGACGTGCGAGAGCGCGACCTCGAGCTCGTAGATGCTGTCGTGTCGCGCCTCGTCGATGCGCGGCGCCTGGCTGGTCGGGCCGATGAACAGGCCGGAGAAGAAGTAGGACAGCGACGGATGCCGCTGCCAGTACAGCACAAGACTCTTCAACAAGTCAGGCCGGCGCAGGAACGGCGAATCCTGCGGACTGGAGCCGCCGACGACGACGTGATTGCCGCCGCCGGTGCCGGTGTGGCGACCGTCGACCAGGAATCGGTTGGCGCCGAGACGCACCTTTGCTGCGTCCTCATAGAGGCCGGCGGTGATGTCCGCCGCCTCACGCCAGCTCTTCGCCGGCTGAATGTTGACCTCGATCACGCCGGGATCGGGCGTCACCTTGATGACCTCGATGCGCGGATCGAACGGCGGCGGGTAGCCTTCGACATGGACCTGGAGCTGCATCTCCTCGGCGGTGGCTTCGAGCGCGGCGATCAGTTCAAGATAATCCTCGATGCGCTCGACCGGCGGCATGAAGGCGCAGAGCACGCCGCCGCGAACCTCCAGCGAGAGCGCGGTGCGGACCGGGACAGACGTGTTGAGGTGTTCAGGCGCGACCCGCGGCGGCGACGGCGGGCGCGCCGTGCGAGTGAACACCGGTAGCTTGCCCCGCGGCTCCATCGGGTCCTGCTCGACGATGTACGGATATTGGTTCGGTGGAACATAGCCGAGCGAGCCCATCGGCAGCCGCAGACCGAGCGGGGAATCGCCTGGCGTCAGGAACAGGTGATTGCGCCGCAGATTCCACCGCTCGCTGCGCCAGCGCGGCGGCGCGTTCCAGCGCTGCACCGGCAGCACGAAACCGCGCGGCGTGCCGAGACCCTGGTCGAACACCCGCGCCATGCGCGCCCGCGCTTCCGGATCGGACAGCTTGGAGTCGGAAGGATCGACATTGACGGGAAGGTCGGCTTCCTTCTGCAGCCAATAGGCGGGATCCTCGTAGGCCGGCATGATGTAGCCGGGGTCGAGCCCGAGCCGCGCCGCCGTGCCCTCCATGAAGGCCTCGGCGTCCCTGACCTCGGCGCGGCGGGGAGTCTCGACCTTCGCGATCAGGTCGGCGTTCTTCCAGATCGGCACGCCGTCCTTGCGCCAGTACAGGCCAAAAGCCCAGCGCGGCAGGCTTTCGCCCGGATACCATTTGCCCTGGCCGTAATGCAAAAGGCCGCCCGGCGCAAAGCGCGTGCGCAGGCGGCGGATCAGGTCATCGGCGAGCGCGCGCTTGGTCGGACCGACGGCCTCGGTGTTCCACTCCGGGGCTTCGAGATCGTCGACCGACACGAAGGTCGGCTCGCCGCCCATGGTGAGCCGCACATCCTGCGCGGCGAGGTCGCCGTCGACCTGTTCGCCGAGATCATTGAGCCGCGCCCAGGCTTCGTCGGAAAACGGTTTTGTGATGCGCGGCGCCTCGCGGATGCGACGGACGCTCATGTCGAAGGCGAAATCGACTTCGGCAAAACCGGCGCCCCCGGAGATCGGCGCAGCCGAGCGATAGTGTGGTGTTGCGGCGACCGGGATGTGCCCCTCGCCCGCGAGCATGCCGGAGGTCGCGTCGAAACCGATCCAGCCCGCGCCCGGCAAGTAGACCTCGGCCCAGGCATGCAAGTCGGTGAAGTCGTTCTCCACTTCCGGCGGTCCCTCGATCGGATCGATGTCGGGACGGATCTGGATCAAATAACCGGAGACGAAACGGGCAGCCAATCCCAGATGACGGAAGGTCTGGATCAACAGCCAGGCGGAGTCGCGGCACGATCCGGCGCCGGAGGCGAGCGTCTCCTCCGGCGTCTGCACGCCGGGCTCCATGCGGATGACGTAGCGAATCCTCTGTTGCAGCTCTCTGTTGAGATCGACCAGGAAGTTGACGGTGTTCGGGGCTTCTTGTGGGATCGTGTCGAGATATTTCGCGAACAGGCGATCGGGCTTGATGGTCTCGAGATAAGGCGCGAGCTCCGTCTTGAGATCTTTCGGATATTCGAACGGAAAGCTGTCGGCATAGGGCTCGACGAAGAAGTCGAACGGGTTGACCACGGTCATCTGCGCCGTGAAATCGACCTCGATCTTCAGCTCCGTCGTCTTCTCCGGAAAGACGTAGCGCGCCAGCCAATTGCCTTGCGGGTCCTGCTGCCAGTTCACGAAGTGATTGGGCGGGCTGACCTTGAGCGAATAGCTCAGGATCGGCGTCCGCGTATGCGGCGCCGGCCGCAAGCGGATGGTCTGCGGGCCGAGATCGATCGGACGGTCGTATTTGTAGTGCGTGACGTGGTGTAATGCGACGTAGATCGACACGGATGCGGTGCTCCAGCAGCTTTTTTGAGCAGAACACCGGTCGCTATCGCGATCAAGCATTAACAAGCGGCAGCGATTGCCTACGCCACGGGCTGATTTGGCATTCGTCCTTGCCGCTCATCTCTACCTGTGGTTGACTATCTGCTCCTTGTGCGGTCGCAGGGGGAATGCTCGATGAGTGTATTCGTCAAGAAGGACCGAAACGTCTATCGCCGGCGGGCCCTCGATAGCTTCCAGGCATCCAGGGACTTTAACCTGGTCGACGCGCGGGCCATGATGTGGCTGTCGCAGCTTGCTTACGAGACCGACGACGAGCCGAAGGTCGACAGCATCCTCAATGGCTGGGACCTGAGGAAGCTCGGCTTCAGGAGCAACGATCCGGGCACTGGCCTGCCCCCACACAGCGCCTGTGTCGTGGTCGCGGAAGGGCCACACGCGACATTTGTGACGTTTGCCGGCAGCGATCCCCTAAAGTTTCAGGACTGGATCACGGATTTCGACGCCATGCCGTCGCCGGACAATCTCCACACGGGCTTTGAGAGAGCCGTCGCGACAGTTTTGCCTGATATCCAGGCGGCGCTCGGCAAGCGGGTCGCGCCCAATCAACCGGTGTTCTTCACCGGCCATAGTCTTGGTGGAGCGCTCGCGATCCTTGCCGCATGGCGGACCTCACTCCTGCCAAGCGCGCCCAAGATCGTCGTTTACACGTTCGGCAGTCCACGCAACGGCGGCCCGGAATTCTTCAACGACTATACGCCGCGGCTTGGCGATTTCACCTTCCGCCTGGTCCACGGCACCGACATCGTTGCGACAGTCCCGCCGACATTGCTCAACGTCTATCGCCATGTCGGACAGGCCGTGCAGTGCCCGAGCGGCGGCGTTTTCGACGGCTTGCTGCCGATGGCGCGTGATGGGAACAAGCCGGATCTCTTCGAAAGCGTCGGACAAAGCGTCTTTGCCGACGTTGGCGCGCTCACTGCGCTTCAGGTCATTCCCATCCTTGGAGTGGGACTGCAGAATGCGCTCCAGAGATTCCTGCCGCACATGATCGACGATCACGTGCCGGACAGTTACTTCCGCGCATTATCGATCGTGATCGAAGAATAGTCGCTCACATCGTCGCGCCGATCACCCAGGGTGCAAACTCGGCGCCGCCGAAATCAAAGCTCTCGCTCTTGGTCGGCTGGCCAGAGGCGGTTTTCAGGATCAGATCGAAGATGCGCTGGCCGCATTGCTCGACCGTCTCGGAGCCTTCGAGGATGGTGCCGCAATTGACGTCCATGTCCTCTTCCATGCGCTTGTACATGGGCGTGTTGGTCGCAAGCTTGATCGACGGCGCGGGCTTGCAGCCGAACACGCTGCCGCGCCCCGTCGTGAAGCAGACGAGATTGGCGCCGCCTGCGACCTGGCCGGTCGCGGCAACCGGGTCGTAGCCGGGCGTGTCCATGAACACAAAGCCCTTCTTCGTCACCGGCTCGGCATAGCGCAGCACGTCGACGAGATTGGTGGTGCCCGCCTTGGCCATCGCACCGAGCGATTTCTCGAGAATCGTGGTGAGGCCGCCCGCCTTGTTGCCGGGGCTCGGATTGGCATTCATCTCGGCGCCTTCGCGCTCGGTATACTCTTCCCACCAGCGCATGAGATCGACGAGCTTTTCGCCGACTTCGCGGCTGACGGCGCGGCGCGTGAGCAGATGTTCTGCCCCGTAGGTCTCCGGCGTCTCCGACAGGATCACTGTGCCACCATGACGCACGATGAGATCGCTGGCCGCCCCGAGCGCGGGATTGGCTGATACGCCGGAATAGCCGTCCGAGCCGCCGCATTGCAGCGCCACGGTCAGCTCGCTCGCGGGCACCGCTTCGCGTTTCACGTTGTTGGCGTCAGCGAGCGCCTCGCGCACGAAGGCAACGCCGGCCTCGACCGTCTTGCGGGTACCGCCGACCTCCTGGATGTCCATCGCGCGCAAGCGCCCGGCGAGCTTCTGTTCCTCCATCAGGCCGCCAATCTGGTTCACCTCGCAGCCAAGGCCCAGCACGATCACGTGGGAGAAATTGACGTGCCGTGCATAGCCGCCCAGCGTGCGGCGGAGCAGCGCCAGCGGCTCGTTCTGTGTCATGCCGCAGCCGGTCTTGTGCGTCAGCGCGACCACGCCGTCGACGTTTGGGAATTCGGCCAGCGGATTTTCACCGGTGAAGGGATTTTTCTTGAAGACGTCGGCGACGAGGCCCGCGACATGGGCGCTGCAATTCACCGAGGTGAGGATGCCGATATAATTGCGCGTAGCGACGCGGCCGTCGGGACGGCGGATGCCCTCGAAGGTCGCGGGCAGATCGAAATTCGGCGTCGGCTTGACGTCGGCGCAATAGGCATAGTCCTTGGAAAAATCACCCATGCCGCAATTCTGCGTGTGCACGTGCTGGCCGGGTGCGATCGGCGCGGTGGCAAAGCCGATGATCTGACCGTAGCGCTTGACCGGCTCGCCCACCGCGATCGGCTTGATCGCGACCTTGTGCCCCGACGGGATACGGTCGAGCGTCGTCACGCCGTCAGCCACCGCCGTCCCGGGCGGCAGGCTGGCACGCGCGATCACCACGCCATCATCGGGATGCAGGCGGATGACGGGGGCTGGGGTCATGGGAGTTCTCCTTGGTCTTCAAAAGTATCGTGCCCCGGATGCTGCGCAGCGCGCAAGCGGTGCGCTGCTGATCCGGGGCCCACGCGTGACATCGGCAACTGGGTCCCGGCTCTGCGGTGCAACGCCATAGCGCGTCGAAGACGCGCGTAAACGCGCTTATGGCGCTGCACCGCGTCCGGGACACGCGAGATCAAGCCTTGCTGCCGGAATCCTTCCGGGTCTGGTTCACCTGCATCTTCGCATAGGTCGACATCAGGCCGACCTCGTTCGACAGCGTCACCAGCTTGAAGCCCATGTTGATGGCGCGCGCGGCACCTTCCGCGCCGCTGCAATGGATACCCGCGTTGAGGCCGCGCTTGCCGCATTCCTTGATGATCTTTTCGTAGATCGCAAGGATCTCCGGCTCGGTGCGGTCGAGCTTCGGCTCGAGCCCATAGGAGAAGCCGAGGTCGGACGGGCCGATATAGACGCCGTCGATACCCTCGACGTCGAAGATCGCTTCCATGTTCTCGACCGCGGTCCTGGTCTCCATCATCGGCAGCAGCACGATCTCGTCGTTCGCCGTCTTCTGGTAGGTGCCTGCGCTGCCGTACATGCCGGCGCGGATCGGCCCGTTGGAGCGCACGCCCTTCGGCGGATACTTCGAATAGGAGACGAGGTTCCTGGCCTCCTCCGGCGTGTTGACCATCGGGCAAATCACGCCATAGGCGCCGCCATCGAGCACCTTGCCGATGATGCCGGGCTCGTTCCAGGGCACGCGCACCATCGGCGTCACCGGATGCTTGTCCATCGCCTGGAAGCACTGAACCATCGACAGATAGTCCTGCACGCCGTGCTGCATGTCGACCGTGACGCTGTCGAAGCCGCATTGCGCGATCACCTCGGCCGAGAAGCCGGATGGGATCGCGAGCCAAGCATTGACGACAGCCTTGCCCGACTTCCAGATCTCTTTGACTTTATTCGCCACGTTGCCTTCCTTCCCTGTTGGCTCTTCCTCGCCGTCATTGCGAGCGAAGCGAAGCAATCCAGAATCTCTCCGCGGCAACACTCTGGATTGCTTCGTCGCTTGCGCTCCTCGCAACGACGAAATTGAATCAGCTCGTCGCCCTCTGAATGCTGGTCTCGCTGACACCGACGTCGCGGGCGGTATTCACTATCGCCGCCCAAGTGTCATCCGGCAAGGGCACGCCATTCCTGGTACGCTCGGCGCGGGTCTTCCTTTCGGGATCGCCGGGGATCAGAACCTGCTCGACGCCGGCCATCGGTTTCGTGGCACGGATGAAGTCGACATAGCGCGAGACTTCGGCATCGAAAACATCGGACGTATCGACCACCCTGGGATCGACGAAGAACGCCAGCATGCCATTGGCGAAGCGGCGGCCGCCGGAGGTGGCGCCGGTTCCGGTCAACGCGCCGCCGAGCAGCTCGCAAATGAAGGCAAGGCCCGAGCCCTTGTGCTCGCCAAAGGCGCGAATCGCGCCCGTTCCCTGAGTGTGGTCGCGCTGGCCGTCGGGCGTATAGGGCCCGTAGAGCACGACCGGGTCCTCGCTTAAGCTGCCGTCGGAATCGACCAGCGCGCCCTTGGGCAGCTTCTTGCCGCCGCGGCTTGCGACCAGCACCTTGCCCTCGGCGACGATTGACGTCGCAAAGTCCAGCACGATCGGATCCTGGCCCTCGCGCGGAATGCCGACGCAATAGGGCGCGGTCGACAGCCGCTTCTGGACGCCGCCGAACGGCGCGACCAGCAGCGAGCCGGCGGCGTTGACGAAATAGACCGAGATCAGCCCCGCAGCGGCGGCCATTTCGGCCCAGTCGCCGACACGGCCGATATGGCCGGCATTGCGCAGGGCGACCGCGGCAAGGCCCGCCTTCTTGCACTTCTCGATGCCGATCTTCACCGCCTGCGGCGCGACCGTCTGTCCATAGCCGAACCTGCCGTCGACCACCGCGAGCGAGGGCGTATCGAGCACAACCTCGGCGTTCTGGTTCGGCACGACCGAGCCCGTCTTCTTCCAGCGGATATAGACAGGCACGCGGATCACGCCGTGGCTGTCATGGCCGGTGAGATTGGCTGTCGTCAGATAGGTCGCGATACGCTTGGCTTCTTCCGGCGACGACTCCGCATGCGAAAACACGTCCGTGACGAAGTCGATCAGCTTCTGAACCTGAATGGTGACCATAACGGGGTCTATTTGCCTCTACCTTCTTGTTCCCTGCCGAATGAGCCAGCGCAGATGCGGCATCATCCGTCCTGGCGCCGATTTTGGGCAGATCGGCTTGGGCGGCACTTTGAGCGAAAAAAAGCGGCCATGTCCATGGTTCTTGCCGCTTCCGCGCGCATATCTGGTTTCACTCCTCGGCTATTGCCTCATCGGCGCTTCCGAGTTCTGCAAGGCAACGCTCGAGCTCGCCCAGCATCACCTGGAGCTCGGTGAGCTTGCGTGCGCCAAAGCGTTGCGTGATCTCGGCATAAATCGCCTCCGAGGTCGGCGCCACGACCGCCATCAGCTTCACGCCCTTCTCCGAGATCGACACCATGCTGCGGCGCTGATCCTCTTTCGCCGTCTTCCGCTCGATCAGATGGCGAGCTTCGAGATCACGCAGGATACGCGACAGGCTGGGCCCGAGGAGAAATGCCGTGCGCGCGAGTTCCGTGACCTCGACCGTGTCGATGGCCGCGAGCGCGCGCAGGATGCGCCATTGCTGCTCGGTGAGGCCATGCTGGCGCAGCGAGGGACGGAACTGCCGCATCACAGCCTCGCGCGCCCTCAGCAGCGACATCGGCAGTGAGCGCGAGAATTCGCGCATCGGCACCTGCCGGGCGGCAGACGCGCTTCCGTTCGCAGGATCAGCCGGTTTCTTCTTCGCCATCACGCCCCGCCCTCAAACCTCAAAATGTTTGCACTGCAGCAAACCCAAATTGGGTTTGACGAATTCATTTAACATGTTAAGTATCTCGCGGCACCACGATTTGTAAGATCACAGATGGCGCTTTCCAACGACGATATTCTGAACTGCGCGAGACGTCTGCACCAGGCGGAGAAGACGCGCACGCAAATCAGGCAGCTCTCGCAGGACCATCCCGCGATCACCATCGCCGATGCCTACGCGATTCAGAAGGCCTGGGTCGACATCAAGCTCGCCGAGGGCCGCATCGTCAAAGGCCACAAGATCGGCCTGACCTCGAAGGCGATGCAGAGCGCGCTCAACATCGACGAGCCGGATTCCGGCGTGCTGCTCGACGACATGTTCTTTGCCGATGGCGGGCTGGTGCCGACGGACCGCTTCATTGCCACGCGTGTCGAAGCCGAGCTCGCCTTCATCATAAGCAAGCGGCTTTCGGGCCCCGACTGCACAATGTTCGACGTGCTCAACGCCACCGACTTCGTGGTGCCCGCGCTGGAAATTCTGGACACGCGGATCGAGCGCGTCGATCCCAAGACCAAGGCAACGCGAAAAATCTTCGACACCATCGCCGACAATGCGGCCAATGCCGGCATCGTGCTCGGCGGCCGACCGATCCGTCCGCTGGAAGCCGATCTGCGCTGGATCGGCGCGCTCTGCTTCAAGAACGGCCAGCTCGAGGAGACCGGCCTTGCGGCCGGCGTACTCAATCATCCCGCGACCGCCGTTGCGTGGCTCGCCAACAAGATCGCGCCGCTCGGCCTTGCGCTCGAGCCGGGACAGGTCGTGCTCGCCGGCTCTTTCATCCGTCCGATCGAGGCCCGCAAGGGCGACACAATTCAAGCCGACTATGGCGCCTACGGCTCGGTAAGCTGCTACTTCGCCTGACAAACAAGAAACGCAGGGAGTGAAACCGCCATGCCGCACTTCACGATCGAATATTCGGCCAATCTCGACGGCAGCGTCGATATGGGCGCGCTGTGCGAGGTCGTGCGCAAGGCGGCGGTCGAGACCGGCATCTTCCCGCTCGGCGGCATCCGAGTCCGCGCGATCAAATGCGAGCATTACGCGATCGCCGATGGAGGCAAGGATCTTGCCTTTCTCGACATGGTGCTGCGCATCGGCGAAGGTCGCGATCTCGCCACCCGCAAGAAAGCCGGCGAGCACGTCTTCCAGGCGCTCTCCAGGCATCTCGATCCCATCTTCGCAAGCTCGAAGTTCGCTCTGTCGTTCGACATGCAGATCAACGACAAGGAGACGAGCTGGAAGCGCAACAACATCCACGATGCCCTGAAAGCGGAGGCCGCCCATGGATAAGCCCGCGCCGAAAGCCGACGTCTTTCAGGCCAATCGCGACCGCGCGGCGCCGCTGCTGAAGAAGCTCCGGGCCGATGGCATCGGCCACATGATCGGCGGCAAGACCGTCGCCTCGATCTCCGGCGAGACGTTTGAGACGAGGTCGCCGGTCGATGGCGCGACACTCGCAAGCGTCGCTCGCGGCAATGCCGAGGATATCGACCGCGCAGCGACCGCTGCCGCCCTCGCCTTCAAATCCTGGCGCGACATGGGACCCGCGATGCGGCGCAAGCTCTTGCATCGGGTCGCCGACGCGATCGAGGACAATGCCGACGACATCGCCGTGCTCGAATGCATCGACACGGGCCAGGCCTATCGCTTCATGGCGAAGGCCGCGATCCGCGCCGCCGAGAATTTCCGCTTCTTCGCCGACAAATGCGCTGAGGCGAGAGACGGCCTCAACACGCCGAGCGAGGAGCACTGGAACGTCTCCACGCGCGTGCCGATCGGCCCGGTCGGTGTGATCACGCCCTGGAACACGCCGTTCATGCTCTCGACCTGGAAGATTGCGCCTGCGCTCGCGGCGGGCTGCACGGTCGTGCACAAGCCGGCCGAGTGGTCGCCGGTCACCGCCGATCTTTTGTCCAAGCTCGCCAGGCAGGCCGGCATCCCCGACGGCGTGCTCAACACCGTGCACGGATTTGGCGAAGAGGCCGGCAAGGCGCTGACAGAGCATCCCGCGATCAAGGCGATCGGCTTCGTCGGCGAAAGCGCGACAGGCTCGGCGATCATGAAGCAGGGTGCACCGACCCTGAAGCGCGTGCATTTCGAGCTCGGTGGCAAGAACCCGGTGATCGTGTTCGACGATGCCGACCTCGACCGCGCGCTCGATGCCGTCGTGTTCATGATCTACTCGCTCAACGGCGAGCGCTGCACCTCCTCCAGCCGCCTCTTGGTCCAGGCGAGCATTGCCGAAAAGTTCGTCGAGAAGCTCACCGCGCGCGTGAACGCACTGAGGGTCGGCCATCCCCTCGATCCCGCGACCGAGATCGGACCACTGATCCACGAGCGGCATCTCGCCAAGGTCTGCTCCTATTTCGACGTCGCGCGCCAGGACGGCGCGGTCATCGCCGCTGGCGGCAAGGCGCATGACGGTCCCGGCGGCGGGCACTACGTGCAGCCGACACTGGTGACCGGCGCACACAGCAAGATGCGTGTCGCGCAGGAGGAAGTGTTCGGCCCGTTCCTCACCGTGCTGCCGTTCCGCGACGAGACCGACGCCGTCGAGATCGCGAACGACATCCGCTATGGCCTCACCGGCTATGTCTGGACCAACGACATGGGCCGCGCGCTGCGTGTCGCCGACGCGCTCGAGGCCGGCATGATCTGGCTGAACTCGGAAAACGTCCGCCATCTGCCGACGCCATTCGGCGGC
Source organism: Bradyrhizobium sp. CCGUVB1N3 (assembly GCF_024199925.1). Taxonomy (NCBI): domain Bacteria; kingdom Pseudomonadati; phylum Pseudomonadota; class Alphaproteobacteria; order Hyphomicrobiales; family Nitrobacteraceae; genus Bradyrhizobium; species Bradyrhizobium sp. CCGUVB1N3. Next base: position 2,666,787 of record NZ_JANADR010000001.1, read on the forward strand.
ATGAAGGCCTCAGGTATCGGCCGCGACGGCGGCGACTATTCGTTCGACTTCTACATGGAAACCAAGCACGTCTCGCTCGCGCGGGGCACGCACAAGATTCAGAAACTGGGAATCTAGAACAACCATCGTTCCGGGGCGCGCGCAGCGCGAACCACAGATGCGCAATTGCGCATCGGGGAACCTCGAGATTCCGGGTTCGGCTCTTCGAGCCGCCCCGGAATGACCAATCTGAGGGGAAACGCAATGCCCGCACCGCAACACGTCTTCGAGCCGCCCTTCAACATCATCCGCTCGAGCCACGCCGTGCTCGACGTAACCGACCTGAAGCTCAGCCGCGAGTTCTACGAGACCACCGTCGGCCTTCATGTCGAGGATGCCGACGACAACGTCGTGTACCTGCGCGGCGCGGAAGAGCATCAGCACCATTCGCTGGTGCTGCGCAAGGCCGCCGTGCCGGCCTGCAACCGCCTCGGCTTCAAGGTCGGCAACGAGAAGGATCTCGACAAGGCGGCCGCCTTCCTTACCGAGAACGGTCTCAAGCACGCGTTCGTCGACCAGCCGTTCCAGGGCCGCACGCTGCAATTCACCGATCCTTTCGGCTTCCAGATCGAGCTCTACGCATCGATGGAGAAGCGGCCGCATCTGCTCCGGCGCTATGATCTCTACAGGGGATGCCACCCGCAGCGGCTTGATCATTTCAACGTCTTCGCGGCCGAAGTGCAGGACACGGTCGATTTCTATGCGCGGCTCGGCTTCCGCCTCACCGAATATGCGGAGGAGGACGGGCCGAACGGCCGCATCGCCGCCGCCTGGATGCATCGCAAAGGCAACGTCCACGACTTCGCCATCACCAACGGCAAGGGCCCGCGGCTGCATCACTTCGCCTACTGGACGCCGACAGCGATGAACATCATCCATCTCTGCGACGTCATGGCCTCCCAGGGCTTCGTGAAGAACATCGAGCGCGGCCCCGGGCGTCACGGCATCTCGAACGCGTTCTTCCTCTATGTTCGCGATCCCGACGGCCACCGCCTCGAGCTCTATACCAGCGACTATTTTACCGGCGATCACGACCACGAGCCGCTGCGCTGGTCGCTGCGCGATCCGCGCCGGCAGACGCTGTGGGGCGCGCCGGCCCCGCGCTCCTGGTTCGAGCAGGGCTCGCCGTTCACAGGACAGGCCGTCCGCGAGCCGAAGTTCGTGGCTGACGTGCTGGTGGCGGACTGAATGATGCAAGCCCCTCGCATTGCGACCTATTCCGTCAAGGGTGCAACCAAATATGGTGCCGTCGTCGACGGCGGCATCGTCGATCTCTCCGCGCGCCACGCCAAGGACCATCCGACGCTGCGCGAGGTAATCGCAGCCGGCAAGCTGGTAAGCTTTGCAGAAGAAGCTGCCGGCCGCACGCCGGATCATGCGATCGCCGACATCACCTGGCTGCCGCCGGTGCCTGCGCCGGAGAAGATCATCTGCATCGGCGTCAACTATCCCGACCGCAACGCCGAGTACAAGGATGGCCAGGACGCCCCGAAATATCCGAGCATGTTCATGCGCTCGCCCCGCTCCTTCGTCGGCCACGAGACGCCGCTGGTGCGCCCACGCGCATCCGCGCAGCTCGACTATGAAGGCGAGATCGTGCTGGTGATCGGCAAGGCCGGCCGGCACATCCCGGAAAGCAGCGCGCTCGACCACATCGCCGCGATCACGCTGTGCAATGAAGGCTCGGTGCGTGACTGGCTGCGACACGCCAAGTTCAACGTCACACAAGGCAAGAATTTCGACTCCAGCGGCAGCCTCGGCCCGTGGCTCGTTCCCTATACGCAGGAGTCGCAGCTTGCCGATGTGCGTCTGACCACGCGCGTCAACGGTGAGCTTCGGCAGGACGACTCTACCGGCCGGCTAATCTTTCCGTTCCGCTACCTCATCAACTACATCTCGACGTTTGCTACGCTCGTTCCCGGCGACATCATCGTCACGGGCACGCCGACCGGCGCCGGCGCGCGCTTCGATCCGCCGCGCTTTCTGAAGCCCGGCGATGTCATCGACGTCGAAGCCGAAGGCATCGGCCTATTGCGCAACGGCGTCGTCGACGAAGCCTGACATCTGGATTGGAAGCAACCATGACCACCCTCACCGGCGGCGAAGCGATCGTAAGCGGCCTTGTCGCCCATGGCGTCGACACCGTGTTCGGCCTGCCGGGCGCGCAGATCTATGGCCTGTTCGACGCCTTCCACCAGGCTCAGCTCAAGGTGATCGGCGCGCGGCACGAGCAGGCCTGCGGTTACATGGCCTTCGGCTATGCGCGCGCGAGCGGCAGGCCGGGCGTGTTCAGCGTGGTCCCCGGCCCCGGCGTGCTCAATGCGAGCGCCGCGCTCCTCACCGCCTTCGGCTGCAACGAGCCGGTGCTCTGCGTCACCGGCCAGGTGCCGACCGCCTTTCTCGGCAAGGGCCGCGGCCATCTGCATGAAATGCCGGATCAGCTCGGGACCCTGCGCAGCTATGTGAAATGGGCGGACAGGATCGAAGCGCCAGCCAACGCGCCGACGGTTGTCGCACGCGCGTTCCAGGAGATGATGTCGGGACGCCGCGGCCCGGCCTCGGTCGAGATGCCCTGGGACGTCTTCACGCAGCGCGCGGAGACAGCGCCTGCGCAGATGCTCACGCCCTTGCCTGCACCGCAGCCCGATCCCGACGCCGTGAAGCAGGCCGCTAGCCTGATCAAGGCCGCCAAGGCACCGATGATCTTCGTCGGCAGCGGAGCGATCGATGCGCGCGAAGAGATCCTCGAGCTCGCCGAGATGATCGATGCCCCCGTCGTCGCCTTCCGAAGCGGTCGCGGCATCGTCTCCAACGCGCACGAGCTTGGGCTCACCATGGCGGCCGCCTACAAGCTGTGGCCAAACACGGATCTCATGATCGGCATCGGCACGCGGCTCGAATTGCCCACCATGTCGCGCTGGCCGTTCCGCCCGGACGGGCTGAAATGCATCCGGATCGATATCGATCCGGTCGAGATGCGGCGCTTTTCCGCCGACGCAGCGATCATCGCCGATGCCAAGGCCGCGACCGCCGATCTTGCAGCCGCCGTGCGCAAGGTGGGCTACAGCAAGACCAGCGGCCGCCGCGCCGCGATCCGCGAGGCCACCGCCTCCGCGCAAGCGGAGATCCAGCGCATCCAGCCGCAGATGGCGTATCTCAACATCCTGCGCGAGGTGCTGCCGGCAAACGCGATCGTCACCGATGAATTATCGCAGGTCGGCTTCGCCTCCTGGTACGGTTTTCCGATCTACGAGCCGCGCACCTTCGTCACCTCGGGCTATCAGGGCACGCTCGGCTCCGGCTTCCCGACTGCGCTCGGCGCCAAGGTCGCCAATCCCGACAAGCCGGTCGTCGCGATCACCGGTGACGGAGGCTTCATGTTCGGCGTGCAGGAGCTTGCCACCGCCGTGCAGTTCAACATCGCCGTGGTGACGCTGGTGTTCAACAACAACGCCTATGGCAACGTGCGCCGCGATCAGCGCGAGCGCTTTGACGGCCGCGTGGTGGCGTCCGATCTCGTCAATCCGGATTTCGTCAAGCTTGCGGAGTCCTTTGGCGTCGCGGCCGCACGCGTGACTTCACCGGATCATTTCAAGGCCGCACTGGAGAAGGCGCTCGCCCATGGCGGACCATCTCTGCTGTCGATCGAGGTGCCGCGGGATTCCGAAGTGAGCCCGTGGGCGTTCATTCATCCGCCGAAGCCGTAGCTCCTCATGGTGAGGAGGCGCGTAGCGCCGTCTCGAACCATGAAGGCCCGCGTCTCTCATCTTGGCCTTCATCCTTCGAGACGCGCGCGAGCGCGCTCCTCAGGATGAGGGGATGGATTAGCGCGTTCTGCGAAATGTCAGATTGATCCGTTGCTGGCCGAGCAGCGCATGCTCGCCGTCGGCGAGCGGCGCGACGCCGTGATAGGCGAGCCGGCTCGCACCGCCCCAGGCCACGACATCGCCATGCACGAGCCGAACGCGGCGCGGCTTGTCGCTACGCGCCATGCCGCCGAACAGGAAGATCGCGGGAAGCCCGAGGGAGACCGACACGATCGGCGCTGAGAGATCCAGCTCGTCCTTGTCCTGGTGCAGTGACAGCCGCGTGCCGGGCTCGTAGCGATTGACGAGGCAGGCATCAGGCGCGAAGCCGGCAAAACCACCCTCCTCGGCCGCCCGTCTCGCCAGGTCTCGGAATATCGGCGGCATCTCCGGCCAAGGCCTATCGGACAGCGGATCGATCGGATCATAGCGATAGCCGGTGTGATCGGTGATCCAGCCGCGCTCGCCGCAATTCGTCATCGCCACCGACATCTGATAGCCACCGGGCGTCGTCATCTGCCGAAACGACGACTGCGCCGTGATCGCGCGGACGGCGGCGATCAGCTCATGCTCGATCGTCCCTGCAAATCCACGCAACACCACGGCTCCGTCGGCGATATCTTCGCGCGACGGCTGGGCCTCGGCGAGGCTATCGAACAAATCCGCAGTCAACGGCCGTGCTCACTTTGCATCATGGAAGATCACGCCCAGCGTATGGCGCCGTCCGGACCGGATCCGGCTGACACCATGGCGCAGATTAACCCGATACGTGCCGCGCGTCCCCTGCACCGGACGATGATGCACGGCAAAGGCGACCGCGTCGCCCTGCGCCAGCGGCACGACCTCGGCACGCGACTGCATACGCGGACGCTGCTCGGTCAGCACGAACTCGCCGCCGGTGAAATCGCGGCCCGGTTCGGACAGGAGGATCGCGACCTGGATCGGGAATACGTGCTCGCCATAGAGATCCTGATGCAGGCAGTTGTAGTCGCCGGCCTCATATTGCAGCAGCAGCGGCGTCGGCCGACTCTGGCCCGCCTCGTGGCAGCGCTTCAGGAACGCGTCATGCCGCGCGGGATAGCGGATATCGATCCCCATCCCCTCGTTCCAGCGATTGGCGATGCCGTGCAGATGCGCGTAGAGCGCCGGGCGGGTTTCCGCGATGAGAGCCGGCAGCGGATAAGAAAAATACTTGTACTCGCCACGGCCGAAACCGTGGCGGCCCATCACGATGCGGCTGCGGAAGTTTGCGTCGTCGGGATAGAGCGCGGCGATTGCACGGCATTCCTCCGGCGTGAGCAGGCTTTTGAGGATCGCGCAGCCCTGTGCGTCAAGTTCGCCGGCGATCTGGGCCCAGTCGAGGGCATCGACTCGGGTGGCGATATCAATCGTCTCATCAGGAGTACTCGGCTTACGTTTCGCGATTGCCATACCGGTCATCCTATCCACAACTGTTATTCCGGGGCGCGCCCTCTTGGGCGCGAGCCCGGAATCCATCCTCCCGATCGTGGTTATGGATTCCGGGCTCGCCCTTCCGGCGCCCCGGAATGACGGAAATGGTGTTGCAGATCTCTGCCGCAACGGCCACCCGATTTGCGGGCGGAACCTAGCCGAGCACCGGCAGCGTCATCACGTCATAGGCGTGCCGGATCGTGCGCTTCAGCACGGGATCCTCCAGCTCGAACTCGAAGCGGTCGGCGGGGCGGATGCCGCCCTTGGCGGCAAAGGTGCCGCCGAACATGGCGCAGCCGTCGGGCAGCTTCTTGCCGTCGAAGCCGCGCGTGATCAGTTCGTCGACCGGCAGCATCGCATCCAGCGTGCCCTCCTGGTAGAGCACGCGCTCGCCGTTGATCCAGGCATAGGAGCGCAGGACCATCTTGTCCCAGTGGTTGATCACGTCCTCGAGCTCCCACAACACCGGCGCGACAACCTTGTCGCACATCTGCTTCGAGACGGTCACGCTGTAGGCCTCGACCTTGCGGTCGGTATGGTCGGAGCCGCAGCCGACGAAGATGCGGCCCTGCCAGCCGATCAGCACGAACTCGACCTCGCCGGAGGAGGCGCCGCCAGAACATTCGATGCTGTCTTCCGTCGTCAGCCGCCGCGCCGAGACGCGGTAGTAGATCGGCGTCGACGCGGGCCGCGCGATGCCGACAGCCTCCAACTCGGCAATGTGCTTGTCGCGGGCGACGGGATCGCGGCCGGTCCAGCCGGCAATGACGGCCTGGTCGATCGCAAGCGTCAGCGGCGTTGTCGCGTCCTGGGCATCGACGGTGAAGGTCAGGTCAAACACGGATCACGGCCTCCATGCCGGCAGCAAGCTCGAAAATGCGATGGTCCGTTCCGCCAGCGCCCGCCAGCATGAGGCCGACGGGAACCTCGCCCTCGCGATGGGCAGGCAGCGAGATCGCGCAACCATCGATCATGTTGATGAGGGTGCAGTTGCGCAAGGCACGCAGGTTCGCCGTGGTGAACGCCTTCTCGTCGGCAAGATCGGCGATCTTCGGCGGCGTGTTGGCGGTGGTCGGCAGCACCAGCGCGTCATAGGGCGCGATCCGTGCATTGACCCGCGCGATCAGCGAACGGCGCTCGTTGAGGAGATCGATGTAGTCGGCCGCGCTCTGCGCCTCGCCGCGCATGATCCGCACCGCGACGCGGGGATCATAGACGTCGCCCTTGGCCGTGATGAGATAGCGGTGCCAGGCGAAGCTTTCGGCGGCCGCAAAGCCGCCCTTGGCGTTCATGGGGCCGATGTCGTGGAATTCCGACATCTCGATGCGCTCGATGGCCGCGCCGTGACCGGCGAGCGTCTCCAGCGCGCGATCGAAGGTCTGCGCCACTGCCGTATCGAGGTCGTCGAGCGCAATCGTGGTCGGCACTGCAAGCCGCATGCCCTTCACGGCGCGCGGCTTCAGCGGAGCGATCGGCTCGTTCGCCAGCACGGCGTCGAGCACGGCACAGCAACCGACCGTTCGCGCCAAGGGTCCGATGCTGTCGAGCGAGAAAGACAACGGCACTGCGCCGTCGAGCGGCACGCGACGCTGCGTCGGCTTGTAGCCGACGATGCCGTTATAGGCCGCCGGGATGCGGCAGGAGCCGCCGGTATCGGTACCGAGCGCAGCATGCGCCATGCCGTCCAGCACGGACACCGCCGCGCCCGAGGACGAGCCGCCGGGCACGTGGCCCTCGGCTCGGTTCCAGGCGCCCTTCGGCGTGCCGAAATGCGGGTTGATGCCGATGCCGGAATAGGCAAACTCGGTCATGTTGGTCCGCCCCATCACCACGAAGCCGGCGTGGCGCAGCCGCGCAACCGCCGCCGCATCGTGCTCCGCCGGATCGGAATCATCGAGCGCGCGGGAGCCGGCCCGCGTCACCTGCCCCTTGATGTCAAAGAGATCCTTGATCGAGATCGGAATACCGGCATAGCGCGACGGCGCCGCGTTGACCTCACGCAAGCCATCCATCGCATCTGCCGCAGTCAGCGCAGCCTGTTTGTCGACATCGATAAAGGTGCGTCGACCTTCGCCGGCCGGATCGGCGATCCTGGCAAGGCACTCCTCGACCAGCTTGCGGGAGGTCGTGCGGCCGTTCTCGAGGTCTTCGGCAAGTTTTGCCAGTGTCGGAAAGTTGGGCATGTCTGTCTCACGGAATATTGGCACGCGCAATCTATCGCGGTGGCTCAGTTCGACACAAGCATCGTGCGCGCGACGGTATACTTACCATGCGCGCACATCGCTGGACCGTTGACGGCCAATAGTCAATTGTCGCATCAAGATCGAAACGGGCAGGCTCCAAGCCTGTACTTTGGGAGGACTTGCCGCAATGGCCGAACCACAGCGCGCGCGACCGAAGCCGACGCCGGAGACGCAGCATTTCTGGGACGGCGCGAAAGCTGGCGAGCTCCGCCTGCAACGCTGCGATGCCTGCGCGCATGTCTATTTCCCGCCGCGTCCGTTCTGCCCGTCCTGCGCTTGCCGCAAGGTCAGCATCTTCAAGGCGAGCGGCAAGGGTTTTCTCTACAGCTACGTGATCAATCACCGCCCTGCCGCGCCTGGCTTCACGCCGCCTTACGCGATCGCGGTGGTCGAGCTTGCGGAGGGACCGCGGATGATGAGCAACATCATCGACTGTCCGCAGACGCCGGAAGCGCTCGAGCTCGACATGAGGCTCGAGGTCGCTTTCCAGAAGCTCGACGAGGTCATCACCCTCCCCGTGTTCCGTCCGGCGAAGGGATAGGCCATGCGCAGGAACCAGGTCGCCGTCGTGGGCGCGGCCGAGACCACCGAGCTCGGCGTCATCCCCACCATGTCGCAGCTTCAGCTTCATGCGGACGCAGCCCTCAATGCCATCGCGGACGCCGGGCTGAAACTGTCCGACATCGACGGCTTCGCCACCGCCGTCGAGACGCCGCAGCAGGTCTGCCATTATCTCGGCATCAAGCCGACCTGGGTCGACGGTACCTCGGTTGGCGGGTGCTCGTTCATGCTGCACGTCCGCCATGCCGCCGCAGCCATCGAAGCCGGCCTGTGCAAGACCGTGCTGATCACCCATGCCGAAAGCGGCAAGTCGATGATCGGCAAGCAGCCGCGCTCGATCCCCGCCGACAGCCTGCAAGGCCAGTTCGAGGCACCCTACGGCGTCTTCGGGCCGCCCAGCATGTTCCCGATCCCCGTTCTGCGCTTCATGAAGACCTACGGCATCACCCGCGAGCAGCTTGCGATGGTAGCGGTGGTGCAGCGGGAATGGGCGGCGAAGAATCCGCGTGCGATGATGAAGGAGCCGATCACGGTCGCCGACGTGCTCAACTCGCGCATGATTGCCTATCCGTTCCGGCTGCTGCAATGCTGCCTCGTCACCGATGGCGGCGGCGCGCTGATCCTGACCTCGGCCGACCGCGCCAGGGATTTTCCGCGCAAGCCCGTCTACATCATGGGCACCGGCGAGAGCGTCGAGACCCCGATGGTCAGCCAGATGGAGACCTTTAATTCCTCGCGTGCCTTCAAGGTCGCGGGCCCCCTTGCCTTCAAGGAGGCCGGCATCGCGCACAAGGACGTCAATCATCTCATGATCTATGACGCGTTCGCACATCTGCCGCTGTTCGGCCTCGGCGACCTCGGCTTCATGCCCCCTGAGGAGACCGGCAGTTTCATTGCCGACGGCAACACGCGGCCGGGCGGCAAGCTGCCGCTGAACACCAATGGCGGCGGCCTGTCCTACTTGCATTCGGGCATGTACGGCATGTACGCGCTCCAGGAGAGCGTGCGCCAGATGCGCGGCATCGCGCCGGCGCAGGTGCCCAATGCAAAGATTTCGGTGTGCCACGGCGTCGGCGGCATGTTCGCGGCAAGCGGCACGATCGTGTTTACGAACGAGAGGTAACTCATTCGCCATTCCGGCGCGCGCGCAACGCGAACCATCAGGGAATGACGGACACCACAGGAGACAACCCACATGACGAAATCACTGCAAGACAAGGTCATCATCGTCACCGGCGCAGGCCGCGGCATCGGCCGCGAGATCGCGCTGCTCTGCGCCGCGGAAGGTGCCAAGGTCGTCGTCAACGACCCCGGTGGGGCCGCCGACGGCGCCGGTTCGAACGCTGCGCCCGCTGAGGAGGTGGTCGAGGAGATCAAGAAGCGCGGCGGCACTGCGGTCGCCAACTTCGAGTCCGTGGCGGAAGCGATCCCGGCGAGCAAGATCGTCAAGACCGCGACTGATCATTTCGGCCGGCTCGACGGCGTCGTCAACAATGCTGGCATCTTACGCGACATGATCTTCCACAAGATGAGCGTGGAAGCCTTCGAGGCAGTCATCAAGGTGCACCTGATGGGCTCGTTCTACGTCTCTCACGCCGCGGCGCGGATTTTTCGCGAGCAGGAGAGCGGCTCCTTCGTGCATTTCACCTCGACATCCGGCCTGATTGGCAATTTCGGCCAGGCCAACTACGCCGCCGCCAAGCTCGGTATCGTCGGCCTCTCGAAGTCGATTGCGCTGGACATGAACCGCTTCAACGTCCGTTCCAACTGCGTCTCGCCCTTCGCCTGGACCCGCATGATCGGCACGATCCCGACCGAGACCGATGCCGAGAAGGCGCGCGTCGAGAAGATCAAGCAGATGGGACCGGAGAAGATCGCCCCGGTCTGCGCCTATCTGCTCTCCGATGCCGCCAAGGACGTCACCGGGCAGATCTTCGGCGTGCGCATGAACGAGATCTTCCTGTTCAGTCAGAATCGTCCGCTTCGCTCGGTACAGAGCAGCGATGGCTGGACGCCGCAGTCGATCGCCGAGCACGCGATGCCGGCGCTCAAGGGATCGTTCTACAAGCTCGATCGCTCGGCCGATGTTTTCACGTGGGATCCGGTATGACGCTGCATCGTCGTCATTCCGGCCGAACCCGGAATCTCGAGATTCCGGGTTCGCCCTTCGGGCGCCCCGGAATGACGAACCATTAAGGCTACCCCGTATTCCGCAAGCCCGCCGAGATGCCGTTGATGGTGAGCTGAATGCCGCGCAGCACCTGCTCGTCCGGGTTCTGTGCGCGGTGCTCCTTCAAGAGCTCGACCTGCACGTGGTTGAGCGGATCGAGATAAGGGAAGCGATGGCGTACCGAGCGCTCGAGCAGCGGATTTCCCTGCAGCAGCCGGTCCTGCCCCATGATATCGAGCAGCGTCTCGATGCATGAATGCCATTCGCGGCGGATGCGGCCAAAAATCTTTTCGCGCAAGGCTTCGTCCGGCACGAGCTCCGCATAGCGCGACGCAATCGCGATCGAGCTTTTTGCGAGCACCATGTCCATGTTCGAGAGCAGCATGCGGAAGAACGGCCATTCCCGGTAGAGCTCTTTCAGGAACGGCATGCCCTTGTCGGGATGCTCGCCGATCCAGGTCTCGACCGCGCTGCCAAAGCCGTACCAGCCGGGCAGCATCAGGCGGCACTGCGCCCAGGAGAAAACCCAGGGGATCGCGCGCAGATCCTCGATCGCGCGGGTCTTCTTGCGCGAGGCCGGACGGCTGCCGATGTTGAGCGTGGCGATCTCGTTGATCACGGTCGATGACCAGAAATAGTCGACGAACCCATCGGTCTCGTAGACGAGGCCACGATAGGCCTTGAACGTGAGGCTCGACAATTCATCCATCGCGGTCAGATATTCGCGGCGCGGCGCGCTCTGGCGCGGATGCAGCAGGCTCGCCTCCAGCGTCGCGGCGGCAAGAATCTCCAGATTATTGCGGCCGACTTCGGCGTTGGAATATTTCGACGAGATGATCTCGCCCTGCTCGGTGATGCGGATCTGGCCGTTCACCGCGCCGCCCGGTTGCGCGATGATGGCGTCATAGCTCGGGCCGCCGCCGCGGCCGACCGAGCCGCCGCGGCCGTGGAACAGGCGCAATCGCACGCCGTGGCGCTCGAACACCTCGACGAGGTTGATCTCGGCCTTGTAGAGTTCCCAGCCCGAGGTGACGAAGCCGCCATCCTTGTTGCTGTCGGAATAGCCCAGCATCACCTCCTGCACGCTGCCGCGGCTGTCGACGAGACGGCGGTAGTCGTGCAGCGAGAGCATGCGGTCCATGATGCTGCCCGAGGCCTGCAAGTCCTCGATGGTCTCGAACAGCGGCACGACGTTGATGGCGCTGCGCCCCGACGGATTGACGAGACCGACCTCCTTCAAGAGCACGGCCACCTCGAGCATGTCCGACATGCCCTTGCACATCGAGATGATGCATTGGGGAATGGCATCCGAGCCGAACTTCGCATGCGCCTCCGCGGCGGCATGGAAGACGTTGAGCTCGCCCATCGTCTCGTCACTGTACTTGACGAATTGCGAGACCAGCGAGCGCGTGCTGCGCAATTCGTTGGTGAGCAGCGCAATGCGCGCCTCCTCGCCGAGCGCGAGATAGGACATGCCCGGGTTCGCCGCATCGATCAGCTCGGCGATGGTGCGCTCGTGCACCGCCGAGTTCTGGCGGATGTCGAGCCGCGCCAGATGGAAGCCGAAGCAATCCACCGCGCGACGCAGCAGCCGCAGCCGGCCGCGCGCGATGACACGGGCGTTGTTCGAGATCAGCGAGCGATGCAGCACGTCGAGATCGGCCTGCAATTCCCTGACGCTCTCGTAAGGAGCGCCCTTGCCGACCGGCCTGCGCGTGATCTCGACCTGGAGCTTTTCGGCCGTCGCCGTCAGCCGCGCATAGATGCCGGAGACCGCGAGGCGATAGGGCTCGCCGCTCCGGTGCGGCGAGGTATCGGGCGAACGCTCGGCGAGCGCGCGCAGCTCCTCGGAGACGTCGGCGAGATGCGCCGCGATCGACAATTCCGAGCCGAGCACGTGAAGCTCGTTGAGATAGAACTGCATCACCCGGCTCGATTGCAGTCGCAGCGTGCCGCGCATCACGTCGGCGGTGACGAAGGGATTGCCGTCGCGGTCGCCGCCGATCCAGCTTCCCATGCGCAGGAACGAGGCGAGCTCGGCCGCCGCCCGCTCGCCGCCCTCCTCCAGCCGGTCCTCCAGCGCGTTGACGAGGCGCGGAACCTCGCGAAGGAACGTGTAGTCGTAGAACGACAGGCCGTTGCCGACCTCGTCGAGCACGGTGAGCTTGGTCCGGCGCAACAGATTGGTCTGCCACAGCGTCAGTACCTCGCGCCGCAACTGCTCATCGCTGGCGGCGGCCTCGTCCGGCGTCAGTGCGACGCGCTCGCGGCGGTCGAGCAGCGCCGCGACCTCCATCTCGCGGTCCATGGTGCTCTTGCGGCGGACCTCGGTCGGGTGCGCCGTCAGCACCGGGCTGACGAGGGCCTCCCTGAAGAAGTGGCGCAACTCCTCGCCGCTCAAGCCCTCGCTCTTCGCGCGCGTCAGCGTCTCTGCGAGCACCCCCGCCCCGCCGCCCTTGGCGGCACTACGCGCCCGCATTTGGCGGATGTTGTTGTGGTCCTCGGCGATGTTGGCGAGATGGGAGAAATAGCTGAAGGCGCGGACGATCCGCAAAGTATCGGGGATCGACATGCCGTCGAGGATCTGCTCGAGCTCGCGGCGGGCGAGCCGGTCTTCGTCGCGGTGGAACCGGATCGAGGTCTGGCGGATGCGCTCGACCAGATCGAACACGTCGGCGCCCTCCTGGTCGCGCACCGTGTCGCCCAGAATACGTCCCAGCAGGCGGATGTCGTCCCGCAGCCGTACATCCGCCTCCAGCGCCTGGGCCTCCTCGGCTCGGTTGGAACGGTCGATCGCTGCATCAGATGGTACGGTCTGGAGGGACATGGCTTGCTTCCCTTCGAAGCCCCTTGGCTTCCCGGCCCAGCGAGTGTGCAAGTTTTCTGCCGCGGTGCAAGATAAACTTGGAGGCGGCGCACACTGGGGGCCAAACGGGCAAAGTCGTAGAGATGATTGCCCGAACGGCGCAAGCGACTTCCTTTTCCTCGAAATCAACCCCATGCAAAGTAGGGCTTGCCCGACGCATCAAACAAGAAGCACAAGATATTGTGGTCCGGTGTCGCTTTCGCTTACCCCGGCTACGGGACTGAGCCTAATGCCCCTCGAATTCGGCTCGCGCTGCGCTAGGGTCTGTACTCAATAAGGATTCCGGCTGAGCCCGGTTTGTGATTCAAGGTCTCCGAAGATGATTTGGAGGCCGGGATGGCGAAGGCGCTCTACCTTTTGAACGATGCGGAATGGCGGCGGATCGAGCCGTTGTTGCCCCGTGGTCGGCGTGGAGCGCGTCGCGTCGACGATCGCCGGGTGATCAGCGGGATCGTCTACATGCTGCGTTCGGGCGGTCGCTGGCGCGATTGCCCGGCGGGGTATGGTCCCTACACGACGATCTACAATCGCTATAATCGCTGGAGCCGTCAGGGGATTTGGCACGACATCTTCAAGGCTCTGACCGGTCATAGCGGCATCTTCGGCACCGTCGCCATCGACAGCACCCACGTCAAAGCCCACCGCTCCGCCGCTGGCGCAAAAGGGGGGACTTCGCGCAAGGTATCGGCCGCTCGCGCGGCGGGCGCACGACGAAGCTCCACGGCCTGACCGACGCCAAAGGACGGCCTCGGGTGCTTTTGCTCACCGCCGGCAATGTCAACGACATCACCGTTGCCGCCGATCTGGTCCGCGCTATCGGTCCCTTCCGCCGCCTGATCGCCGACCGCGGATACGACGCCGATCACCTGCGCCACCTGATCAAGGGCCGCAAAGCTGAACCGGTCATCCCCTCGACCACATCAAGGCGCAGCCCTATTCCTTACGACAAACGCGCTTACAAGCAGCGAAACCGCGTCGAACGTATGTGGTGCAGACTCAAAGACTGGCGTCGCATCGCCACCCGATACGACAAACTCGCCAGGAATTACCTCAGTGCAGCCTTCATCGCCGCCGCAGTCACCTATTGGCTCAATTGAGTCCGGACCCTAGGCCGGCACGATCACCTTGCCGATCGGCCAGAGCGCGATGCCCGCGAGCTTCAGGTGAGCCCAGGCGAAGGGAATGCCGATGATGGTGAGCGCAAGGATGACGGCGGTAACGACGTGGCCGAGCGCCAACCACCAGCCGGCAAGCAGGAACCAAACGATATTGCCGAGCACCCCGAGCGGGCCAGTGCCGATATCGCTGGCGCCGGTGACCTCGTCACGCCGCACCGCCTTCTAGCCGAACGGCAGGAGCGTGTAGACGGCGATGTTGAACGCCGCCCGCGCCCAGGGCAGGCCGACGATGGTGATGGCCATGATGACGGATGCCACCAGCCAGCCGAACGCCATCCAGGCGCCGCCGATGAGAATCCAGAGCAAGTTCAGCAGGATCGAAACCGGAGCCATGAGATAATCCGCCGTCAATGATCAACGCTTGTATAAGCTCGAAAGCTGTCGCTGCGAAGACAGCTCGGAAATCTGTCGCCGATCAGCTGCGGACATCAACTCGAGGTTTCCTTCCCAAGCCAGTCGTCTTGTACGGATCAAAGTCCTTGGCGCCGGCTGCGTTCGGCGCGAAGCGAAGCGCCGACAAACCCCACATCTTCGATTCCGCGGTGGATCTCCGTCGAGCAAATCCAAAGCATCAGTGCGGCAGCGCCAAAGGAGGTCAATCCGGTCACGATAACCGGACTCAAACAGAATACCCCGAGAAGGTTGTCGAGCGGTAGGAGCCCGCTCTGCCAGCGCGCCACGCACGCCGAGGATGCGACAGCCCACCCGCCAAGCAACACACCGACCGCGTTTGCGCCGGCAAGCGCAGTGACGACGATCGCGAGCCCCTTCTTCACGGAAAGCCCAACATCAACCAGCTTGACGATAGCGCCACACGCAACGGCAAAAATGATAGTCGCACCCCATCCCGAAAACCCCAACAGCCTGCCCTGCGTCTGACTTGTCCAAACCCAGAGGCCTGCTGCGCAGGCCAACAGAGTAAGGTTGACCTTCACAGCTTCCGGAAACTTGCAGCGAAGCGCATGGGCATTCGCCTTCTCGACCAGGTCGAGCAGCGCGCAGGCGATCAGGCCGGCCGCAAAGCCGCCGAGGTGCACACCCCAATCGATGCGCGAGTTGCTGATCGCGAAGGCAACGTTCAATCCGATATTGATGGCGAAGAAGTCGAACCTGAGGTCGAGCTTGCCGAGAATCCACAGGCAGAGCAGCGCCCCCAGGATGCCTGACGTGGCGCCGGACGCGCCTACCGTCAGGTAAGGGGTCGCATGAATGGCGTTGCCAATGATGGCACCGAGCACCATCGCGCAGAAATAGATGATCAGAAAATAGGCCGGCCCGACCCGCTTCTCGAGATGTCCGCCCCACAGAACAAGACACAGCATGTTGGTCGTGAGGTGAACGAAATTGACGTGAAGGAAGCCATAGGCGAACAGCCGCCAATACTCATGCCGCGGCAACGCGCCCGAATACATCCCGCCGTAGCGAAACAGCAGTTCGGCCGGCGCCGACGAACCACCGCCCGACTGAATGAGGCAGAGGCCGGACGCCAGAACCGTCGCCGTCATCACGACGTAGAGTGCTGCATGAGGGGCTTCGAAGAAGCCAGGGCTGGTGCGGTATATGGCCATGGATCATTGCAAACGAATGAGGTGAATACCTCAACCTAGCCGAGCCGCTGCATGATTGCTACTCCTGCGTGCAAGATCGCGGTCTCATGTATGGACGCGCAGCAACGCCTCGAGCATTGCCGCGCAGAGCCAGCCTCACATCGTCCCCGGTAGCTCTTGTTTCTTTGTTTGTTGAAGTTGTCGCCGATCTTGCGCCGGCCTTGCCCCTCATGGTGAGGAGGCGCATCAGCGCCGTCTCGAACCATGAGAGCCCGTGGCCCATCCCTCGAGACGCCGCCTTCCGCGGCTCCTCGGGATGAGGACAGCGCTAATCCGCAAATTTCGGTGCGCGCTTTTCCATGTTGGCGCGGACGGCTTCGGTCTGGTTCGCACTGCCGATCAGCTTTTGCTGCTCGACGGATTCGGCAAGCAGCGCGGCAGCAGGATCGACCGAGAGATTGTTCAGCATGCGCTTTGCCGCGCGGATCGCATCCGGGCTCTTTCCGGCGATCTCGCGCGCGACTTCCAGCGCCGCGGTGCGCGGATCATCGCAGATACGCGTTGCGAGGCCGTATGACATCGCCTCCTGCGCCGAGAAGATACGCCCCGTGTAGGTGAGCTCGCGCAGAATGTCGTCGCGCACGAGGCTTGCCAGGATCGGCGTGCCCGCCATGTCGGGCACGAGACCCCATTTGATCTCCATGATAGACATCCGCGTATCAGGTGCGACGAAGCGCATGTCGGCGCCGAGCGCGAGCTGGAAGCCGCCGCCGAAGGCGACGCCGTGCACGGCCGCGATCACAGGCACGGGGAGTTGACGCCACCCCCATACCGCCTGCTGCGCAAAGTTCGCCTTGCCGTGCGTGCGCGCGGTAAGATCGCGATTTTCGCCACCCGGAATACCGTTGCCGCCCTTCTCCTTCATGGCGGCAAAACGCCCCATGTCGAGGCCGGCGCAGAACGCCCGCCCCTCGCCCGACAGCACGACGACGCGCACGCCTTTTTCCTTGGAAAGCCGGCCGGTTGCGTCCACCAATGCCTGAAACATCGCCTGATCCAGCGCGTTCATCTTATCGGCCCGTACAAGACGGACATCGGCGACGCCTTCGGAAACCGAGATCGAGACGCGCTCTTCCATGGATCAATTCTCCCCTGTTCTTGCTCGGTGCCGCTTTACAGGACGGCGACGGCCGGATTTAGTCAATTGACCAATTAACTCATAATCCATCGAGGGGAAACGCCATGTTCAAGGAAAATCTTCTGACCGGCCGGCGCATCCTTGTGACCGGCGGCGGCACCGGTCTCGGCAAGTCGATGGCGTCGCGCTTTCTCCAGCTCGGCGCCGAGGTGCACATCTGCGGCCGGCGCAAGATCGTCTGCGACGAGACGGCGACCGAGTTGATGGACCTCTACGGCGGCCGCGTCACCAGCCACGGCGTCGACATCCGCAACGCGCTTGCGGTCGACGAGATGATCGAGAACATCTTTCGCGAGGGCGCGCTGACCGATCTCATCAACAACGCGGCCGGCAATTTCATCTCGCGTACCGAAGAACTCTCGCCGCGCGGCTTCGATGCGGTCGCCAACATCGTCATGCACGGCACGTTCTACGTGACGCATGCAGTCGGCAAGCGCTGGATTGCGGCGCGGCAACCCGGCAATGTCGTCTCGATCACCGTGACCTGGGTACGCAACGGCTCGCCCTACGTCGTTCCATCAGCGATGAGCAAGTCCGCGATCCACGCCATGACGATGTCGCTTGCGACCGAATGGGGCCGTCACGGCATTCGCCTCAACACCATCGCGCCCGGCGAAATTCCGACCGAAGGCATGAGCAAGCGCATCAAGCCCGGCGACGAAGCCGGCGCGCGCACCAAGGCGATGAACCCGATGGGCCGCGTCGGCTCCATGGAGGAACTGCAGAACCTCGCGGTGTTCCTGATCTCCGGCGGCTGCGACTGGATCAACGGCGAGACCATCGCCATGGACGGCGCGCAGGCGCTCGCCATGGGTGGCAATTTCTACCAGCTCCGCGACTGGACCGACGACGACTGGACCAAGGCGCGCGAGTCCATCATGGCGCAGAACGAGAAGGACCGGGCGGCGAGAGGGTGAAGGCCCCTCATAGTCGTCCTGGCGAAAGCCAGGACGACTCGCGGAGGGCGTCATCGCGCATGAGACGCCCTCAATGCTTCCCCGGGCCCATATACCCGAACAAGAATCCCGCCACCTTCCGCATCTGGATTTCCTCGCTCCCCTCCGTGATGCGGTAGCGGCGGTGGTGGCGGTAGATGTGCTCAAACGGCTTGTGGCGTGAATAGCCCATGCCGCCATGGACCTGCATGGCACGGTCGGCGGCTTCGCAACACAGGCGGTTTGCCCAGTAGTTGCACATCGAGACGCGGTCGGAGAGCGTTCGCTCGACCTGCTCTTCGGTGAGCTTGTCCATCTCCCAGGCGGTCTGGCGGATCAACAGGCGCAGCATCTCGGCTTGGGTCGCAAGCTCGACCAGCGGGAACTGGATCGCCTGATTCTCGGCGAGCGCCTTGCCGAAGGGCTTTCGCTCGCGTGCATATTTCACGCTCTCGTTGATGCAGTAGACGGCGGCGCCAAGCGAGCTTGCGGCCTGCCGGATGCGGTTCTGGTGGACAAAACATTGCGCCAGCGACAGGCCCCGGCCGACCTCGCCGAACAGCGCATCCTCCGGCACGAACACGTCCGTAAAACTGACGCGCGGATGGTCCGTCGGCATGTTGAAGGTCCACATGTATTCCTCGACCTTCACCCCATGGCTGCTCGCCGGCACCAGGAAGCAGGTGATGCCGCGCGCATCGCCGTCATTGCCTGAGGTGCGCGCGAACAGCGCGCAGTGGGTGGCGACGTGCATGCCGGTCGTCCACATCTTCTCGCCGTTGATGATCCACCCCTTGACGTTGCCGCGGGTCGCCGGCACCGCGCGCGTTTCCATGTGGGTCGCGTCCGAGCCGTGATGCGGCTCGGTCAAGCCAAACGTGATGCGATACTTGCCTTTGATCGAGCCGTCGATCATCGCCTTCTGGTCATCGCGGCCGTAGCGGTCCAGCATGGTCACGACGGGGAAATTGCCGACGATGGAATGCTCGTTCTGAAGATCGTTGTGCAGGCCGAGACCTTTTGAGGCGAAGTGCTCGCGGATCACGGCCATCCAGAGGTTTGAGCCGTCCTTGCCGCCATATTGCCTCGCCACGGCAAAGCGCAAATGACCGGCGGCATCCGCGGCGTCCTTTGCCTTACGCAGCAGCGCTTCCCATTCATGACGCGGCAGGCCGCCATTCTCGAAATCGGTGCGCGCCCATTCGCGGCGATGATCGAAGAAGCGGATGTTGTCGTCGGCCTCCTCCAGCGGCTTGATCTCGCGAGCGATGAAGGCATCGAGCTCTCCGAGATAGGCGACGAGATCGGCAGGCAATGAGAAATCCACGGCAGTCTCTCCCGGATCAGTCTTGTCGTTTTGCGTTAAGGCGCTACGCACTTTGTTGATTGCTTCGAATAAGGTGAGAAGAGCGCGAGCAAGTCAAGCAAGCCGAGAAGCGCCGATAACGCAACGCGCGCTTGCGCAATTGGGTGGTGCCCAGCTCCGGACGCGCGTTACTATGGGGATCAATTCCTTCCAACAGAAAATGCGGGAGCGCGACCATGGAGCTGAAATTTTCCAAAGTGGAACGCAAGGGACCGGTCACGATCGTCACGCTGTCGCGGCCCGAGGTCTACAACGCGCTGCACACCGACGCGCATTTCGAGCTCAACAAGGTGTTTGACGATTTCTCCGCCGATCCCGAACAGTGGATCGCGATCGTCACCGGCGCCGGCGACAAGGCGTTCTGCGCCGGAAACGATCTGAAATGGCAAGCGGCCGGGGGAAAACGCGGCTGGGACAAGGGCGGCTTTGCCGGCCTGACCTCGCGCTTCGACTGCGACAAGCCGATCATCGCCGCCGTCAACGGCGTCGCGATGGGCGGCGGTTTCGAGATCGCACTCGCCTGTGACCTGATCATCGCCTCCGAAAACGCAACCTTCGCCCTGCCCGAGCCGCGCGTCGGCCTTGCCGCGCTCGCCGGCGGCCTGCACCGACTGCCGCGGCAGATCGGGCTGAAGCGCGCCATGGGCATGATCCTCACCGCGCGCCACGTCAGCGCCAAGGAAGGTTTTGAGCTCGGGTTCGTCAACGAGGTCGTGCCGCAGGGCGAGGCGCCCGCCGCCGCGCTGCGCTGGGCGGAGATGATCACAAAGAACTCGCCGATGTCGATCCGCGCGTCGAAGCAGACCATCCAGAAGGGGCTCGCCGTGTCGCTTGAGCAGGCGATCGAGGAGCAGCGGGAGTACCCGGCCGTGAAGGCGATGGTGGCCTCGCAGGACTACATCGAGGGGCCGAAGGCGTTTTCCGAGAAGCGGCCGCCGAAGTGGTTGGGGAGGTAAGTCGCCTGCTCTCTCCGCTCGTCATTCCGGGCTCGTCGCTACGCGACGCCCCGGAATGACGGTGGAGGGAGATGTAGGATGGGTAGAGCGCAGCGAAACCCATCAGGAGCGTCCGTGCGTCATGATGGGTATCGCTTCGCTCCACCCATCCTACGATTTCCGTTCCAGCTCCCGCCTGTACGACGCGTAATTCGGCTGATCCACCGCGAGCTTGTCCATCGTGGTCTGCCAGAGATGCTCGGCAAGACCCGGCGTTGCGAGATCCACTTCGCCCTCCGCGATGCGCTCGGCGAGGGCGCGGTTGAGCTCGGCCACCGAGCCGTCGATGCCGAGCAGCGCGCGCAGCCGGTCCGCCTCCCTCGCATCGCTCCCCTCCTGCAGCGTCAACTGCCGCGTCACGAGGTCGAGGGCGTTGATCGCCACACGCAGCTTGAACGCCTGGTGGCCGGAGATCAGCGGCGCGATGTCGCTGCGGAGGAAATCGGCAACCGCTTTGGTCAGCTCGATGGGCGCGGGCTCGTCCTGCATGGTCAACTCCCTCGCGGCGCCAGCAGGCGCAACAGGTCGATTTCGGTTTCGGAGGCGCGGCGGCCGATCATGGCGCGCTCCATCGAATGATCGGGACCGGTGCGAAACCGCTGCATCATGCCGCAGCACATGATGCCCCAGCGCAGCGTGCCCATCACTTCCCAGAATTTCACCCGCGCCGGATCGACCTTGCGGCCCGCGGCCTCGTAACCCGCGAACAATTCCTCGCGCGGGCCAAAACCGCCGACGGGCTTGTCGATCTCGCCAAAGCGCCAGGAGTTGACGCAGATCCAGCCGAGATCCTCCATGGGATCGCCGAGATGGGCGAGTTCCCAATCCAGCACCGCGCGCACGCCATCCGCACCGATGATGAGATTGCCATTGCGGAAGTCGCCATGCACCAGCGTGACCTCAGTAGAGGGACCAGGATTGTGGTCGCGCAGCCAGCGCAGCGCCAGCGCGAACACGGGCTTGGGCCAGTCGAGGCTGCGATAGTCGCGCTCGAACTCGTCGATCTCCTTTGCCGCGGTCATGCGCCGCAGCTCGGGCAGTTGCGAGAGCGGAAGCTTGTGCAAACCGGCGAGCACGCCACCGAGCTGCCGCGCCAGCATGGGACGCGCTGCAGCGAATGCCTCATCGCGAAGAATCTTGCGCGCAATGGTTTCGCCCTCGACGCGCTGCATGATGAAGCCGGTGCCGAGATCATCCTCGGGCTCGAGGACATGCAGCACGCGCGGCGACGGCAGTCCCGCCTCGAACGCGAGTTGCATGAGCCTCGCTTCAGCCGCAAGGCCCGCCGCGCGCGAGGGCGCCGCGCCATAGCCCTTCGGCGCACGGCGCAGGATCGCGCCGATCGTGCCGTCCGGATGCGCGATGTCGAAGCGCCAGGTTTCCTGGCTGGCGCCGCCCGACAGTTTTTCCGCACCGGTCGCGCCGGTTGCGCCCGGGCACCAGCGCGCGACGCTGCGCGAAAGCTCCGCCTCGATCATTTGCCTCGATCATTTGCCTCTGAACTTGGCCGGCCGCTTCTCGAGGAAGGCGCCGACGCCTTCACGGAAATCCTCGGTGTCACCTGCACGCAGCTGGCACTGGAATTCGAGATTGAGCTGTTCCTCGAAGGAATTTTCCGGGCTGTCCCAATAGAGCTTGCGGATCAGCGACAGCGCAACGGTCGGCCCGTTGGCAAGCTCATGCGCGAGCTTCATCGCCTCCTCCATCAGCGCGCCATCGTCGTAGACGCGGTTGACGAGGCCCCATTCCAGCGCCTTTTCCGCCGGCAGCCGCTCGCCCATCAGCGACAGCTCGATCGAGCGCGCCTTGCCGACGAGGCGCGGCAGCAGCCAGGTGGAGCCGCAATCGGGCACGAGGCCGATGCGGCGGAAGGCTTGCAGGAAATAGGCCGAGCGTGCGCACAGGATCATGTCGCCGAGCAGCGCGAAGCTCATGCCGGCGCCGGCAGCCGGCCCGTTGACCGCGGTGACGATCGGACAGTGCAGATTGCGGATGCGGCGCAGGAACGGGTGAAAACCGGTCTCGAGCGTCAGGCCGGCCTTGGTCTTCTTCGACTGATTGTTGCGGCCCTGCAAATTGGCGCCGGTGCAGAACGCGCGCCCCGCGCCGGTCAGCACCACGCAGCGGACCTCGCCCTTCCGCTCCTCGATCTCGTCGAGCGCCTCGGCGAGCCCGCTCAGCATGTCCATGGAGACGGCGTTCATGACCTCCTGGTGATCGAGCTTGAGAATCGCGACCGGCCCGTCGACATCGAGCGTGACGTGTTTGAACTGCATGGTTTCCTCGTCCCGTTGCGGCCCGCGATGTTCCGCAGACCGGAATTGCTTTTCGTCGGGGCGCATATTTGATTTTTGCCGGCGGCTTGTCCATGGTGATCGGGACATAGTGGACAATCTTGTGCACACAGGCTGATGTGCGTCATGCCAAGAACACGTGCCAAGAACACATGCCAAGAACAGCGGGGAAACGCCCATGACCATTTTCGATCTCACCGGCCGCGTCGCCGTGATCACCGGCGGTAATGGCGGTATCGGGCTCGGCATCGCGCAGGCGCTCGCCGCGCAAGGCTGCAACGTCTCGATCTGGGGCCGCAACGCCGAGAAGAACAAGGCTGCCGCCGCGAGCATGGCCGGCTCGCCCGGCAAGGTCGATGCCCGCGTCTGCGACGTCACCGATCCTGCGTCGGTCAATGCGGCGATGAAGGCGACGCTCGACACGTTCGGCCGGGTCGACGGCTGCTTTGCCAATGCCGGCATCGGCGGCGGCGGCCGGCGTTCCTTCGTCGAGCGCACCGAGGAGGAATGGCGCACGATGTTTTCGACCAATCTGGACGGCGTGTTCCACGCCTTCCAGGCCGCCGCCAGGCACATGACCGAGCGTGCCAATGCCGGCGATCCCTTCGGCCGGCTGGTTGCGACCTCGAGCCTCGCCTCGATCTTCGGCACCGCGCGCAACGAGCATTACGCGGCGACCAAGGCCGCGATCAACGCGCTGGTGCGCGCGCTCGGCGTCGAGCTGGCGCGCTACGGCGTCACCGCGAATGCGATCCTGCCGGGCTGGATCAGGAGCGACATGACCTCGGGCCTGATGGCCAACGACAAATTCGTCGCCAACGTCATGCCGCGGATTCCGCAGCGGCGCTTCGGCGAGCCATCCGATTTCGGCGGCATCGCGGTGTACCTGATGAGCAAGGCGTCGTCCTATCACACCGCGGATACGTTCGTGATCGACGGCGGCTATACCGCGTTTTGAGGAGTCTTGTAGGGTGGGCAAAGGCGCGCAGCGCCGTGCCCACCTCGGCTGGAAGTGGTGGGCACGCTTCGCTTTGCCCACCCTACGATTTCTGAGTGATAACAATCGGGGAGAAAGAAAGCATGTTCTCGCACGTGATGATCGGCACCAACGATCTGGACAAGGCCAAGGCGTTCTACGACAAGCTGCTGGCGACACTCGAGGTGCGGCCTGCGCGGGTCGACGGCCATCGCATCTTCTACATCACCAGGACCGGCGTGTTCTCGGTGAGCAAGCCGATCAACGGCGAGCCTGCGACGCACGCCAATGGCAGCACCATCGGCTTTGCCTGCAATTCGCCCGAACAGGTCGAGGCCTGGCACGCGGCCGGCATCGCGGCCGGCGGGAAGACTTGCGAGAATCCTCCCGGCATTCGTGAGGGCTCGGCGGGCAAGGCCTACCTTGCGTATCTGCGCGATCCCGACGGCAACAAGATCTGCGCCATGCACCGGATGGTCTGAGCTCGCCACACAGGACATGTCATTCCCCGCGAAAGCGGGGAATCCAGTACGCCGCGGCCTCTCGTTGGACTCAACTGACGTCACGGAGTCCTGGATCGCCCGATCACGTCGGGCGATGACGTCGGGGATTACGACGGCATAGCGTTTCAAACGCTGTTTGATCTGCACCGATTCAAAAACCACGCTCGCGCTTTCGGTTCGCCCCGTCTATTGTCGCGCCAACTGCGGCTCACCCAATCGGGAGGAACAAGAATGAAACACGCCTATGTGCCCCGCACCACCAACTACACGCTCAATCCCGGCGACGAGCTCAATGACCTCAGAATGTCGGACCAGGTCCGGCCGCTCTACGATCATGTGAAGAAATTCATTCGCGAAACGGTCGAGCCGATGACGGTGGAGTTCGTCAAGCACGGCGAGAAGAAGGACGACCGCTGGAGCTTTACGCCGGGTCAGCTCGAGGTGCTGGAGAAGGCCAAGAACAAGGCCAAGGAGGAAGGCCTGTGGAACTTCTTCCTGCCCGATGACGAGACCGGCAAAGGCCTGACGAACCTCGACTATGCGTATATCGCCGTCGAGCTCGGCAAGAGCCCGCTCGCCTCGGAGACCATGAACTGCTCGGCGCCCGACACCGGCAACATGGAGGTGCTGGAGCGCGTCGGCACCAAGGCGCAAAAAGAGAAGTGGCTGAAGCCGCTGTTGAACGGCGAGATCCGCTCGGCCTACGCCATGACCGAGCCGAATGTCGCTTCATCCGATGCCAAGAACATCTCGACCACCGCAAAGCTCGTCGGCGACGAATGGGTGATCAACGGCGAGAAGTATTACATCTCGGGTCTCGGCGATCCCCGCTGCAAGATCATGATCGTGATGGTCAAGACCAATCCCGATGCGTCGCCGAGCAAGCAGCAGTCGCAGATCCTGGTGCCGAAGGACACGCCCGGCGTCGAAATCCTGGGCCCCATGCACGTGTTCGGCCAGGACCACGCGCCGCGCGGTCACATGCATATGCGCTTCAACAATGTCCGCGTGCCCAGAGACAACATCCTGCTCGGCGAAGGCCGCGGCTTCGAGATCTCGCAGCTCCGCCTCGGACCCGGGCGCATCCATCACTGCATGCGCACCATCGGCAAGGCCGAGAAGGCACTCGACATGATGGTGCAGCGTGGGCTGACCCGCGAAGCCTTCGGCAAGAAGATCGCCCATCTCGGCGGCAATTTGCAAATCATCGCGCAGGCGCGCTGCGAGATCGAGGCGATGCGGCTGATGGTGCTGAAGGCGGCAAAGGCCATGGACGTGCTCGGCAACAAGGAGGCGCGCGTCTGGGTCTCCATGGTCAAGGCCATGGTGCCGGAGCGCGCCTGCACCATCATCGACCAGGCGATCCAGCTGCACGGCGCCACCGGCATCTCGCAGTGGACGCCGCTGGCCGAGATGTACCAGGACGTCCGCCATCTGCGCTTTGCCGACGGCCCGGACGAGGTGCACTGGATGGTGGTCGGACGGCATGAGCTGAGCATGCCGTAAAGGTACGGCTGTCGTAGGGTGGGCAAAGCAAAGCGTGCCCACCTCTTCTGTCGCAATCAAGATGGTGGGCACGGCGCTGTGCGCCTTTGCCCACCCTACAATTCGTGGAGGAGCTTACGACGCAGCCACCGCCTGAAGCTTGTCCTGCGTCTTGGTCTCGAAATCCGATGCGTCGTGACGCTCGTGCAGTTGGCTCGCTGGATCGCCGGAGACACGGTTGACCATGCGGCCGCGCTTGACGGCCGTGCGCTTGGCGATCTGATCGGTCCAGCGCTGCACGTTCTTGTAGTCCTGCACCGACAGGAATTCGCCGGCGCCATAGACCAGCCCCTTGGCGAGCGCGCCGTACCAGGGCCACACTGCGATATCGGCGATCGTGTACTCACTGCCCGCGAGGTACTCGCTCTCCGCAAGCCGCCGGTCGAGCACGTCGAGCTGGCGCTTGGTTTCCATCGCGAAGCGGTCGATGGCGTATTCGATCTTGGTCGGTGCGTAGGCATAGAAGTGGCCGAAGCCGCCGCCGAGATAGGGCGCGCTGCCCATCTGCCAGAACAGCCAGGACATCGCCTCGGTGCGCGTCTTGATATCCTTCGGCAGGAAGGCGCCGAATTTTTCGGCGAGGTAGACCAGGATCGAGCCGGACTCGAACACGCGGATCGGCTCGGGGCCGGAGCGGTCCAGCAACGCAGGGATCTTCGAGTTCGGATTGATGGCGACAAAGCCGCTGCCGAACTGGTCGCCCTTGCCGATATTGATCAGCCAGGCGTCGTATTCGGCACCCTTGTGGCCGAGCGCCAGCAGCTCCTCCAGCATCACGGTCACCTTCACGCCGTTCGGGGTCGCCAGCGAATAGAGCTGGAGCGGATGCCGGCCGACCGGAAGCTCCTTGTCATGCGTGGGCCCTGCGATCGGGCGGTTGATGCTGGCAAATTGTCCGCCATTGGCTTTATTCCAGGTCCAGACTTTGGGCGGCTCGTAGGCGG
Organism: Bradyrhizobium sp. CCGUVB1N3; assembly: GCF_024199925.1. NCBI lineage: Bacteria > Pseudomonadati > Pseudomonadota > Alphaproteobacteria > Hyphomicrobiales > Nitrobacteraceae > Bradyrhizobium > Bradyrhizobium sp. CCGUVB1N3. Next base: position 2,693,405 of record NZ_JANADR010000001.1, read on the forward strand.
GTGCGTCGGTCATGAAAAAGGGCTCCAGCGCGAAAGGCGCGTGGGCTGTTAGCTAGCGATAGCGGCGAGATTGGCAAGAGCGCCGGGTTGCATTGGCAGATGGGCGCCCTCCCCGTTTCGTCATGGCCGGGCCGCCCCGTCCGTCTGGCGCCTGCACGCAAGAAGCCCAGGGCGAACCGCCTTTGCATGGCGGCGAGGCTGGGCTAGCGTTTCGCCAAAGCAAGAGCAACGAAGCCGGTCGCCGGGGAGAGACAGATGAAATCGCCGATCTGCGACATGCTGGGAATCGAGTTCCCCCTGTTCGCCTTCAGCCATTGCCGTGACGTCGTTGCCGCCGTGAGCCGCGCCGGCGGCTTCGGCGTGCTGGGCGCCACCGTGCACACGCCTGATACCCTCGAGCGCGAGCTGAAATGGATCGACGATCACGTCGACGGCAAGCCCTATGGCGTCGACGTGCTGATCCCCGAGAACATCTCGACCGCGGGCGAGAAGGACGTCACCTGGAAGAGCCTGGAGGCACGGGTGCCGCAGGCGCATCGCGACTACACGCGCAACCTCCTGAAGAAGTACGACATCGAGCTGACCAGCACCTCCGTCGCCGACAACCAGCCGCAGCCGTTCGACGCCAAGACGGCGCTGGAGCTCTTGGAGGTCTCCTTCCGTCATCCGATCCGGCTGATCGCCAATGCGCTGGGCGTGCCGCCGAAATCGATGATCGAGATGGGCAAGGCGCACGGCGTGCCGGTGGCCGCACTCGTCGGCGCCAAGGAGCACGCGCTGCGCCATGTCGCCGCCGGTGTCGACATCCTGGTCGCACAGGGCACCGAGGCCGGCGGCCATTGCGGCGAGGTCTCGACCATGGTGCTGGTGCCGGAGGTGATCAAAGCTGTGAAGCCGATCCGCGACGTGCCGGTGCTGGCGGCCGGCGGCATCATGACGGGTCGGCAGATGGCCGCCTGCATGGCAATGGGCGCCGCCGGGGCGTGGACCGGCTCGGTGTGGCTCGCGACGGTCGAGTCGGAGACCACGGAGATTTTTCGCGAGAAGATGATCGCAGCGTCCTCGCGCGACGCCGTGCGCTCGAAGGGCCGCACCGGCAAGCCGGCGCGGCAGCTCCGCTCGGTCTGGACCGATGCCTGGGACCGCGCACCGGACAGCCCCGGCGCGCTGCCGATGCCGCTGCAAAGCATCGTCAGCCGCGACGCCTTCAACTCGATCGACCGCGCGGCCGCCGCCGGCAATGCGCGGGCGCGCGACCTCGTCAGCTACTTCGTCGGCCAGGGCGTTGGTCTCATCGACAGCGTGAAGTCGGCAGGTGCGGTGGTGCAGGAGTTCAAGGAAGAGTTCGCCGAAGCCGTCGAGCACATGAATGCGCTGGTGGCGGAGTGATTTGCTCGTCCACGTTGGCGACAAACACTACCGCCCTCATGGTGAGGAGGCGCGGAGCGCCGTCTCGAACCATGAAGGCCCCATCTCGCCCGCAGCCCATCCTTCGAGACGCCTGCTTCGCAGGCTCCTCAGGATGAGGTCTTAATTTGTTGAGAGAACGAAGAACAAGAAATGACCAGCCTCCCCCCTGACCGCATTCCCGTCATCGTCGGCGTCGGCGAGATCGTCGACCGGCCCGAGGAGATCACCGAGGGCCTCGAGCCGCTCGATCTTCTCGAGCGGGCGCTGCGGCGCGCCGAAGAAGATGCCGGTGCAAAGCTGCTCGGCGAGGTTCAATCGCTCGACGTCGTCAACTTCCTGAGCTGGCGCTATCGCGATCCCGAAAAGCTGCTGGCGCAGCGGCTCGGCATCCAGCCTTCGCATTGCTATTACGGCCCGGTCGGCGGCGAGAGCCCGATCCGCTATCTGCATGAGGCGGCGCAGCGCATCGCGCGCGGCGAATGCAGCGTCGCCGCCGTCTGCGGCGCGGAGGCGCAATCGACCGCGACCAAGGCGGAGCGCGCCGGCGCCAAGCTGCCGTGGACGCCATTTGCACATGACGTCGAGGAGCCGAAGCGCGGCGCAGCGTTCCAGAAGCCGCTTGCCGTGAAGCTGGGCGTATTCCGCCCCGTCACGGTCTATCCCTTCTACGAGGCCGCATCCTCGGCGCATTGGGGCCAGAGCCCGCGCGAGGCGATGGCGGAGTCAGGCACGCTGTGGTCACGCTATTCGGACACCGCCGCGCAAAATCCCAACGCCTGGTTGAAACGGCGCTTTGCGCCGGAGGAGATCACGACACCGACCGCGGACAACCGCCTGATCGCCTGGCCCTACACGAAATTGATGGTCGCCAACCCCATGGTCAACATGGGCGGCGCGCTGCTGCTCACCAGCCTTGCCAAGGCGCGCGAAGCCGGCATTGCCGAAGATCGGCTGGTCTATCCGCTCGGCGGCGCATCGGCCGAGGAGCCGCGCGACTATCTCTTGCGCGACCAGTTTTATGAGAGCCATCCGCAGAATGCGGTGCTGAAGGCGGTGATGGACCTCGCCGGCGGCGACGGCAAGCAGTTCGACGCAATCGAGCTCTACAGCTGCTTTCCTTGCGTGCCGAAGATGGCGCGCCGGACGCTGGGCCTGGGGCCCGACGTGCAGCCGACCGTAACCGGCGGCCTCACCTTCTTCGGCGCGCCGCTCAACACCTATATGACGCATGCGGCCTGCGCGATGGTGCGCAAGTTGCGCGATGGCGCGAAACTCGGCCTGCTCTACGGTCAGGGCGGCTTCGTCACCAAGCACCACGGGCTCGTGCTCTCGAAAACACCGCCACGCACGGCGCTGGCGCAGGACACGAGCGTTCAGCTTGATGCCGACCACAACAAGCGCGCGGTGCCGGAGTTCGTGACCGAGGCCTCGGGCCCGGGCAAGGTCGAGAGCTTTACCGTGATCTACGGCCGCAATGGCGACATCGAGCACGGCGTCGTCATGCTGAGCACGGAAGATGACCGGCGCACGCTGGCGCGCATTCCAGCGGGTGACGGCACGACGCTGGCACACCTGCTCGACATGAATCGCACGCCCGTCGACTCGCTCGGCGTCATCACAATGGCCGCCGATGGCGTGCCGGAGTGGCGGGTCGGGTAGATCTTGTAGGGTGGGCAAAGGCGCGTCAGCGCCGTGCCCACCATTGATTCCGCGATTGTCGTGACAATGGTGGGCACGCTTCGCTTTGCCCACCCTACTGTCTACGTCGATGTCGGAAGATCACGCCGCGCGAACGTTGGTCAGGAACTTGCTGACCTCGGTCTTCAGCCGGTTCGAATCGTTGGACAGCATCTGCGCTGCCGACAGCACCTGCGAGGAGGCCGTGCCGGTCTCGGTCGCGCCACGCTGCACGTCTGTGATGTTGGAGGAGACCTGCTGGGTGCCCTGTGCCGCCTGCTGCACGTTGCGGGCGATCTCCTGGGTCGCGGCGCCCTGCTCCTCGACGGCTGCTGCAATGGCCGAGGAGATCTCGGAGAGGCGCTCGATGGTCGAGGAGATTTCCTTGATCGCGCCGACGGAGTCGTTGGTGGCGGCCTGGATGCCGGTGATCTGCTGGCCGATCTCGCCGGTCGCCTTGGCGGTCTGCTCGGCGAGCGCCTTCACTTCGGAGGCCACCACCGCGAAGCCGCGGCCGGCTTCGCCGGCGCGTGCCGCCTCGATGGTCGCGTTCAGCGCCAAAAGGTTGGTTTGGCCAGCGATGGTGTTGATCAGCTCGACGACGTCGCCGATGCGGGAGGCGGCCTTGGAGAGCTCGCTGACGCGTTCGCTGGTGGTGCGGGCCTGGCCGACGGCGTCGCCCGCCATCCGCGCCGATTCCTGGACCTGGCGGCTGATCTCGCCGACCGATGAGGCCATCTCCTCGGTGGCCGAGGCCACCGACTGCACGTTGGTGGAGGCTTCTTCCGAAGCGGCGGCGACCGTGGTCGCCATCTGCTGCGAGCGATCGGCGCTCGCCGTCAGCGTCGAGGCGGAGGCTTCGAGCTGAGTGGAGGCAGACGAAACCGTCTGCACAATCTCGCCGATCATGGATTCGAATTCGCGGGTGATGTTGTCGACGCGGCGGCCGCGCTCGATCTTCACCTCCGCATCGCGCGCGGCGGCTTCGTCGGCCGCCTTCTTGGCGACCAACGCCTCCTTGAACACCTGGAGCACGTCGGCCATGGCGCCGATCTCGGTCCTCTCGCCCCGGTGCGGCACTTCGGCGGTCAGGTCGCCCTTGCCGAGCGCCTGCATCGGCTCGACGATGGAATTGATGCCGCTGGAGACATCGCGGATCATGTAGAAGCTGAGGCCGATGCCGATGACGAGGGCGGAGCCGAGAATGACGGAGACCAGCATGAAGGCGAAGGCGTAGCTGTCAGCGGCATCCTGGGCGGCCTGGTTGCCGCCTTTGGTGTTGAGCTCGATATCCTTTTTCAGCACCTCGTCCGATTGCACGCCGATCTTGCCAACGACCTTGCTGTTCAAATCACGCGCTTCGTGCGAGATCTTGCCGACATCCTTGCGCGACAGCGCCATGACATCGTCCGTACCCTTCTTGTAGTCGTTCCACAGCTTGGACCATTCGGCGTACAGCGCACGCTCCTCCGGCGAGGTGATCATCGGCTCGTATTCCTTGCGGGACTTGGCCAGCGCGTCGATCACCTCCCCTGCCGTCTTTTCTGCCGCAAGCTTTTCCTCCGTCGTCTCGGCCAACAGATGAGCGCGTACCACAGTGCGATAAGTGAGGACGTTGGCGCGGAGCTCGCCGAGCACCCGAACGCTCGGCATCCAGCTCGTAGCGATATCGAGGGTGTTGGCGTTGATCGCCCGCATTTTCATGACGGCAAGCACACCCATGCCGGTCATCGCGGCCAGGAGGAAGGCTACGACGCCGATGATCTTGGCACGAATGGAAATTTTCGCGAGCATTGCTGGGTCTCTTGTCTTGGATCGCGGCTTTGGGCCACGACCGCGCGTCATGAAATGGCTGCAGCCAAATGGAGTGCGGCCGACATCCAACAACAAACGACCTGAGCAGATGTTAACTACGACTCCGTACGAGTACGGAAACCGAAAGAAATAAACAGAGGACTAAAACAGCCCTGCGCTCAGCGCATGAGCCCAAGCGCGTCGGAGAAAAACTCCGGCCCGCCGAAATTGCCTGATTTAAGGGCAAGCAGCATGCCGCCTTCCTTGGCACCAACCGCGCGCAACACCGGGACTCCCGCAGCGATCTCCGCGCCGACGAGGAAGCCCGGAATCTTCAGGCGGTCGACGACGGCGCCCGACGTCTCGCCGCCGGCAACGACAAGGCGCCGAACGCCCGACTGCACCAGCCCTTCGGCGATATCGGCCATGGCCTGCTCGATCGCGTGACCGGCCGCATCGCGGCCGTAACGCGCCTGCACCGCACCGACTGCCTCCGGCGTGGCGCTCGAGGCGATCAGCACCGGACCATCAGCGAGCCGGGGCTTCGCCCAGGCGAGCGCCCGCTGCGCTTCGCTTCCACCTGCGACAATTTGCTCGGGATCGAGATGCAACACCGGCATGACACGCTCGGCATTCGCGATCTGCTGAAGGGTCGCCTGCGAGCAGCTACCGGCGAGACACGCCGCCGGTCCGCCGACCGGCGCGCTCGCCTCGGCGGCTGCGACAATCGGACTCACCCTCCCCGTGGAGACGAGCGCCCGCGCCAGCCCGAGGCCGATGCCGGAGGCGCCGACCGACAGCCGATGGCCGGCTGCGACGAGGCCGATGGTCTCGAGATCGCGGTCGAACACGGCGTCGATGATCGCGGCGCCCGTGCCCTTGGCCGAGAGCTCAGCGAGTTGCGCACGCACGGCATCCGTGCCGCGCGTCACGCTTGCGAGATTGACGAGACCGACCTTGGTCCTGCTCTGTCGCGCCAGCACCCGCACCAGGTTGGAATCGTGCATCGGGTTGAGCGGATGGTCCTTCAGCGGGCTCTCGTTGAGCGGAGCAGCGCCGACGAAGAGATTGCCCTGGTAGACGGTGCGGCCGGTCTCGGGGAAAGCCGGCGTCACCAGCACGATCGCCCCATCGCAGTCGTCGCGCAGCGCGTCCATCACCGGGCCGATATTGCCGGCGTCGGTAGAATCGAAGGTCGAGCAGATCTTGAACAGCACGTGGCTCGCACCGCGGCCGCGCAGCCATTTGTCCGCCGCGCGCGAGCGCGTCACCGCAAGTCCCGCCTCGATCGAGCGGCTCTTCAGGGATACCACGACGGCGTCGACCTCGGGCAGCGCCAGGTCGTCGGGCGGCACGCCGATGGTCTGTACGGTGCGCAGGCCCGCGCGCGTCAGCGTGTTGGCGAGATCGGACGCGCCGGTATAGTCGTCGGCGATGCAGCCAAGAGAAATTTTCGCTGCCAGCGTCACGGCTTCACTCCAGCATAAGGCTTGAACCAGGCGAGACCATCGGTGGTCTTGCCGCGCGGATTGTATTCGCAGCCGACGAAGCCGGCATAGCCAAGCCGGTCGAGCTCGGCGAACAGGAAGGGATAGTTCAGCTCTTCGCTATCAGGCTCGTTGCGCGACGGGATGCTGGCGATCTGGATATGGCCGATGATCGGCATCATCTCGCGCAGGCGCATCGTGACGTCGCCGTGGATGATCTGGCAGTGATAGATGTCGAACTGGAGCTTGAGGTTCGGGATCCTCAGCTCCTCGACCACGTCGCGCGCGAAGCCGAAGTCGTTGAGGAAGTAGCCGGGAACGTTGCGCGAATTGATCGGCTCGATCACGATGTCGATGCCATGCGGCGCGAAGAATTCGGCCGCCCACGTCACCGACTTGTAGAACGCCTCGATCGCGAGGCGATCGCCGCGGTTGGCCATGCCGGCCATCAGGTGGAGACGCTTGACGCCGGTCGCCCTGGCGTAAGGCAGCGCCGTCTCGAGACCCTGCTTGAGATCGCCGAAGCGGGACGGGAGCGCCGCAAAGCCCTTCTCGCCGGCGTCCCAGTTGCCAGGCGGCAGGTTGAACAGCGCCTGCGTGAACCCGTTGCGCTTGAGCCGCTCGCCGACCGCTTCGGCCGGGTGATCATAGGGAAACAGGAATTCGACGGCGGTGAAGCCGGCCTGTGCTGCGGCATCGAAGCGGTCGAGGAACGGCACCTCGGTGAACATCATCGTGAGGTTGGCGGCAAAACGGGGCATGGGAATCCTCTTATTTATCGCCTGGCAGCTTTACGCCGGTGACCTGCGCATACATCCGCGCCACCGACGCATCGTCGTCGCGCCCCATGCCGGCGGCAGCCGTCATCAGGAACATCTGGAGCGCCGCAGCCGAGACCGGCACCGGGAATCTTGCCGAGCGCGCCATGTCCTGAATGATGCCGAGGTCCTTCACGAAAATCTCGACCGCGCTGCGCGGGGTGTAGTCGCCGTCGAGCACGTGCGGCATGCGGTTCTCGAACATCCAGGAATTGCCGGCAGAGGCCGTGATCACCTCGTACACTTTCCGGATGTCGAGGCCCTGCTTGGCGGCAAAGGCGATCGCCTCGCTAGCGGCCGCGATGTGCACGCCGGCCAGGAGCTGGTTGATCATCTTGAAGGCGGCGCCCTGGCCCGCGGCATCGCCGAGCTCGTAGAGCTTTGCCGCCATGGCATCGAGCGCGGGGCGCGCCTTGGCAAAAGCGGCCGGACTGCCGGAGGCGAGGATCGTCAGCTCGCCTTGCGCGGCGCGCTGCGCGCCGCCGGAGATCGGCGCATCCAGGTAGTGCCGGCCGGTCGCCTCGAGCTGTTTTGCGAGGCGCCGGGCGACGTCGGGATCCATGGTGGCGGAGGAGATGAAGACGCTATCCTTCGGCATGGTCTCGGCGGCGCCGTTTTGGCCGAACAAGATCGCCTCGGTCTGCGCGGCGTTGACGACGACGCTGACGACGACATCCGCCTCCCTCGCCGCCTCCGCCGGCGTCTTCGCGCCCGCGCCGCCGTCCTTGACGAAGCGCGCGACGGCGTCGGCCGAGACGTCGCAACCGGTGACGGCAAATCCCGCCCGCTTCAGCGATGTGGCCATGCCAAAGCCCATCGAGCCGAGCCCGATGACGGCGATACGCGATTTTTGCGAGGCTGACGACATGCGATTGATCCCTTGGAACGTTCCTCAATGGCCGGTCTCAGCGGCCTCTTGAGACCGCATATCACGGCTTGGCCGCGCTGCCAAAGCATGAGACAACGAGGCCGTGAGGGCGCCCCTTTCATGAGCCATGACAGCAAACTTCGCGAGGATATCTGCCGCTTCGGCCGCTCGTTGTTCGAGCGCGGCCTGACGCCGGGCTCCTCAGGCAATATCAGCGTCAAGCTTCCCGACGGCGGCTGGCTGGTGACGCCGACCAACGCCTCGCTCGGCTTTCTCGACCCGGCCCGGCTGTCGCGGCTCGATCCCTCCGGCCGGCTCGTCTCGGGCGATGCGCCAACCAAGGAGGTTCCGCTGCACACCGCGCTCTACGAGACGCGGGGCGCGGCACGCGCGATCGTGCATTTGCACTCGACCCATTCGGTTGCGCTCTCGATGCTGCCCGAGATCGACCCGCGCGCGGCGCTGCCGCCGATGACGGCCTATTATTTGATGAAATGCGGCGCCACCGCGCTCGTGCCCTATTACCGCCCCGGCGATCCCGCGGTGGCGGATGCGATCAAGGGGCTCGCCGGGAAATATTCATCGGTGCTGCTCGCCAATCACGGCCCGGTCGTCGCCGGCGACACGCTGGAAGCCGCGGTGTTCGCGACGGAGGAGCTGGAGGAGACGGCAAAGCTGTACCTGCTGCTGCGCGGGCTCAACCCGCGCCACCTGTCGCCGGAGCAGGTGAAGGATCTGGTGAAGGTGTTCGGGCTGACGCTGCCGGAGCATGGGCACTAGCCACACCTACAGACGTCATCCTGAGGTGCGAGCCTTGCGATGCGCTTGCATCGCAAGGTGAAGCCTCGAAGGATGGGCCACAGGAGCTCGCGGCCCATCCTTCGAGGCGCGCAGGGGCGCGCACCTCAGGATGACGGCTGTGCTTGTGGAGACAGTCCAGAGATTACAGTAAGTACCTGTAGTGCGGGCAAAGCGACTTGTCCGCCGTAGCTCGTAGAGCGAAGGCGGAAGCGTGCCCACCGACCATGCGTCCACAAAAACGGTGGGCACGGCGCTTCGCGCCTTTGCCCACCCTACGGCATCCTCTTTCGGGCCTACAGCCCCAGATACGCCTTGCGCACGTCCGGGTTGCCCCTGATCTCCGCGGATGCCCCCTGCATCAGCACACGGCCGGTTTGCAGGATGTAGGCGCGGTCCGCGATCTCCAGGCATTCGGCCATGCGCTGCTCGACGATCAACACGGTCATGCCGGCGTCCCGGATGCGCTTGACCGCCTGAAAAATCTCGTCGACGAGTTTTGGCATGATGCCCTGCGAGGGCTCGTCCAGCATCAACAGCCGCGGCCGTGTCATCAGCGCGCGGCCGATCGCGAGCATCTGCTGCTCGCCGCCGCTTAGCGTCTCGGCGCGCTGCTCGAGGCGCTCGGACAGACGCGGGAACAGCTTGAACACGAGGTCGAGCGGCCCTTCGCGATCTGCTTCGCCGCGGTAGAGATAGCTGCCGAGGCGAAGATTGTCGCGCACCGACAGGCGCGGGAACAGGCGGCGATTCTCCGGCACATAGGCGATACCGGTGGCCGTGATGTGATGCTGCGCCATGCCGTCGAGGCGCTTGCCGTCGAACGTCACGGTGCCCGAGCGCGGGCGCTCTGCGCCGGCGATGGATTTGAGCAGCGTCGACTTGCCCGCGCCGTTGGCGCCGGCGACGCAGACGATCTCGCCCTTCTCGACATCGATCGACACGGAGGAGATCGCAACCAGCCCCTGATAGGCGGTCGTGACTTCACGCACCGACAGCATGACGATCTCCCAGATATGCGCTGATCACCTTGGGATCGCGAACGACCTCAGTGGGCTTGCCCTCGACCAGCACCTTGCCGAGGTCGAGCACGATGGCGCGGTCGACCAGGGGCATCACGATCTCCATGACGTGCTCGACCATCAGCACGGTGATGCCGGCATCCCGCACCTTGCGCACCAGCGCGACGCCGGTCTGCGCTTCCGTCGGCGTGAGGCCGGTGAGGACTTCGTCGAGCAGCAACAGTTTCGGTTCGGTCGCGAGCGCACGCGCGACTTCGAGGCGGCGCTTTTCGGCCGGAACGAGATCGCTTGCGAGCACATTTGCACGCGCGGCAAGGCCGGTAAATTCGAGTACCTCATGAGCCTTGCGGCGGGCCTCGCGCATCACGGTGTTGCGCACCAGCGCGCCGACGATGACGTTGTCAATGACCGTCATGGTCTCAAAGCTCTTGACCACCTGGAAGGTGCGCCCGACGCCGCGCTGGCAGCGCTCGGCCGCAGGCATGCGCGTGACATCCTCGCCGTCGAACCAGATCGAGCCTTGCGTCGGCGGCAGGACGCCGGCGATGAGATTGAACAGCGTCGACTTGCCGGCGCCGTTGGGTCCGATCAGCCCGACGATCTCGCCGCGGCCGACCGAGATCGAGACGTCGGAGTTGGCGACGAGGCCGCCGAAGCGCTGCCAGACGCCGCGGGTTTCGAGGAGCGCGCTCATCGTGCGGCTCCCTTGCGCGAGGAGAACAGGCTCACCAGTCCCCGTGGCAGCGCCAGCGAAATCAGGATGATCAGTGAGCCATAGACGATGAGGTCGACGCCGCGGCCGGAACCGCCGATATAGGAGCGCGTCAATTCCGTCAGGGGGATCAGGATGACCGCGCCGAGCGCGGGTCCCCAGAGAGTGCCGATCCCGCCCAGCACCGCCGGCAGCGCCATGAGCAGCGAGAACTGGAAGCCCATCACGCTTTCAGGATCGATATAGGAGACGAACTGCGCATAGAAGCTGCCGCCGACTGCGACCAGGAAGGCCGAGACGGCCGCGGCGCCCATCTTGGAATTGAACACGTCGACGCCCAGACTCTCGGCGGCCTGCGGATTGTCCTTCACCGCACGCCACCAAAAGCCCCATTTGGAATCTTCCAGCCACCAGGTGACGAACCAGGCGACACAGGCGAGCACGAGGGCGAAATAGAAGTACGGCAGCTTGCTTCGCGTGAACTGGAACTTCAGCCAGCTGTCGCCGCGCACGGGAATGTCGATGCCGAGCGCTGCGCCCGCCCAGTCCCAGTTCTGGATCAACAGCAGCGCGATCTCGGCGATCACGATCGTGGCAATGGCGAAATAGTGGCCGCCGAGCCGGAAACAGGGATAGCCGAGCGCCATCGCGATCAGCGCCGAGATCAGGCCGCCGGCGATCATCCCGAACCACGGCAGCACTCCGAACTTCATGAAGAGAAGCGAGGTTGTATAGGCACCCAACCCGAAATAAAGGGCGTGCCCCAGTGAAATCTGCCCGCAATAGCCGGAGAGGATATTCCAGCTCTGCGACAACGCTGCGTACATCAGCGTCAGGATCATGATGTTCTGGACGTAGACGTCCTTCACGAACAGCGGCACCAGTGCTGCGATCACCGCCAACACAGCGGCTATGATCAGGTCGCGGCGGCGCCGCGCGGAAAAATTCTTGTCCATCACATCGACCCGAACAGGCCGCGCGGCCGGATGAAGACCACGAGGAGATAGACGGCGTAGATGCCGACCGATTTCAGCGATGGCGGCAGCACCAGCGCGGTCGTTGCTTCGACCAAACCGACGACGATGCCGCCGGCGAAGGCGCCGAACACGCTACCGAAGCCGCCGAGGGCCACCGTAACATAGGCGATCAGCGCAAAGGACGCGCCGACGTCGGGATAGATATAGAAGAAGACCGCCATGATGGCGCCGGACAGACCGACCAGGGCCGCGCCGAGGCCCCAGCCGAGGGCGAACACGCGGTTCTTGTCGATGCCGACCAGCGCCACCGCGCCGGGGTCTTCACGAGTCGCCTCCAGCGCACGGCCGAAATCGGTGCGGTTGATGAAGAAATAGAGCCCGGCAAACGCCGCGATCGACACCAGGGCGCCAACGAGCTGTGGCTCCGGCAGGAAGATGCCGGCGACCGACACCGTCTTGCCGCCGAGCCAGGAGTGGGTGACGCTGCGATAGTCCGGCGTGAAGAAGAGCTGCGCCAATCCCCGCATCACGATCGCCAGGCCAAATGTCGCGAAGATCTGCACCATGCCGGCATTGGCCTTGGCGCGCATCGCAAAGCGCACGATCAAGAGATAGATCAGGGCCCCGAACACGAACAAGGCCGCGGCGACCAGCGGCGCCGCGAGCAAGGGGTCGATCGCGAAGAACGCGAACAGGAAGAAGGTCGCGTACATCGCGATCATCAGGAACTCGCCATGGGCAAAGTTCACAACGTCCATCAAGCCGAAGATCAGGGCGAGCCCGACAGCGATCAATCCATAGAGCAGCCCCATCAAGAGGCCGCTCGCAAGACTTTGGATAATGGTTTCGGCGGTCACTTGTGGAGCTCCCCTCTCAACGCATCACGCCAATGTCGTCCTGGCGAAAGCCAGGACCCATTACCACAAGTGCATCGATAGGACGGACAACAGCCAATCATCGCAAAACGCCTGCCTGGGGGTATGGGTCCCGGATCTGCGCTCCCTTCGCTGCGCTTGTCCGGGACGACGGTTGGAGATGGCGCGCGCCGCTTACTTCATCGGCCAGATGGGCTCGGCAACCGCGGCCTGCGCCGGCGAGATGGTGACGAACTTGCCGCCGACATATTGAAGAAGCACGGGATCGGCATCGTTGTTCTGGCCCATCTCGTCGAACTTGACGCGCTTCCAGGGCATGATGGTCTGCTCGCCCGGCATCTCGGTTGCCACCAGGGCGTCGCGGATCTTCTCGCCGTCGGTGGACTTGGCGCGGTTGATGGCGTCCGCCATGATGATCATGCTCATGAATTCCCGCGAGGTGTTGTCGTTGAGATCCTTGCCGGACTTCGCCTTGAACATGTCGTTGATCTTGCCGACCATCGGCCGCTTGGCGGCGAGATCGAGCGAGAAGCTGCCGCGGGTGATCACGCCCGCGACCTTGTCGCCGACCGCGTCATAGAACGCCTTCTCGGAGAAGCCGGCGGCCTGCGCCACGATGGCGTTCGGCTTGTAGCCGAGCTCACCCATGGTCTTGATCAGAAGGATGCCGTCGGTGGTGTAGCTCGAGGGCATGAGCACGTCGGCATTGGCGGCCTTCAGTTGCTGAACTTCGGCCGACAGCGACGGCGAATTGGCACGATACTTGATATCGGCGGCGACCTTGTAGCCGCGCTCGGCGGCGAGCTTGAGCTGCGCATTCGCCGAGTCGGTGCCGAAGATCGTGTCCTCGTGGAACAGGGCCACCGTCTCGATCTTGGTGCCCTTCTTCTTCAACGCATCGAGGAAATCGAACATCGCCGCCGAGAACATCTCGTCGTGCGGCGAGGCACGGAAATAGTATTTCAGGCCGCGGCGATGCAGGCTGGGCGAAGAATTGTCCGCCGACATAAACGGTATCTGGTAACGTTCGCAGGTCTGGCTGACGGTGACCGCGACAGCGCTCTGATAGGTGCCGAGCACGGCACAGACCTTTTCCTGCGTGATCAGGCGTTCGGCCTCGGCGCGGCCCTTCTGCGGATCGCCCTGGTGATCGGCGAAGACCAGGCGGATCTTGGCGCCGCCGAGGCCCGGCAGTCCTTCACCCTTGGCGAGCGGCAGGTCAAGATCGAGGTCCTTGTTGATGATGTCGACCGCAGTCTCGAATGCGCGCTGCGCATCGACGCCGATCTGCGCGTTGGCGCCCGACATGGGATAGGTCAGGCCGATCACGATCTCGGAGGTCTGCGCGCGCGCAGCAAGCGGCATGAGCGCAGCGGTGGCTGTGGCAGTGGCTCCGAGCAGAACATCACGGCGAGTGATCGTCATCAGCAAATTCCCCCTGTTACGGATTTCGGCTCATCGATGGAGCGATTGATGCATACGGTAAAGCCCGAAGAAGCAGCATACGCTGCCCATTAAATCACGGCCATGTCCCTGTTCTTCAGATCCGTGACCAGCATCAGCCCCGGCGAATGCGTGATCGCGAACGGCAGCCTGGCAGCGTTGATGACGGACTGCGGCGTGACGCCGCAGGCCCAGAACACCGGGATCTCATCATCGGCGACCGGCACGGGATCGCCGTAGTCGGGCTTCGTAATGTCCTTGATGCCGATCAGGTGCGGATGGCCGAGATGCACGGGCGCGCCGTGCACGGCCGGATAGCGCGAGGTGATCTGCACCGCGCGGATCGCATCCGCCGGCTTGAACGGACGCATCGACACCACCATGGGACCGGCGAACGGGCCGGCCTCGCCGCAGGCGATGTTGGTGCGGTACATCGGCACGCGCACATTGTGCTCGATGTGGCGGATCGGCATGCCCTCGTCGAGCAGCGCTTCTTCGAACGAGAACGAGCAGCCGAGCACGAAGGTCACGAGATCGTCGCGCCAGTGTTTGGTGATATCGGTCGGCTCTTCCATGACCTCCCCGTCGCGCCACACGCGATAGCGCGGCACGTCGCTGCGGATGTCGAGATCGGCACCGAGCGAAGGGATGTACGGACTGCCGACATCGGACATGCCGATGATCGGGCACGGTTTTGGATTGAGCTGGCAGAAGCGGTGAAAGGCGCTGGCGTAGTCCGCGGGCAGGATCGCCAGATTGCCCTGCACGAAGCCGGGAGCGACGCCGGCTGTCGAGCCGACCTGTCCGCCGCGGTAGGCGAGCCGGGCCTGACGGCTCGGAAGGGTCCCGGTTGTTTCAGTTTGCTGCGCTGCCACCAAAACAGTCATTTGATCGACCTGCCTATAATCTCGACAAGGACAGCCAACACCAGCCGTGATATAAAGTCTAATCTTCCTTTCTAATCAATATCGATAAATCTGATTTATCGATCGGGAAATTCCATCCAATGCTGGACTTCAGGTCGATCGAAACCTTCCTCTGGGTCGTGAAGCTTGGCAGCTTCCGGGGGGCCGCGGCGCGGCTCAATACCACCCAGCCGGCGATCTCCCAGCGCATCGCCCAGCTCGAACGCGAGATGGGCGTCAAGCTCCTCAACCGCGATCATCGCGTCGCATCGCCGACGCCGAGCGGCCGGCAGATGATGGTCTATGCGGAGAAGCTGATCGGCCTGCGCGCGGCGATGATGGCCGAGATCGGCAACGCATCCGCGATGCGCGGCGTGATGCGGCTCGGCGTCGCCGAGACCATCGTGCACACCTGGCTGCCGCGGCTCGTCAAGAGCGTGAACGAGATCTATCCGAACCTGTCGCTGGAGATCGAGGTCGACATCACGCCGAATTTGACCGCGCGCCTCTTGGCGCAGGAGATCGAGCTCGCTTTCGTGGTGGGACCGCTGTCGGCCTCCGGCGTGCACAACCGCTTGCTGGTCGATTATCCGATCGGCTTTCTCGCTAGCCCGTCTCTGGGCTTGGGCAATGGCCGCGTGACCCGGCAGGACCTCGCGCGGTTTCCGATCATCACCTTCCCGCGCAAGACCAAGCCCTACGAGGTCGTGCGCGAGGTGTTCGACCGGCCGGAGTTGCCGCCGATCCGGCTGCACGCGAGCGCGTCGCTTGCCACCGTCATCCACATGGCCGTCGAAGGGCTCGGCATCGCCGTGATTCCTTCGGCGATCGTCGAGAAAGAACTCGCCGATGGACGGTTGCAACTGCTCGATACCGACCTCAACATCACGCCGCTGACCTTCACGGCAAGCTGGCTCGCCTCGCCCGACGTCGTCGCCATCGAGCGCGTCGCCGAGCTGGCCCGCCAGATCGCGCAACAGAGCCTGCTGGTTGACGCGGAGATGGCGGCGCGTCATTGAAATTCGGCCGGACAACCTTCAACGTCATTCCGGGGCTCGCGAAGCGAGAACCCGGAATCTCGAGATTCTCAGGTGCGCAATTGCGCACCATAGCTCGGCTCTTCGAGCCGCCCCGGAATGACAGCGACAATGGAACGAACGCATGAGCCGAGCCGCTACCAATCTGCAGATCGATTCCGCCCGCCTCTGGGGCTCCATCCACGAGACCGCGCAATTCGGTGCGACAGCGAAGGGCGGCGTCCGGCGACTGACGCTGAGCGCCGAGGACAAGCAGGTGCGCGACTGGTTCCTCAAGGCCTGCGAGGATGCCGGCCTCGAGGTGCACGTCGACGCGCTCGGCTCGATGTTCGGATTGCGGAAAGGCCGCGACATGTCGAAGCCACCCGTTGGCATCGGCTCGCATCTCGATACCCAGCCGACCGGCGGCAAATATGACGGCATTCTGGGAACGCTCGGCGCGCTCGAGGTGATCCGCACGCTGAACGACGCCGGCATCGAGACCGAGGCCCCGATCTGCGTCGTCAACTGGACCAACGAGGAAGGCTCGCGCTTTGCCCCCGCGATGATGGCCTCCGCCGCCTATGTCGGCGATTTCACCACCGACGATATCCTGTCGCGCAAGGACGCCGAGGGCATCACGGTCGGCCAGGCGCTGGATACGATCGGCTATCGCGGCGACAAGCCCGTCGGCTTCCAGAAGCTCGGCTGCTTCGTCGAGCTGCATATCGAGCAGGGACCGATCCTGGAGGCCGAAGCCAAGACCATCGGCGTCGTCGATTCCGGCCAGGGCGTGTTGTGGTACGACGGCCATATCACCGGCTTCGAGAGCCATGCCGGCTCGACGCCGATGCCGCTGCGCCGCGATGCACTGGCGACGCTCTCGGAGATCGTGCTCGCGATGGAGGCCATCGCGAAAAAGCACGGGCCGAAAGCAGTCGGCACCATCGGCGAGGCCGTGATCGCAAATCCCTCGCGCAACGTCATCCCCGGCGAGATCGCCTTCACGGTGGATTGCCGCAGCGCGGATGCCGCGATCATGGACGCGCTCGATCGCGACCTGCGCGCCGCGATTGCCGAGATCGGCGCACGCCGCAAGGTCGAGGTGAAGCTTGATCTGGTCTGGCGCAAGGCGCCGACGCATTTCGACCCGAAGCTGATTGCGGCCGTCGAGAATGCCGCCAACGCGCTCGGCTATTCCAGCCGCCGCATCACCTCCGGCGCCGGTCACGACGCCTGCAACCTCAACACGGTCATGCCCGCGGCGATGGTGTTCGTGCCCTGCAAGGACGGCATCAGCCACAACGAGCTGGAGGACGCGACGCAAGGCGACTGCACCGCCGGCGCCAACGTGCTGATGCATACCGTGCTGGCGATTGCGGGCGTTGCGTCTTGAGGGACGGGCGCGGATAAATCCGCCGTCGTCCCGGGGCGCGCGAAGCGCGAGCCCGGGACCCATAACCACAGGACGTGGTTATGCGACGACTCGTGGTTGGCAGCTTAGCGCCACAACTACTCCCTGGGGTTATGGGTCCCGGCCTTCGCCGGGACGACCCGTGAATAGCAGCTCACATCAATCCACCATCTCCGCGACCGCCTTGCCGCAGGCGGTCGTGTCGGCGTTGCCGCCGAGGTCTTTCGTGCGCAGCGTGCGTTCGGCGAGCGTGCGCTCGATGGCGTCGACGATCGACTTGCCGGCTTCCTTCTCGCCGAGATGCTCGAACATCATCGCACCCGACCAGATCATGCCGATCGGATTGGCGATGCCCTGCCCCGCGATATCGGGCGCCGAACCATGGACGGGCTCGAACACCGACGGGAAATTGCGCTCGGGGTTGATGTTGCCCGACGGCGCGATGCCGATGGTGCCGGTGCAGGCGGGGCCGAGATCGGAGAGGATGTCGCCGAACAGGTTCGAGCCGACCACGACGTCGAACCAGTCCGGATGCAGCACGAAGTTCGCGGTCAGGATGTCGATGTGGTACTTGTCCCACTTCACACCCGGAAACTTCTTCGCCATCGCCTCCACGCGCTCGTCCCAATAGGGCATGGTGATGGAGATGCCGTTCGATTTGGTCGCCGATGTCAGGTGCTTCTTCGGCCGCGACTGCGCGAGCTCGAAGGCGAATTTCAGGATACGGTCGACGCCGACGCGGGTCATCACCGTCTGCTGCGTGACGAATTCGCGCTCGGTGTCCGGGAACATGCGGCCGCCGACGGACGAATATTCGCCTTCGGTGTTCTCACGCACCACCCAGAAATCGATATCGCCGGGCTTGCGGTTGGCGAGCGGCGACGGAACGCCCGGCATCAGGCGCACCGGGCGCAGGTTCACATACTGGTCGAACTCGCGGCGGAACTTGATCAGCGAGCCCCACAGCGAGACGTGATCCGGAATCTTTGCCGGCCAACCAACCGCGCCGAAGTAGATCGCGTCGTGCTTGCCGATCTTCTCCTTCCAGTCGTCAGGCATCATCTGGCCATGCTTCTCGTAATAGTCGTAGGACGAGAAGTCGAAATGGTCGAACTGTACGGAGACGCCGTGCTTCTTCGCGGCCGCCTCCAGCACGCGCAGCCCCTCCGGCATTACTTCCTTGCCGATGCCGTCGCCGGGGATCACCGCGATCCGATATTGTTTCTTGCTCATTCTGGTTGTCCTGACTTGAACTGGCCGGGCCGACCATGAGCCCTGGTTGATGGGCCTGCAATGGACCAAACTCGCCGGCAGTGCAACGCTGCACTGCAATGTTGACCGTGGCGCGGACAACCGCCTACTGATTTCATCCCGTTCCCCGACGTCAGCGAGAATTCTCATGGACCTGCATCTGCGTGGCAAGCGCGTCCTGATCACCGGCGCGTCCAAAGGCATCGGCGCGGCCGCCGCCGAAGCGTTCGCCGAGGAAGGCTGCCACCTCCTGCTCGCCGCCCGCAGCGGCGACCAGCTCAAGGCGCTGGCTGACCGTTTGCGCTCGGCGCATCAGATCGACGCGGCAATGAGCATCGTGGACTTGCGCAAAGCTGAAGACGTCGCGCGGCTCGCCAAGGAAGCCGCGGACATCGACATCCTCGTCAACAATGCCGGCGACATTCCCGGCGGCTCCATCGACAAGATCGACGAGGCGACCTGGCGGCACGCCTGGGAGCTGAAAGTGTTCGGCTACATCAACCTCACGCGCATGATCTACGCGCAGATGAAGGCTCGCGGCGGCGGCGTGATCGTCAACGACATCGGCGCGGCCGGCGAGAAATTCGACGCCAACTACATCTGCGGCAGCGCCGGCAATGCGGCGCTGATGGCTTTCACCCGCGCGCTCGGGGGCAAGAGCCTCGCCGACAACATCCGCGTGGTCGGCATCAATCCCGGTCCGGTCGGCACCGACCGCCATGTGACGCTGCTCAAGACTCGCGCAAAGCACCAGTTCGGCGACGAGAGCCGCTACAAGGAATTTCAGAAGGGCCTGCCGCTCGGCCGGCCCGCGCATGCGCGCGAGATCGGCGACCTGATGGCGTTTCTGGCCTCGGACCGCTCCGGTTATACGTCGGGGGTCATCTATACCGTGGATGGCGGGATCAGCGCGGGTTGGGGTTAGCGAACACCAGTCATTCCGGGGCGCTCGAAGAGCGAACTATGGTGCGCAGTTGCGCACCTGAGAATCTCGAGATTCCGGGTTCGGTGCTACGCACCGCCCCGGAATGACGAATGCAAGAACCGGGGAGTTGCTGAGTTGTCAGAGTTGATCCACGAAACCGCATGCGCCGTCGTCGACAAGCTGCGTGCCGGCGACGTCACGCCGCTTGATCTCCTCGACGTCGTGGAGAAGCGCATCGCGGAGGTCGAGGGCAAGGTCAACGCGCTCCCCACGCTGTGCTTCGATCGCGCGCGGACAGGCGCCAGGGCGCTGATGCAGAAGCCGGCCGCCGAGCGCGGGCTGCTTGCAGGCCTGCCAGTACCGATCAAGGATCTGACCGACGTTGCCGGCGTGCTGAACACGCAGGGCTCGCCGATCTTCAAGGACAATATCCCGGCGCGATCGGACCTTCTGGTCGAACATCTCGAAGCCAACGGCGCGGTCGTCTACGCCAAGTCGAACACGCCGGAATTCGGCGCCGGCGCCAACACGTTCAACGAGGTGTTCGGCGCGACACTCAATCCCTGGGACACGTCGAAGTCCGCGGCCGGCTCCTCCGGCGGCGCGGCGGTCGCGCTTGCCACCGGCATGGCCTGGCTCGCACACGGCTCCGACATGGGCGGCAGCCTGCGCAGCCCCGCGAGCTTCTGCGGCATCGTCGGCATGCGGCCGAGCATCGGCCGTGTCGCGCATACGCCGAAATCGGCGGTTGACCGCAATCTCGGCGTCCAGGGTCCGATGGCCCGCAATGTCGAGGATCTGGCGCTGCTGCTGGATGCGATGAGCGGTGAGCATGCCGCCGATCCGCTCTCGCTGCCCTCGCCTGCGACATCATTTCTGTCGGCTGCGCGTGCCGGCAACAAGCCGAAGCGCGTCGCCTTTTCGCCCGATCTCGGCATCACGCCGGTCGATCCCGAGGTCAAGGCGATCACACGCAAGGCGGCAGAGCGTTTTGCGGAAGCGGGCGTGATCGTGGAAGAGGCGCATCCGGACTGGCGCGAGGCGCATGAATGCTTCCACGTGCTGCGCGCCTTCGATTTCGCCATCAGCAAGGCGAATTTGCTGCGCACGAAGCGCGACCTGCTCAAGCCCGAGGTGATCTGGAATATCGAGGAAGGGCTGAAGCTCACGGTCGAGAGGCTCGAGCGCGCCGAGGCGCAGCGCGTCGCTATGACGGCGCGCGCGATCGAGTTCTTCAAAACCTACGACCTTCTGCTCACGCCCACGACGATCGTGCCGCCATTCCCGATCGAGCACCGCTATGTCGCCGAATGCGCCGGCAAGCGGTTCGACAACTACATCGAGTGGCTCGGCATCGTCTACGCCATCACGCTCGCCTGCTGCCCGTCGCTGTCGCTGCCCTGCGGCTTCACCGCATCGGGCCTCCCGGTCGGCGTGCAGGTCGTGTCCGCCCCGCGCGGCGACGCAACGGTCATCGCCGGCGCAAAGATGTTGGAGGATATTTTGGGCGTGCGTGGGACGACGCCGATTGATCCGCGGGTGAAGAAGTAACGCTTTCGTGCCCTAGACGCAGCGCAGCGCTACTTCGGCGGTGCGCTGCAGAGCCGGGGCCCATCCCTCAGCGATCCAGCCTGCATCCGCCTTGGTCCCGGCTCTACGGCGCAGCGCTGACGCGCTGCACCTTGTCCGGGACACGAGAGAAGCTCACCTCGCCGTCCCCGCTTCCAGGCTCCGGCTGTAGCGCGACATCGCAAAGCAGAAGGCGAAATAGATCGCGGCGATGAAGATGTAGACTTCGACCGAGAACTGTTGCCAGGCGGGATCGATGATCGCGGTCTTGGCTGTCGTCAGCAGGTCGAAGATGCCGATGATCAGGACAAGGCTGGTATCCTTGAAGAAGGCGATGAAGGTGTTGACCAGCGGCGGGATGACGTGGCGGATCGCCTGCGGCAGGACAATCAGCCGCTGCTTGCGCCAGTAGGACAGTCCCAGAGCATCAGCGGCCTCATATTGCCCGCGCGGCACGGCCTGGAGACCGCCGCGGATCACTTCGGCGAGATAGGCGCCGGCGAACAGGATGATCGCGATCTGCGCGCGGAGCAGCTTGTCGATGTTGAAGCCGCCCGGCATGAACAGCGGAAACATCACGCTCGCCATGAAGAGCAGGCTCACCAGCGGCACGCCGCGGATCAACTCGACATAGAGCACGCAGAGCGAGCGGATCGCCGGCAATTTCGAGCGCCGGCCGAGCGCAACCAGGATGCCGAGCGGGAAGCCGAAGGCCAGACCGAACGTCGCCAGGATCAGCGTCACCGGCAATCCGCCCCAGCGGTCCTGCGAGACGAAGGACAGCCCGAGCACGCCGCCCCACATCAGCACGCTGATCAGCGCCAGTGCGGCGATCCAGACATAGGCGAGCTCGCGCCGCCACCACGCGCGACGGGTCGAGACGTAGAACAGCGCGATGAACAGCAGAACCGCGAGCGCCGGCCGCCACTGCTCATCGAAGGGATAGGTACCGAACAGGATGAAGCGGTACTTTTCGGGAATGACGGCCCAGCAGGCACCTAATCCACGCGCCGCGCGGCAGGCGCTGGAGTCATTCGCAGGCGTCAGCCAGACCGCGTTCGCAATGCCCCATTGCACGAAGCTGATCACGCCCTTGGCGAGCACTGCGAAGAGCACGAGCGTGATGATCCCATTCGGGATCGAGGAGAACAGGTTGGCGCGCAGCCAGCGCAGCATGCGGTTGCCGGATTGCGGGCGGCGCATGGCGCGCGGCGATTCCGGAATTTCGGTGATCGCGGTCATGTTCAGCGCTCCACCAGCGCAATCCGCGCATTGTACCAGTTCATGAAGAAGCTGATCGACAGGCTGATGGTCAGGAACACCGCCATGATCAGCGCGATCGCCTCGATCGCCTGCCCGGTCTGGTTCAGCGTGGTGTTGGCGATCGAGACCACGTCCTGATAGCCGATCGCGACCGCAAGCGAGGAGTTCTTGGTGAGGTTCAGATACTGGCTCGTCATCGGCGGCACGATGACGCGCAGCGCTTGCGGCAAAATGATCTGCCTCAGCATGAAGCTGCGGCGCAGACCGAGCGCGTTGGCGGCGTCCCACTGTCCGCGCGGCACCGACTGAATACCGCTGCGCACGATCTCGGCGATGAAGGCCGAAGTGTAGGTGACGAGCGCGATCAGCAGCGCAAAATATTCAGGCGCGAGCGTCAAGCCGCCGACGAAGTTGAAGCCGCGCAGCTCGGGCCACGCGATGGTCCAGCGCACACCGAGCTGCCACGACATCAGCGCCGGCAGCACGACGATGAGGCCGAGCACAAAAGGCCAGGCCGGCCGCGGCCTGCCGTCGCGCATCTGCTGCGCAATCTGAGCTCGCCTTACGACGTAGAAGACGACCGCGCCGATCGCCGCCGTGCCGAACACCCAAAGCTGCCCGTCGCCGATCGGGATCGACGGCAGGATCAGTCCGCGATTGGACAGGAAGATGCCCTCGATCGGCCGCCATGCGGCGCGCGCGGCCGGCAGCGCCTGCATCAGCACGTACCAGAACAGGAGCTGCAACAGCAGCGGGATATCGCGCAGCACCTCGACATAGACGGCGGCGAGCCGCGACAATAGCCAGTTGGTCGACAGTCGCGAGATCCCGATCAGCGTTCCCAGCAGGGTCGCGAGCACGATGCCGATGACGGCGACGCGCAAGGTATTGGCGACACCGACGACGAACGCCCAGAAATACGTGTCCTTCGGGCTGTAGGCGAGCAGGCTGTCGGCGATCGGCATGCCGGCCTCGCGGCCGAGGAACGCAAAGCCGGTCGAGATGCGCCGTGCCGAGAGATTGTGAACGGTGTTGGACCAGAGGAAGGCGATGATGGCGAGGGCAACGCCGACGACGAGGATCTGCCACAGCAGGCCCTTGAGCTGGGGGCCTCCCAGCACGAGCGAGAATGTCCGGCGCGGCGGCGGTCTGGGGCTATCAGTCGTCACAGCACAAAAATCCTCAAAACGCTTTGAAAGCAGCGATTTCCGGCCATGCGCCTCGTCGGCGCGCATCAACTGTTGCACCAATCAATGAAATATGCAACAAATGTTTCATGGCCGAGCCCGCCAAATCCTCGCCGTTGAGCGAAATCTGCAGCGCATTGCCATCGCTCCCGATGCGATTGCAGGAGGTCGGGCGTTTTGTCGCGGCCAATGACTACGACGCCACCACCCGCTCGATGCGCGACCTCGCGGCCGAAGCCGGCGCCGACCCCGCCGCGTTCACGCGGCTTGCCAAGGCGATCGGCTATTCCGGCTGGGACGCGCTGCGCGCTGCGCTGACGGAAGCGCGGCGGCCATCGCAGACATCTCCATTCTCCGGCCGCGCCAAGGGGAGCCGCCACGGTCCGAATTCCGACGTTGCGCTGATCACCGACAAGCTCGAAGCGGAAGCTGCGGGCCTGCCGCGGATCTCGGCCACCTCCGTGGCCGACGCCGCGAAGGCCTTGCACGGCGCAAAGCGCATCTGGATTGCAGGTTTTCGGAGCTGCCGCAGTGTCGCGGAGCTCCTGAACTATGAGCTGCGGCTGTTCCGCGCGGGCGAGGTGCAGATCGTCGGCGGCTCCGGCCCTGACGATCTCGACCTCGGCGCCTTCCGTTCGGGCGACGCGGTCGTGGTGATCGGCTTCATGCCCTACACGGGCGCAAGTGTTCGCGTTGCCCAGGCTGCCTATCGCGCCGGCGCGACGCTAGTCTCGATCGCGGACAGCGTTACCGCACCGATGGCCGAGGGCGCGGACCACGTGCTGCTGTTTGAAGCAGCGTCCTCCCCCGGATTCTTCCCGAGCCTCACCGGTGCGATCGCGATTGCGCAGTCGCTCGCCGCGGTAACGTTCTCGCTCGGCGGCGCGGCTGCGAAGAAACGCCTTCAGGACACCGAGGCGCGATTGACCGCGACCGCCATCTACGTCTCAGAGAAAGGTTGACCCATGAGCAGCCGTACGAGCCGCGTGCTACACCGTTCCTTGCGCGAGACGCCGCCGAAGGCGATCGGCGGCGAAGGCGTTTACTTGATCGCCGAAGACGGACGGCGCGTGCTCGACGCCTCGGGAGGTGCCGCCGTCTCCTGTCTCGGCCATCAGCATCCGCGCGTCATCGCGGCGCTGGCGAAGCAGGCCTCGACGCTGGCCTACGCGCACACGGCGTTCTTCTCCTCCGAGGCGGCGGAGCGGCTTGCCGAAACGTTGGTCGGCCACGAACCCGGCGGGCTCGCCTACGCCTATTTCGTCAGCGGCGGATCGGAGGCGATCGAAGCCAGCATCAAGCTTGCGCGGCAATACTTCATCGAGCGCGGCGAGCCGCAGCGGCAACACTTCATCGCGCGGCGGCAGAGCTATCACGGCAATACGCTGGGCGCACTCGCTGCCGGCGGCAACGCCTGGCGCCGCGAGCCCTATGCGCCGCTCCTGTCCGGCGCCTTCAGCCATGTGACGGCGGCCTTTGCCTATCACGAGAAGCGCGACAACGAGTCCGATGCAGCGTTCGTGGCGCGGCTGGCCGCCGAACTCGAAGCCGAATTCCAGCGGCTCGGTCCCGACACCGTCGCAGCGTTTCTTGCCGAGCCGGTCGTCGGCGCTACCGCCGGCGCCGTCACTGCGCCCGATGGCTACTTCAGGGCGGTGCGCGAGATCTGCAACCGCCATGGCGCGCTGCTCATCCTCGACGAGGTCATGTGCGGCATGGGCCGCACCGGCACCATGCATGCGTGGCAGCAGGAAGGCATCGCGCCCGACATCCAGGCAATCGCCAAGGGTCTCGGCGGCGGCTACCAGCCGATCGGCGCGATGCTCGCGAGCGGAAAGATCATCGACACCATCCGCGCCGGAAGCGGCGCATTCCAGCACGGCCACACGTATCTGGCCCATCCCCTCGCCTGCGCCGCGGCCCTCGCTGTGCAGGAGGTGATCCGCGAGGACGCCCTGCTCGACCAGATCAGGGAGCGCGGGCGTCAGCTCGAGCAGCGGCTGACCGAGCGTTTCGGCAATCATCGCCACATCGGCGATATCAGGGGCCGCGGCCTGTTCTGGGCGATCGAGCTCGTCGCCGATCGCGCGACGCGCACCTCGTTCGATCCGACGCTCAAGCTGCATCAGAAGATCAAGGCGGCCGCCTTCGCCGAGGGGCTCGGCTGCTATCCCGGCGGCGGCACCGTCGATGGCGTCCGCGGCGACCACGTGTTGCTGGCGCCGCCCTACATCGCCTCGGCGAACGAGATCGACCTGATTGTCGACAGGCTCGGCACGGCCGTCGACAACGTGTTGCGTAGTGTCAATCACTGAGGGGAGAGTAGCATGATGAGGAACGTGATTATCGCGGCAGGCTTGCTCGCGGCTTCGAGCAGCGCGGCGTCGGCTGCGACGCTTGACACGGTGAAGAACCGCGGCACGCTGGTGTGCGGCGTCAGCGCCGGCTTTGCCGGCTTCTCCGCGCCGGACTCGCAAGGCAATTACAAAGGCCTCGACGTCGATTATTGCCGCGCGCTCGCCGCCGGCGTGCTGGGCGATCCCAACAAGGTGCGCTATGTCGCGCTGACCGCGCAGAACCGTTTCACCGCGCTGCAATCGGGCGAGATCGACGTGCTCTACCGCAACTCGACGCAGACCTATTTGCGCGGTGTCACGCTGGGCTTGCGGCAGGGACCGATCAACTTCTACGACGGCCAGGGTTTTGTCGTGAAGAAGGATCTCGGCGTGAAGGAGCTGAAGGATCTCAAGGGCGCCACCGTGTGCGTCGCGCAGGGCACCACGCATGAGGTGACGCTCGGTGACTACGGCCGCGCCAACGGCATCGACTGGAAGCCGCTGGTGTTCGACCGCGTCGACACCATGTACCAGACCTTCTTCGGCGGCCGCTGCGATGCCATGACCCAGGATGCCTCGGCGCTTGCCGGCGCGGTCACGACCGCCGCACCGAACCCGGCCGATTACGTCGTGCTGCCGCAGACCATCAGCAAGGAACCGCTCGGGCCCTTCACCCGCAATGGCGACGAAGTCTGGAGCGACATCATCACCTGGCTGCATTACGGGCTGATCGAGGCGGAAGAGCTCGGCGTGACGCAGGCCAATGTCGAGGAGATGGCGAAGTCGCAGACGCCCGCGGTGCAGCGGCTGCTTGGCGCCTCCGGCGATCTCGGCTCGCGGCTTGGGCTGGACAACAAATGGCTGGTCACGGCGATCAAGGCGACCGGTAATTACGGCGAGATCTACGAGCGCAACGTCGGCAAAGGCAGCCCGCTGAAGCTCGAGCGTGGCCTCAACGGCCTCTGGGCCAAGGGCGGCTTGATGTACGCCATTCCGTTCAAGTAACGGCTATGCCCTGTGTCCCGGACGCGCTGCAGCGTGTAACGCTGATGCGCAGAGCCGGGACCCAGCAGCCACAAATGGGCCCCGGCTCAGCAGCGCAATACTGCGTATTGCGCTGCTGAGCCGGGGCACGAGACCTTAGCCAGGCAGCCACCTTCGATGATGACGCCCCCTCGCATCACACTGATCCACGCGCTCAAGCATTCCATCGCCCCGATCGAAACGGCGTTCGCGCGCCTGTGGCCGGAAGCGCGGCTGATGAACCTGCTCGACGACAGCCTGTCGGCGGATCTGGCGCGCGACGGCGCGCTCACCGACGCCATGACCGACCGCTTCCTCGCGCTCGGCGAGTACGCCGTCGCGACCGGGGCTGACGCGATCCTGTTCACCTGCTCGGCCTTCGGGCCTTGCATCGAGGCGGTGGCGCGTGCGCATGCGCCGATGCCGGTCCTGAAACCGAACGAAGCGATGATCGAGCAGGCGGCAACGATGGGCCGGAAAATCGGCCTGCTCTCGACCTTCCCGCCGACGCTGCAATCGATGCCGCCGGAGTTTCCAGCCTCTGTCGAGATCGTTCCGAAGCTCGCCGAAGGCGCGCTCGCCGCGCTCGATCGCGGCGACCGCGCGACGCACGATCGGCTGATTGCGGAAGCCTCGAAAGACCTGCGCGACTGCGACGTGATCGCGCTCGCGCAGTTCAGTATCGCAGCCACCGCGCCGCTGGTCGCGGATGCAACCGGCAGGCCGGTGGTGACGACGCCTGATAGCGCCGTGCTGAAACTGATGAAGCTATTATCGGTGAAGCGCTAGCCCGCCGCGGCGGCGGGCTTCCTTGATCGCGGCATCGAGAGCGAGCTTGGTCTCGGCCACGAAATCCTCGACCAGCTCCTCGCGCGTGGTGTGCGCCGACCGGCCGGTGAGCATGCCCTGCTCGGCCAGCATCACCACACCGTGCAGCGCGGCCCAGATCTTCAGCGCATGCCGCTCACGCAAATAGCCGACGGCCGGCACCTCCAGCGCCTCGATCACCAGCGCGAAGGTCTCGTTTGTCGCTGCGTGCAGCTCGCTCCCCGCGTCCGCGCAGGAGGCGATGCGCGAGGCGAACATCAGCCGGTAGATGCCGTTGCGACGCAGGCCGAAATCCAGTGTGGCCTGGGCGAGCCGTGAAAGCTTCGACTGCTTCGATGGCTTTGCCATGGCCTCGCGCAGCACAGCGGTGAATTGCCGGAAGGCTTCCGCCGTCACCGCGGCGAGCAATGCCTCGCGGTCAGCGAAATGACGATACGGCGCAGGTTGGGAGACGCCGAGTTCCTTGGCCAGCGCCTTGATGCTGATCGCCTCCGCCCCGCCCTGCTCGGCCTCACGCAAGGCGGCCTTGATCAGGGCGTCGCGAAGATCGCCATGGTGATAGGCGTTTTGCGGCTTGCGGGCGAGTTGTGTCGGCATGTTGAGCGAAAACCTATAAGTTTGCGCTTGACAGGGGAAGCCCGTCCGCAATGTAATATACTATAACTTAACTTCGCGGTGAACGCCGCGGACAAAAATCAATTGAGGAACACGCCCGGCCCCGCGAGGGGCCCGCATGCGCATGACCGAGGGAGCTTAAATGGCAGAACGGCTGAGAGTTCACGTCGATCCCGACAAGTGCCAGGGCCACGCCCGCTGCAAGGCGCTGGCACCGGAACTGTTCGAGCTCGACGAATACGGCAATGCGCACGAGGTCGGCGACGGCACGGTGCCTACCGGCCTGGAAGACAAGGCCTGGCTTGCCAAATCCAACTGCCCGGAAATCGCGATCGAAGTAACCGAGGAATAGCGCGTCGTTGCGCTCGTTCCTGCGTTCTTCCGTGAACACAAGCCCCGAGGATCCAGAGATGTCCGACGTCAGCCAACCCGCCGCCCATCCGCCCGTCACCGATTGGCTCCACGATTTCGACCACACCGATCCGCACTGGACGGAAGATCCCTTCCCGATCTGGGACCAGATGCGTGCTGCAAGTCCCGTCGTGCACACCGAGCGCTTTCTCGGCTGCTATCTGCCGACGACCTACGAAGCGGTGCGGCAGATCGCCAACGACACCGAAAGCTTCTCCTCACGCCGCATCATCGTTCGCGATGAGCGGCCCGAAGTCGCCAAGAACGCGGCGCCGCCGATCACCTCCGATCCGCCGGACCACAAGCCGGCCAAGCAATTGCTGCTGCCGCCGTTCACGCCGGATGCGATGAAGAAGCTCGAGCCGCGCGTCCGCGCCATCTGCAACGAGCTGATCGACGAATTCATCGCCGACGGCAAGGTCGATGCGGCCGCACGCTACACCAAGCACGTCCCGGTGCGCGCGATCGCCCACATGCTCGGCATCCCCGAGAGCGACGGCGACCTCTTCATCAAGTGGATCCACATGATCCTCGAGCTGAGCATCAAGAACGAGATGATGCTGAAGCAGGCGGCCGAGGAGATGACCAATTATTTCGCCGGTCATGTCGAAGCGCGCAGGAAGACGCCCGGCGACGACCTGATCTCCTATCTCCTCAACGCCCGTGACAAGAACGGGCAACCGCTCGAGGACTCTCACATCTACGGCTCGCTGCGGCTGCTCCTGATCGCCGGCATCGACACCACCTGGAGCGCGATCGGCTCCTCGCTCTGGCACCTCGCGAAAACGCCCGCGGACCGCGAGCGCCTGATCGCCGAACCCGAGTTGATGCCGATCGCCGTCGAGGAGCTCTTGCGTGCCTATTCGCCGGTGACGATGGCGCGCGAGGTGGTGAAGGAGACGACCATCTCCGGCTGCCCCGTCAAGCCTGGCAACATGGTGCTGCTGTCCTTCCCCGCCGCCAACCGCGACCCCAGGATGTTCCCCGATGCCGACAAGGTCGTGCTCGACCGCCGGGAGAACCGCCATGCCGCCTTCGGCCTCGGCATTCACCGCTGCGTCGGTTCCAACCTGGCGCGGATGGAGATGCAGGTCGCGATTGAGGAATGGTTGAAGCGAATCCCGGACTTCCGGCTCGACCCGGCGGGTACCGTGACCTGGTCGCAAGGGACCGTGCGCGGCCCTCGCCAGTTGCCATTTCTGCTTGGAAAGGCCATGTAGCTTCCAGACAGAAAATGTTCTGGGAGGCCGGTGATGACTGACCAAGCAATCAAGCCGGCCTCCGAACATTTCGACATTGCCGACGCCGAACGCCGCATCAAGGCGATCTTCATTGGCTCGATCGGCAATCTCGTCGAATGGTATGATTTTTACGCCTATACGGCGTTTGCGCTGTACTTCGCGCCGGCGTTCTTCCCTGGCGAGGATCCTGTCGTCCAGCAACTCAACGTCGCCGTCGTGTTCGCGGCGACCTTCCTGATGCGCCCCCTGGGCGGCTGGTTCTTCGGCCATCTCGCCGATCATTTCGGGCGCCGGATCTCGCTGACGCTCTCCGTCGTCTTCATGTGCTTCGGCTCGCTGATCATCGCGGTGACGCCAACATATGCCTCGATCGGTCTTGCCGCCCCGGCCATCCTGGCCATCGCGCGCGTGATCGAGGGCTTGAGTCTCGGCGGCGAATATGGCGCCAGCGCCACCTACTTGAGCGAGGTCGCCGATCCCAGGCATCGCGGCTTCTATTCGAGCTTTCAGTACGTCACGCTGATCGGCGGGCAGCTCACCGCGATCATCGTGCTGCTGCTCTTGCAAAAAGTGTTCCTCACGCCCGAGGAGCTGAAGGCCTGGGGCTGGCGCATTCCGTTTGCGATCGGTGCGATGCTGGCGATCTTCGCCGCGGTGATGCGGCGCGGCCTGCATGAGACCGAAGCGTTCGAAGAAGCCAAGAAGGTGGTGAAGCCGACCGGCTCGATCGCCAACCTTCTGAAATATCCGCGGGAGCTGTTGCTTGTGGTGGGCCTCACGGCCGGCGGCACCGCGGCATTCTACACCTTCACCACCTACATGCAGACCTTCGTCAAGCTCTCGGTCGGGCTGACCGAGGACCAGACCACCTTCGTGATCTTCGGCACGTTGATCTTCGCGACCATCCTGCAACCGATCTATGGTGCGATCTCCGACAGGATCGGGCGCAAGCCGCTGCTGATCTTCTTCGGCGTCGCCGGCACACTCGCAACCGTCCCGCTGCTGATGACGCTGAAGGAGACGAAATCGCCCTTTATGGCGTTCGTGCTGATCTGCTGCGCCTGGCTGTTCGTCGCCGGCTACACCTCGATCAACGCGGTGGTGAAGGCCGAGCTGTTCCCCACCAACGTTCGCGCGCTCGGCGTGGGACTACCCTATGCAATCACGGTGTCCCTGTTCGGCGGCACGGCGCCGGCGATCGCGCTCTATTTCAAGACCATCGGGCACGAGGACTGGTTCTACTACTATCTCAGCGGCATCATCTGCCTCTCGCTGATCATCTATGCTACGATGCGCGACACCAAGCATGCTTCCGCGATGCATCGTCACGAGTAGACGCCACGAGTGGACGCCACGAGTAAACCATGGCTGACGAGAACGAGCCGCCGCCCGAAAGCAAGCTGACGCGGACCAAGGAGAAATGGGCGCGCGAGGGCCGGTTCCTCACCGGCAGGATCACGCGCCCGGAAGACCAGCGCCTGCCGCCCGGGCAGCATCTGACCAAGGATTGGCCCGTGCTCGATCTGGGCCTCACACCGGAAATTTCGCGGGAACGCTGGCGGCTCGACGTTTACGGCGCGATCGAGAACCCGGTGTTCTGGACGTTTGCGGAATTCACGGCGCAGAAACAGGCGCAATTCACCTCCGACATCCATTGCGTGACGACCTGGTCGCGCTACGACAATCAGTGGGTGGGCCTTGCGACGCGCGAGCTGCTTGCGGCCTGCCAGCCGCACGATGATGCTCGCTTCGTCGTGCTGCATTCCTATGACGGCTACACCACCAATCTGTCGGTGGAGGATTTCGCCACTGACGACGCCCTGCTCGCCCATAGCTGGTCGGGCCAGCCGCTGTCCGAGGAACATGGCGGTCCGGTGCGACTGGTCGTGCCGCATCTCTATTTCTGGAAGAGCGCCAAATGGCTCCAGGCGATCGAGTTTCTGACCGAAGATGCGCCCGGCTATTGGGAAGTCCGCGGCTATCATAACCGCGGCGATCCCTGGGTCGAAGAGCGCTATTCCGGCGACTGACACTCACGCACAACGAGAAGGCCTATGCCGATGGAACGCTTTCAATTCACGGGCGAAGGCGGCCATCTGCTAGCGGCCGCGCTGGAATTGCCGGAGGGCGAGCCCGCAGCCTACGCGCTGTTTGCGCATTGCTTCACCTGCGGCAAGGACGTGCTGGCCGCGCGCCGCATCGCGGTCGCGCTCGCAGCCAAAGGCATCGCCGTGCTGCGCTTCGATTTCACCGGGCTTGGCTCCAGCGAGGGCGATTTCGCCAACTCCACCTTCTCCTCCAACGTCGCCGATCTCGTCCACGCGGCCGACCATCTGCGCGCAACACGCAAGGCGCCGGCGATCCTGATCGGCCACAGCCTCGGCGGCGCTGCGATCCTGGCGGCAGCCGGAAAGATTCCGGAAGCCAAGGCGGTGGTGACGGTTGCTGCGCCATCGGACCCTGCGCACGTCACCGGGCTGTTCAGGGAGCACCTGAGCAACATCCGCACGCAGGGCGAGGTCGAGGTGTCGCTCGCGGGGCGGCCCTTCCGCATCAGGCGCGAATTCCTCGACGACATCGTCGAGCACGAGCTGATTAAGGATATCACGACCCTGCACAAGGCGCTGCTGGTGATGCATTCGCCGGTCGACGATACCGTCGGCATCGACAATGCGACCAAGATCTTCGTCTCGGCGAAACATCCGAAGAGCTTCGTTTCGCTCGATCACGCTGATCATCTGCTCAGCAAGACGAGCGACGCCGTTTATGCCGCCGATGTCATTGCAGCCTGGGCGAGCCGCTATGTCGAAGCGGCAAGACCTGCAAAAGTGGCCGATCTCCCTGAAGCGCCGCGCCAGGTCGTGGTGCAGGAGACCCACAAGAGTAAGTTCAACCAGTTGATCTCCGTCGGTCCGCACCGGCTGGTGGCCGACGAGCCGGTTGCCGCCGGCGGCGAGGACGCCGGCCCCAGCCCCTATGATTTCCTGCTCGCTGGCCTCGGCGCCTGCACCTCCATGACCATGCGGCTCTATGCCGACCGCAAATCGCTGCCGCTCGATCGCGTCACCGTGACGCTGAAGCATTCCAAGATCCACGCGAAAGATTGCGAGGAGTGCGAGACCAGCGAGGGCATGCTCGACCAGATCGACCGCGTGATCGCAATGGACGGCGCGCTCGACGCCGAGCAGCGCAAGAAATTGATGGAGATCGCCGATAAATGCCCGGTGCACCGCACGCTGACGTCGGAGATCAGGATCGTGACGAAAGCCGCGGAATAGTTGCTCTTCCTTCTCCCCTTGTGGGAGAAGGTGGCGCGAAGCGCCGGATGAGGGGTCTCGATCTATGCATCAAACCGCAAGAGAATGACTCGCGGAGAGAACCCCTCACCCGGCTTCGATGCGTAGCATCGAAGCCACCCTCCCCCACAAGGGGCGAGGGTGCAGCGTCATGCTGGGCGACTTGACGCGGTTTCCGCTGCCGACTTCAGCGGCTCAACGCGAAGCAGCCCACGCAGGCCCGCGGCGGTGCCGAGCAGAATGCCGCTGACCGCAACGAACGATGCCAGCGCCAGCGTCGAGAGGCCGGTCAGCCCCTGCCCGATCGAGCAGCCGAAGGCCATCACGCCGCCGATGCCCATGAGCGCCGCGCCACCCGCCGAGCGCAGCATGTGGCGCGGCGATGAATAGCCTTCGAGATGGAAGCGGCCCGTTGCAAGAGCCGTGACGAGGCTGCCGGCGAACACGCCGGCGACCGTGGCGATGCCGAAATTGAGCGTCAGGCCGGTCGAGAGCATGGCGTATTGCAGCGCGTCTGCAATCGGCGCGATGAAGGTCAGCGAGGTCACCGGCACCGGGTTGAAGTCATCAGCGCCGA